>JAZKJM010000005.1 GCA_040384265.1 Pseudomonadota bacterium | reverse complement strand
AGGAGAGACCGCGCATGTCTTTAGGCTTTCGCCCTGAACATACACATGCGCCTCCTCGACCATAATGGAAGAGGAGTGCTTAGCGGTGCACTAGGACCGCTAACGTTAGGGGTTACAACGCCCCAGAAGCAGCTAAATAACTGCTTCTAATTAAATTCTTAACTTGTGCCTTTCTCTAAATCAACTGAAACAAATATCTAATGCGGCATGAAGCCTGCGATTCGGTTGCTGGCGGCCAACGCATCCGCGAATGCCAGATGCGCATAGCGCTGGGTGGTTTGTAGCTGTTTATGGCCAAGCAGCTTGCTGATTACGATAAGCGACAGGCCTGCCTCAACCCCACGGCTGGCAAAGGTGTGGCGCAGGTCATGCAGCCGTACATCCTCCAGCTTGGTATATTTGCGCACGCGGCGCCAAGTGCGGTTCAAGTCATTCATGCCCTTGCCGGTGCGTGGGTTCGCAATCACGTAAGGGCAGTCACCCACGCGTGGAATCTTCTTGATGACATCCAGCGCTGAGTGATTGAGCGGGACCATTCGCATGCCAGTCTTTGAGTCATGCAGCGTCAAAACGCCTTGCCTCAGGTCAATATCCTGCCACTTCATGGCAAGAATCTCGCTCTTGCGGCAGCCGGTAAGCAGCAGAAGGCGAATAGCCGCCGCGGCATGGGGCGTCGTGCGCTTCTGGCGATCCAGTTCCTTTTGAAGGCAGATGATCTCCTCGGGCGATAAAAAGCGGGTTACTATGCGTTCTTTGAAGCGATCAATGTTCCGGCAAGGATTGCCTGATTCGCGAAGTCCCCAGATTTCGGCGAGGTTGAACATCTTTGATAGAAGCTCGAGCAACCGATTCGCCTGCGTGCGAGTGTTCCGGTGATGATACTGGAACTCGCAGATATCCCGGCTCGTGATCTCCGTGATCTTCCGACCAGCGAAGTAGGGGATAATATGCTTTTGGATGAGATGGCGGTTCAGCTTCACCGAGCTGGGCTTGTTTTTCAGCTCTGCATGCTTGGTAATATAAAGCTCGCATAGGGCTTCTATCGTGCCAGAGTCATTTGTTTCGAATTGTGTGTTGTTGTTCATCATTTGGCGACTATAGTCGCGTTTCTTTTAATGTCAATAAGCAGATTATTGTTTTTATGAAGAAGGAACCAGAACAGGCTGTTAGCAAGTTGCTTGATGAGTTTAAAAAACTCAGAAAGGAGAAGGGCTTGTCTCATGATAAATTGGCTGAGCTGACTGGTATTCACCGATCAGCTATCGGCCTTCTCGAAGGGAAAAAACGTACGCCGACAATTCTGACGTGCTTAAAGCTATGCCAAGCTTTGGGTGTGCGCTTAGAAGACATTCTTCGTAAAATTCGCTAAACTCTTTTTTAGCACAATTTCGGACTGTACTAAGGAACGTAAAAAACTACCGCATGACTTCAGCAAGTATTTCAAACGAACGCAAGCGCGCCTTGTGATCATAAATCATCGCCGTTGCCATGATTTCATCGGGTTTTACTTGTTCGATGAACCTATTCAAGCCTCTGCCGATGGTTTCCCTACTTCCGACTACCGAATAGCGAAGTGAGCGTGCTACTAATATCTGCTCGGCGTCGCTGGCCACCGTATCCAATGAAGCAATAGGCTGGGGTAACTGACCGGGCGTTCCTCGCCGAAGATTCAGAAATTGCTGCTGCAAGGACGTGAACAGATGCTGTGCTTCTTCATCGCTATTTGCGGCAAAAACATTCAATCCTGCCATCACATACGGCTCCTGCAAAGTGGCAGAAGGCTGGAACTGACGGCGGTAAAGGGCAATTGCATCCAGCAAGTGCTCTGGAGCAAAGTGCGAAGCAAAGGCGAAGGGGCGGCCAAGGGCCGCGGCTAGTTGGGCGCTGAACAGGCTTGATCCGAGCAGCCAGATCGGCACATGCAATCCCATACCAGGAACCGCGCGGATGGATTGTTTCTCCTCCGCTTCTTCGAAATACATCTGCAATTCCATAACATCGCGCGGAAATTGTTCAGCGCTTTCAGGAGCGCGTCGTAACGCGCGGGTTGTCAACGGATCAGTGCCTGGAGCACGTCCAAGGCCAAGATCAATCCGGCCAGGATAAAGTGCCTCAAGGGTACCGAACTGTTCTGCAATGATTAAAGGGGCATGATTGGGCAGCATGATCCCACCAGCCCCGACCCGGATAGTATTTGTGCCCGATGCTATATATCCTATGGCAACTGCGGTTGCAGCACTGGCAATGCCAATCATGTTGTGATGCTCGGCAAGCCAATAGCGATGGTAACCCTGTTTTTCAGCATGCTGTGCAAGATCAAGCGTATTGCGTAAGGCTTGTCCGGCATGGCTACCCGAAACAATAGGCGCCAGATCGAGGATGGAAATGGGGATCATAGTGCGTTCCTTTACAAGGAAAGCTATATAGTGGCGCTTGCTGCTATTACTAGCTTTCATCGTTTAAGGCTGGAGTGCGCTTTTCATCCTTCGTGAGTCCAGCTGGCACAGCTAAAATCATCCTTCTTTGCGCCAGATTTGAAATCTGAAATGAGATAGTTGGCGGATATGTAATCTGCCCTCAGAATCTATTTTGAGCCGCATTTTCTTATGAAACTCATTTCATGGTTACAGCTTGGGGCAAATATGGGGCACTAGGCAGTAATATTTCTATTAACAAGCGGCACTTCCTCAAATGGCCTATATACAAACTGTAATACTTCTAACAGCAAAGGCGCGTGGGTTAGATCTGTCCTTTCATGGCATAATGCATGAATTTGTTTCCAGGCCCGATAGGGCTTATCTTTAGATGGTGCGGTGTCCCACAATAGAACATGTTCAAAAGTATCATCTACTACATGTAAGTTGGTAGCATTAACGATACTCGCTATCTTGGCATTTGCTTTATAGGGATCCAAGGGCGTTATTTGTTCTAGTTCTTCATCTGTTCTATCTTGCCGGTCACAATCATGGACGACGCGATAAGGTATTTCAAAACGATTTAGCAGCCTAGCTATAGAGGGTATAGTCCATTTACCATCACAACTCACTAAAGTGACATCCTTGTAATCTGCCTCAGGTATACCAGCTAATTCAAGCAATTTTGGTTGACGTGTTAAAGCGGCAATTTCTGTATCACCTTCTACTAAGACGACATGCTTAGCAAAAAAAGCTTCACAAACTGTCGGGTGGAAATCTAGAAGTGCACGCAGTCTTTCTCGCTCGCCTGCGTGCTCAATAAAAGGATCTTCTCGTAATTGTTTATTTCGTGGAGGACTGGCTGCATCAGCACGTCTATGAATAACTAACGAACAAGGTTCTGAGACATTGACCATAAAAGGTGAGTGCGTAGTTGCAATAACTTGCCAATCGTCACGTTTGGAAATTGTTGTTAGTGTATCTTTCAATCTCCTCATAAGATGGGGATGAATAAATAATTCAGGCTCCTCGAATAAAAGAATCGTGCTGCGCGACTGCGGATCTTCACCTTCCACATGCTGTAAGGCGCTTTGTGAAGCCAATGTTTCTAATAATGCGAAAACTAGTGCGCGCTGTAAACCGTGTCCTTTTAGCGAGATTCTAGTATCAGCACCATCATCCAATCGAAGAGATGCGCTTGATGCGATAAACTTTTCAGCATCAGGAGAATCCATGCCTACTGTTACCTTTGCCGCAATTAATTCCGAAAGTTTTGCTGTGATACTATCCACCAATAGCTTAACTTCCGGGAGCTGATCCACTTCGATTCCTTTAAGTCGTCTTTCAAGAACCCCCACTGCTGAAAGCAAGCTTTGGTATTCTTCAGAGCTTGTTATTGCGGGCAGGATAATCTTTTTTAGTAAAAGTCCGAAAGCTGACTTAGTGCCTACTTTGCCATCTTCACTCGCATCACGGTTAGCCGGTATTAATTGAGCTTGAGGCAGTGCTTGCTGTAATGCCGCATTGATGCTGATACCATTAGACGTCCATGTAGGATCGCCCGTTTGCACTTCGGCAGGAAGACGCTCTCTTATTAGTTGTTTGATACGTTCCTGATTGGCTTTGGTTTTCCAGTTTCTGCCATTTAATGCCAATTCGGTTGCGAACGCTCTGTATTGATCAGGTAAACCAGCCCATTCTTCAGTCCAACCGCCTATAGTTTCTGCGGGCAGATACGCTTCATAAGTCGCCTCAATTTTGTTATCCTCGAAGCTATATAAGCAACGCAGACATATTTTGTTATCGTGTATTAGGCCGGAAACGCCCTGTTTATCTCTCTCCCAGTCTTTTATGTCGCTGAAGTCAGCCTCTATTTCTATGTCGACATCTCTTTTGTCTTTATGCCACTCATCAGACAAAGGTTTCTCTTGATTCAAAAACAATTCAATTGCGCGTAGGACGCTAGATTTTCCTGCGTTATTAGGCCCAATTAAAGTCGTAAAATCTTCAGGGAAAAATTCTAATTCATCAATGCATCTCAGGTTTTTGACTTTAACTCTTGCTAGTTTCATAACTACCCCTGGCCAAATCACATCTAATTTGCTTTATAAGATTAAAGCCACAGGTTGTATATGACAATTCAGTTCGACTTACACAAGCTTGGATGGAATGCTTTTCAAGATCTAGCGGCCACGATATTGCGCGAAGTGATGGGGCAAACATTACAAGTATTTGCTCCTGGGCATGATGGTGGGCGTGATGCAGTTTTTCACGGAGACTGGAAACCAAATAATAACACAGTGTTAGTTGGCAATTTTACTATTCAGTGCAAACACACTTCTAAAGCTAACAACTCACTTACAGTCGATAAGTTAAAAACAGAATTTCCAAAAATTAAGCGCCTTGTAGCACAAGGTTTGGTCGATAATTATATTCTTGTAACTAACCACATATTGAGCGGGGTTGCTTTTGAAGAGATTCAGAAGAAAATAACAAGTCTAGGAATAAAAAATGTCGTTATCTTTGGATCTACATGGGTAGAGGGCGTAATTGCAGAAAATCCCAAGCTTAGAAGATTAGTTCCACGTATTTATGGATTGGGAGATCTTACGCAAATTGTAACTCATCAAGCTTTTCAGCAAGCGATTTCGGTTATTGAATCTATAGCACCAGATTTAGCATGTTTTGTGCCTACAGAAGCTTATAGAAAATGCGCGAAGGCTTTGACCGAGCACGGGTTTGTTTTATTACTTGGCGAACCTGCAAGTGGCAAAACAATGATTGCCAATCTTATGGCGTTATCCGCTGCGGATGAGTGGGACATGCAAACTTTAATTTTATCCGCGCCAGAGGACTTAACTAAACTATGGAACCCGCAAGAACCTAAGCAGTTTTTATGGGTCGATGATGCATTCGGCGCAACACAGTACGACAGTAATAGAGTAAAGGAATGGAATCAGCGACTGCCCTCTCTAAAGGCGGCTATTAAGCAAGGGGCACGAGTAATTTTTACGTCTCGCGATTACATTTTTAAATATGCGAAAGAAGAACTAAAAATATCTGGGTTCGAATTATTCGATGATAGCAGAGTTATTATCGAAGTTGAGAAGTTGAGTGAGTCCGAGCGGCAACAAATACTTTATAACCATGTAAAACTTGGAAATCAGCCCAAGGATTTTCGTACGCAGGTAAAGTCTTATTTAAATGATGCAGCAAAAACTCCTCGCTTTTTACCTGAGATAGCGCGTCGTTTTGGAAATAAAAAATTCACCCAAAAATTTTCTGCAACAAAAGAAGGCGTATTAGACTTCTTTGCTAACCCTACAAGTGTTATTGAAGATCTTATTGGTTCGCTATCGCCTAATGAAAAGGCTGCAATAGCATTACTCTTCATCAATGGTGGCTCCTTAAGCATACCTTTGAAGGAAGATAAGGCTACCCTTAGTACCATAGCAATGATGGAATCTACGCCAGGTAAGGTTAAGACTGCTTTAAAAAGCCTTGCAGATTCACTTTTAAAATTGGTTCATCAAGAAAAAGGACAATGCTGGCAGTTCAGGCATCCTACCATTCAAGACGCATTTGCGTCTTATGTGGCGGTAAATCCTGAGCTCATAGATATTTATCTATCGGGTGTTAAAACAGACCGTCTAATGCGAGAGGTAACCTGTGGAAACATGCATGTTCAGGGGGCGAAAATTATCATTCCGCATGATAGATTTGATGGCATAATTGAGAGACTTAAGAAGATTCCACCGTCGCAATATCCTTGGTCTAATCCAGTCCGCGAATTTTTAGCAAACCGCTGTTCGGTTGACTTTTTACTACAATATTTTTCAGAAGTGGAAAATGTTGCTGCTTTGCCCGAAGGCATCAGATTTTATCTTGGCCCCAGTGATACAAATATAAAAATCTTAAAGCGACTACGTGATGATAATAAGCTTGATGAAGAAATTCGTTTGGAGGTGATTGCTAAAGTTCGCGCTCAAGCCTTCGAATATCATTCGACAAAATTTATAACTAGTTCAGCGTTGCAAGGCTTGATCACAGAAGTAGAAAAAGAATCTTTATTAAATGAACTATCGGATAATCTTTTTTCTAATCTTGAAGATATTGTTGATGAACTTAAAGATGGATGGGAAAATGATTCTGATCCTGATGATGTATTCAGCGATATCACCAGCTCCCTTGAATATTTTACTACCAGCTCAGATTCAGAAATAGCTAGTAAGGCAGAATATCGCCTGTACGAGGTAAGAAGTGTTATTGAGGAGCTAAATGAGAAATATAATCCTCAAAGCTCCTACGACCCCCTAATAACTGGCAAAGCTCCTTCTGTAGTAAGCAATGCCGGTAGAAGCATCTTTGATGATATAGATCGTTAGCGTCATTTTCTTCGCTCAAATGCCCCACCAGTGCCCCATGAAGCAAAAATGGCCTCCTTTTTGAGGAAGCCATTTTAGTCAAATTATTGTTATAAAACAATCTAGTGGAGGGGGAGGATTTGAACCTTCGAACTCCTAAGAGGGCGGATTTACAGACAGAGCTCACCACCGGTTAGGTTTTAGGCTTGATGCCCTAGCTATTGCCCGAAAGGGTAGAATCTTCGCGGAATAGCGGAATTAAGATCAGACTGAGGCTCTGCATATATTCGTTGCGCTGCAATTCCTTGTCGCTTCTTATTATACGACCTTTTAGACAGGATGCATGATGTACATTTCTCAAGGTCCGCGTCGACGCGGTAGTCTCGGTATGGGTCTGCTCATTGCAGCCATTGTCCTTGTTTCTTATTGCAGCTCACAAGAAACCAATAGCGTCACTGGCAAAACGCAATATCTAGCGATGAGCACGAAGCAAGAAATCGCACTCGGCTTGCAAGCTGCACCCGCGATGGCCAACCAGTATGGTGGGCTTTCTAAGGACCAAACGGCATCCACTCGTGTAGCATCGGTAGGAGCAAAGCTTTTCGCGGCCAATCAGGCAGATATTTCACAATGGCGCTTCCAGTTCCATCTCTTGGGGGATAGCAAGACTATTAACGCTTTTGCCCTGCCTGGTGGACAGATTTTCATTACTCAGGGCCTGTTGAAACGATTGAAAAGTGATGACCAGCTTGCTGGGGTGCTTGCGCATGAAATAGGCCATGTTGCAGGCCGCCACAGCGCGGCACAGCTGGCCAAGCAACAATTGACGCAAGGGCTCACGGGCGCGGTAGTCGTTGCGAGTGGAGATGCCAGTAGCGGCCAGATTGCTTCTGTTGCAGGTCAGCTTATCAATCTGCGTTATGGTCGCGCGGATGAACTTGAATCCGATGCGCTTGCTTTGCGTTTCATGCCACGGGCTGGTTACGATCCACGCGCCATGTTAGACGTGCTTCATATCCTGAAACAGGCAAGCGGTGCTCGCGCCGGCCCTGCTTTCTTTAGTACCCATCCAGATCCTGACTTGCGTATTTCGAAGCTGGAAGAGCAAATGGATAGTAGCACGCGATAGGGTTTGCACGCAGCAGGTCAGTGCTGCCGGTGAGCTACAGCCATGACTCCGTATGGATACTTAATGAGGGTTTCCACAAAAATGGTGCATGCAAAGGAAACCAAGCTATCTCGATTTCGATAAGACCAACTATGCCTGGAAGCCGTATATCAATTACAAGGAACACCCTAATCTTTATCAGGTAGGGCGTGGCGAACAAGGGGTGCTTATTTGCGAGCCGTATAAAAGCACCTTAGTCGCCTTATGGCGCTTTAAAACGCCAGCCGAAGCAAAGAAAAGTAGCGCCTTTATTTATAGAGAATTTCTGCTTTTCTTAAAAGCTGGCGACTTTGTCGGCGCGGATATGGCGCGAAAGTTTTTACAGATGGGATTCACCAGGGCCAGGCGATATGCGAACTACAAAGGTGGAAAGAAATACGAGGGTACGGACACACGCTACTGGAGCGAGGGACAGGAGACCCGCAGAAGGCAATTAGCGCTGAGATCTTTTATAAGAAATGGAAGCAAGCTGAAGCGAACCCTAAATATGCCAAACTGAAATTGGCTTGGAAGAAAGACCTAGGGTAGGCCGCTCTTTATTACGGCGATACTATGAGGATTGGCGGATGAGTTGGTAGGCTTCAAGCGAAGAAGTCAGATTGCGCGTCTGCTGCTGAGATCAGTTTAAGGTTCCGCTCAAAAGACGTTTAGTTGCCCAAGCGGGAAACACTTCTTTTAAAGCACTGACGCGTGGCAAAGTAGGAGTATGAAGATTGAAGCCAAGACCGGATTTTTCCTCAGCCACCACCAAACCAGGTTCCCCTATCGTAAGTCCAAAAGTTGGGTGCAGAACCCCTATGTCTGCAGCGGCTTGGGTAAATTGAGGATCTAATTCTACTAACTCACCCAATTCTCTAATTCCTTGTCGGGCCTGCATTAGAAGCATCTGAACTTTAAGTGATGTCCCGGCAGAAGTTAGCCCAAACCCAGGTTCGATATGAGCTTTTCCTCTGATGGTGACAGGACTGCCTATGCCCCATTTTCTTAGTTGATGAATATCTGAAGCAGTACGCTTTTGCTTCTCTGGAGTAATACCGTTTAATTCAAATTGAGAGAAAAACTGTGGCCAGTCTTCGGCGATGATATCCAACAATTCTGGATCTGAATATTCCTCTCCTGTTGGATGTCGTCGCAGATCAAGAAAAACAAAATTCTGATTATCAACTAATCCAAAAACTTGATAATCAGATCTTTTAGAGAAGAAGTTGCCTTGTATAATGGGTTCATCTGTCAAATGCAGATGAATTATGCCCCAACTGGCCCACAGCCTGTCCGTTCTTTTGGCGAATACAGCGCTGCTAGTATCACCATCTATAAGCGACCTACTCTGATAAGGATTAATATCGTCTCCTTTTGTAATTTTTTGCTCAAGTGATTTCATCGCTTTTGCTACTAGCATAGCAAAGGGTTCCTTAGGGAATCGTGTGGAATATATTATTTGACGAGGTATCGCGGGGATATATCGCATCCTAAAGTCTAACCAACGTGTTAAGGGGCACTGTAAATTGGCGGCCTCTTTAGAATACCGCAATCCATACAGACTAATGAAAGCCTCTGATAGGCTATATGTGGCCGATCTTCTACCATATAGATGGGGTATCTTTCAAAGGGCGTGTGCTCATGCAGTTGGAACTCAATTCCCAGCCTTTCTGTTATCGGTCCAGAAACATGTTTTCTGATAAAATCGCGAGACTGAAGGTAGTTCTTACCCAGATATCTGAAGAATCTTTCCCATTGGTCTACAGGAATGAGCTGGCTGTTTCGGTAATCAATCCATCGAGCATTGGGATCTAGCTCAAACACCGCCCACATGCCAAAATGGCATTCCAGAAACTCAAGAACTGTTAGCCCAGTAACCCCTCTAAAAAGCTCTGAAAGATTATACTTTTCACCGAGATCAACGAAAAGAATAAGTTGCCTTCCGAAGCTTGCTCCAAGCTCGTACATCCGCATCTGATAAGGTAGCTGGAACCATATCGTTCGCCTGAAAAATTCATCAACTACCTGGCCCTGTGCAATACCGTCAAAATGGATATCAGTCTTCAGATCGTGAACCTGATTATAAAAATCCCTCAGATTCGCTTCTGTAAACTGAGGTAAGTTACCGCCGGCCTCACCGTATTGATGAGTCCAACGTATGATCATCATAAGATGCCATGGAAGCCACCCATTCCACTTCTTCATCAGATTAGGATCGTTGCCCGAACGCAGCTTTTCTAACGCGTGACCGATGATGTACTGGCCATCATATTTCTGAAAGTTATTTCTGAGTCTTTTAAATTTGTCATGATCATAGCTCATGGCGACTAAACCTCGAACTTCCCAGCATCAGATTATGAATCTGATGCTGCTTTTAGAACGTGCAGCTTTCATCATCGATTTAATCCATATTTTAGTTACTAAGAATTTGAATCCTTTCTATGCTTGAAGATCGGCAAATAATGTAGCTAGCTCATTCGGGACAAGTCGCGCTCGCCGTAATGTCTTTATTAATCGAAGCGGGTTCAACAAACGCGGGCCTGTCCATGAATTTTGATATAGTGGCAATAAATCATGACCGCGATGGTCAATAACCCATTTAGGGACCTTAATTTCTACGCCGTTAGTGTATATGACACTTACTCTAGAAATTTCAGTTAAGATGGGATTCGCATTTTCCATTGGCGTGGTAATAGCATCGGAAATGGCCTGCAGTTGGACCGCGGACATCGTTCTTAATAAATGTTCGTCGCCAGTCGAAATTTTTACATCAATTACTGCCGGTGCACGCCCATCCTCTAATAGCAATGCATAAACATTTAATGGATCCAGGAGATAATTTTCGAAGCTATATCTGCCGATTACTTTAATACGTGCACTGGCTTTGTTATCAATATCACGATCAATAACACCAAGAAATGTGGTTGTCAGGGGAGGTGAGTCTAACTTTTGAATCCACTTGTCAACAATCCCTTTGCCGCCCGCAATCTTGTCGACACCGCTGCCAACGGATGCAGCGATAAAAACAAGTGTCGGCGAAGGACGAATTGCACGAGGATCTTTACTTGGCCCAAAATCCGTAAGGATTGTTAAAACAGCATTATAGAATTCGACATCGGCCTCATCTTCAACAAAGCAGAACCGAGTAGCAGGGCTCACTGTTATAAGACCGGCGGTAAGAATAGAGATAATCGACGTTCTATCGGTAACGGAATGTATTATATTATCGCCGCGCTCCATTCGGAATATAGAATTATCGGGCGCTAAAGCCACGGTAGAAGGCGAATGTGTTGTCATGATTACGCGAATCCCGTGCTTTCTGACCAACACTTCTGATATTACGTTCAAGAATTGGACCGTCATGGAAGGATGTAGATGCGCATCCGGTTCATCCAATAGAAGAAGTTTTGGAAAAACTCCTTCTTTACTCGAGCTAAACAGCCAAAGCATAAGTTGTAAAATAACCTGTTCACCCGACGATAAATCAACAGGTCGAATTTCAATACCTAAGTTATTATCTTTTAGTTTAAGTTCGTAATTCTCCAAAAGACCTACGCTTGTGGGATCAACCACTTCATATGGGAATCCAGCAACTTTTAATGATTCATTGACAACATCCCACGGTGCTGGACCCAATGGTGTTCCATTTTTCCCAACTCCTGGCGTCTTTCTTTCAAGGGACTCCACTATTTTCACTCGATGAGCAACGAAGATAGTCGCCAAGCTTGATAGAACATCGACATCCGCGAGGAGTGCAAAAAATTCATCCTCTTCTAGGCTCATCATCCCGTGATTTGTAGCTTGTCGCCAATCGCGACCTTTTAATAGTTTCTCAATACGCCTGGTGAGCGTCATTTCGACAGGATTATTTGTGTATGAATGCTTATTTTGTGTCCGTTGATAAAGGCTTTGTCTTGAATTTTGCAGTTGAGCTATGGAAGCATTGCTACTACCGGAAAATCGGCCAGAGCTCGGAACAAAGCCTACCTCATCAATATCAAAGCTAACTCCTTCTATTTTTACTCTAACATCAAGGCTGCCTCCTGATGGAACAGTCGTCGTAAGATGATAAGACAATATTTCTAGAAGCTGTGTTTTCCCAGATCCGTTTCGACCAGTAACAATGGCGAACGGTGGAATATCATTCCAGGATAATGATTTTATCGATTTGTATCCGTTACCTGCTGATGTAACTTCAATACTGAAGGGAATGCTAAGATCAGTCATAATGCTTCCTGTATCACCTTTTGTATAACTGAGAGTTTATTAATTGTGCTTAAATTCATTGCTATGCGTTATCCTAGCTTAGCTACTTACACTGTTCACTCGCCTTGGCATTAGACTCGCAATCTTCATTTGCGATCCATTTCCAGAGTGCGGTATTCACCTGACTCGGGATCGATGACATTTACCTCAACGTTCGATCCATGTCCGTCTATTGATTCAACAGTAACGTTTTTGTACTCACCTGCTGAATAATCAAAAATCTGGATATCTTCTCCACTCCGGACAAGATTGCCTTTTTCAATTTCTACAAAGCTTCCATTGCCGTAATCATAGCCATCCCATGCTAGCGCAGACATTGGAAAGGCTGCCAAAAATGTTCCAATCAGTAATTTGGTCATTTAACTCTCCATGTCCCATTAGTGTCCCATTATTCTACAACTCGGCTTCCACACTAAGCTGTGATCAGATTGTTACTCTCTCGATTCCACTCTAACGTGTCGCTTCATTCTTGGTGTCCCAACAGTGTCCCACTAACTAGCAAATCCTAATCTAAGCGCCATGTGCGATCAGATTTTATCCCAGCTGCTAGAGCTTGAATTTCCTGAAAATCGAAGACCTTTAGTCAGAGCGTTGCCAAGCAATCACTGCTTCGACGCAGGCTAGCATGCATTCAGAAATATGCAACAATAAAGACAATCAGGGGTTGCAGGCTGGTCTTAAAAGATGCAATCCTATAACAATAGACGATCAGAGGTGCATTGTGACAAATGTCATTAATCTAAACAAGAAACGTAAACTAAAAAAACGCGCGGATAATGTCGCCCGTGCTACTGAAAATCGTCTCAAATACGGTCGCACCAAACAGGAAAAGTTGGCTGACACATTGAAAGCCGAAAAGCTAGAGCTTCATTTGCGTGCGCATAAACGTGAAACGACGGAAGAATAGCCGATGTTTGTAGATCATCGTAATCTGTATGATACAGCACGTATAATTACTGAAGCACACGGACAAGAGGCCGAGGCTTTCGTAATGAAAGTTATCGAGGATTTAAGCTTGCAAGATAATTTGAAAGTTATCGCGGTTTGGGAAGGTATCTTAAAGGCCGTCCAAGAACTCCAACGCCACACAGGGCAATCTTTTCAGTGATTTAATCTGGTGTCTCCATGCAGGCTAAGCACTAGCCAAGAACATTCACATTATTCTCAATTACTGCGGCCCTGCGACTTATACATTTTAACCATGCTCGCACTCACGTCCTGTTCGTAGCAAATAGGAGCATACCCACCCGGCTTGCTGTAAGCACTGCGCCCTCCACAGCGACTGCCATTACGAGTAGTATTGTACGGACAAGGGCAGCTACCAGAGTAGCTCGCAATCGAATCAGCAATGATCGCTTTCTTGATTGCGGCATCGCTTTTCTCAGTGGCGTGGCTAGAGAAGCTCGTCAATAGAATGAGCGCTGCGGCTAGCGTTTTAGTCCTGGATAGCGCAACGTTAGTAGCCACGGCCATTGCCTGAGTGACCGTAATTACCTTGGTTATGGGGTGTGCCATTAAAATTGGGCGAGGTCACATCGTGCTGATAGCTATTGGTGCCCGTCGATCCCGTATAGGGATTGGAATTGCCTTTAAAGGAGTAATTGTCCGTTACCGTACCATTCGGTGCGCTGCGTTCATGCGGCTGCACGTAGGTGCCGTCTCTACGCGTGTAACCGTCAACATGCACCTGCGCGAAAGCAGACGTGGAAACCAAAGCCAAAGCAAAAACGAGAAGAGACTTTTTCATAACGATCCTAACTGCGTGTGGTTTGAAGTAGTAGGATGGGATATGATTTATGCTCCTGTTCGCATATAATGACAACCCTTTTGGGGCTTGGTTCTTTTGCGCTTGAGGTTAATCGGTTTTCCGCTTGCTCGCATAGGGCTTGCCTTCGTTCCATAGCCGCTGCCAATTGCTATGATACGCCTGAGCGAGATCGCGATTATTTCTCACGATGATCACATTCTCGGCATTCCCTTCTTCCGCACTCTTGGTGTAGTTGAAGCTGCCAGTTTCCACGCTAGTGCCATCAATAATCATGTATTTGCTATGCATGATTTTATAGCGATGGTTGATGCGTAGAGGGACGCGGCTGTTTTCTAAGAAAGTTGCCGCAGTGTATTGCGCTGTCTCGTTGCTCTTGTCGAGTACCACAGATACATCAACCCCTCGTTGCTGGGCGTCAAGCAAGGCCTTTGCAATGGTAGGCGACGTAAAACTATAGGCTGCCACCTGAATCGATTCCTTTGCTTCGCCAATAAACGTGACGATGGCATCGGTAGCGCCTTGCTTCGGCGAGAATGCCACCGTGATTTGCGATTGCGAGTCAGAGATGATGGAAGAGGCGGTCCCCTGAGGTGCAAACTCCGCAAAAGCATTGAGTGCAAGAAGTAGTGCGCCGCCTACCATAAGTAGTTTTTTCAAAGGGATCTCCTAACGTGGCTTTCTGAGTCTACCCGTATCCTTTATTTGAGCTATCAAGGCTATCAAGAATCTTTCTGGACGGTGAGAATACTGCAACGTTGCACAGTACCAGATTCAATCCCGCAGCCATCCGTATGCTGGTGCCGGGTAATCTTATTCAAAAAGGTAGGCGATCAACCGTAAGACTGGTTCAAGAAGCCAACCGTAAGCAAGAGCGCCCAGTATCGCAAATACCAGAAGAAGTTTGGCATCCTCTTTCTTGATCATGTTCATTTAATGGATTGTTGCATCAGAAGAGGTTTTCTCAAGTTCTTGGATCGCCTGTGCGATCATTAGCCATGTTGATGCCCCGACGACATCTTCAAGGGCCATGAAATGATTCATCTTATCCAGCGCTAGGCGTTCTGCATCTTCCCCATGCTGTTGCATGAAGATTTTAGCCGAACGGTAAATATCTTTCTGGCTCGTCATAGGCGGACTTTATAAGACGAGAGCCCAACCAGGAAGCGCTAACTTCCACAGAATTTTGTACAAATAGGCACGCTGTGGAGAGGGGAGGGGATGGCTACTTCGGGCTAGCATTGAGATTAAAAGCGCATGTCTGCAAAAGCCTATCCTGACGGGGCTGTTAAATTAACCGGCTGTATCTTTTGGAAGAATTGCCATTTTTTGTCTGCTGCGCGTGTGTCGACTCATATGCCAATCTTCATAGTATCGTCATAATAAAGAGCCGTTTAACCTGTTAACCATTGTGCCAATAACCGATCATTGAGGCACGCATGAGCAAGATCACACCAAGCACCGAGGCCAATGCGCCCTTTACCCTGGCCGTCCGCACGGCACTGGCCACGACCGATACGGTGCAGGTCAACCTCTTTGATCGTATGCTGGGCGCACCAAGGGCGGAAGACGACCCATCCGCTGCACCTCATTTGCCCGAGGAGCCCCCGAAGAAACGCCGCGCGCGCAAGCCAAAACATAAAACGGCAAGCAATGGGCCCGCCCCAATGTTAGGGGAGGGCCCCTTTATGTCCATGGTCGAGAACGATGTGGATTATACTCCTTCGCGGCTTATGCCAGATGCGTTGCGCGCAAAGCTCGATGCGTTTCGGCAGGATTTTATGGCCTCTGTTTCTGAAGCCCCGGATATCGATGCGTTATTAGAGCATCTGGACGCCTATGTCGAAAAAGAGCATGACAGCCTCTTCTACCAGACCAATGACTACATGAGCGCCTCGATCAAGCATGATTACTTTTCCCAGTTCATGAATTCATTGTGCTTACAATTGGAAAAAACCAGCCAGCTTGACCCGGCACAGCTTAAGCGGATCGAGGATATTGAGGCAGCCTATCAGCTAGGTTTGGACGCGTACAACCTCACGGGGCAGCAACTCAACACCTACACACACGGTGAAACCAAGAGTCTGCTCGCCGAGGCAGAACGCATCCGCGACACCAAAACGGATGGTGCACGCCCTCCCAAGCATAGTAAAAAATCGCCAAGCCTTGAATCCTATGCACATGCTGCGATGCATGCTCTCTTAGTGAAGAATTATGGCCTTTCGATTAAGGGCGTAGAGCCATCGCCTTTATGGATTGCCTTGGCAAATGCCAGTGAACGATTGGCGCGTAGCCAACTCCAGGCCGCGCATCCGCATCTTGACTTTCGCGATCCCAGCCTCGCCAGCAGTGAGATGATGTGCGAAACGTTCTTAGAGATTGTCGACACATGGAAGGAGCAGGTGAAGCAAACCACTTCGCCACGCGAATTGAATGCTATTTTTGAGCAGATCCAGCGAAAAGTTCGGATGACGCAAGTCTTGCCTCATAATTTCTCGGAAATCATTGAGCAATCTGTTGCCGCGTCGCAAGCGGAAACAACGCGCCAGCTCCATACGATTTTCAAGGACCATCAATTAATGAAGCCTGTGCCGCCCGCCCGCACGCAGCCGATGCTTGATGTGTTGCACCCCGAGTACAATACGGTTGGCACCCTGAACAGGTCACTGCAGCGATTCATGAAAACGATGAAGAGGCTCCCGGAGTGCCAAGACAAGTATGAGCTATTGGATAGAATCGAGGACTGTCTGGACCTCACTTCGGATGAGATTCTCTACTATGGCACCCACCCCTCCACCGCACTCGCCGCCCAGGTGTTTATGTCCACCTTCTGCAAACAGATGGGCGCGGCGCTTCACAAGGCCCATTGCTCGGATGAGCGCTTTATGGCCTCCCTTAAAGAGCTGGAGAAGAAAGCGGATCTGATGCATGAGAATCAGCGCGAAGTGGCTCATTGGCTGATGCAGGACACCGATGGCGGGCATGACAGCCAGTTCCACTATGTCTTGATGACGCACGGTGTGGACTCGCGGACCATTCGTCCGCAGGATGAGGAGCATCTATCGGATTTTGCTGCCGAGGGCATGCGGCAATCCGCCGAAAATCGTGGCATTCCTCCTTCTCTGTGCGATCTGCCTTACATGCCCCTTATCTATGCGCGCTGCCGTGATATCGCGGAAGCAGAAATAGCGCGCGATTATGAGAGAACATGCGCTGACCCGGAGCGGGATGGAAAGGAGAAACCACCGCAATCATGGGTGGACCGTGTGTCGTCTACTCGCTCTATCCAGCCCAATGCGGAGCTGCTGGAACAATACGATGGGGAACCCGTCAACCCCGTGGAGAGCACCCTTTTCCAAGCCATTCGTCACCGCACACTGGACTTGTTGAATCAATCGATGAGCTGCCTTTTTCCCGCTGGCAAATTAGAAGAAATGATGGCCGCGTCTCAACATGTGGAAAACGAAGCATCAGGCTCAGCCACAGATTCGAAGCCCGATCAAACATCCAAGGCTCCAACAGAGCCGGACATCGCAAGCGAGCAATTAACGGAAGTGCCAGATCATTTTGCGGATTATCCGATCGCATTGACCGCGCATAATCTACGCATCGTCATGGATTTTCTGGATCGGATGGATCGCCAGATCACGCCGTCGAAGCTACATTAATTTCAATCGATCGAGGTTCTGCGTCGGCTACCATTCCACTGGCAGTGGCTGCTTTATCAAATGGTCTGTTACGAGGGTTGCTGGCTGTTTGCCAGCCACAATTGCTTCCACCAGCGTGGGTGGCACAAACGCAAGCTTCATAATATCGCCGACATAGCTTTTGCCGACACCTTCGCGCATCCTGATCTTAAGCGGGCTATTTGGGATCAAGCGCAGGTGCATCAGGCAACGAACGTTATTATCGAAGATAAGGCTTCGGGCACGCAGCTAATCCAGGAGCTGATGCAAGGCGGGCTGGGCTGTATTACCCCCTATGTGCCGCAAGGAGGCGATAAGATCATGCGACTACATAGTCAGAGTGCTGCCTTTGAAAATGGGCTTGTCTTGCTCCCCAGTGAGGCGCCTTGGCTGGCAGATTATGTCCATGAACTCACGACTTTGCCCGGCAGTCGAAATGACGATCAGGTCGACTCGACGACGCAAGCACTGTGGTATATGCGGCAACCGAACCCGTGGGCAGCGATCATGGACTATTATAAGGATAGTTAACCCATTGTTACCACTCATTACTGGTGTAAAACCTGTTGGCAAGGAGCCAACTCGGATTCCTTATGAGCGTCATCACTATCTGTCTTTTTTTACCTGTGATTTATCGTAACGCTGTTGGGATTTATGCATGGTGGGATAATTCTCTTCTGTCCAGGCGATGAGTGTTTTCATTGGTTCCAGAAGCGTCTGCCCCAAAGGTGTTAACGCGTATTCCACACTTGGCGGTGTGGTCGGCGTTACCGTGCGCAAAACCAGACCCTGACGTTCCAACTCTCGTAAAGTGCGAGTAAGCATGCGTTGGGAAATCCCATCGATACTGCGCCGTAGTTCATTGAAGCGCATCGGCGAATGATGCAGCGTTGCGACAAGGAGTATGCTCCATTTATCGCCAATCAAGCTTAGCACTTCACGGATGCCGGTGGGGCAGTTGTTATGCGACACAACTCTTTCTTCCGAGGGGGCAGGAACATTATTGTAACCTACTGACATAATAGTGCCTTCTTGTGGATTTTTAATGGTTACCATAAGATACCACATTACTAATAATAACTAACTTTAGCAAGAGGGACACCATGACCACGATTCTCCATATCGCATCCAGCAGCAACCTGCATAGCTCAGTAACTCGTCAGATTGGCGCGGTGACGCTTGAAGAATTAAAGCAAGCCAATCCCAGCGCGAGAATTATCGAACGCGACTTAATAAAAAATCCTGTGCCCCATATTAGCCCGGATTTTTTGAACGCGATAGGGGCCGCCAAAGCAGATGCTCCGGCCCTGGCACTTTCAGAGGAATTAATTGGCGAGCTCTTCGCCAGCGACATCATCGTGCTCGAAGTGCCCATGTATAATTTTAGCATTCCTTCGGTATTAAAAGCATGGATCGATCACGTGGCCCGCGCAGGCAAGACCTTCAAATACGGCGAGAGCGGGCCACAAGGCTTATTGACTGGCAAGAAAGTCATTCTCGTGCTTGGGCGGGGCGGTGTGTATACCGTTGGCCCTTATAAAGTGATGGAATTTCAGGAAACCTATTTACGTGCAGTGCTTGGCTTTATCGGTCTCACTGACGTGGAATCCATCTTCATTGAAGGTGTTGCAATGGGGCCAGAAAAGAAAAACGAGGCTTTGGCAGGTGCTATTGAGCGCGCCCATTCAGTGACGCATTAAGCCGCCTAAGGGGACGTCTATGTCTGACCATGCGATTGTGGGAGAAGGCGCTCACTACTTCATACCTGAGCTATAGGATGTTGCCGTATGCCTCAGGCCCATCCTGAGCACGTAACATCTCTTCGTCATTATTTTTAGACATGTAAATCGGAGTCTATTCACGCTGAACTAAAGCAGCTCGTCTTGAAGAAGCTCCGTTGAGCTGATGCGCAAGTCACGACTTGCTTCTGCTACTGCATCAGGATCGGCGAAGAGGGCGATGACCGAAGCGTGAAGCGATGCCGGACTTGGAGTCGTCGCTTTGCGGTTGCGGGCCGATTCCTCAAATGATGCAAACGCAGCAATGACATCGCTTGGACCAACTGGCTTGTTTGCGGGATTCTCTCGCAGGAAAAAGAAGTAGGCTTTTAGCATCTTCTCGGCTGCGCGCAATTTAGCAAGCAGCTCTTCATCGCCTGCATTCGGCTGTAAGGCTTGAAATTCGAGCTTAGCACTACAATTGGTTACTGCCTGCAGTAACGCGCGGAAGGAGGGGAAGAGGGTGGGTTGACGTTTCCATTCTTGCGATTGCATACTAACCTCTTTCGTTCCCATTAGCTTGTTGGAAAGCCTGAAAAGCGGCGGCGAGGAAGCTCTTGAGCCCACCGCGGTCATCATCTCGCCCCCTGTTACGATCTTGCTCTCCGGCAATCGTTTTGTACTGCTTACGCTCTTGCATATATTGCATGGCAACGCCGATGCGCTCTACTGCCAGCGCCAATGTCTCATCAGGAAGTGATATATTCACGCGCACACCGATAGGTTTTGTAATATCATGGACCACATCACCAATAGGAATGGTCTGCACACCACCAAGTTTGTAGAGATATTCTGCTAACTCTGTGCTGTTGCGGATACCGCATTTCTGGGTAAGTGAAGGAGGCAAGCTCACGACACCAAGGCAGCCATAGTTTGGCTCTTCAAGCCATTGCAGCCCTTCATTCAGGCCGAGATCTTTGTTGAGGTTTGCCATAGCCTCGCTCACCATTGCACGTTTCTGGGTATAGATCGCCTGATTATTCTCATAATATGTACGTGGTGTATGAGAAATGAGCGCACCAAGGCCTGCAGCCCGAACAGGATCTATGTATTCACCTTTTCCAACCGCCTGTTGAACCTTATGCGCTAGCGCATCATTTTCTGTGTACCCAAAGGCCAGCTTGGTCTCGATGGGTATATTTTTTGAAGTCCCAGAAATAATGTAGCAGCGCTGGCCCATATCTGGATAGGTGATGAGCGATTTATAGGCAGGTGCTGAAAAGATCTCGTCCGCAACCACCAGCGGGATATCGTATTTGGAAATGACCGAGGCAAGCGCGGCCATTTCTGCATCGGACGGTATTTTCCCGATTGGATTCTCGGGAATGTTGAGCACTAAAGCGCCAATCTTCTTTTGTACTTCTGCACGCGCTGCTTTGGGATCATCGGTGTAAGGCTTGCTTAGAATTTTGGTTTCTAAATAGTGTTCAAGCGCCTTGGCATTAATAGAGCCGGGTACGATAGCCGGATCCATCTGCGCATCTCTGTGGAGCGTCTTGAGCCCATCCCACGACATTGAAAATGAGATCAACTGCTTGCGATTTGTTGAATGGCGCGCCCATTTATCTGTTGTTGTGGCTAGTAAGGCATCCATGATGGTCGAGGTGCTACCATGGTATAGCAGGATATTTTGTTTTTTAACCGAGGCGGTATTAATGCCTTGCAGATGCTCCATTAACCCGCATACGGCAGGTTTCACAAGCTGGTTACATAAGGTGCCGCCGTGGTCGGCAAGGGCCTGATCATCTGGCAGGTTGCGCTCTTCTTTAGCGACGCGTTCTTCCAGCTGCTCGTAGGCCGCGTGCATTCCCTCTCCTAACTCAGGTAACCCATCCCATCGATAATGACAGGCGCTAAGAGCGAGGGAAAGGATGCTTAGTTGTAAGGCAAACTTCTCATCAGGGTCTGCCGGTAGACCGGACAACGGGGATGTTCCAGAAGTAAGGTCTTCAATATGCTTGCGTACATACGGGTGTAATGGTTTTGGCTGATCTTGTTCATACGCATCCATCACGGCAGTCATTTGATCGGGTGTCAAACCTTCGACTACGTGTGAGAGCAGCATGCCGAGATGCTCAACCGATGTTTGAGCAACGAGCTTTGGATCCGCACTTGGGATCGCTCTCTGGGTTTTCTGGATGGTAGTCATTAGGTCGGCCAGCGCATTGATTTCGTCAGATGCGGCATTATAGCGGCCATAAAGCTCTTCATCCTTCGCAGCTGCTGCAGCCGTAGAAGCAGCTAACGCAGGATGATGCGGGTCAAGATGCGTTACACTTGAAGTAAGATTGATTGGCTCGCCATTATAATCAGGCAGCGATAGCAATTTGAGGTTATCAGAGAATCCCTCATCGTATTTTCTATAGAGTGCTCCAAGGCCCTGCAAATAGGTAAGCAGCTCATCCTTGTCATCTGGCGGGAGCGATTGCCGTGACAGGCGTTGCTTGAGTAGCTGATAGGGTTGATTCTGTGATGTCATGGAGCCTTGAATCTATGTAAAATGGACGAACATCCTTTTTATCATGAGAAACGTTTCCAAAACGTTAATAGCCCGCCCTTTCATCAAGCTTTTCGTTGCATTGCCTTGCAAACACTAGGGTTCGCCTGAGAAATCTTTGTGGGTGATATCTCTCATTTCTACCTGTGGTAGAATTTTTCCAGAAAATTTCTGGCGTTCGTATGCATCCTCCAGATCCTGTCGTAGTGACTTGGGTATCAGGAGGTAATGATATGGGACTTCACTCACACAATAGCATTCATCATTTAGTCGCATTGCCGTATCCCAATCCGTTGGGGGCTACGCTGGAAGAGGCGCGTTATGATCTTCCAGAGGAGCTGACGGTCGAATGCTCAACCAATTTACAATATCTCAACCAGTATTTTTTTATACGCCAATATGCCTACCAAAATGATTTAAAAGTGGCGACTTTTAATGGCGAAGAAGATGCCATTGATCGACGCAGCCATCTCATCATTGTTCGCAAAGGGCATTTTTGTATTGGGGGCGCGCGCTTAACCATTTCTAGTGCGTGGAATCCACAAAAACTGCCACTCGAGCGCGGCTCGTACAATGTTCATGATTATGTGCCAGAGCTCGCCGGGACATCCTATTGCGAGCTTGGACGTACCGCCTTGTTGCCACAGCATCGTGATAACGCTGCCGTGGATGGGATTTTCCATTTGGCGGTCAATATCGCCAAGCAGCATGGCTGCAAATACATGGTTGGCGTTTCTCCACCAAGTGTGGCGCGACGATTCAAAAAGGCTTTTGAGGCCTTGGGTCACCGATATGAGTTGCGGGGCGACGTTCCTGCACCAACCGGCCCAGAAAATCAGCATCTAAAACTAATGTTTCAATTCGGCTACCTTGAGGAGAATGTATGACTGCGATGATTAAACATGTGA
Source organism: Pseudomonadota bacterium (assembly GCA_040384265.1). Lineage (GTDB taxonomy): Bacteria > Pseudomonadota > Alphaproteobacteria > Rickettsiales > UBA3002 > QFOX01. The sequence continues at coordinate 583,654 of JAZKJM010000005.1, read as the reverse complement.
CCACGTCCAATGATGTAATGCGTGCTTTGCCGAGCTTTCCGGTAAGCATTGCCAACGAATTGCGCCCGTTGCTGGAGAAGGCGGATATTGAGACCTACAAGCATTTCCTCAGCACCATGTATCATTATACGTATCGTGCCGAAGAGCAGCTCACGCATGCCCGCGATTTATGCAGTGATCCGGAGCTCTTCAAGTATTTTGATATCATGGCCAAAGAAGAGCGTGGTCACTACCTACTGGCTAAAAAAGACTTTGAAGAATTTGGCGGCAATGTCGAAACAACAGAGCGGCCCGCTTCGGTAAAAAATTTCCAAGACTACTGGTATGCGCTCGGAACAGATAACGTAAACGAGTTTGTGGGGGCTATGTATGTTTTTGAAAACGTTGCCTCTGCGCTTGCTCGCGAGATCATTGATATGATGAAGCGGCTAGAACTAACAAAGCGCCAATCACGCTGGCTTCGTGTCCATCTGGAAGCCGATGTCGGCCATGGCGATGAAGCATTGCAAATGTGTGAAAAGTACGTGGGTGACAATCCGGAAGCCATGCTTCGCGCTGCCGAATATGGCACCGAAGAATGGGCTGCCGTATTCAAATATGCTTTTTCTCATAATGGTTGATTAATTATAAAATGACCGCTACCTATGAGCGAAAATGGGTGCGGGGTCATGAAGAAAACTATTGCCATTGCGGCAACTATATTTAGCTTCTGTTCTTCGGCTTATGCCGAAGAACAGGGCGATATTGACTCTGATGCATTGTCAGGCTTGGTCAAAACAAAAATCTATACGGCGTCTAAAAAAGAGGAAGACCTTCACCGGTCTCCTTCCGCGACCTACGTTATCACGGAGGCCGATTTAAAGCAAATGGGGGTGAGGCATTGGCCCGATGCTTTGCGATCCGTTCCTGGCATTCAAGTGTCGAAAATTAATTCCAGTAAATGGGTGATTGCTTCTCGTGGCTTTGGAGAGCAATTCTCCAATAAACTGTTGGTACTGATCGATGATCGCCCTATTTACACGACGCTTTTTTCGGGTGTCTTGTGGGACCAGCAGGACATTCCCATTGATGATATCAAGCAAATCGAAGTGATTCGTGGTCCAGGTGCTGCGTTGTGGGGCTCTAACGCTGTGAATGGCGTCATCAATGTTATTACTAAATCTTCTAATGAAACTAGTGGCAACCATCTCAATGTTACGACGGGCATTACGGATGGCGGACACATGGGGGAGGTCGTTGAGGCAAGCCACACGGGTCTGATCAAGGGGGTGGGATCGGCGCGCACGACGCTGCGATTAAATAGTGAAAATTCTTATAAAGCGGTATCTCGTGATCCCGCTTACAATGACGAGTGGCAGAATGCTTCTGGCAATTTCCGCTATGATAGCGCACCAGATGCCGACAAATCATTAAGTGTTAAGGCCAATGTCTTTGCCAATGATGGCGAGCAAACCTATGTTTTTCCTACTCTGGCGGCGCCGTTTGCGACAACACAACGAGGCGGAGAAACGTCGAAGGGCGGGTATGTCCAGGGCAACTTAACGAAGAATGTATCGAAAGATTCTCAAATAACGGTTCGTAGTTATCTTGATTATACGAACTGGAAATATATTGGCGCTGAGGCTGACTTCGCCAATATGGGGCTTGAAGCCCAGTATGACTCGATGCTGTTTGATAATTGGGAAACAGTAAGTGGTGTTGGGTATAAACTTGCGACCAATTCGATTGATGGCACGAATGTATTCTTTTACAGCCCCGATCACGAGACGGCACATTTCTTGGATGCGTTCTTTCAAACAAAGATCCCGCTTGTTGAAAAGAAAGTGTTTCTAACGCTTGGCAGTAAGGTTGAAACCAATACCTATGATCCGTTTGAGCTTTCACCGAGCGCCAAACTCTCGTGGGAGCCGAGCCCATTGTTCATGAGCTGGGTATCTGCGTCCCAAGCGCATCGCATTCCAAGCCAAGGCAGTAATAGTTTAACGACCATTGTCGCCGGTAGTCCGGGTGGGTATGTAGGGCTCGTTCCCAATAAAAATTTTGATTCTGAGGATCTGACCGCTTATGAGGCGGGCGTGCGTGTGAATCCTTTAAAAGGCCTGCATGTCGACACGTCAGTTTTTCATGACGAATATAGCAATCTTAGAACATTTGTACCGGGGCCTGCCATTGGGACCGTTGCGATCCCTCGCTATATTGGCAATTATGGGGCCGCTAAAAATCAAGGCATTGAGATCGCGGCAACGTATCAGACCAGCCCCCGGCTGCGTTTGAATGCCGCCTATAGTCACCATGAATTTGAATTCAGCACGGATCCTTCAGGGGCCGATACTGTCTTTTTAACAAGCGGTAAGAAATCGCCGCGAGATATGTGGAATGCACGGGCGTCATACGAAGTCATCGACAATGTGGTGCTCAATGGGTCTGTTTATTACAGCTCATCAATGCCCGCGATTGGTATTCCCGCCTATACCAAAGTGGACACGAATCTCTCTTGGTCTCCTATGGAAGATCTAGAGTTCGTTGTCGGCGTTGATAATGCGACCGATAGCCTTCATCCGGAATATTCCCAACCCATTTATGGCGTTAGAACCGAGGCTCCGAGACTCTACTACGTGACCCTGAAAATTGATATGTAATGCTGAATAGATATTATATTTTAACGCTAATTTTTCTAGGGCTTAGCATGCATGCCTACGCAGTGGAACCAGAAGACCATGCTGCTATTAAAGCAGGCATCCTCACGGAAATTCCCCGCTATGCGGTAGCTTCGGGCCCAAAGAAAGTGACCAAGCTTTGTATTATCGGCGACAAAGATGTGTGGCACGCGGTTCAAAAGCAGAATCAGAAGAAGACAATATTTAGTGATGTCGAATTTTTGGATGAGGCCAGTCCAGATAAGAAGTGCGACATTATATATACCTCCAATCAAAGGACAGCGCGCAAACTTATCGTTTCTATGGATGTGCCGGGTGTCATACTCGTTTCAACATACGCGTCTTTTGTAGACGAGGGAGGCTTAATTGGCCTGGTTGAGAAGAATGGTCTGGTCACTTTGGAGCTCAACTTAAGCAGTGCGGCCGATAGGAAGATAACGCTCAGCCCCGACCTTATAGAAATTAGTAAACGGGTGGTCCAATGATGCGCGCATGGTACAGCAGACTGCCGATTGCAGATAAGATTCGCTGCCTTTTAATGGCTATAGGGTTGGTCTGTGTTCTGAGCTTTGGGGGTATTGGCCTTTATTACGGCTCTTATTCAGTACAAAAAACGTTCCAGGAAGAGGCGCTCAATACGGTACGCCTTATTGGGGAACGCAACGTTGCGGCGCTTCGCTTTAATAACCCCGATTTCACTCGAGAGAACCTTAAAACGATTGAGGATAGCTCGTACCTGCAAATATGCATTTACGATAAGAGCCAGAAAATCTTTGCCCTCTATTCACGTATTGATGATCGTTGCGTAGGACCTGATTTACGTGCGGATGGATTGTATAAAGAAACGATCGTACGCGAAGGTGGCAGAACGCTTATCTCAAAGAATATCATTGCCAACGGTGAGATTGTTGGGGCCATCGCACTTTTAAGAGATGAGCTGCCAGTCAGGAATTATATCAAGACACAATTGAAAGTAATCGGCATTCTCGTTTTGATTAGTATGCTGATTTGTTATTTCGCGGCTAACTTTCTGCAGCGCATTGTTTCAAGGCCGATTGTTGATATCGCTAATCACGCGCAGAGTATCGTGCATCACAGTGATTTTGGAAGTCGGCTCACTCGCACGCCCAGCGATGAGCTAGGCAAGGTGGTAGAAGCCTTCAACCATGTGTTGGGTATTATGCAAACAAAGTTGAGTGAAGTCACCCAACAGCTGGATGACTCAAAGCAGGCGAACCAAATGATCATTAAGAAGGTTGGCGAGATTGGAGAAGACTTTGTCGACACGGCAGGGTCATTTTTGGTGTACAGTGATCTCACGAGCCAGAACATCTTTGGTCCTATGGTATCGGAATATCTACCCTACCAGCTGGATGTGCTTGAATCCATGCAGGTTCATAACGTCAAAATCGATGCCATTAAGCGATTGTCGGAGCTGTATGCCCGTGCCATTAATACGGCCCCTGTATACCTCAATCTCAGCTCTTTTATTCAAGATTTGACCAAGCAATATAAAATGAGATTCGCATTTGTAAAAACGGATTCTCTGGCTTGCATTGAGCGGACTAGCGGGTTGGGCATTTCAGTTTATAAAGAAGCTTGGGATGAGCTGTTTCGCATCGCGCAACAGCTGCTGACGTCTTATTTGGGAACCATTGATTTCGCGGCGCGAATCTATTTCGATTTTGATGTTTTTACCGATACGTTAACGCTTTCTTTGCTGGAAGATTCCCCGCAGCCTGCTGCAGCGGAAAAGAAGCACAGCGCGATACTCGATCTTATCAAAAGTCTAAGCGAATTGGACGACTTCAATGATGAAGAGTCATATGCGAAGAATTCCATTCACGATCCAGACGCTGCGAACGAATTCCTGAGTGACGAAAGTATGGATAGGTCTCAATTGCTTTATATCTTGGATAGCATATCCTATATTGCGAATGCGAATAGGATTGCCGTCAGCCATCAATTTCATACAAACAGATTCAATCTCTGCTTAAAGTTAGCCACAGTACGTCACAAGCATCTCTATGATGAAAAGGTTGCCATGATATGAAAAAGCGGGCGGAGGATACCGATCAAGTCGTCGGTACGCGGATAAAAACGCGAAGGAAGATTATTGGCTTCACTCCACAGCACTTCGCCAGCCTTCTGGGCATTAGCTACCAACAGCTTTATAAGTACGAAAGTGGCGTTAACCGGGTAAGTTCAACTCAATTAGCAAAGATTGCAAAATTACTTCAGACCGATATCTCATATTTCTTTGATGACAAGCTGCTGCAGTTCCCCTCCATACCCTCCGATTCATTTAGAGCCTCAGAAATCATGAACTCGCCTGAAACTAACAGCTTGGTAAAAAACTATATTGCTATCCCCGATACACGAACCCGCATGGCAGTTGTCGAACTAGTAACCAGCATCACTAAATTCTTTGCCAGGAAAGCCTCCTAATGACCGCGCAAGACCTCAATTCATCTGTTGGCAGCAAGGTGCGTAGTTTAAGAAAGATTCTTGGGCTCTCGCAAAGTGATCTCGCGCAAAAACTGAATATAAGTTATCAGCAGTTACAAAAGTATGAGACGGGAGAGAACAATATATCTATCAATAAGTTGGATGATATATCCAAGGCGCTAGAATATTCTATTCCAGAGTTGCTCGACCACCATGACGACTCGAGCAATTTTACTCATATGGCCAGGTTGCTTATTGAGTGCGGGGATAGCAAGAAGGATGGGGAAGAGATTACCATCAACTCCAGTATGCACAAGATTCTGCAAGAACTTGGTGTTTTAGAAGACGAGAATGTGAAGAAGAAGCTCCTCAACTTATTGCACGCACTCAATGAAAGATAAATTGAAAGCCCAAAGCTAGAGCTTAATTTGCGTGCGCATAAGCGTGAAACGATGGAAGAATAGGACATGAAATTGCGGAGCTGGTCGGTACTGACGACTGGCAGGCATGTCGCATTGTGGCGGAACTTGCCAAGCACCATGTCATCACCGCCGAAAGCATCCGTGCACCCATTCGCCTGGCATTTCCCACAACGCTTGCCCATCGCTTATTTCCCGAAAAAGCCAGCTAGGAATTGCGCGTCTGTAGTTTATGTGCCGCAATATGTCCTATAGGGAGTTTCTGTATCCAGTGGTGCTGCATAGCGCGCGTCCTTAGGCGTTTCGTATGGCGCTGCCAGCACATCCAGCAACTTTTGAATCGCGGTAAGATCTCCAGCAACTGCAGCATCCAGCGCTTCTTCCACCAAATGGTTGCGTGCAATCACCGCCGGGTTTGCAGCACCCATCTGGCGCAACACTTCGCTTTTGGGTTCCACTTGTCGCGCTAGGCGTTGATGCCATATTGTATGCCACGCCGCAAAGTCTGCATCTTCCAGTGAAGGTGAATTTTCCATTGCCAGCGCGCGGAACGTATTAGTAAAATCCGCCCGATTTTTCTGCATCCAATCGAGCAGGCCTTGAATGAGATGCATGTCTTCGGCCTCTGCACCAAACAGCCCCAGCTTCGCGCGCATACCCTGTAGCCAGTAGAATTGATAGCGCTCATGAAAAGCTCGCAGCAATTCCTCGGCGCGGGCAATGCCTTTTTCTGAATCGGTATCGAGTAAAGGAAGCAGTGCCTCGGCAAACCGCGCCAGATTCCACTGCGCGACAGGTGGCTGGCTGGCATAGGCATAGCGGCCCTGCCGATCAATCGAACTGAAGACAGTGAGAGGATGATAGTAATCCATAAACGCGCAAGGACCGTAATCGATTGTCTCGCCAGAAAGGGTCATGTTATCCGTATTCATAACGCCATGCACAAAACCGACGCACATCCATTGCGCTAACAGTAACGCCTGTCGCTCCGCTACCGCTTGAAGCAGTGCCAGGTAAGGGTTGGCCGCTTCCGCGCATTTAGGGTAATGTCGTTGAATAGCATAGTCAGCGAGCATTTTTAAAAATGCAGGGTTGTTTAGCCGCGCGATATATTCGAACGTGCCGACACGCAGGTGGCTGGAAGCGACGCGCGTGAGAATTGCACCTGGTAATGGTTTTTCACGCATTATGGTTTCGCCAGAAGCAACCACAGCCAAACTGCGCGTGGTAGGAATGCCAAGCGCGTACATGGCCTCGCTGATGATATATTCCCGCAGCATGGGTGCAAGCGCTGCACGTCCATCTCCGCTACGCGAAAAAGGTGTGCGACCTGAGCCTTTTAACTGGATGTCAAAACGCCGGCCATCAGCCATTAGATGTTCACCCAGAAGAATCGCGCGGCCATCTCCCAGCATGGTGAAATGTCCGAACTGGTGGCCGGCGTATGCCTGCGCCAGCGGGCTTGCCCCTTCGGGCAGGCGATTGCCGGCAAAAATAGCCGTTCCCTGCTCACCGGATAACAATTTTGAATCCAGCCCCAGCGCACCTGCCAGTTCCCCGTTGAACAGGAGTAAGTGCGGTGCGGCAACAGGTATCGGTGCCAGCTGCGCATAGAACGCTTCAGGCAGTCGCGCATAACTGTTGTCGAATGCAAACACACTGGCCATCAGATGTTACTACTTGTGAGGGGGGGCGCTGCCTAGCATTTTATGACCATTAGGCTAGAAGCTTGCGCTGCTAAGCGGTCTTATGCGCGATAGGCGCAGGTGCAATGATCGTCCGAAGCACATATTAGTCGCTTCGCTTAACAATATGGGATCAGATAAGTGAACTAAAAAGGCGGTGCAAGCAGGGCATGAATCAGTGTGAGCAGTAGATAATCACCTCTACGTTACAGTATCGTCCTCGCGAGTGGTGATTTCTTCCTATAGCTATCAATCCCGGTTATGCGTTCTGTCATGGACTAACTCGTGCATGCGACTCACCCTTGAAATAACGAACAGATGACGAGAGCAAGGGGACTTTAATTATTTTTTATTATTCAATTGGATATGGGGAATAACTAAGCAACACGATCAGGGTAGCACAATCAGGCTAAACATTACAAAGCGGTTCGCAGTCGCAGCATTTATTCGCCAACCGATTAATTCTAAAAACCGCATGTATTTATCAAATTATTCATCTAACCAATTGCTATTAAATAGAATAAAAATTATTGCAGTGCAAAGATATTCTCAAAGCGATGTGCGGAGAATAAGCTCCGTATTCTCCGCACAATAAGCGGAGAATGGACTTGTGTTTGCGGAGAATAACGGGTATATTCTCCGCAAGGAGTACGTAGAATGAAATATATTTACGACCAAACGGGCTGGCCCAAGTTCCATTGGCAGCAGGAAAAGATTGCTAATCAGTTGGCAATTGTCCGTCATCATCAGGGGCGTTTAATTGGTCGCATGGAAGGCTTAGGATTTTCGCTGCGGGAAGAAGCGGTGCTGCATACGTTGACGGAAGATGTTCTAAAGTCCAGCGAGATCGAAGGTGAAATTCTAGACAAGGAACAGGTGCGCTCATCCATCGCGCGGCGCTTGGGAATGGACGTGGGTGTACTCATACCCGCCGACCGCAACGTTGAAGGAGTCGTCGAGATGATGTTGGATGCCACCCAACATTACGATTCTACCTTAACGGCCAACCGATTATTTGCATGGCATGCGGCACTTTTTCCAACAGGGCATAGTGGTATAAGCCGCATTGTTGTGGGGGCATGGCGCAACAGCAGCTCGGGGCCGATGCAAGTCGTCTCCGGTCCCCTAGGTCGTGAAAAAATACATTATGAAGCGCCGGGTGCCGAGCGTCTCGATACGGAAATGAACGCATTTCTTCATTGGTTCAACGCGGAAACGGCAGGTGATCCGGTTATCAAAGCAGCCATTGCGCATTTATGGTTTGTGACGATTCACCCGTTTGAAGATGGGAATGGACGTATCGCGCGTGCGATTGCCGATATGGCATTGGCGCGTTCGGAGCATAGCTCCCAACGCTTCTATAGTATGTCGCGGCAGATTAGATTAGAGCGCTCTGCTTACTACGATATGTTGGAGGCCACCCAAAAGGGCAATCTCGATATAACGGCGTGGTTGGAATGGTTTCTGGCTTGCCTCGGCCATGCGTTTGAAGGGGCAGATGCGACATTAGCCTCTGTGCTCACCAAGGCGCGCTTCTGGAAGCAGTATGACACAGAAACGTTTAATGTGCGCCAGCGGCTTATGCTTAATCGCCTGTTAGATGGTTTTGTAGGGAAGCTTACCTCTTCCAAATGGGCAACAATTGCAAAATGCTCTCAGGACAGCGCAGGACGTGACATCGATGATCTGATTACGCGTGGGATTCTTATCAAAGATGTATCCGGTGGTCGTAGCACCAGCTATTCGCTCACGATGGAAGCGATATAAGTTCATAAAACTATCGAATACCGTCCCGTTGCTTGCTATTCCTCGGCAAACACAAAAGACGTTCAGCATCTCTTAAATTACCACACCTAACCCCATGAATTATTACAATGGTATTAAGTTTTTCCCAAAAAATCAGCGGCCTATCCGCAAATAAGTTCATTATTCAGCATATTGGTGAATAAGAGAGGTGGGCGTAGTTTACCTCATACAGATTCTCAAAAAGGGTCATTAGTTCTACACCATTTCCGACCACCAACAATTTTTCCATTATTTAACAATAACTTAGCATACGCCGCTCAGGCGCGCACGTTGGGCGCACTAGTTTTACAAGTCCAGTTAGAGACCTGTTTTTCTTGAGATAAATAGCCAAATTTTTGAATTAAGTCTCTCGTCGTTAGAGATCTACTGAACTTGACTTTTTTGCTGTAAAAAAAGCCATCGATTTAGGTGCTCGTGGGGGGCGCGATTTAGTTCAAACTTTAATGAAGCTCCACCGTTCCTGATAGCCAAACTTCCTTGTAAAAGACAGCCAGAGGCCATTGCAGCCCACCGTCTGACCTGCGTCTGGATCTGGATCATCCACCGCGGAAATCCTTACGGGTGGTATTTCGGTTGGCGGCATACAGTGCGACCGGGTCGATGGCCCGCGCCGCCTGCTGGTCGAGGATCGCTTGTACGTGCGCCGGGGTCTGAGGCACGTAATAGGGGGGCTCAATACCCCATGCATTCAATGTTCTCTGGACAAAACTCCTTCTGCTTACAATATGATCGTCCAGATAATCGAGGGTACGCAGTGGCTGCCCTAGTAATTTTGCGACATGATTCTCACTCTTGATTGCGGGGATTTCGATCTGGTTGAGGTATTTCATTAGCGCTTTATCTTTGCGGAGTTCGGCCTTGATCCATTCATTGATGGGGCGATGGGCGTTGCCGTAATAGGTAGAAGCGATTTCCACTGCCCTCTCGTAAGAAGAGCGCCTGGCTGTGTCGCGGTAGTTGTCGATGATCGCTTGCACATGCGGATGGACCCGATGGAAGTCGGCGTTTTTCGCCTTTACGGCTTCATCAAGCGTCGACCTGCGCCAGAGGAGTGAAATTTGACCGCCATGCGTTAATTCATGCGCCAGAAACCGTTCAGGCTCATAGGAATGCTCAACACCGCGCGCATCGCGGATGCACAAGGTCGCCAGATCCTCGCTGCCGACACAAAGAATGTTCCTGCCCGGGCCGGAAGGATCGAATAGAAAATGATTGCCGCCTTTTGGAGTGACATGAATGCTGAGGGGAAGGCAGTCATTCAGCCCATACGCCTCTTTGATGAGGTTCTTACCGAATTTCCCGGTCTCGGTGGTAAGCCAGCGCATAGCCGCTTCGATCCTGGGAATGAACGCGGCATCCGTGCCTGTAACGCAGTACATTTCCTCTGCTTTGGGTGTAATCAGGTAGCGTCGAATATCTTTGAATGACCAAGCCATTCGCTTATATTACCAGAAAGATATGACAGTTTGATTACAGCCGCGGAACCCGATTTAGCTTGAACTTTAAATTGCCGTTTGAGGCAGGATGGGAGCCGTATAGCTTGATTCTCTTGAGGCTGTGGCGGCGCGATTTAGTTCAAACTTTAATAACGCCCCGCCCGCACTCGTAGTGCAGATTCCCACGAAAGTGAGGCACGGAGAGGTTTGCGTTAAACGTCCGATGCCCATTTGCTTGCATTCATCCTTACTGGATTGAAACGCCGCTATTAATTGCAAGTGGCCCAACTTTTGTTTGAGGTGCTGAGAGCAGGGCTCCTGGATCGGCTTGGCTGTTCTCTGCTTGGCGAACTGTCGGTTTGTCGGATGGCCTGCGCGACGAAAGTAAGGCACGCATCTGCGTATCCCCATAATTCGTGATAGCGTCATGGACTTCGGGATGTTGCAGATCGAGACCCATTGTTAGCAAAGACTTGAATATAGCCTGTTGTGCGTCGTTAAGACTCTTGTCGGAGGACATGGTAGGCATCAGAAGGCGCTTGATACCGGAAGCATTTTCAACGATGGCGGTGGGGTTCGCACCTGCCTGAACAATGCTTTTAATAAAGGTGTAGTAAGCAGGTAGTTGCTCACGTGCCTCTCTTGCTTTTTCGCCTGAGTCCTTCATTAATTCTGGCAATTTTTCTTTAGGGAAATTCACCCAATCGCTAGGGTCTTTAGAGCCCTTTTCCTCTCTAATGGCCATTGCTTCGTTGGAAGCAGCCGTGTGAATAGCTGCATTTAGCAGGCGGTTCTTGTGGTCTTGTGTCAGCGGTTGTTTGAGTAATTGATTACCCCACTCAGGTGAGAAATTAGGCTGCTCCAAACTAACCGTCTCAACCACTTTATCCAATCCCAACTGACCGATTATTGTATCGGCCTGCAGGCGCATTGCTTGACCGGAGCGGCCCCTGAATGTCAGATAGTCCGCCATCCGCGCCATGATCTCTTTGTCTCCAGAGTAATAATCAACGAGCCGCTTGGTCATTGCATTTACCTGATCGGCAGGGTTCTTCTTATCATAGGTAAAACTGTCGATTTCCGAAGAAAATGGGAATGTGTTACCCATTTTCTTCCAGTCTAAGTCGCCTAGGCTACGATCAAAGCGTGCGCCCTGAGGCAATAGTGATGCTTGGCGATCAAATTCAGTAACATTTCCCTGTGCTACCGCTAGAGAAGCCAAGACCATCGCTGTTTCTGGACCACGATCTTTTTCGGGAATGAGCGCAACAATGCGAGCTGCTGTGCCTTCTGGCTGTGCTGAGTCGGATAAAATACCCAAGTAAGGTGGATTACCTTTTGCATCCTTGACTGATTGGTCCGCACCACGTTTGACCATTGCCTCGTAAAGGTCGGCATCGTTCAAGCGACTGGTCTGTTGGAACAGAGTGTCCCCCTCCAGCATGGCACGCATTTTATCATTCATTTTCTCTAGAGCCGCTTTATCTAACATACTGAAGCCACCCAAACGTGCATTCACATCGCCCAGCTGGTCCACATGGCTTTTTAAGAAAGCAGTCATGGTCGTTTTTGCAGCTTCAGCATCTTTACGCTTTTTCTCATAAAATGCCCGTCTGTCTTCCTCGCTCATGCGCATAGTTGTGCGCATATCTGCTTCAAAATCACGGGCTGACATTTTCGCATATTGCTGCAATGCATTGCTAATGGGCGTACCCCCCATTTTGTCGCGTGCTGTCGTGTCAGCTCCAGCCTGCAGCATTCGTTCAGCCAATGCCAAATCACCGCCGATAAGTGCTTTTTGTAAAGTCGCATTTTTAATGAGAGAAGCTGTGGTGACATCGGATACGTTTGACAACCCTTTTTCCAAGGAGGCAGCATCGGCCTTTTCTAGCAATGTTTCGAGGGCTGTCTTTTTGCTGCGACTAGGATTCATAATATCGAGTTTGTATTTTTCTGCTGCGGCAAAGAATACATCGGCGTTACCAGACACGGCCAACCCATTGAGCAAATTCTCGCCCCTTTTATTCGCCGCTGTAAGACTAACTCCGCGTGAGTTTAATGTATCGAGCAGCTGCATACTGATTTTGGGATTCTGGGCAGCATAATATGCCATGGTATTGCCCACAGTATCGATTTCATTTTTAGCGGTATAGAGTGGCAGGTATTTGGCGATATCCTGAATATTTCCCTTGTCGCCAGCATGTGCCCAAGCATAGTTGAACAGGGTCGTATTCTTTGACGTGCCATAATCGTCTTTTAATTCCAATATACGATTCACATCGAGTTTTTTATCAAATACCAGCTTACTAAAAATCGCATCATTCGGGGTATACACGCCTTTGTTATTATCGGGGATCACTGCGCTTTGGAGAAAATCTCTGCCATTTGGGGCAATATATTTTGCTTTTGCGCCTAGAGAGAAAAGGCGATCAAGTGTCTCCGGCTTGGCAGTAGGGCCGGTATAGTGGTAAGCAACTGAATTGATGTCTGCGGGAGGTGTTTGCTGCAGTTCTTTGATGAAGGTCTCTTCAGCCGTGTCGTAACCGTCCTTACCGGCCGCTTTTGCCAGCATATCGTAGGGCGTAATACCACTGGCATCCTTACGATTTAATCCGCCGCCGAGAGCTTGGAGTACTTCAACAGGATTGGGTACACGCTCCAGTGCCGCATTTAGATTGCCACCATGCGCCACGGACCACGAAATAAGTTCTTTATTTTTAAGGGCAGCGGATACCAGCATGATATTATCAATCGATGCCAGTTTATGATCAAGCACATATTGTAGGGCGTTGGTATTGCCGCTCGCAACGACCTGTGCAAGTTTTTCCATTCCCAGCCTGCCAGTTGCATTGAGCTTGCCGCTAATGAATGCTTCAAAATCACCGCCGTTTTTGAGGATCGCATTGTAATCTTTGCCATCGGCGCGGTCTTGGTCAGTCGCAAAGAAGCCAAACATTTCCTCCCCAAGCACGGCAGGGCTTAATGCGGCAAACATTTCTTGGCGTTCCGCTTCTTGGGAGGTCATATTGCTGCTGACGCCATGCGCTTCCGATACCCCGCGCGCCAAGAGCAGCATTTTATTGTACGGAACCGCTTTATCCTCAAACAATGCCGCGAGTATTTCACCATTGCTGCCCTTGGCATCGAGCAGTTTTTGCTTCATCAGAGCGAATTCACTTTCATCAATATAAGGCTTGATTGAGGGGATTTTGTCCAAGGTTGTGTTGGCTAACCATGCTTGCCGGTTTTCAATGGTTTGTTTGAGGCCGCTTTCGTAATCAAAATACGCGGGCGCTGCTTTAGAAGTAATCAATGATACGGGTTCGTTGGGGGAGCCTGTATTTCTTAAAAGACTGAGGTTGACCATCTCTCTCGCATTCAATGGACGATCAATGCGTTCACGCGAAAGATAGGAAAACAAGTTTCCCGAATTGTTAAATACGTTTGACTCATAACTTTTAGCCATTGCTACGACTTGCGTGCCCTCTGGCAGATAGCGATTGGCCTCGTCGAGGAATGAACCACCGAAGCAACTCACTATGTAAACACTGGAGCCTGGTGTTGAATAGGGTGCAATAGTTTTGAAGAAATCCTGAGGGCTGGTGATAACTGGATCGTCCTTGCTAGAGGGATTGAGGCCGATGATATTCACCATCCCATGAGCGTTTAAAAAGAAACTGATGGGCTGTCCCGGATGTTGCGCAGCAATTTCTTTCAAGCGCGTGTTAATCTCTGCGAGGGAGGTGCCTTTGTCATTGGTGCCGATGGTGTGGTAGTCCTTGTTGGGGACATAACCCTGATTCTCGAAAGCGGCATCCAACATTTGCTGCGTGTAAACTTCAGAACGATTAGTGTCGTCGCCATTGATAACTACAATGATCGGTTTTGCTGAATTTGTACTCATAAGTGCTCCTGTCAGAGGGTATACTTTAGCAGGAGAGTGTTAATAATATCTAAATTGCTAATAAATCACAAAAATGCAAAAAATTCGCCCATTTTTTGATGGCTGCAGCCCTTTTTCCTGACAATGCCTTTGATAAACTTGAGGCATCCACACCAAGTTTCGCGGGTAGTTGGCTCTTGGGAAAAAGGAGCCCCTGTTTAACTAACTCAGTCGGATATTGCTCAAAGCTTAAAGGGGGCACGCTTCCTTTTACCGGATCAGCAACGTGCTCAACATGCGAAGAAACATAAAGGTGGTTTAACAGCCAGCATAAATCCAACGGTAACGGCCAAAAATATGGCCTTGATAAACGATGAGGGGGTTACTACGGTAATCCCCTCATTCTAGCCACCGCAACCCCTATTATGGAGACTCTATGTCCACGCAAGTGCTTAAAATTTTTAGCGTCATCTTGGCTTCCGCCATCTTTATCCATTCTCCGGCGTTCGCAGAGAAAGGCGGAAACGATCATGGCAAGGGAAAAGGGTCTGATAAGTTTGACCATGGCAATAAGGAATATAACAAAGGTAACAAGGATGAGGGTGGGAAGCATCGCATAGTGGTTACGAATTCTGACCGCGACACCATCAGGCACTATATTGCTGAAGACTATCGCTCAAGCTGCCCTCCCGGCTTAGCCAAGAAAAATAACGGATGCTTGCCTCCAGGGCAGGCTAAGAAACGCTATTCAGTTGGGCAACCGTTGCTAGTGGAATGGCGGCCAGTACCCCAACCACTTGTAGTCCAGCTCCGGCCCGTGCCTGTAGGGTATCAATATGTGATGGTCGATAAAGACGTTCTTTTGATATCTGAGGCGTCGAAACATGTGATTGACGCTATTACCCTTATGTCCGCAGTAGGGCAATAAGTCCGGCTGAAGTACTTCATCTATAGGATGCTAGTGAATACGCCACCTATCAGTAAAACCAATGCCCCCACCTTGTAGCCGCTCTAGCTCTGAGAGCTAGAGCGGCTACAAGGTGGGGGGAGAGACGGTGGGCTGCATGGCCTCTGGCTGTCTTTTACAAGGAAGTTTGGCTATCAGGAACGGTGGAGCTTCATTAAAGTTTGAACTAAATCGCGCCCCCGCAACCAACCACCTATAAATAACTGATATTTATATGTATTATTGTACGGATTGCATGGTATAACCGCAAGGTGCAACCTGACATGCTAAATCCGTCCTATCTCATCTAGTCCCGCCACAGCATTTTCTATTTCCGCTATCTGCTAGGAAACAAGCGCGTGAGCGTATCGTTGCAAACACGATGCCCAAAGGAAGCCTTCCTAATAAAAGTGAAGAATGGTCAAATGTCTTTTATTACCCGACAGCAACAATACGCACGGCAATTAAATAAGGGCTGGGATAGATGTAGCAGGCGGTCGTTGGAATTGGCAATTTAACCTATATCTACTGATGCTTAATAGATTTTATGAATCTGTCTTTCCACTGAAAAAAGCCTAACGCAGTGGCGACCTTCTCCTTCGGAATATATTGCCAGAATTAACGGAATTCTAACTATATTCTATTATCTTAACTAGCATGACCACACTGCCTCCAGATCAGCTCAGAGCAGCTATTGAAGAACGCATGCTTGCCCTATTTTCGGGTAACCAATCATCACTGATTGCACTTAGGGATGCGGCTTTGGCGTTGATTGACATGTCGGGTATCGATTCTTTTACGACGCGCTTGCCATGGGAGATTGAGGTTCAGGGTGGTGAGATAATCGATGGCTTATCCGAAAACCTCACGTTTGCCGCAAGAGATATCGTGGCTCAGCTTCAGCACATGCTGGCGATGGGAATATCAGCGCAGATGCAGGTTGCGCTTTCGGTAAGCGAGCAGCGCTTGCAAACAGGTCTTCCATCATTCCTGCTGTCGGGAGTGGTAAATGCTTAACCCGAATGCAGCGCAGGCCTATCTTCAAATCGACCGCCGCCGTTATGAGGCGCTAATCGAGAGGCTTGTTGATGAAGTGAAGGCTGTATCTCCAGCTTCTCCTGATATCAATGAGCGTGCCCTTAGAGAGTATTTTGCCATTGCTATCACCAAAGGTGCAGACTTCGCTGGCATAAAGCTCGATGAGCTTGGCAACATGTCGGCCTCCGAAATTGCTAAAGCTGCCGAGGCGCTACCCGATAAATTGACCGCCAATTCTCGCGAGGCCTTCGCTAAGGCTGCCGATCAGCGCCCGGCGCAAATGCAATGGAATCGATTATTCCCCCATGGAGTAGATGATATTACTCTTCCATTGACGGGCGACGCAAAGTCGGTCGATGATCGTATTGCCGCTTATATCGAAGACCATAACGCTATGGCTAGTGCGCGATACGAAGAGGCGAAAGCAAAGAACCCCAGAAACGCAGGAAAAATGATCGATCAGCGCGAAATCAGGCGCGATCCCGCGGATCCGGCAAAATTACAGGTCGTCAATCCACATAAGCCCATACATCCCGATGGCTCGAAACGTTGGGAGCCGGGCCAGCGGTTGGGCGCGTTTCTGGAGGCGCGCCAAGAATGGGCCTTGCTGGACGACTTCAAGCTCGAAAATTCTCGAAAAAACGTGGGGACAGGTGGGGCAGAAGAGCGGGAAGCTCAAACAAGAGAATTTATGCGCCGCAAAAGCGACATTCGTGCGGATGAATTAACCCCCCAATCCTTGCGCATCATTATTTCTCGAGACCCTCAAAAAGTCGGTGAGATGTCGAGTGGCCAGCATTGGGAATCGTGCATGAGTGAGTGCGACAGCCAGGGTAAACGAGGCATGAATTTTCATTATGTGCCTAAAGATATTGAAGCGGGTTCGCTTGTGGCCTATCTCGTGAGTGCGGATGACCCACAAGCGCGCTATCCGATCATGCGGCAGTTGTTGAAGCCCTATTACAACCAAACAACGGGTGATACTGTATTAATTCCTGCCAAAGTGTATGGTGCTTTCTCGGGGGGGAATTCCCGCACACGTCAGGCACTGCATGATACTCTCAACGTCTTTGTGCGTGAGCGGATTAATGGCGGGAAATCCGGTGAGTTTGGGATGGATCCCCATCTCTATGGAGACGGTCAGGCTGGAATGGTGAACCTGCAAGCCGTGTGGGATGAGGCGAGCATTAAGCGTGGCCTTATTAAATATCACGATAGTGCCCTCCAGGAATACCTGACGGAAATCCGCTCTCGTGATGAGATAATCACAACACATCAAGAATCGATTCGCACGAAGCAAGAGATCATTGATACTAGTGAACCAGGTGATGAGCCTTGGAAGAGGGCAATGCAAGAGCGAAGGATTCAAGGGCTTGATAAAGATGTTGTTGCGCTTAAAAAAATTGAAACTGAAGTCAAAAGCCTTAAAACTAAAGTCAACAATTTGGCAGATCCCGAGGTATTGGCTAAAGGATTCTACCGCGAAGCCAGAAAAACGTCGCCTGATTCACTTCCGCAGCCGCAAGCTGTGCTGCTTGCTGCGAATAGTTCGGAAATTGTAGAGCGCCATAAAGCTGTTCAGGAATTGGTGGCTGAGGGCAAGCCTGCGGCTTTAATGCATTATCTAGAGGGACAGCCGTTAGAGGAACGCATTGCGCTTACGCTTGAGCTGGCGCAGAAAATGCCGGCCGGGGCCAATGTTGCAGCTGAAATGTGGGCGCAATATATGCGAGAGCTGCCCTCTGTGGAGCGGCAGGCTGCAGATGCGGCACGTGTAATGAGAGATTCTATGACGCCCGATTCCCTTAAGAAAGCCGCTGCGGATATTATTGCAGAGAAGCTATCCCAAGTGCCTACCTCACAGCAACGCATTGTATCGTTTGAAGCATTAGTAAACCAAAGACAGCCGGTAACGCTGGCTGCTATTCATACTATGGTCCAAGATATTGCGCAGTCCCCTAATCCCCGCGCGCGTATTGATGTGGGTCAACTAGTACTAAAAGCAATGTTACAACTTCCATCCACCCCTGAGCTTGCCGCCTCAAAACGCGATTTGATGGAACTTATCTACCCGCATGTTGATCACCTTCCTTCTGACATAGAACGATTTAAATACGCCGCAGAAGTATTGAGTTTTGGTGATCGCACGCACGAAGCCGAGCTGGCAATCAGTGAAGAAGCAATCGCACGCGCCAAGCAACTATTCATTGAAGTGGTTCCTTCGCTCGAGGTTAGGCTATCCACAGAAAAAGACTTCTTTTTCGAGCAAGACCCGCATCTCAGGGCGCTTTATGATGGGGTGCAGACATCTTCGCACTATTCTGCCGATCCACGTTTTCAGCAGAACCTGGAGCATGCAAATGCTGAAGGGCAGCGTGTTTTATCCCTTATTGCAGATATACGAAAAGGGACCGATGGAGTTCAATCCGTATCCGAGGCGGAAAAAGCTGCCACAGCGTGGGCTTCGGATGTGCGGGCTATCGAAAACCCCTATTCTCGCCTTGCAGTCCTGCATAGGAGCCCCAGTATGCTTGAAGACATTGGGCATGTCGATGGTAACACGGAGGTGATAAAACCATGGAAGCAGCAAGTTGGCTTAATGTATCTCGAAATTGCGGATTCTCTCCCGCAGGGGACTGCCCGCACGAATGCCTACCAATATGCCTATGATGAACTGCAAGATCCAGCAGCTAAGGCGCTATTGGAAGAGAGACTATTTGCTCTTGCCACCGATGAGAATAATCATCTGAAGTCCGGCGAACGATTAGGCTTGGCGTATAAAGTTATGGTGCTGGATTCTGAAACAGGCTTCGACTTTGGCGATCCCAAGATGCAGCGCCTGGGCAGTATTATTTATAAACATCTGGATGAGCGTATGGCTTATGCTCGGCCTGCAGAGCGGGTATCAATGCTGGCGAGCACGATGGTATTCGCGATGCCAGGAGGAGAAATAGAACGAGAGACTGCGATAAGGTTACGGCAGGAACTTGAGCATATGCCGCTGCAGGACCGCCGTCGCGCAGCATTTGAGGTGATTCAGCAATACACGGAGTTTCGCGATCATCCCATGAATCACACAGTCGGAGATTTTGGTGCATTGGCCGCATCGCAGGCCAAAGCGGTATTAAATGGCGAGGTATACGATCCCGGTGCGGTGATGGTGGTGCGGAGTTCTGAGGTTGCTCCTGAACCTGCTACTCGCGCAACGATAACGCCAACGGAATCGACAGCACGCATTCCTGTTAGCGACGCTTCGTTCCAACCACCTGCGCCTTCCCAGCCTTTGACAATATCTGATGCTCCTATTGCGCAATACGAAGCTCCCGGAAAGCCAGTATCTACTATTCCAAACGGACCAAAAACACCTGCTGCCACGCGCGCAGGCGCGGGGGCAGGGCTGGGTCTTGGTTTGAAGGGATTGAGGGATAGACTGGGCGATGATGGTAGTTATGAAAAAGCCCAACATGTGGGTGGGAAGCAGTTGTCTACGGAGCGCCAAGCATTGGCGGGCGATGTGGCCTCGGTAGCAACGGGTGCGGCAGAGCTGCTTCCGCAAATTAAAGGGGCGGTGGGTGTTGCAACGAAGGTTGGGGTACGTATCTCCCCCATCGTTGCCGCGGGCGCAGTATATCTCGAAGTGCAAGCTGCCAATACGGCACAGGATGGGCGTCGCGGTGCTGGGGTCATGGGCGGATTTGTTGGCGGTATGGGTGTGGGGATGGCAACGGGCGCAGCAGTAGGGTCAATTGGAGGGCCCTTGGGTGCTGCTGTCGGAGGAATAGTTGCTGGATTTGGCGCTGCTTATGTCGGCAGTGAAATTGGCCGCACTTCGCAATGGGGGGATCAACGTCAGCGTGATCTTGATCACAAAGCACAATATGCTCTCGATCAAAGCGTTGACGTCATCGCCGAGATTGGTCGTAAACGGTTGCGCGGCGAGCCATGGACAGATGCGGATAAGGCTGCCATTCGTACCATCGGCGGCGTAATGGTAGAGCACATCAATCGTATGCAGGTGCTCGATATTCCTGCCACCGACATTGATGGCCGTTTGCGGCAACAATACCAAGTCCAACAGACGCAACATGTAATCGATTATTTGAATGGAAAAACGGAGCGCTTGCCGATGGCCAGTCAGCAGCGCGATGCGCATTTAATTTCTTCTATCGACGTCCTGTTACCTGCATTGAATGACCCAAAACTCGGCTGGAAGCCTTGGCTCCATTCGGGCACCGGTGCGGTTGATCGTGCCGATGTATTACGCACCCTCTCGGAATATGGGGTTGCACTGCACACGTTGGATAAAGACGGGCGCCAAGGTGTCACGATTGATGAGCTGACAACGGTTCTCAAAGACCTCAAGGTGGATCAGCGCGGCAAAGTAACGCCGGCACGCGGTGCGGCACATGTAGAGCGCGCGCCGGAGATCAATGACGAAACGCACACAAACTTCCAATCGACCAAAGGCTATGCGCGGTTCAAGAAAGCCGTTGAGGAAAAACTGCCTGAGCTGGAAACACTCGGCATAGCTGCTGCGATTGGTGCCGAGGGTAAGAAACTCACCATCGATGATATCGAAAAAACGTTCAAAGCGAATGGCATTCGTGTCAGTGAGGTTGACCGGAATCTGGATGGCCAAATCACTGCTGATGAAATTGTGAAGGTACTGCAATCGCGGGGGATCGTTGGACAAGCATCACCTCAGCAGCCCCGCGACTCAGGCACCATTGGTCGGGGCTAGGGGTTGTAAGCCCGCGGTGTTCGGCACAGGCCGTGGTACTTGGTACGGGCTGCCGTAAGAATACGGTATAATTTGCATGACAACCCAACCATTATTGCAATCCTCACTATTTGAAATGCCACCACTAGCGGTGCCGGGTTTGACATATCTGCCCAATTATATCGATGCCTCGACCGAAACCGTCCCAACCGTATACCCAATTTCTGCGGCC
Source organism: Pseudomonadota bacterium (assembly GCA_040384265.1). Lineage (GTDB taxonomy): Bacteria > Pseudomonadota > Alphaproteobacteria > Rickettsiales > UBA3002 > QFOX01. Next base: position 562,384 of record JAZKJM010000005.1, on the reverse strand, counting down.
ACTTTTCGGGCGCTGAATTTGCCAAACCCTTGCGATTGAATAATAGATTGGCCTGCAGAGATGGCCATCTCCTGCAGCGCTTCTTTGCTGTGATCGTACCGCCGGGCCATGATTTCCTCTTTAATTAGACGATGTATAATTGCTTATTGCGCATTGTTCAATTAAGGGATATAGTGAATTGAAATCGACTGGGTAAGGGAGTGACGCATGGGACAATACGCGCTAATGAAGACCAGGCGCTTCCTGCCATTATTCATGACGCAGTTTCTTGGGTCGTTTAACGACAATATGTTCCGCAGTGCATTGGCAGTGATGATTACCTATCAATTCACTAGCGGGCCCATCTCATGGCTAACAGCGGGCGTAATGGTCGCGCTATGCTCCACCTTGCTGGTGATCCCATTCCCCATCCTCTCTCCTATCGCCGGGCAGCTGGCTGATAAATACGACAAGGCGCAACTGATTAAATGGATCAAGCTCTCGGAGGTTCTCATCATGAGCCTTGCCGCCTATGGATTCATCCATGGCGAGATTTACCTGCTGATGGCGCTGTTGCTCATGACAGGGGTGCATTCTGCCTTCTTCGGCCCCATCAAATACAGCATCCTCTCGGATCACCTCACCGAAAAGGAACTGCTCCCCGGTAATAGCCTGATTGCCGGTGGAACCTACGCTTCAGTCCTCGCCGGATTGATTCTCGGCGGACTGTTGGTCGAACATGACAAAGGCGGCGAGCTGATTGGGTATGTGCTCGTCGGTGGCGCCATACTAGGCTTCATCGCTAGCCGATTTATTTTACCGACCCAGCCAGCTTCAGCAGAATTAAAAATCAATTACCATGTGGTGCGCGAAGCCATTACCATCATCGGCCAAGTCAGAACGAATCGCCCGGTGATCTTATCGATTCTTGGCCTTTCATGGTTCCTGCTCATTGCGGCAGTGTTCATGGGGCAATTTCCAACGTTTGCCAAAGCGGTCGGCGGCGATAACGAAGTGTATACGTTGTTCCTGGTTATATTCTCACTTGGCATTTCGCTCGGTTCGCTGATTTGCAATCGCATTCTAAAAGGTGAAATCTCAGCGAAATATACGCCCGTCGCCGCATTCTTTATCTCGCTGTTCATCATCGCCATGGTGATAAGCGCGCCCGCACCCACGGATCATTTAATGGGCGCATGGGAGTTCATCGAACATTCGAAACACTGGCCGATGATGCTTTCCATGCTCGGCATTGCAGTCGCCGGGGGTGTCTATATCGTGCCGCTCTATACCATCATGCAGGCGAAAGCAGAGGTTAAGTCTCGCTCGCGCATTATCGCGGCGCGCAACGTGATCAATTCGGCGTTCATTACACTCGCCATGCTGATCAGCGCCGGGCTGCTCGCCATCGGGCTTGATGTATTTGCATTATCCATCATCATCGCCTTATTGAATTTGGGGGTTGTGGCGCGCAGCTGCAAGCTGCTTCCGGAATTACCGAATAAAACTGTCGCGGCCATTCGCGGCATGAGAGGGTAGGTTATTGCATTGGACGTGAATCATAGAGGCAGTTTTCTTTGGTTCACGCCGCCGTCATTTGGGTGGCGATTCTCGCTGGTTCATGACACGTACTCAAGCCATACACGCCCCAATGATTGCAACGAGCAAACATAATAAAACCACATGCTTTTTCTTGCTTGTCCCCAAGGAATTGCGGCATGGTGTCGTCTAACGAGTGGGATGCATGAACGAGGACAGCCAGCAGATCATCAGCAAGGCGCAACGCGGCGATCGCGAGGCGTTTCGGCAAGTGTTGCAGGCGCATTATGGCATGATTCACCGCGTAGCATACCGCTTTACTGGTCATGCAGTCGATGCCGAGGATGTAACGCAGGAGGTCTGTATGGCCTTGGTTGATAAACTCCGTAGCTATAATGGCCGCAGCAGTTTTTCGACATGGCTGTATCGCGTCATCGTCAATCAGTGCCACGATTTTCGTAAAAAACGTGGTGCGGATAGGGCGCGCGACACGCAGTATGTCGAGCTGGAGGCCATGGGTGCGGCCGATGCCGTAGAGGCCAATCGCAAAACGGCCTGGCTTTACCGGGCGATTGCCGCACTGAAACCGCCATTGCCGGAAACTGCATTATTAGTGCTGGCTGAGGAATGTAGCCATGCCGAGGCTGCCATCATTCTGAACTGCAAGGAATCTACCGTTTCGTGGCGCATGCATGAAGTGCGCAAGCAACTCATCACATTAATGGAGGGCGGCGATGTCTGACCCGATCGATAAAATCACCAAATTGCTGAAAAATCATCCGACGCCAGAAATCAATAAGTTTGTTGAAAATCAGACTATTGAAAAGGCATTGGCTGCATTTGACAAAAAAAATGCACCTACTTCCCAAGGAATCGGCACATGGCATCGTCTTATGGATACAGCACGCAGGATGCTGAACCCAAAGGATGGAGCATTTATGAAAAAAAGTTACATGGTCGCCGGTGGTTTATGTGCGGCAACGCTGGTAGTGGCTTTGCTCAATACCAGTGCGCTCAACAACGAATTTATTCAGTTTACTCAAGATTCCAATGGCAGTGAAGCACTGAAAGTTCCAGTGCGGCAACCTATCTCCGCGGCGCCCGCAGAGAAGCCATCATTACAAAAATCCCGGGATAATTCCGTGGCAGCAGCCGATGCGACAACGAGTCAAACAATAGATCTATCTGCGTCTGCGCCACTAGCGCCTGCACCCATTGCCTCCCCCATAGCGTCAATGCCGGCACCGACAGTGCAATTGGGCGCCCTTAGGGCTGAGGAGAGGGGCGTGGGCATCAGCTTCGGCGGCTCTAGGATGATTGCGCCGCCAACCATTCCCGAATCGATTGCCCAACCCGGCTACCAGGATGAAGGCCGCGATAAATTCGAGCATGTGAAGGATAACCCGCTCAAGCTGGTGAAAGAGGATCCGGTCTCGACCTTCTCGATTGATGTCGATACCGCATCCTATGCTTTTGCGCGGGCATCGCTGAATCAGAATGTATTGCCGCAGAACGATTCCGTGCGCATCGAAGAGATGGTGAATTATTTCCCCTATGACTACGCGCTGCCGAAAGAAAAAACCGCACCATTCGCGACCCATGTCAGTGTGATGCCCACGCCCTGGAACAAAGGAACGAAGCTGGTTCATATCGGCATTAAGGGCTACGATGTGTCGCCATCGGCCAAACCGCATAGCAATCTGGTGTTCCTCATCGACACGTCGGGTTCGATGACCGCACCCAATAAGCTGCCACTGCTCAAGAGTTCACTCAAGCTGCTGCTCGACAGCTTGCAGGCCGATGATACCGTGGCAATCGTGACCTATGCGGGTAATGCGGGCATCGCGCTGGAGCCGACCAAGGTTGCGGATAAGGCAAAAATCCTAAGCGTGATTGATAGCTTTAACTCAGGTGGCTCGACCGCGGGTGCAGAGGGCATTCGTCAGGCCTATCAGCTCGCCGAACGTAATTTCGATAAAAAGGGTGTTAATCGCGTGATCCTCGCCACCGATGGCGATTTTAATGTCGGCATCACAGACCAGAACGAGCTGAAAAGCTTCATCGAGCGCAAGCGTGATTCGGGCGTGTTCCTCTCGGTGCTCGGTTTCGGGATGGGCAACTATAACGACGCGATGATGCAAACGCTGGCGCAAAATGGCAACGGCAACGCGGCCTATATCGACACGCTGAGCGAAGCGCGCAAAGTGCTGGTCGAGGAAGCGGGCAGCACCTTGTTTACCATCGCCAAGGACGTGAAGATTCAGGTTGAGTTCAACCCGGCGCAAGTCGCGGAGTATCGCTTGATCGGTTACGAAACCCGCATGCTGAAACGCGAGGATTTCAACAACGATAAAATCGATGCCGGTGAAATTGGCGCAGGCCATGCGGTGACGGCGATGTATGAAATCACGCCAACGCAGAGCGATGCCAAACTGGTGGATGATCTGCGCTATGGCGCGGATAAGAAAGTCGCCGCTCCTAAGAGCGCGGCGCAGGAATATGCTTTCCTGAAAATTCGTTACAAACTGCCGAAGGAAGATACCAGCAAGCTCATCACCACACCGATTGATGCGACGGTAGAAGTGCCAAGCATCGAGAAAGCCTCGACGGATGCACGGTTTGCCACTGCGGTGGCTGCATTCGGCCAGTTATTGCGCGGCGAGGGTATGACGAAAAACTTTACCTACGACGATGTTGCAGCGCTGGCGGAATCGGCCAAGGGTGAGGATAAATTTGGCTACCGCGCAGAGTTTATTAACCTCGTGCGGCTGGCCAAATCAGCGGCGGGGATGAAGCCTCTCGAAGGTGGTCAGCGCCCGACAGCAACGATGCCGTCTCAGCCGGTTTCTGTTCTCCCCATGACAACGCCACCCGTCTCCGCACCGCCGCCGATCTTACACCCGCCGTTGGGTAAGTAGCGACGCAACGTTTGGAGCCTGTCATGCTTCCAGATTATTTTACACGCCGTTAACCCCTCCGGCACTTTAGCCCGGCTTCCTTGCAAAGGTCAATCCTGGGCGATTATGACCAACCGCCTACCAGAGGCAGCTTAGCTGACGGATTCCTTTAAGCGATAGCCAATGCCTGTTTCGGTAATAATGAAGCGTGGGTTTAGAGCGTCATCTCCTAGCTTCTGGCGTAAGTGCTGCATGTAGACGCGTAGGTAGTGACCTTGCTCGCTGCTGCGCTTACCCCAAACTTCGCGCAGTAATTGGCCATGGGTGACCACCTTGCCTGCATTCTGCACCAAAGTAGCGAGAAGCTTGTATTCGGTGGGCGTAAGCCGCACATCTGCACCATCCACTGAGATGACGCGCTTTTCACGGTCAACGGTTAATGCGCCGCTTTTAAATATTTCAGAGGTTGGGATAGTGCCTTGGCGGGCATGACGCAGCGCGACTTTGATGCGGGCAAGCAGCTCCGCAGCACCAAACGGCTTGGTTAGGTAATCATCCGCACCGGCTTCCAATGCATCCACCTTTGCCTGCTCATAACCTCGCGCCGATAGCACAATGACTGGAAGGTTATTCCAGCTACGCAGTTCTTTCAGTACGTCGAGGCCATCTTTATCCGGCAAGCCGAGGTCAAGGATGAGTAATTCGGGCGGGTGGACGCTTAGCAGTTTTATTCCATCTGCTGCATTCGCGGCTTCGCTAACTTCGTATGCATGGCCGATCAGCGTCGCACGCAGAAACCGCCGGATTTGCGGCTCATCATCAATAACGAGAATATGCGCTTTGCTACTCGGCATCGGCTTGTTCCGGTTCGGGGTTGGCGGCAATGGGCAGGGTAAAGCTAAACCGCGCGCCGCCGACTTCGCGATTGCGGGCAGATATGGTGCCACCATGCACTTGCATAATCGCGCGGCAAATAGTCAAGCCAAGCCCAGCGCCATACGTGTTTTGCTGGACAGCAAAGGTGGTGAACTTATCGAAAATATGCTGTTCCTGCGCTTGCGGAATGCCCGGCCCATTGTCTTCAACCGCAATTTCTAACCATTCCGGGGTAATGGATTTGGCAATGACCGTAACGGTACTGCCGGCAGGCGTGTATTTTGCTGCGTTCTCCAATACATTGACCAGCACCTGCTCAATGAGAAGTCCGTCAATCCAAACGGCAGGCAGGTGGGGATCAATATCGGTGGTGATGTAGTGATGCTTTAACAGTGTAGCTGTTTGCTTGATGGCACTGCCAATCAGCTCTGGTGCGAAGTAATAATCAAGTTTCAGCTTCACTTCGCCACCTTCAAGCCGCGTCACATCGAGTAGATTGCCAACCACCCGTTCAAGCCGCGCCACTTCATCGTGGGCCGAATGAAGCAATTCCTGGCGGGTAGCAGCATCCGTGCGATCATCTTCCAGCAATAAGCTACTGATGACGCCTTTGATGGATGCCAGCGGCGTGCGCAAATCATGGGATACAGAACTGAGCAGCGCATTGCGCAGCTTTTCGCTTTCTGCCTCCACCTTGCGGGTTTCAGCAACGGCAGAAACGGTTACGCGCTCCAGCGCAGCTGCAGCTAATGCGCCGAACGTATCGACCATGTCCCTTTCTTCAGGACTGAGTATGTGGCCTGAAGTGTGGGGAATCAGACCAAGAACGCCAAAGGTTCCTGACGAGCCGCGCAATGGCACGAAATAGCCTTGGACACTGGGCATAGTCGTTGTTCCCAGTCCGGCGGGTTGCTGGTGGCCGAATACCCAACGCACCACGATTTCTTCTCGTACCCCGACCGTATGGATGCCTGTAAAGCTTTCAAAATCGCCATGGGCATCGGGAAAGAAGAGAGTAGCCGAACCATCCAATGCTTGCTCCAACCGACGTTTTATCACCGCGGTAAGATCGTCACGCTGGCGGGTATTGGCCAGTTCTTGGGACATGGCATACAGTGCCGATGTATTGCGTTCCTTACGGCGAAAGAATCGGCTCTGTGCTTGGAGGTTCGAGGTTTGCAAGCTGGCAAAAAACCCAGTGCCTAGCAACAAGACAAGTGTGACTACATCGTTATAGCTGTTTACTGTCAGTGAGTAATAAGGCTGTACGAAAAATAGGTTGAAGCAGATGAACGCAAGAAAACTCGTGACCATCGAGACGGCCCAACCATAACGCTCGGCCAGAATAATGATAATGAGTAGATAAAGCATGATGACGTTTTCGCCGTTAAACGACTCACGAATCATCATGCCGCCAGCTGTAATCAGCGCAGTGAGCAGAATGCCAAACAGATAGCCGCGCCATTGGCGCAAGGGCGGTTTGATTTCGCTATAAGAGAGCGGCTCGACATGCTCATTGCCACTCACCACATATACATCAATGCGGTCACTGGCGCGGATCAGTTCGTTGGCCAGAGAGCGTTGCAGGAGTTCGCGCCAGAAGGATTTCGGCGGCTTACCCGTAATGATTTTAGTAATGCCTTTGGTGTGGGCATAATTGGCGATGGCAACGGCGGCATCATCCCCTTGCAGCAATTCCGTCTTGCCCCCCATTTCCTCGGCCAGTCGCAGATTGCGCTCCAACTTGAGTTGCGCTGCGTGGCCAAGCCGGTAATGGCGCGCATTCTCAACATATACTGCCACCCATGTAGCGCGCAGCGCGTCCGCCATACGCTTCGTGGTGCGCAATAGCTTAGGGGTGAGGTCACCCGGGCCAATGCATACAGCCAGCCGATCGCCAACTTTACGTGCGCCGCCATTCTCACCGGCGTGCGTATCCAAACGCTCGGCAACGCGGCGCAAAGCCAACTCACGCAAAGCCAGAAGATTCTCACGTTTAAAGAAATTCTCGGCGGCGCGCTTGCGACCAATATCCGTCGTGTAGACTTTGCCTTCGCGCAACCGCTCGAGCAAATCATCCGACGGCAAATCGACTAGTGAAACCTCGTCTGCGCTATCGAATACATTATCCGGCACCGTTTCTTTTACGCGAATGCCAGTAATACGCGTGACGATATCGTTGAGGCTTTCGACATGCTGCACGTTGAGGGTGGAATAAACATCAATGCCTGCATCCAACAGCTCGACAATATCCATCCAGCGCTTGGGGTGACGCGAGCCGGGTGCATTGGTGTGGGCGAGTTCATCTACCAGAATTAAACCCGGCTTTGCCTTTAATGCTGCATCAAGGTCAAATTCATGCACGGCCACGCCACGATGATCGATGGTAATACGCTGCAAATAGGGCAAACCCTCTACTAGCGCTTCGGTTTCTATGCGCCCATGCGTTTCAACTAAGCCGACCAGTAGTGAGGCGCCGTCTTCATGCTTCTCGCGCGCTGCTGAAAGCATGGCGTAGGTTTTGCCAACACCGGCGCATGCACCAAAGAATATTTTAAGGCGACCGCGTTTATTCGCTCCAGCGTTATGCTGCATCGTTTTAAGTAATGCATCCGGATTAGGTCGATCATCCTTCATACGACAACTATCGGCTTTTCTTGATGAAATTACAACTTCCCATCCAGTGCTAAATTCAGTTTTAGGACATTAACGCGTGGCTCTCCAAGCACGCCAAACTGGCGGCCTTGCGTATAGTGGGCCACCAACTCACGTAGCTTTGCTTCGGATAAACCACGAGCGCGTGCCACCCGGGCAAGCTGGTATTCTGTGGCCGCCACACTGATGTGTGGATCAAGGCCACTACCCGACGCAGTTACTAAATCTACCGGCACCGGCGCTGTGTTCAATGGATCGGCCGTCCGTAAAGCGGTGATGCGAGCGTTGGCGGCATCCAGCAAAGCTGGATTATTGGAACCGTAGTTACTGCCGGATGAGGCTGAGGCATTGTAGCTATAGGGAGCAGTGGCGGATATTCTTCCCCAAAAATAGTGCGGCTGGGTGAAATTCTGGCCAACCAATGCAGAGCCCAACGGTTTACCTGTTTTGTCCGTCAGCAAGCTACCCTGCGCTTCGTGCGGGAACACGGCGTTTGCCATACTGGTGGTGAGGAGTGGATAGGCTGCGCCGAACAAGAGGCTAAGGAGCAGAAGAAAACTAATGGTGGGGCGAATCTGGTTCATATGATCCTCTATGCAACGCCGATGAAGGCAAGAACGAGTGAGATGGCTTTAATGCCGATAAACGGCACAGCAATGCCGCCGAGGCCATAGACAAGGGCGTGGTGGCGCAGGGCTGCTTCTGCACCGACCGGGCGATATTTAATGCCTTTGAGGGCTAACGGAATAAGGGCGACGATGACCAATGCATTGAAGATAACTGCCGAGAGAATGGCATTATGCGCCGAGCCAAGCCCCATAATATCGAGGCGTGTCAGCACAGGATAGGTGCTGGCGAACGCGAACGGCACAATGGCGAAATATTTAGCGATGTCGTTGGCGATGGAGAATGTCGTTAGCGCACCGCGTGTCATCAGCAGTTGCTTACCAATTTCGACGATCTCGATCAGCTTGGTGGGGTCAGAATCCAGATCGACCATGTTACCGGCTTCTTTGGCAGCCTGCGTGCCGGAGTTCATCACTACGGCTACGTCTGATTGCGCAAGCGCGGGCGCATCGTTGGTGCCATCGCCTACCATGGCGACCATCTCGCCATTCTTCTGTTTCTCGCGGATGAGCTTGAGTTTGTCCTCTGGCGTTGCCTCGGCGAGGAAGTCATCGACCCCGGCTTCCGCCGCAATGGCAGCAGCGGTGAGGGGATTATCGCCAGTGATCATAATGCTTTTGATGCCCATACGGCGCAGCGCATGGAGGCGGATTTTAATGCCGGGCTTCACCACATCCTTCAGGTGAATCACCCCAAGTGTACGGTCGTTCTCGGCGACGACCAGTGGCGTTCCTCCGGTACGGGCTATTTTCTCGGCTTCCAGACGCACATGGTTATCGAGTGCTGCACCGAGGGTTTTGAGATGCTTGGCGATAGCGTCCACCGCGCCCTTCAGCACCACGCGCTTGGCCTGTTTGATGCCGCTGAGGCGTGTTTCTGCAGTGAATGGGATTACCGTCGCTTGGAGCTGCACAGCATCGCTTGGAGCGATTTTATGCTCGTTATGCGCCAAGGCGACAATGCTGCGGCCTTCCGGCGTTTCATCAGCCAGTGAGGATTGCTCAGCCGCCAACGCCAGCTCGAGCACCGTCACACCAGTTGCAGGAATAAACGCTACCGCCTGACGGTTGCCGAAAGTAATCGTGCCAGTTTTATCGAGCAGCAGCACATTCACATCGCCCGCGGCTTCCACCGCACGACCGGACATGGCGATGACGTTCGCTTTCATCAGGCGGCTCATACCCGCGATACCAATGGCCGAGAGTAAACCGCCGATAGTGGTAGGCGCGAGACAGACCAGCAGTGACACAAGCACAGTGATGCTTACTACTTCGCCTTGGCCGGACTGATGCACGCCGAAAATGGAGAATGGCAACAGCGAGGCGGTGACGATCAGGAAGATCAGCGTCAGTGCAGCCAGCAAGATCGACAGTGCAATTTCATTCGGGGTTTTCTGGCGTTTCGCGCCTTCGACCAGATTGATCATCTTATCGATGAACATCTCACCGGGGTTGGCGGTGATTTTGATGATGAGCCAATCCGACAACAGACGCGTGCCGCCGGTAACGGAATCTCGGTCGCCGCCAGATTCGCGGATGACGGGGGCGGATTCACCGGTGATGGCGCTTTCATCGACTGAGGCAATGCCCTCAACCACTTGTCCATCACCAGGAATGAATTCCCCAGCCTCAACGATGATCAAATCACCAATCCGCAACTGCGTTGATGCGACGGATTTATAATGGCTGCGATCTGAAGCGTTGGCTAACTTCTTAGCCATCGTATCCCGGCGCGATGCTTTGAGATGCTTGGCTTGCGCTTTACCACGGCCTTCCGCCATGCTCTCAGCAAAGTTAGCGAATAGCACGGTGAACCATAGCCATGCCGAGATGGAGAAGATGAACCAGCTCGGCTCACTGCTGGATTTCACCAAGCTTTGCAGCCAAAAAATGCTGGTGATGATGCTGCCGATATAGACCACGAACATCACTGGATTGCGCAGCTGCGTCTTCGGCCCAAGCTTGCGCAAGGCTGACAGGGCGGCCGTTTTGATGACAGCGGGATCGGTAGGCGAGAAGCTGGCGGTTTGCGTGGTCATGTTATTTACCCGAAATCATGGTGAGATGTTCCGTCACCGGCCCCAGTGCCAAGGCAGGCACGAAGGTCAGCACACCGACGAGAATGATGGCCCCGACAAGAAAGCCGATGAAAAGCGGGGTGTGCGTCGGCAACGTACCGCTGCTCGGCGGGGTGGGTGTTTTAGCAGCCATGCTTCCGGCAATCGCCAATACCGGGATGATGATCCAGAAGCGCCCGATCAACATGGCGATAGCAAGCAGCGTGTTATAGAATTCCGTGTTGGCGGTTAGACCACCGAAGGCGCTGCCGTTATTGTTGCCCGCCGAGCTGATAGCATAGAGGATTTCCGAGAAGCCCTGTGCGCCGGGATTGAGCATGCCCGCGCGCCCTGCTTCAAGCAGCACCGCAAGCGCCGTCCCGAATAATACTGTCACAGGCATCACCAGAATAGCGACCGAGGCCATCTTGATCTCGAACGCACCAATCTTTTTGCCGAGATACTCCGGCGTGCGCCCAACCATCAGCCCCGCAATGAATACGGTGATGATGACGAATACGAGCATGCCATAAAGCCCGGAACCGACACCGCCATAGATGACTTCACCGAACTGGATGAGGATCAGCGGCACCAGCCCGCCAAGAGGCGTGAAGGAATCATGCATCGCGTTGACGGAGCCGTTAGAGGCTGCGGTGGTGGCCGCTGCAAAAAGCGCCGAGTTGGTAATGCCGAACCGGGTTTCTTTTCCCTCCATATTCCCGGCATGAGTAATGCCCAGCGCTTCCAGCTTCGGATTACCGTGCTGTTCCTGCGCCACGCCAAAGAGCATCAGCGGCACGAAGATGACGGTCATTGCGATCAGCACCGCCCAGCCCTGGCGACGATCACCAATCATTGCGCCGAACGTGTAGCACAATGCTGCTGGAATCAGCAGGATGGCGATCATCTCGAGGAAGTTGGAGAACGGTGTTGGGTTCTCGAACGGATGCGCCGAGTTGGCATTGAAGAATCCACCGCCATTAGTACCGAGCTGCTTGATCGCAATTTGCGAAGCGGCAGGGCCAACGGCTATTGCCTGCTCAGTCACAGTCTGCGCAGGAGTAGTGACGGTGCCGCTGGCATCCTTCACCTCAGCCACTTGCTGTGCTTCCACCATGGGAGCGTTGATCGAGGGCGAGAAGGTTTGCACCACGCCTTGGCCAGCCAGCAATGCCGTATAAAGCAGCGCGAGCGGCAGGAGGATATAGAGAGTGCCACGCAGCATATCGACCCAGAAGTTGCCGAGCGTTGTGCTATTACGGCGCGCCAGCCCGCGAATCAGCGCAACAAGCACAGCCATGCCCGCTGCAGCAGACGCAAAGTTCTGCATGGTCAGGCCGAAGAACTGGCTGAAATAACTCATGGTGCTTTCACCGCCATAAGACTGCCAGTTGGTGTTGGTGATGAAGCTGACCGCCGTATTGAATGCCAGATGCGGTGTTAAATCCGCCATACCCATCGGGTTCCACGGCAGGTGCGATTGCCAACGGAGCATGGCATAAAGCAGGATCAGCCCACCGAGACTGAAGGCTAGAAGTGCCTTGGCATATTGTTTCCAGGTCATCTCGGTTTTGGGATCAATGCCCGCCGAGCGATAAAAGAGGCGCTCAACGAAACCGAGCCATGTGACTTTGCCCTCGTAGACGCGCGCCATATAGCCGCCCAGAGGCTTCACCAGTGCAAACAGCACGACGAAATAGAGAATGATTTGCAATGTGCCGTTATCGATGGTCATGGGAATAGCTCCGGTTTGAGCAACGCGGTGAAAAGGTAAATGAACAGAATAAGCGCGGCGAGGGCGCTAATGATCAGCAGCGGGTCCATCTCATTCCCCCGTCAGCTTGCCAAAGCCTCGCATTATCGCGGCGGTTGCGGCGAAAAAACTAAGGCTGAGAAGAAAGTAAACAATATCCATACGTCACTCCAATGCTGCCCTTAGGGTAGCGAGTGCGATGTAGCGAAAGTGTAAAAATAGCCCCTGGTTCGAATAATTAAATCTGATGACTTCCAGTCATTATTCGTTGCGCTGCGATTCCTTATCGCTTCTTATTATACGACCTTTTAGACAGGAGGCATGATGTACATTTCTCAAAGTCCGCGTCGGCGCGGTAGTCTCGGTATGGGTCTGCTCATTGCAGCCATTGTCCTTGTCTCTTATTGCAGCTCACAAGAAACCAATAGCGTCACTGGCAAAACACAATATCTAGCGATGAGCACGAAGCAAGAAATCGCTCTCGGCCTGCAAGCTGCGCCCGCGATGGCCAACCAGTATGGTGGGCTTTCTAAGGACCAAACGGCATCCACTCGTGTAGCATCGGTAGGAGCAAAGCTTTTCGCGGCCAATCAGGCAGATATTTCACAATGGCGCTTCCAGTTCCATCTCTTGGGGGACAGCAAGACTATTAACGCTTTCGCCCTACCTGGCGGCCAGATTTTCATTACTCAGGGCCTGTTGAAACGATTGAAAAGCGCCGACCAGCTTGCTGGTGTGCTTGCGCATGAAATAGGACATGTCGCAGGCCGTCACAGCGCTGCACAGCTGGCCAAGCAACAATTGACACAAGGACTCACAGGCGCGGTGGTCGTTGCTAGTGGGGACGCCAATAGCGGCCAGATTGCCTCTGTTGCAGGCCAGCTTATCAATCTGCGTTATGGCCGTGCGGATGAACTTGAATCGGATGCTCTTGCTTTGCGGTTCATGCCACGGGCTGGCTACGATCCACGCGCAATGTTAGAAGTACTTCATATCCTGAAACAGGCAAGCGGTGCTCGTGGCGGCCCCGCTTTCTTTAGTACCCATCCAGATCCGGACTTGCGTATTTCGAAGCTGGAAGCACAAATGGATATGAATCAGTTTGAGCAGTAGATAATCACCTCTACGTTCCAGTACCCTTGATTTTGCCACGGCTTTCTTTTCGCAGTGGACGTGAAACGGGACATATCTCTTGCACGAACCCATTCAGTGTATTCACCAAATTATCCTGCACAAGGCTGTAATGGATAAATTGCCCCTTCTTTTCACCATGGATTAGCTTAGCATTCTCTAAAATGCTGAGATGCTTAGAAAGAGACGGTTTTGTGATGTCAAAGCGCTCAGCAATTTCTCCTGCTGTCATGCTGCTACTGGAAAGATACGCTAGAATTTTCCGCCGTACCGCAGATGAAAGGGCCTGAAATACTTTCTCCATGACGCCGCCTTATAGATAATTAGCCTATTGACTAAATGACTTTCCTGTGAGACATTTAGCTTACTAACTAAATATAGCGTGAATCTGCTAGCAGCACAAGGGGGATGATGATGACCGAACTAGCAGACCGCCACGTGTGGTTCGTCTACGATGGCCAATGCCCGCTCTGCCTGATGGGGGCGACACATTTTCGTATCAAACAAGCTGCCGGAACACTTCATCTGCTTGACGCACGCGAGCATCCCAACCATCCGCTGATGGATGAAATCAATGCACGCGGGATCAATTTGGACGAGGGCATGGTCATCAAATTGGAGCAGGTGCTCTACCATGGCGTGGATGCACTGCATATCATGGCGTTGCTGGGTACGCGTTCGGGCTGGTTTAACCGAATAAACACGGCACTTTTTAAATCAAAGCGGCTCTCGGCACTGCTTTATCCGTCATTTCGTGGCGCACGCAATCTTATGCTAAAACTGAAAGGTGTTAGGAAAATAAATAATCTTTATCAGGCCTAAATAGTATACAGAAAGTATCGCTATGCATCCGATAACAGCCAACGACGTATACAAAGTAAACTCCTTGGAAATAGGTCCGCAGGTCGATCCGCTACACGGCAAAGTTACGTGGGATGCGGCGCGCTCCATCTGGAATGGCAGCATGCTGTTTGGGGCTCTCTTCATTGCTCCCTTTTTCTTTACATGGGGTGCTTTCGCTGTATTTCTGATCGGGCTAGAAATCACCTTGTGCTGCGGCCACTCGGTCGGGTTCCACCGCCGATTAATTCATCGAACCTTCGAGTGTCCTAAATGGGTGGAAAGGGTATTGGTGTATCTGGGCGTGCTTGTGGGCATGCATGGTCCATTTTGGGTCATACGCTCTCATGATATTCGGGATTGGGCGCAACGCCAGCGCCATTGCCATCCGTATTTGTGCCATGGCGACGGTATCCTCAATGATGGATTATGGAACCTGCATTACACGTTGAAACTCGATCATCCGCCGACGTTTGATGCAGGTAAAGGCATTGCTGATGATTGGTTCTACATCTTTCTGCAACGCACGTGGATGTGGCACCAACTGCCACTCGCGATAATTTTCTACGCGGTTGGCGGCTGGCCGTGGGTGATGTGGGGCGTGGTGGCGCGAGTGGCTGCGGGGGTACATATGCATTGGTTCGTCGGTTATCTTTGCCACACGCATGGCTCGCAAGATTGGCTGGTCGATGATGGGGCCGTGCAGGCGCGCAATGTGCATTGGGCGGCCATTCCGTCGATGGGCGAATGCTGGCATAATAATCATCACGCATTCCCTGCCTCGGCGCGGCATGGCGTTTACCCCGGGCAAATCGATATAGGCTATCAATTTGTAAGATTACTGGAACGTCTTGGTCTGGCCTCAAACATTCAAACGCCTGATAAATTGCCCCCGCGTGCAGGCATCACGCCCATCACCGAGCGGGCAAGAGGCACGTTGACGATCCAACAAAAGCGTTCAGGAATCCAGCATGCCCCACATTAAAGGAGAAGAAACGCTGCCCCATCCCGCTGCCAGAATATTCGATGTGGCGATGGATCTGGAAAACTATCCAACCATTCTCCCTTATATCAAAGCTGTTCGTATCCTATCGCATACGAGCAACTCCATGAAGGTTACGCTCGTTCTAGGGTTAAGCATGCTACGTTTCACCCATACCTGCGATATTGCTTACGAAAAAAACGTTTCTATCGCGGTAACTTCTACGAACACATTGTTCAAAACATTTGCCTCGCGCTGCGATTTTGTACCCGTGGGCAACGATGCAGCGCGTTTAAATTATGCACTTAACTGCCAATTCGCCAACCCCATCATCGAACTCCTGGCTGGCACCATGGTAGCGCCGCAAGCGCACGCGACCATAAAAGCCTTTAAACAGTATTTAGAGAGAACTTAGGAAGCGGTATAAGGGGTGGTAGGGGCAAGCAATGTATTGCTCACCCGATCTTAATCGTGATCAGTCTCGTGCGCGTTGGGGGGATCAGGCAGGTTTAACACCGCAATCAATGGAAGCTTTTAGAGAATACGAGCTGCGCATTGCATAAGCGAGGCACTATATAGTCTCCGGTTGACGCATAAGGAGTCCTTGATTAGCGTCGGCCGCAGCAACAATAATAATACCTCGAACATGCATCGCACGTCGTTACTTGGGGTTGGGTATGGCAAGCGCGAGTGATCGCTTTTTAATGGGCTCTATGTGCCGTACGACACGGTTTTTTCGGTGTGGTTATGGTGCTTCCGGTTTTTTAGCTGCATCCGCTGGATTCGCTATGCTGATGATGCTCGCGGGATGCGATGTATTAATAGGAAAATTGCCTGAACCAGACCCGATTTGGAAAGCAGTCGATGGGTTTGGAGGATACAATGAAAAGGGATGTCGGGTGACGCTTGGGCAGCCTGACTGCTCTCGCCCCGAACAACGCATTCAAGAGTATTTATCCAAGTTTTTGCCCGCACAGTCTGAGCAATTTATTCTCGAACTGGAAAAACATGATTTTTCTTGCCGTCAAGACAGCGCTCAGTGGCATTGCAACTATAGCAAAAGCCGGGCGCCTGCGCCGTGTGTAAAAACAATGCATGTTCGGGTGATGGTGTCTTTTCCTGCGCATGCCGCAATTGCACCGCACGATGTGACGTATTCGACTGCTGAATCTCCAGATACGGAATATACGGATAATCGTGGGTGTTTCCCATTATAGCAGCGGCGATGCGCAATGCGTAAATAAGAAATTCGGTATTCAATCTCCGGTTGACCAATAAGAAATCCATGATTAACGTCGGCGGAAATAAAGGTAAGAATACCTCGAACGTGCATCGTACATCGGTATCACTTTGATTCTGGTCGTTGGATTCACGCGCTGGCGATGCGGATGTGATTACCGACTTCGCGCAAGGCCACGATAGGATCGATGTGAGCGCGCTGCTGGGCTTTACCGCCATGGATACTACCGCAATACCGCAGGCGGGGCATCTGGGCCAATATATCAGCTTCGGACAAACCCACCTGACGGATGGCCATGATTTCGACCTGATTATTAAGGCGGCCCTCATCCTCACCAATGCGGATATTCTGCATGCGTGATGCATGAGTTATGCTGGATAAACAGTGCTTGATATGCTAGCTCGTCCGCTTCGGTCTGGTTTCCTGTCTGCTATCATTGGTCCAGAGAATAAGTTAGGATGCTACTGACTACAGTTTACAAAGAATCTATCCCACTTTCTATCCAATAAATATTTTTAGCGAAAATATTTATTGCATAACAATAGGATGCCAAGTCGATGTGCGGGCTCATACATTGAAAGCCGAAAAGCTAGAGCTTCCGTTGCGCGCGCATAAACGTGAAATGATGGAAGAATAGAAAAAAGATGGGGAAGAATGCCATTTACTTTAGTTCAAAGTGACCGTGACGGTGTCGTCCATTTTGGGGGACCTCTGGAACTCACCAACATGATTAAAGTGAGACATCAGTTAAAGAAATTCGCTTCGATACATACGATCGATCTTAGTGGCATGACGAAATTAGACACGGCAGGTGCGATGCTTCTGCATCAATGGGTGCAAAAAAATATTGCACTTGAGAACCTGCAGTCTCCCTACCGTGAACTCTATGAATTGTTTGAAAGCGCGCAACCCACAGCGAAGCAGAAACCGGCGCGCAGCCGCTTTAGTATGGCAGCACCTATTATTCGCACCGGCAAAGGCACATTGAATGCGCTACGGACAGCGCGAGAATTGATTGTGTTCCTCGGGCAGGCCACCGTTTCTCTCGTGAAGACGTTTGCGCGTCCGCGTCGATTGCGCTTCGGGGAAGTGACCCACCATATTGAGCAAATAGGCATCAATGCGATGCCGATCATTGCACTGATCGCGTTTCTGATCAGCATTGTTCTGGCCTACCAGAGCGCGGAGCAACTGAGGCCGCTGGGCGCACAACGGTTTACCATTAATCTCATCACGATCTCCGTATTGCGCGAGATGGGCGTCCTGCTCACCGCGATCATGGTCGCTGGCCGGTCCGGCAGTGCATTTACGGCAGAAATAGGCGTGATGAAAATCCGGGAAGAGGTGGACGCATTAAAAGCGATCGGCATCGACCCGTTCGAGTTACTGGTCATCCCACGCGTGATTGCCATTGTCATCGCGTTACCACTGCTCGCATTCCTTGCTAATATGATGGGATTGCTGGGGGGCGCATTGCTAAGCAAGCTGTTGATCGGCATAGACTTCGGCCAATATGTTGACCAGGTTCAGATCATCGCTGCCAATGGGAATGCCTTATTCGTTGGCATGGTGAAAGCGCCCGTATTCGCATTTTTTATCGGGCTCGTCGCCTGCATGCATGGGATGAAGGTTGCAGGCTCCGCGGAAAGTGTCGGCATCGAGACCACCGCCTCCGTTGTGCATTCTATTTTTCTGGTGCTGGTCATTGATGCATTGTTTTCCATCTTCTTCCAGCAGGTGGGCATATGATGGCCGAAGCTGCAGAAAAAACCATCCTTCACGCGCAAAACATCACCAATCGTTTTGGCAAGCAGCTCATTCATGACGATATTAGCTTCACCATCAACCAGGGTGAAATTATCGGGATTGTGGGCGAGTCGGGTTCGGGCAAATCCGTGATGCTGAAGACCATGACCGGACTACGAACGCCCACCACGGGCACGATCACGCTGAAGGGCAAAAAATTGCATGCGATTAAGCCGAGTAAACGTGCCAGCATGTTCGGGGTTCTTTTCCAGGAAGGAGCCTTATTTTCCGGGCTCACGGTAACACAGAACATTATGCTTCCGCTGAGCGAACATACGAAGCTGAGTCAGGCGGATTGCAGGCAATTGGCGGCATTCAAACTGGCGCTAGTAGGGTTGGAGCCGGAGGTGGGCGAAAAATACCCGTCCCAACTCTCGGGGGGCATGACCAAACGGGTGAGCCTTGCGCGGGCGCTGGCGCTCGATCCGCCGATCCTGTTTCTCGATGAGCCGACGGCAGGCCTCGACCCCGTGAGTGCGACCGCCTTTGATCAGATGATCGTGATGCTTAATAAAACGCTCGGCGTCACTATTATTATGGTCACGCATGATCTGGACACGTTATTTTCGATCTGCACACGTGTGGCTGTGTTGGTTGACCATAAATTAATCATTGAATCCTTAGATGTCCTGCTCGAGAATCAGCATCCTTGGATTCAGGAATATCTCCATGGGCCTCGCGCATATGGTGCAAAAATAGCAGCACGGAAGGCAGTGATCGATGGAGAATGAACGGCATTATTTCCTCGTTGGACTTTTCGTGCTGGGGGGCACCCTTGCGTTGTTCATGTTCATGATGTGGCTAACGGGGCGAGATGACAGTCAGTATCAACAATATCGTATTCATTTTGCCGAGTCCGTCAGTGGCTTGAGTAATGGGAGCGATGTCAAATTTCGTGGGGTCAAGGTTGGTAATGTGCTTAGCATCATCATCGATCCGGATGATTCACGATTGATCCGGGTTGATATTTTGTTGCTCAAATCCACCCCGGTAAAAGTGGATACGAAGGCAAACTTGAAGCTACAGGGCATAACGGGCGTGGTCTTTATCGAGCTTTCCGGTGGTGATCCTGCGCAACCCAATCTCGTGACATCGGACCATGACAAGAAACAAATACCTGTGATTCCGTCGGAGCAGAGCAGCTTGAACGCACTGATTGATCGTGTGCCCGTCTTGCTCGATAAAATCTCAGCGGCGGTCGACCGCTTTAACCGCCTGGTAAGCGATGAAAACCTACGATCCGTGAGTAGCATGGTCCAAAACGGCGATGCCGCCATGGGCGAAATGCGCACGATTGCTCGCGACGCCAAAAAGAATGTCGGAGACAGCACGCGTGCGGCGTCCTCCGCGATGCGTCATCTCGACAAAGCGGCCGGCCGTTTGGAAGACATCAGCGAAGACCCGGCAGCACTGCTCTTTCCAGCCGAAGAAGAGGGGATTCCCGCACCATGAAAACGATGCTCGCAATGATTGGCATACTTACCCTTACTGCCTGTGGCAGCAAGCCGGCTACGGATCTTTATGTGCTTCGTGCGGACAGTGCCGATAGCAGCATGTGCAGGCCGACAAAAATGATCGCCGTCGCGCGCCCTGTCGCACCAAGCCAATATGACACGAAACGCATGGCGATCCTGCTCGATAATAACCATCTCACCTATTATTCAGGCGCGAGTTGGGCATCGCCGCTTCCGGACCAGTTGCAAGCATTCATCACCGATGCTCTCGGGCAGGATGTTGAAAGTGACGATAATACTGCGGCTGTGCTGAAACTGACCCTCCGTGAAGCCCATGTCATCAATATCAACGCCCCGGTAGTGCATTTGCGCATTCAAGGCAGCCTGTATGATCCTGTCTCAAAGCGTGTCATCCAACGTCTGAACATCAATGAAAAGATCCCTGCTGCTGAAAATCACATGCCCCAAATCGTGGACGCATTTAATCAGGCGGCATCGCATGCGGCCCAAGAAATCGCCAAGGCAATGAAACTGCGCTGCACAAGAAATAGGTGAAAACTGTAGGTATCTGGCCCGAATGCGGCCGTAAGGTCGGATTGTGCAAGCGCACTGGTCCTGCGGTTTTCCTACCCCCGCATTACCCAAATTACTGTTGATGAAATCATGAAAGCGCTGCAATCGCGGGGGATAATAAGTGGGCCAGCCTTGGCCCAGAAGCCAAACAACTCGGGTGCCATCGGTCGGAACTAGGCCGAGAAAAACCATTATTCGGTTTCCAAAGATAGTAACGGCTGTTTTGTCTCGGCGTTTGCTAACCGATAGCAATTTCTAAATTGATTGCTCAAACGGACGTGTCCAATGCAGTTCAAAGGCGCGGTATGCAAAGCTATGAGCCATGACCCCAATATCGAGTTTTGCCGTTATCAAATCAGCTTCAAGCTGTTGAAAGTATAATAGGGTTAGGCCTCTAAACCTTTCATGTAATGCTGGACGAAATTATCGATCAGCAAGTGCATGGGGCCTGCTTCCAGGCGTTCCAGTTTTTGGCTCAGACTCAAGGCGCAGATGCCATGCAGCCCAGCCCATAGCACTTTAGCGGCATCATTGGTAATGGCGGGCTTTTGTTTGGATAGTTCCTTCAATGGTGCATCCACCAAAGCAAAAATATGGTGCACATCGCTTAAAAACCACTCGGGTAATTTTGTGACGCGCGAGGATTGGTGCAGCAGCTTCCACCGGGCCTGGTGGGCGAGGGCATAGGCGCCGTAGCAATGGGCAAAATCGAGAATGCGCTGTTGGGGCTTTTTGCGAGTGTTGGCGAGTGCGGCCAGTTGTGCATGCATGTCGTGCAAGGTCGCGGCGTTGAGGTGAAGCACGATATCTTCAAAATCATCGAATACATTATACAAGGTGCCAACCGTGTAGCCAATGCGGGCGGCGATTTTACGGACGCTAAGCTTCTCCGGGCCGGACTCTTCAAGCAAATCGAGCCCTGCTTCGATAGCCATTTTCTTTAACTCTTCCCGCGTGTTATCGCTTCTGCGTGCCATCGATGCCCCTAAATAATGAACGATGTTCAAAATAGTTATTGAACGGTGATTAATTTAATGGTACAAAAGCGAAAGATCAAGGGAAAACCAGTAACGGAAATATCCAATGTCCTTACCCGCCCATCCTATGAAACAAATTGGCCTGGCCATTGGCGGGGCTGTCTTGCTGGTGTTTCACCTTTCGATTCTCATGCATACACACGGATGGATTCCATGAACCGCATTGTACCGCTTACCCATTGGCGTTTTTTAAGCTTTCTCACGGCGCAGTTTCTTGGCGCGTTTAATGACAATGCATTTAAGCTCGTGGTGTCGATGGCATCGCTGTCGCTGATTCTCGATCCTGCCAAGCAGCAATCCTACATCGCCATTACCAGCGCCTTGGCCATTTTGCCGTTCCTGTTATTTTCGGGCTATGCGGGTTACTTTGCCGACCGTTACGCCAAAAGCAACGTGCTGCGCATTAGCAAAGCGACAGAGATTCTAGCCATGCTTGCCGCGCTGATTATCTTTGCGAGTGGGCAGAAGATCGACCATTTGCTGATCACCCTGTTTTTGCTCGCCACGCATTCGGCGTTTTTTAGCCCCAGCAAATACAGCATTCTACCCGAGATCCTCTCGCCTGCGGATTTGCCAAAAGCCAATGGCTATCTCAACATGCTCACCTTTGTGGCCATTATTCTCGGCTCGCTGAGTGGGGCGACGATGTGGGGCATGTTCAAGCACCAGCCCGAAATCATCGGCGTGATCCTCACCGCGATTGCGCTGGTTGGCACGGTGCTCTGCGTATTCGTGCCGCAAAGCGCGCCGGGCAATAGCGCGAAGCGCTTCAAGCTGAACCCGTTCAACGAAATCGCTCGTGGTGTGGCCAGCATACGCGGTAGCCGCATGCTGGTTACCTGCATGATTGGCAGCGCGACGTTTTGGATGCTGGGTGGGTTGATTTACCTCTCCATCATTGTGCTCGGCAAAACGCAATTGGGGTTAAGCGAAACTGCCGCCGGTTCGTTATTCGCTTTCCTTGCCGGGGGCATTGCAATCGGTAGCGTGCTCGCTGGGTTGATCATGGGCAAAAGCGCACGCCGCACCGTGAGCGTGTGGGGTGCATTGATTTTGAGCATCGGCTGTGGATTGACCGGCGTTTATGCCGTTAACTACGTTGCAAGCGCCGCACTCATGGCGGCGATCGGCTTCGGTGGCGGCCTGTTTGTCGTGCCATTGGTAACCTTGATGCAAAAGCATGCGCCTGAAGCGTTGCGCGGCCAAATTCTGGCCACGTCGGGCTTCTTCGACATGCTCGGTGTGTTGCTGGCTTCCGGCATGTTCTGGCTGTTTGGCACGCAGCTGCATCTATCGCCATCGTCGGTCATTGTCGTGGCGGGTGGCATTGCATTTTTGGGGTTAACCGCGGCAATTTTTATTGCCCCGCGCCTGTTGTTTGAAACCGGCGAATCGGCTATTTTTTTCCTCGCGCGTCGCATTTATCGCATCCGCGTCGTGGGCGAGGGGCTGGATAATGGCCGCTTTCCGCAGCCTAACGGGCCGACCGTGTTTATTGCCAACCACGTCACGTATCTCGATGGTTTGTTTTTAAGCGCCGTGTCGCCGCGGCCGATTCGCTATCTTGTGCTGTCGACCTTTTGGAAAAAGCCGTTCACCCGGTTTGTCCTTAATGGCATGGGCGCGATTCCCTTTGGCACCGGCAATGTGAGTGAAACGCGCCATGGGCTTGATGCTGCGCGTGAAGTGCTCGCCGCTGGTGGTTATGTCTGTATTTTCCCCGAAGGCGTGCTGACGCGTACTGGTCACCTGCATCCCTTTAAGCGCGGTATTGAGAAACTGATGGAAGGCACCGATGCGCAGATCGTGCCGATTTATCTCGAGCGGTTATGGGGTAGTATTTTTAGTTTTTCGGGCAAGCAATTCCTCAAAAAACGCCCGCGCCAATTGCCGTATCCGGTAACGGTTGCAGTGGGTAAGGCGCAGCCTGCGACCACACCGGCATGGAAACTGAACCGCATCATCAGCGAGCTTGGCACCGAGGCCACCGCCTACCGCTATGCGCACCATGACACGCTCGGCCGCCGGTTTGTTGCCCAGGCAAAACAGCATCCATTTGCGCCATGGATGAGCGATACGACCGGCCGCCGCGTGAACGGGCTGCGTGCGCTTGCCGGTGCACGGCTCATGGCACAATGGCTGAAGCCACATGTGGGTGATGCGCCGAATGTGGCGCTTTTGCTGCCATCTTCCGTCGGTGGCGCACTCAGCAATATTGCGCTCGCGATGCTGGGTAAAACCAGCGTGAACCTGAATATATCCTTGGGAAAAACGCTGATGCAGGAAGCCGTCGCGATGGCCGATGCAACGCATATCATCACCTCGCGCGCCGTCATTAAAAAACTGGCGATCGAGCTGGATGAGCGTATGCTCTTCGTGGAAGACGCATTGGCGGTAAATAAATTACGCCAGCTGGCGACGGTACTGCAGGCATTGCTGCTGCCGAGCGTGATAGTACAGCATTGCTGGGTCAATCGTGCGACGCACAAAACCACCGCCGCTGCCATTCTGTTCTCCAGCGGCAGCACCGCAAAACCCAAAGCGGTGGTGCTGAGCCATGAAAACATCATCGCCAATATCGAAAGCGTGCAAGGCTTGCTTGCGCATGCCGAAAGCGGCGAACCGGAAAAATACGCCATGGCAGGCATCCTGCCATTTTTCCACTCCTTCGGTATGACGGCGTGCCTGTGGCTGCCTGCAATCACCGGGCGCCGCATTGCGTATCATGCGAATCCGTTAGAGGCGAAAACAGTGGTGAAAATGCTCACGTCCGAGCGCGTGGGCGTGCTGATTGCCACACCGACCTTCGCGCAGCATTACGCCACGGTGGCCAAAGCGGCCGCGCTTGATTCCCTGCGCTTGCTCATCCTCGGCGGTGAGAAGCTTACCGAAACGACTGACGCGCGCCTCGCGGAGCTGCTGCCCAACACCCATATTCTGCAGGGCTATGGTGCCACTGAGCTCGGGCCGGTGGTGGCCATCAACGTTCCCGATATTCGCCATGGCGGGCTCACGCATCGCGGGTATGCGAAAGGCAGCGTGGGCAAGCCGATTCCCGGTGTCAGCATTCGCATCGTCAATCCGGATACGTATGAAGAAGTATCGCCGGCAGAAGAAGGGTTGGTTTTGGTGAAAAGCCCAAGCCGCATGCAAGGCTATTATCATGATGCAGCCCGCACGGAGGCAGCGTTGCATGATGGCTGGTACATCACCGGCGATATTGGCCGATTGGATAAGGATGGGTTCCTGTTTATCACCGACCGCCTGGCGCGGTTCAGCAAAATTGGCGGTGAAATGGTGCCGCATGGCAAAATCGAAACGGCGCTGCAGGCAGTCACCGGGCCAGAGGTGGAATCCATCGTCATCGCTACCAATGCAGGCGAGGAGCAGTTGCTGGTGCTGACGCAAAGCACCGTGCCACCCGCACAACTACGCGAACAGCTAAAGCAGCAGGGTTTGCCCAACCTATGGATTCCGCGGCCTGAGCATATTTTCCACATCGATACGCTGCCCACCTTGCTCACCGGCAAACGTGACTTGCGCGCCTGCATGGAGCTGGCCCGAAAACTCGCCGGGAAAGCGTGAGAGCCTAGCCGAGTTTCAGTTCCGGGCTATTTTCGTAAGCGATAGCCGGTTTTAAAAATCCATCCGACGATCGCGAGCGCAATCGCATTGAATGCAAGCAGCATGATGACACTGGTCGTCAGGCTCACATCGCCCTGCTCGAAGAAACTCCAGCGAAAGCCGCTCACTAAGTAAACCACCGGATTGGCCAGCGAAACATGGTACCAGAACGAGGGCAACATGGTGATAGAATAAAAGCTGCCGCCAAGGAAGGTGAGGGGGGTGATGATGAGCAGCGGAATCAGCTGTAATTTTTCGAATCCATCTGCCCAGATGCCAATGATGAATCCGAGAAGGCTAAAGGTGATGCAGGTCATGACCAGGAAAAAAACCATCCAGAACGGGTGGGCGATGTGCAGGGGAACAAAAAATCCGGCCGTGGCGAGCACAATAGCGCCGATAATGACGGATTTGGTCGCCGCCGCGCCGACATAGCCCAGTAAAATTTCAACGAATGACAACGGCGCGGAAAGTATTTCGTAAATGGTGCCCGTGAACCTGGGAAAATAAATCCCAAACGATGCGTTGGAGACGCTTTGCCCGAGCACCGTGAGCATGATCAAGCCCGGTACGATGAACGCACCATACGGCACGCCATCGATCGCTTGCATGCGTGAGCCAATAGCCGAGCCAAAGACGATAAAATAAAGGACGGTGGAAATGACGGGTGACGCAATGCTCTGCCCAAGGGTGCGCAGCGTGCGGCCCATTTCGAACGTATAGATCGCTCGGATACCTCGATAGTTCATCACGCCTCCACCAATTGAATAAAAATATCTTCTAAGCTGCTTTGGCGGCTGTAGATGTCGCGCGGGCGAATGCCGCTGGATTTCAGATTATCCAGCACTTCCGAAATGTCGCTATCGTCCTGCGCATCGTAGGCGAGCACCAGCTTGGCGCCATTTTCTTCCAAGGTGAGCGGATAGGCAGATAAGGCCGCGGGTATCGTTGCGACCGGATCGCGCAGCACAAAGATCATCTGGCGCTTACCCATTTTTTGCATCAGCGCGCTCTTCTCTTCAGTGAGGATCAGCTTGCCTTTGTTGATCACGCCGATGCGGTTGGCCATCTCCTGCGCTTCTTCGATATAATGCGTGGTGAGGATGACGGTGACACCCGTTTCGCTTAAATTGCGCACCTGTGCCCACATGGATTTGCGCAGCTCCACATCGACCCCGGCGGAGGGCTCGTCGAGAAATAAAATCTCCGGCTCATGCGACAGCGCTTTGGCGATCATCACGCGCCGTTTCATGCCACCGGAGAGGCGGCGGATCTGCTCGTCCTTTTTATCCCACAGCGACATGCGCTTCAGCACATCTTCGATATACGCCGGATTGCGCGGTTTGCCAAACAGGCCGCGGCTAAACGTGACGGTGTTCCACACCGATTCGAACGCATCGGTTGTCAGTTCCTGCGGCACCAGGCCCAATGTTGCCCGTGCCTGGCGATACTCGCTCACGATATCATGCCCTGCAACGCGAATCACACCGCTGGTTGGCCGCACAATCCCGCATACTGTGTTAATAAGCGTCGTTTTTCCCGCGCCGTTAGGGCCAAGCAATGCAAAGATTTCACCGCGTTTGATTTCGAGATGGATATCCGTGAGTGCCGCAAAGCCGGTATTATAGATTTTGTTGAGTCCTGCAATCGAGATAGCAGCGGGCTGTGGCATGGTGCGCTTCCTGTCGGTCATTACATGGCACTGTCTACACCCATGGCGCCAAAAGAAAAACCAAATCCTTGGTCAGCAGGAACATGGCCTCGCACTGCCGCGACGATTTTGGCGACGTCGATCTTCGGCATGGGCATCATGGCCTCAAATGCGCGTTTTTCTGCCGTAAAAAGGAGATAATGAATCTGTTAAAGATGGGGCGTGTGGCGGATAATCCAGCGCTCCAGAAACCCCGTGGCGAGCAGCACCCCGATGGCGGCAAGCCCAAGGCCCAGCCATTCAATCGGGGTGGGCATTTCGTTCATGACCGGAATGGCGACGAGCGTTGCCAGCACTGGGATGAGCGGCAGAAATGCGCTGGTAGTGCTTGCACCAATCAAACGAATGGCGCGATTGAAGCAGAACGTTGCGCACACGCTATTGATAATGCCCTGGTAGACAGCCTGCACCGCCGCTTCGGTGTAATTATGCGGGCCGATGCCCGAGGGCAGAAAGAAATAGTAGATGGGCATATAAATCACCGCAGAAATCACGCAGACCACGGCCGTGACATGGATGGGATCCGCTTTCCACGCTTTGATACAGAGCGCATGGAGGGCCCAAATCGTCCCCCCGATTAAAAACAGGCTATGGCCGATCATGAGGTTTGCAGGCGTGCTGTCGCCGGGGCCTTGGGCATACAGCAGACAGGCAATGCCTGCGAGGCTGATGGCAATGCCGCCAATGCGTAATGTGCTGGTGCGCTCCTTTAAGAACAGCACTGCCCCCGCCGTGGTGAGCACCAGCATCGTGTTGATGATGATGCCCGAAGCATGCGATGTCGGGGCAAAGCGCATGCCGCTGACGGTGATGGTATTATACGTGGCCCCCATGGTGGCGGCTAATGCAAGGCCACCCCAGATGCCCCATGGCCCCACGCGCAAGCCTTTGCGCCATGCAACGGGCAGCATGACCAGCCCTGCCGTGCCAAAGCGTAAGGCGGTCAGGTCATACGCCGTAAGGCCCGCGCGCACGCTATAGCTGCTGGAAACCGTCCACCCAACCCAGACGAGGACCGCAAACAGAATGGAGGCGATCCCCACCGTGCGATGATGTGCTTCTGTATGTGCCATGCCAGCTTACTAAGCAGTATCACACCAAAATAATATGAAATAATGGGGGCGATGGAGGCGGTGCGGGTTGCGCGTATTTTTATGAGGATCAGCAACTACGGAAATGACAACAACCTTCCTGCGTTTGACGTCCACAGCCTCTGCTGCTAGTAAAAATACAATCTAATACGTGCGGCTAAACGAGTGGCTGCGAGGCAGGAAGTTTGGCGAAATGCTTTCGAGCGTCACTTCGCAATCAAGATATTAGGGGATTTATGCAAGATTTTTACCTAGAGCTAGCTATTCAGCAAGTCAGGATAAAGAAAAGATTCTTCCAAATTCTTAAGAAAATATCGCAGTCAGCCATTGTTGTTTTTTTTGTGCTCAGCATCTTTTTATCTTTACCAACCGGCAGTGGCGATACATGGCACTTGTCGTATGTGCCGATCTTGATGATTTTTCCCTTGCTGCTGTTCGGCCTGATTATTCATTTGAGTAATCGTGTGATTCGACGAATGGAAGCGACGCTTGGAAGCATTTCTTTAAATTAGCTGCTTAAAAATGGGGGGGTGAAATGGCAGTAGCTGTAGGCAAATTGGGGTGTGTGCTATGCCGCGTTTGACACATCCGGCTGTTATGCTAGCGAAAATACAGCCTAGGGCTGCGCGACTGCGCGTGTGAATATTTGCGGATAGGTTATTTATGGCGGTAAAAGAAAAATGTCCGGTGTGTATGGCAGCGTGGTGTATTGGCGCGGTATTTTTTCTGGTGTGTATTTGGGGCGGTCTAAACATGAGCGGTTTTTGCTGGGCGGATAAGCGCTGGCTGAGTGATGAAGAAAAAATAAAAATGGCGGTGCAATACCATATGCACCGGAAAATACTTCCGTTCACTATTGAGCATATGGGCCAATTTATAATCAAGGATTATGAACAAATTCCTTATCAGGATTTTGATGAGTTCAAAGCCCTCAACCCAAACTGTTGCACCTTGAATCCAAAAGGCAGCATGGATCTTCCGCCAAGGAGCTTGAGTTACAATTACACTAGCACCGTCAGGATCAATTATCTTATGCGTTACATAGATGAGTCCGGCACGAAACAAACGAGGCAAATTAGCTTTGATAATGGCTTGGATAACTGCGGCAATATTTTCTAGTAAAATGCTTTCAAAGTAGGTTCCTGATGACGATAAGAACAAAAAATCCGGTGCGTATGACGGTGTGGTGCGTTGGAGCAGTACTGTTGCTATGGGTGTGTGTTTGGGGCGGGTTCAATATGACCGGTTTTTGCTGGGCGGATAAGCGTTGGTTGAGCGATGAGGAGCGCATTGATGGGATTATTGAAATGATCTATCGGCAGCCAGCAGTAGTTTGGGGTGACCACTACAAAGGGAGCAGAGAGAACCCCACCATTAGTTATCAAAGTGTTCAGGACTTTAAGGAAAAGAACCCCAATTGTTGCCAAGTGGGGCAGCGTGATTTTGGTGATGGATTGTGGTCTCCGCGCAGCACACTTGAAGAGTTCCTTGGATTCGGCAGGAATGCCGATATTGTTGCAGTGGAATATGCGGAGAGGTTTAAAGGTGAGGATGGGCAAGTGCATACGCGCCCCAAGCAAATGTATTATGGCAGCACCAACTGTGGGCGTATGTGGTGATGTTCCTTTGATTAGGTAAGTTTTTATGGCACTCATAGTGCAAGAACTGACAAACTGGTATCTAGGTTTGACGCATGTGGCCTATTGCGCTACGCAACAATACAACCTCAAGCTGCACAACTGCGTGTGTGAATGTTTGCGGATAGGTTCTTCATGGCGATGACAGGAAAAAGCCCGGTGTGTGTAGCGGCATGGTGCGTTGGTGTAGCGCTGTTGCTATGGGTGTGTGTGGACTGGAGCAAAGTACTCCATCCTGAGTATCGTCGGCTGGCCTCATATTCTACCTCGCAACAGGTTTCTTTCGAGCAATCGCTGGCTGAGGGCATGGCCTCTCGCACCGAAGTTTATGTGCGCGACTTAGTCAGTTTTGATTGGGACACGGTCTGCGTAATGGGTGGTTACGCCCATCTTAGGGAGGATATGGGGCATCGTAATGCTTATGGCAGCGATTTGCCGGAACTTGATTTGTTTCCGTCTGTAAGAGAAGGGGACAAGGCATTTATATTTATCAAAGATAAAAAGTCGGTTGCGGTTATCCAATATCCTCTGCCTCAGTTGCGATACATATTTAATATCTGCGCAGACCGCCAGAATGCAGTGCTTACGCTCATTGATTCAAAGGCCACAGTGCCATTTGAAGTGCAAAAATCCAATCACTATGTAATTCAAAGAGCGAATATAAAAAAATACGAGGGATGCAAAGGCAGGGACTGTGATTTGATCTTTGATAGGAGGTAGGAAATGGCATTTTTGACTCGGGATCAAGTATCAGTCGATCACCAACAGCAAAGTGTTCTTCGATATCGATGGCGACAAGTTCGCGGAGCATGTGGAGTGGCTGGATGCGAACGACGGGTGGCTGGCGCGGGATGTGAACAAGAACGGCGTGATCGATAATGCCACCGAGCTGTTCGGCGAAACCGGCGGCCGCAGCGCCTATGGCAAGCTTGCGGCGCTGGATATTCATCTGGCTATTTGCTGCGGTTGACACATACCGTGTGTTATGCTATCGAAAGCACAACTCAGGGCTGCACTACTAAGCGCATAAATATTGTGGATAGGTGCTTCATGGCGATAAGAGCAAAGAATCCAGTGCCTGTGCTGTGCACGATTATTCTACTAATAATGATGGTAGGTACCCCAATATACCTTTGGCGCCTGTTTGTTCAGGACTCCATCCAAGTAAATGTCAACTATCCTGGCAGGGCGTACGCCGATACTATAGAATTAAACTTTGGATTGACGCCCTTTTTAAAAAGTTACCATCGTTATAGCTTGAAAAATATAGACCAATGCCATGTTAAAGACCTGTCAGCTAGTATCCCCTGCCTATTAATCTACACCCATAGCAGTGGTTTTTACCAGGCGTGTGCGTGGTGGCGCTTTGAAGACTGCGCGCATATTGCTGCAGACCCAATGGTAGCAAAGGATCCCGCCTTATTGCAAACGGTTGTCACTATTATTGAAAATCCATGTCATTATCTTCCGTCCGAGGAAGAAATTCGCAACGAAAGTAAGCGTAAAAGTAAATATCTTACTGTTGAGATTACTGATTATTTAACAGCTCGTAAAACACTTGCATGTGATTCCAGAAAACAAAAAATTATACCAGTACAACTACGATTAACACCCGAAGAAACGATTACGATTCAATCCAATGTGGGAGCTGATTATGGCCGCTAGTGTTACAATCGTATTGGATGATGGTGGTATCGCTGGCCACATGTATCTCAAGGTAACCATAAACGGACAATCGGTTTACCGTGGATATAACCCTGCGAATGCTCCAAGCGGCTATGGTCCGGGTGCTGTCATCGATGAGTCACAAAGATATAATGACCTGGATTATAAGGATGTCTCAAAAAAATATGAAAGCACCCATGACATTACCGATCAACAGGCAAGTAAATTATTAGATTATATAAACAAGGTTGATGCGGACCCCGGAACTTATAATCTTGCAGGTAATAATTGTGTAGATTTTGTACGAAATGCACTGGAGGCAGCCGGTATTGCAGTTGATATTGGTTCGCTATTCATAGATGTGCAAGAAGCACTGGCGGGAGGAGTGGGTTACTACCTCGATCAAGTATACGGGAATAAACACCTACCCAATCCTTATTTCTATGATGGCAGTGGATACCCCATTAATTTTCCAAGTATTGGCGACGCCATCAAAAAAGCCCTGTTTGGCTTCGACCAAGTGTCCCCCATCGCGTTTGACCTGAATGGGGATGGGATCAAGTATCAGTCGATTGCCAACAGCAAAGTGTTCTTCGATATCGATGGCGACAAGTTCGCGGAGCATGTGGAGTGGCTGGATGCGGCCGATGGGTGGCTGGCGCGGGATGTGAACAAGAACGGCGTGATCGACAACGCCACCGAGTTGTTCGGCGAAACCGGTGGTAGCAGCGCCTATGGCAAGCTGGCGGCGCTGGATAGTAACAAGGACGGCAAACTCACCAGCGCGGACACCGCGTGGAAAACCCTACGCATCTGGCAGGATGTGAACCAGAACGGTCAGACCGATAGCGGTGAATTGAAGACGTTGGCGGCGCACAAAATCACCTCCGTTTCGCTGAAGGAAACCAGTGCCAAAACCCTGAATGGGCATGCGGTGGCGGGTACGTCGTCGTTTGTGATGAACGGTGTCAAACACACCGCGGCGGATGTGCTGCTGAAAACCGATCAGCTCGATAGCTGGTATGTGGGCGATGGCACGGCGGCGAGCACGGAAATTGACCTGGAGGCGCTGCTGTTGCCGCAATCGCGCGGCTATGGGGTGCTTGCCTCGCTGCCCTTCGCCATGACGCAGGACGCTACTCTCAAAGCGAAAATAGTGGCGCTGGTGGAGATGGATGTGAACACGCGGATGCACACGGTCTATGACAAGGTGCGCGAGATTTTGTATCAATGGGCGGGGCACACGCCGGCGAAGACCAACCCGTTTAGCGACGACCCGTTGAAGATTGCGGTGCTGAACAAGCTGGCAGATTTGCCCGATAATGGTGTGTGTCGCCCCACCATGAACCAATCCTTCGCGGTGTTTGAGAATGAAATGCTGGTGCGCCTGCTGGTGCAAGGGCCGCTGCAATCGGTGTTTTCGCAGGCGCGCTACGATTATGCGACCGATGGGATGGTGCTGAACCAATCGCTGGAGAGCATTCTGGCGGCGGCGCAAGCACAGGCCCCGTCGCGGGCGCTGGATAAGCAGGTCTATTGGAATGAGATCGCGCGCATTGTAATGAATGAACGCGCGGAGTTTGGGCTGACGAAAGCGGCCACCATGGCCAAGTTAGATGCGGCGGCCGGGTTTAAAACCTATGTGGTGGATTATATCGGCACCTCGGCAGCGGACACATTGACGCTGCACGTGGATGATAGTGCCGGGCATGTATATGCGATGGGCGGCGGCGGTGATGCGATTGTGGCCCGCGATGGTAACGATACGTTCCTGATTGCGGCCAATAGTGGCACCACGAATATCAGCGCAGGGTATGGCCAGAATGTAGCGGTATTCGGCATGGGGGTTAAATATGCGGCCGCCAACTTTGCTTATGATGGTGTCGGCTATGACGCGGAAGATCAGTTGCAGTCGGACCTGTTGCACATGAAGGCCAACGGGGTTGATGTCGTGTTGGGCGACATTCAGAAGCTGGTGTTTGCGGATGGAACGACGATGACGGCGAAGCAGCTGGATGCAGTCGTTGTTGCCAACAGCAGCACGCGCGGCGATGATGCGATCACGACCCATTTCGGCGGGCTGACGATTACGCCGGGTAAAGGCAACGATGTGGTGCGGCTGGACGCGGGCGTCAGCACCGTGATCATCAACCGGGGCGATGGGCAGGATACCGTCTATGGTGATTCGAAGGATACTATCCAGTTTGGCCCAGGGATTACGTTTGCATCCTTAAAGTACACGCTGGAGGGGTATGCATGGAATCCGACTCTCACTGTTTTTGTGCCCGGGGGTGGTAGCCTTACATTTGCGGGTCTTTCTATCCAAAACGATGTGGGCCGTTTTGTGTTTGCGGATGGAACCAGAAAAACCATGAGCGACCTGGTGGCGGCCTATATGGCGACGACCACCACGCGCGGGGATGACGAGATTACCGGCTTGTATGAATTCTCCAACCGGCTGGTGGGCGGCAAGGGCAATGACACCCTCGTCGGCGGCACTGCGAAGGATGTGTATGTGCATGCACAGGGGGATGGCGCGGATACGATTATCGAACGCGCATACACTTCCCAACGCGATGCACTCGAGCTCACCGGTGCGAAGCTGACATCCACCAATGTGAAAGTGGCGCATGTGCTGACCTCTAGCGTTGATGCCCTCGTGCTAACATTTGGCGGGGTGAGCGATAGTATTACCCTGATGAACCAGTTCTCATCGCGCTATTCGATGATTGAAACGATTACCTTCAGCGATGGTATCCACTGGACAAGCGCGGATTTGGCAAAGCACTATTGGGCAACGGCCACGACAGACGGGAATGATACGATCATTGGATCGGATGGCAAGGATACGCTTATCGGCGGCCGCGGGGATGATCTTCTGCACGGTGGCACCGGGAATGATACCTACCTCCACGCGCAGGGGGATGGGGCGGATGTGATTGATGAGGGTTTTCATGAGGGTGCGAAAGACGTGCTGCAACTGACGGGTGCGAAACTGACATCGGCGAATGCGTTTGTGACGCGTTCGCAGAACGATGCAATTCTTCGGTTCAACGATGCGGCAGACAGCGTGACATTGCTGGGGCAATTTATAGGCGACACAGAACGAGGCATCGAGAAAATTATCTTCAGCGATGGCATTAGTTGGTCGGGCGAAGAGATCCGCGCGCATTATCTGGCAGCCGCGCTGTCGGGCAATGAATCGCTGATCGGGTTCTATGGCCGCAACGATATAATGGACGGCGGTGCGGGTAACGATACGTTGAGCGGCCTTTCAGGCAACGATACGCTGCTGGGCGGCGCTGGTAATGATGTACTGATAGGTGGTGCTGGTTCTGATGTGATCGATGGTGGCGCAGGCAATGATACGGTGTCGTATGCGACTTCGGCAACATGGGTGAATGTGGACCTTGCCACCAACAACCAGTGGAATGGCGACGCGGCGTCGGACAATCTTATCAATATCGAACATATCCTGGGTTCGGCCTATAGTGATCGACTCAGTGGCAATGCATTGGCCAACCGGATTACGGGTGGTGCGGGTGCGGATCAGCTGACGGGTGGCTTGGGGGGCGATCGCTTCCTTTACACGGCCATTGCCGATTCTGGCGTTGGCTACGGCAGCCGCGATGTGGTGCTGGATTTTAGTCATGCGCACGGCGACAAAATTGACCTGTCCGCGTTTGCAGGCACGTTCGCATTCCTGGGTGGCAGGAGCTTCACCGGTGGCGCGGCACCGGAAGTTCGCTATGAGGTCGAGGGTGCCGACAGCATCGTGCAGGTGGATACGAATCATGATCAGATCGCTGATTTCGAGATCCAGCTGAACGGCCAGCAGGCGTTGGTGAGTGGCGATTTCCTGTTCTAGGCCTAATGAGGCTAACCAACCAAAATAACCGCCCAGATGACGGCGGCGTGAACCAGCGAAACGAGCACGGCTGCGCTGCCGAGGTCTTTCGCTTTTTTGGAGAGGGGGTGTTGATCGGCGGAGATGCGCTCGATGGTGGCTTCGATGGCGGTGTTGATAATCTCGACCAGCAGCACGAGCAGCAGGCTGCCGATCATGACGGCGCGGGCAAGCGCGCTCACATCGAGCAGGCATGCGGCGGTAATGCCCACGGCGAGCAGCACCAGCTCCTGCCGGAAGGCGGCTTCGGATGCATAGGCGGCTTTCAGGCCATCATAGGAATAGCCGAAGGCGTTGATGATGCGGGGGAGGCCGGTGGCTTTTTGCGGGATCATTTATTGCCTCCGAATAGGTCGCGCTCGCCGAATACGAACCGGGTGTAGAACCAGCTAAGCCCAAGCAGGCTAAGGCCGAGGCCGAAGAAGGAGAAGACACGGAACAGCCCCTCAAGCTCGGAGGCGTCATAAAGGAACACTTTGCCGACGGTGAGGATCATCACCGCCAGTGAGGCAATGCGGATCATTTTATCGGCGCGCAGGGTGCCATAGAAGAGCAAGCCGACACCGAACAGCAGCCATGCGACGGAGTAGCTGTAGATTTCGGCATTGCTGGTTTCGCTGCCGTTCAAATACGTGCCATGGAAGAGCTGGCGGACGCTTAGCGAGAGCAGCACGAAAGCCAGTAACAACACGCATCCTTGCCCATAGCGCACCCAAGCGGATTTACCCAGATGCGGCAGTTCCTGAGTGGCGCGCCATGTCCACAGCATCGGCAGGCCATAGGTGAGCAGCAGGGCGTTGAGGATAGGCAATGCACCCACGGTTTGCGCCGACCACAGCGGGTTATAGGCGATCAGGTCGAAATAGGTGATGCGGAATAGAGCGATGCCAACGAGCGCGAGCCCACTGAGCGACACCGCCTGGCGTGCATACTGCCGGCCCACCCATAGGCAGGTGATACCGTATACGAAGAGGGTGTTGGTGATGACCCCGCGCTCGATGAATCCCGCAGTGACGAACAGAATGTTTTCATCGGCATGGAAGGCATGGCGCGTGAGATAATAGCCCATCACGGCAATCAATCCGATGGCGGCAATTTCCAGACCGCGTACCAGCCGATCATCCCTGCCTTGGCGCAACATATAGCTTGCTGCGACAAAGCACGCCGCCGGTACGCCAAGCTGGAAGAGGGGCCAATCCACCAGTGGAACGCCGTGTTGCAAGGCCAGCTTCGCTTCGATGAGGCTGTAGGCCGTCAGCTGAATCAGCAGCACTATCTGCGGCAGCAGCAGGAACCCGAATACGCAGCCGAGAATGGCGGCGATAACGCGCAGGGCGCTGACATCGATTTTGGCGTTAATCCACGCAATTGCCAGTAACTGGAGCGCAAACGCAACGGATAAGAACTCGCGCGGCAATTCGATCGTTAATGCCAGCGAGAGAAACGCGGTGCCGGTCGCCGCATACATGGCGAGCAGCTGTTGCTTCTGCGGATGATCGGCCGGCACCTCGGCCAGTATGTTTTTGATGCTGTATATGCCCAGAATTGCAAAGCCCAGTGCCAAGATGCCCCAGAAAGAGGGGATATCAGCAAACAGCGCCGTGGCGTGTAATGTGGTATAGCCGAGCAGGTAGTAGCCGAGGCTCGCAGCGCAGGTCAGCCCTGCCCATAACAGGGGCTTTTCACTGCGCGATTGCAGCACGTAACCGCTGGCAATATACATGGCGCCAAAGAGGGCGATGGTCATGGCGAGGGTGCCGTTATCCGCCGTATACCATGTGAGGAGCATCACGGCATTGACCGCCATCGATATCCACGGCACGAGGCCGTAAAGCTTCTGGTTGCCATAGGCCAGGCCAATGCCGCCGAGCGAAAGCATGCCAAACAGCACCCATTCCATGACGCCAAATCCGGCATGGATGGTCATGCTGCCCATCAACAACAGCGCGCCGCCGAGTGACAGGTAATTCAACGCGGAGGTGACCTTGAACCGGTCGGTGATATCCGCGCGCTCCGCGTTATATTGCTGTTTGGAGCTGGCAACCACGGTGGCACTCACCGCCATGAGGAAGAGGCCGAGATAGATGCTATCCCCCGGTGTGAAATTGCTGCCGAACAGCCAGAGACAGACCCAGAGGAAGGCACTTAACACGGTCGGAATTGCCAGCGCCCACCAGCCCTTTTTGCGGCTGACAGCCATGAAGCCGGTGAGCACAAAATAGAGGTAGAGGAACAAGATCGGCGCTTGCGGATTATGGCTACCGACGAGCGCGGGCGTGAGGAAACCACCAACCAGCCCGAGCACCGCAACGGCCATGCCGTGGCGCAATGAAAGCCATACGGCGGCGGCGGTGACGGCCGCCATGCCCGTGAATCCGACGGAAGCGGGAATTAAATCATAGAGATTGGTGGCGGCGAACAGGCAAACATACAAATCCGCAATGCCTGCGCCGCACAGGGCCTGGGCGATGCGTGTGCCGTTGGCAAAATTCGGGCGCTTGCGTACCCAATCGGCTGCACACAGCAAGCCGCCGCCAAAAATCATACCCAGCACCACGCGCACGGTGGGGCTAAGCAGTCCCATTTCAATGGAATACTTGACGAGGAAAAGGCCCGCTAGCGCCAATGCGACGCCACCAATCCACACGGGCAGCTGCGCACCGAATTGTTGCTCGAAACTGATAGAGGGGAGGGCTGGTTTTTGAGGGGCAACACCCGGCTCGCGGTCGGGGGTGCTAGGTTCGGGGGTGGTGATAAACGAAATGCTGGCGGATGGCGTATCCGCTGCGGACGCAGGAACAGAGGATGCCGATGCCTGCTGCTGCCACGGCCATATTTTCGGTGGCGATGTGATTTCAGGCGGCAGGTTTACGCCGGTCTTTTCAAGAAACGCGAACAGCTCCTGCAGCTGTTTTTTCATGGCAGCCAGCTGTGCCTGCGTATCCTGTATGCGGTTGCGGCTCACCCAGGGCAGAATGATGGCGGTGAAGAAAATGAACCCACCGATGGAAAGACCCAAAAGCCACATATCAGCCTACCTTCGTAATGCCGCGTATGGCGGCGATGGTTGTATTCAGTAAATCCGGATTTCAATTTAACTATATCTTTTAATTAAACAATGTGCAATAAGCAATTATACGTCGTCCAATTGCAGAGAAAATTATGGCCCGCCGTTACGATCACAGTAGGGAAGACTTGCAGGAAATGGCAATTCAGGCAGGACGATCTATTATTCAATCTCAAGGGTTTGGCAAATTCAGTGCCCGCCAGGTGGCGGCGGAAATTGGGTATACGGTGGGCACGGTCTATAACCTGTTTGGCAGCCATGATAACCTGATCCTGCATATCAACGCCCGGACCCTGGATACATGGTTTGAAGACCTGCAGCACACGTTCGCGGCACGTAAAAGACCCCCCTCGT
This sequence comes from Pseudomonadota bacterium, assembly GCA_040384265.1. Taxonomy (GTDB): domain Bacteria; phylum Pseudomonadota; class Alphaproteobacteria; order Rickettsiales; family UBA3002; genus QFOX01. Next base: position 523,883 of record JAZKJM010000005.1, on the reverse strand, counting down.
TTGAAGGCCTGGCGCTTTACTATATCGACTACAGTGCCGCCCATTATAATGAATGGATGGCGCTCTTTGAACATAGCCTGCCACCCGATACCCCGATGCCTGAGTGGTATATCCCCAAAATGCGGCGGTTCTTTGAATTGCTTGAAGGCATGGTATTGCCCTACGTGAAGAACAATCGTCGCAAAGCCAGACGGGCAGCACGGGTTTTATGGGCGGGCATTCACGGTATCTGCATGCTTTCCCTTTCACGCAAATTGGACCTGATCGATTCCGAATCGGCAAAGACATTGGCTAAATCCTTTGTCGAAAATTACCTGCGAGGGTTGCAGCATGCGTGAGGGCGTCATCATTCTGCACGGTATTTTTCGTACGCATCGCAGCATGCGTAAACTGGCCAGTTTTCTTGAGAAGAGCGGGTTTGAAGTGCTCAATCTTGGCTACCCATCTACCCGGCATTCGATTGAAGCCATTGCCGATGCAATCACCCCGCGCATGGCTGCATTTGCTGAATCGATACCGGGCAAGGTGCATTTGGTGGGATATTCCATGGGCGGGCTGGTGATTCGCGCCTGTCTGCACCGCTATAAACCGCAGAATCTGGGACGCGTCGTCATGATCGGCACGCCCAATCAGGGTAGCGAAGTGGCCGATTTCCTTCGAGACATAAAACTCTACCGTCTGCTTTATGGACCGGCCGGCCAGCAGCTGGTTACCGACCAATCCGGCTTCGTCCATCACTTCGGTGCAGTGGATTACGAGGTTGGCGTGATCGCAGGCAATCGCCCGGTCGATTTCATTTCCTCACGCATCATCGGCAAAGCGAACGATGGCAAAGTATCCATCGACAGCACCAGGCTTACGGGCATGAAAGATCATGTGATTGTGCCAAGCTCGCACACATTCTTTCCCGGAAACCGACACATGTGTCGGCAGGCGTTGGCATTTTTGCAGCATGGGAAATTTGAACAGTAGTCGCCGCCGGAAACTTCTTATGCCATGCGGAGTAATATCCTGAAATGCGCGCCGCTGGGGGCGTGGATACATTGCAAATCGCTGTAAAACGCCCTAAGCAACGCTTGCGATATCACGAGTCCGAGGCCCGTTCCACCGTGTTCGCGCTTTGTTGTAAAGAACGGCGTGAAGAGTTTTGCACTATTGCCCGCAGAAATGCCTGCACCATTGTCGATGACATCGATGGTAATGCTACCGTCCAACGCATAAGCGCTCATGCGAATATGGGTTGCACCATGCTGAAGGCTATTTTCCAGGAGGTTGATGCAGACGGTTTCCAGCACATCCTGCGCGACATGGGCGTGCAAGGGTTCCCGGAGTTCTCCAATGCTCAGACGTTCTGCGTAGCGCGCTTGCAAGTGCCTCAATAAGGCGCCGACATCGGTTGCCTCTGCATTGGCCTGCATCACATCGGCACGGGCAAGCTCCAGCAGTCGTGATACCAGTATTTTCAGGCGATCCGTATCGTGGGTTATATTGGCCAAGAACTTCTGCAGCTGCTCCGGCTTCATGGAGTCGCCATGCTCATGGATTAATTCGATAGCGCCTTGAATGGCGGTGAGCGGCGTTTTGAATTCATGCGACACATGCATCGCGAAATTGCGGATATAGTCGGAGCGCTCAGCGATGGTATCTGCCATACGTGCGACATTTTGCGATAATAACGCGAGCTCCTGGGTGATCGGCTCTGCAATCGGCGGCACATCTTTCTCGCCACGTGCAATGCGTTGTGTTTGCCGGATCAGCGCGTGAATAGGGCGGCTGATGGCATAGGACGTGACCAGGGCTAGCAATACGGTGATCGCAATGATGATCCCTGCGGCAAAAAGCATGCGCTCCTGTTCATCCTGCAAGCCCTTGAGGATCGAGCGTGGTGAGCGTGAGAGAAGCACTGCGCCAATCACGCGATCGTTATCGATAATCGGCAGTGCCACAAACAAGCGCATGCCAGTGCCACGGCTAACCGAGGTTAATGCGGGGTCTTCATGTTTTGAAATTCGCTGACGCAATCTGGCGCTATACTGGCCTTGTAAGGCTTCGGAAACCTCTTCGACATGGGCAAGCGACATGCCGGTTTCCTCGCGCCCGGCGACGACGATGCCGTGGGAATCGGTGATGCGCACACCCGCGAGTGTCGTCAAGGTCGCCTCATCCAAAATAGGAAAAATCGTTTTTCCGGTGCGTGCGGCCAAGGGATCGGGCGGCAGCGAATCATTGAGCGCATCCGGACGGGGCGGATAAACAGGAGCGCTCGCCACATCCACGGTTGGCGCAATAATGTTGTATTTGTCGTCTTTCTGCTTACGCTTGGCGGCGATAGGCACGCCATAAGCGGGCAGGTGGTTGATCAGCGGGTGAATCGCCTGCTTGTACATGGCCGTGATATAGGCGCCCTGGGCAATCAATTCCGATTCGGTTTCACGCACCAGCTCGTTTTCATAAAGCCGAAATACATAGATACTGCCCAGCGGTACAATGAGCACCAGCATATGCACCCAAAGCAAAATGCTGCGCAGCCGAAATCGCCAGGGATGGGCGCGCGCTACTGGCATGGGCCAAGCTTATAGCCAATGCCATGCATGGTTTCAATGATGCTCTCTGCTCCCGCATCGGCAAATTTTTGGCGAATGCGGCGGATATGGCTGTCTATGGTGCGGTCACTGACCGTGATATTCTGATAGGCACCATCCATCAACGCATCGCGGCTATACACCTTGTCTGGGTGGTTCAGCAAGGTGGCGAGCAGCGTGAATTCCGTTGCGGTCAGCACGATGGTTTTATCCCGCCATAGGGCGCTATAGCGCTCGGTATCAATGCGCAGGGCACCTTTTTCAAGCACTTGCTTGGTGGCGGACGGCTTTGCTAACGTGCGCTTAAGAATGGCATTCACCCGTGCCACCAATTCGCGCGGGCTAAATGGTTTGGTGACGTAATCGTCGCCACCGAGTTCCAGCCCGATGATCCGGTCGATTTCCTCGTCGCGCGAGGAGAGGAAAAGAATAGGAACCTCCGAGGTTTTTCGCAGCTGTTTGCACGCTTCAAGCCCGTCCATCTCCGGCATGGTGATATCCAGCACCATGCAATCGAATGCGCGGGATTGGGCGGCGGCGACGGCTTCCTTGCCATTCGTCGCTATTTCCACGCCAAAGCCTGCCTTCGTCAGCGCGAATTGGAGCACCTCGCGGATATGCGGATCATCATCGACAATCAGTATGTTTTTTTGCATGGCTTGGTCCCAACATGAAGTGCGATGATAATTATCAGTATCTCCAGCATAAAAGTCCAGTGAAGGACGAAACTCCACACCCACCAATCATAATGCGCGGTAACATTGATTAAATCCACCCCCACGTTCGAGAAAGGGGCGAGCCAATAAATCGTCGCAGCGATTGAATCCAGCACCATATGCAGCATCAGATTTGCCAAGGCGACGCCAAGGAAAATAAGGTAACGCCGTTCTTTCAGTATGCTCATCACCAGCCATGCAGTGGCCCCCAGCGCGAGCCATGCTAAGGGCAAATGCGTCACATAATGATGGTGTTCCGTGCTGCGGCGGTCGACCAGAAAGAAATAGAGCAGGTCAATATCCGGGAATATGCTGGCGATCAGGCCGAACCACATGACATGGCGCGACTGATTTCCCGTTTTGCGTTGGATGTAGCGCGTGAGCAAATAACCTGCCGGCATATGTGCGATAAACATGAGGCTTCCTCTTAGTAACGGTAGGTGGGGGATGCGATCGCTCGCGCAATGCGGAACTCACGGAAATTCCAACGCCGCCAATCATTCATGGAATCATCCAGCTCCGCTGCCAGCGATTGACGTGCATCCTGTACGGCATGGAGCTTGCCGCTATGGGGATAGTGATGCTCGAACCATAGCAAGGCGGGAATGGCCTCCACCCCGATGGAACGCGTGAGATAGCCAACATCCAACGGTGTACCATGTTGCGTTACTTCGCTTGCATGCGTGACGTTATGCCAAGCGATGAAGCCACCGACGTTGATGAAGCAGCACAGGTAAAGCGTTGCAACCATGGCCATGCTATTGGCATTGATGAGCCAGAGGTTGGTTTTGCGTAGCCGGATGCGGGCAATAATGAGCACCAGGCCCAATGCCACCAAGACCATCCAGATCAGCGCCGCGACGCGAAGATAGGTGAGGGAATATTCTTCGATGTAGCCGACGGTACGTATAATAGAGGAAAGCACCAGGAAGATATTCTGCCCCACCCAAGCAAATACCAGGTTGCGGATAACCGATACCTGCTCCGTGGCACTGCCGGGCTTAAGTGCAATCAGCACAAACGCAGCGGCGAGCAGGGCGGTGGCAATGAGCGGGTAGGCGCCTTGGTGCGCGTAGCTGGCATAGGTCATGCCTTCAGGCAAAGCAGTCCCGCTCCACAGAAACGCTACATCCATGAGATTCTGCACCAGAAACAGGCCATTAAAAAGCAGCAACGAGGTTGTGATCGAGCGCTCATTGAAAAGCAGCGCCGTCAGCGTGAAAGGCTGCTTTGTTTTCAGCTCCGAAGGTGCCTTTTTAAGGGGATGCTTGAATTTGGGACGAATCAGCGCCCAGCTGCTCAGTGCAATCGCTGTGGCAAAGCAAATGCGCGAAAATGACAGATATTGCATCAGCCCATACCACTCAATTTTATCCAACCATTGGGTAATAATGGGGTTGGCTTTGGCAAACAGCAGCACAAAAATGCCCGACATGACGCATGGCAATAACCAATGCCGCACAAAAGAGCGCTTGCGGCCGTTACGTTTTTGTAAGCGCTTCAGAACGTGCGATATCATCAGCCCATCCATCAGCAGGCGGATCCAGCCCCTAAACAGATAGCGCAGGAGGCTTCGCGCCAGCATCCGGGCATCATCGAGCCGGGAAAGCTTGGGCAAGAGTGCAAGGGTCATAATGCTGAAGCTATAAAGCACGAGGGTTTCAACCGTTGGCATTTCAATGAGTGCGAGCGACAGGCCGAGTGTGGCCAATGTTGCTATATCCGTCGCACGGCGACGCCCCATGGGGTTGCTGTGACACCGCACAGCCAGCAACAGGACCAAGCCAAATAAACCCAGCGTCCATCCCACCGGCACATCGAAAAATAGAAAGTCACCAAGCGCGACCAACCCGGCACAGCTGGCTAACTTGAAAGATGTTTTGAACGAGAATCGTTTCTGGATATTGGCGTAGTGCATGGTTGGCTCCTATAGATTTCTATGGAACCAACCATGCCACCCATTTGTGGCGCGATGATGACGGACTTAAGGCATTGCCAAGGCATTGTTGTGCAAATTCTGTGCAGGCGGGCTATGGTTTCGCAACCATCAACCAGAACACTAGCATCACTGCCCCGGTTTCAAGCATTGTCTGCGCCATAACCCATGGTCCAAGCGGAGCGTGGGGCACTAAACCTTAAGGGGTTTTGCGCCGTATCGCGGATCCAGATCGAAGCGATCCAGTTCCATGACTTTGACCCACGCGGCGATGAAGTCGCGTGCGAATTTCTCCTTTGCATCGGCCGCGGCATAGACTTCTGCCAAGGCGCGCAACTGCGAGTTTGAGCCAAAAATGAGATCGACACGCGTGGCGGTCCATTTCAGTTTGCCTGTTTTGCGGTCATGCCCTTCGAAGCTTTCCTCCGCCGCTGACGTCGCTTTCCATTGCGTGCTCATGTTGAGCAGGTTTGCGAAGAAATCATTGGTAAGCGAACCGATGCGGTCGGTGAATACGCCATGCCTTGAACCCGCCGCATTTGTGCCGAGCACGCGCATACCGCCAAGCAGCACCGTCATCTCCGGTGCGGACAGGGTGAGCAGTTGCGCCTTGTCGAGCAGCAGCTCTTCCGCGGTCAACCGGTAATGGCCTTTAAGATAATTGCGGAACCCATCCGCCACCGGCTCAAGCACATCGAACGATGCGGCATCTGTCTGCGCTGCCGAGGCATCCATGCGGCCGGGCCGGAAAGGAACGGTGAGTGCGTGCCCACCGTCTTTGGCCGCCTGCTCTACGGCTGCGCCGCCTGCAAGCACGATGAGGTCGGCAAGTGAGATCTTTTTATCGCCGGATTGCTTACTGTTGAAATCCGTCTGAATGCCTTCAAGCGTTCTTAGGACCTTGGCCAGCTGCTGCGGTTGGTTTGCTTCCCAGTCTTTTTGTGGGGCAAGGCGAATGCGGGCGCCGTTCGCGCCACCGCGCATATCCGTGCCACGATAGGTCGAGGCGGAAGCCCAGGCGGTCGATACCAGTTCCGCAACCGACAGGCCGGACGCCATCACGGTTTGTTTGAGCGTGGCGATATCAGTGTCATCTACCAGCGTGTGGTTCACCGCAGGGATTGGGTCCTGCCAGATCAGCACTTCCTTGGGTACTTCGCGGCCGAGATAGCGGATGCGCGGCCCCATGTCGCGGTGGGTCAGCTTGAACCATGCCCGCGCGAACGCATCGGCAAATGCGGCAGGATCCTTGTGGAAACGGCGTGCAATGGGCTCATAAATTGGGTCCATCCGCATCGCCATGTCGGCGGTGGTCATCATCAGTTTCACCCGCGCACCGGAGCTATCGACCTGCGGGGCATGATCTTCCGGCTTCAACCCTTTCGCCTGCCATTGGTGCGCGCCTGCAGGGCTTGTGGTGAGCTCCCACTCATAACCGAAAAGCACATCGAAATAGCCATTGTCCCATTGCGTGGGGTTGGGTGTCCACGGGCCTTCGATGCCGCTGGTGATGGCGTTGACGCCGTGGCCGGTTTCGAACGTGCTGTTCCAGCCGAGGCCCTGATCGACGATGCTCGCCCCTTCGGGCTCCCGCCCGACATGCGATGCCTCGGCCGCGCCGTGGCATTTGCCGAATGTGTGCCCGCCCGCGACCAGCGCGACGGTTTCTTCATCATCCATCGCCATGCGGCCGAAGGTTTCGCGAATGTCGCGGCCGGAAGCGACCGGGTCCGGTTTGCCGTTTGGCCCTTCGGGGTTGACGTAAATCAGGCCCATTTGCACGGCGGCCAGTGGATTTTCCAGCTGGCGATCGTCTGTGTAGCGCGTGTCGCCGAGCCAGGTATCTTCCGTGCCCCAGTAAATATCCTCTTCGGGCTCGAACACATCCTCGCGCCCACCCGCGAAACCAAAGGTTTTGAGGCCCATCGATTCCAGCGCGCAATTGCCGGCAAGCACCATCAAATCCGCCCAGGAAAGGCTGCGGCCATATTTCTGCTTCACGGGCCACAGCAGCATGCGCGCCTTGTCGAGGTTAGCATTATCCGGCCAGCTGTTGAGCGGTGCGAAGCGCTGCGCGCCGGCACCCGAACCGCCACGGCCATCGCCGGTGCGGTAGGTGCCTGCGCTGTGCCACGCCATGCGGATGAAGAGGGGGCCGTAATGGCCGTAATCGGCGGGCCACCAGTCTTGCGAATCGGTCATCAGCGCAACAATATCCTTCTTCACTGCATCCAGATCGAGTGACTGGAACGCCTGCGCATAGCTGAAAGATTCCCCCAGCGGGTTTGATTTGGGCGCATGCTGGTGCAGCAGCTCGATATGCAGCATGTTGGGCCACCAGTCGCGCGTAAACCGGTGTTTCTGTTCGCGTGTTTTTTTCGCGCCCATCACGGGGCAGCCGCTTGCATTGCTCATCATGCGCTCCTGATTTAAATGTTGCTCATGCGTCAGTCATAATGCGGTGCGACAGAAAATGGGAATTATTTTTTAGTAATGTATGCCGCTCCATAGCAGATAGTGGCTATGGGCTGGCATGGTTTTGCGCTCGTGTGATTTACCCCTTGCTATGCGCAGCGAGATTGAAGCGGTGATAGAGGGCGGGCAGCACCAGCAGGGTGAGGGCGGTGGCGGTGATGAGGCCGCCGATGACCACGGTGGCCAGCGGTTTCTGTACTTCCGCCCCGGCACCCATGGCAATGGCCATCGGCACGAAACCGAGCGAGGCAACCAGGGCGGTCATCAGCACTGGGCGAAGGCGGGAGAGTGCGCCCTCGCGCACGGCTTGCTCCGAGGGCAACCCTTCGCGCACCAGTTGGTTGATGCGGTTGATGAGTACTAACCCATTGAGCACTGCCACGCCGGACAGGGCAATAAACCCAACCGCTGCCGAGATGGAGAAGGGCATGCCGCGCAGCCAAAGCGCGAGAATGCCACCGGTCAGTGCCAAGGGCACCCCGCTGAACACCAGCAACGCCTGACGGCCGGAATGCAGCGCGGTGAACAGCAGCAGGAAAATCATGAAGAAGCAGGCGGGCACCACCAGTATCAGCCGGGCGGTGGCGTCTTGCAGGTTTTTGAACTGTCCGCCCCATTCCAACCAGTAACCGGCGGGGAGCTTCACTGTCTCATCCAGCGCGCGCTGGGCTTCCTCGACAAACGAGCCGATATCGCGGCCACGCACGTTGGCCTGGATCACCACCCGGCGCTTGCCGTTTTCGCGGCTGATCTGGTTGGGGCCTTCACTGAAGGTGAGGGTTGCAACCTCCTTCAGCGGTACATAGCGTGGGCGGGCGTGGATTTCGCCTGCCTTGGCATCGAAATCATCGGCCGGGAGAAGGATGGGCAGGGTGTTGATGGTGTCCATGTCGGCGCGCACTGCATCCGGCAACCGCACCACAAGAGCGAATCGCTTATCACCCTCGAAGATCAGCCCGGCAGGCTTACCGCCCATGGCAATCGCCACCACATCCAGCACGTCGCCGGTGTTCATGCCGTAGCGGGCGATAGCTTCTTTGTTTAGTTTCACTTCCAGCATGGGCAGGCCGGACGTTTGTTCGACCTTGACATCCTGCGCGCCGTCGATGGCTTTCAGCGCGCGGGCGATCTGTGCGGCGGTGCGCTCCATTTCAGGAAACTCTTCACCGAACAGCTTCACTGCCACATCGCTGCGCACGCCGGAAATGAGCTCGTTGAAGCGCATCTGGATGGGCTGGGTGAACTCGTAATTATTGCCGGGAATGGTGGCGACTTCAGCCTCGATGCGTTCAATCACTTCGGCTTTGCTGCCAGCGTTTTTCCATTCGTCGCGTGGTTTCAGGATGATGAAGGTATCCGAGACATTCGGTGGCATCGGGTCGCCCGCCGCCTTGGCAGTGCCGGTTTTGGAGAACACAAAATCCACTTCCGGAATGCGGCTGACAGCGCGCTCCACCTCGAACTGCATGGCCTGCGACTGGTTCAGCGAGGTCGAAGGAATCCGCATCGCATGCATGGCGATGTCTTTCTCATCCAACGTGGGGATGAACTCGCGCCCCATGGAGATGAACACCAGCAGCGCCACCGCAAAGGCCCCCACGGCGCTGAGCACGATGGTCGTTGGCTTGCGCAAGGCAAAGCCAAGGCACGGCGCGTACCATGCCTTGGCTTTGCGGATCGCGCGGCTTTCTTTTTCTTCCACTCGGCCGGTCACGAACAGCGCAATCATGGCGGGGATGAAGGTGAGCGAGAGGATAAAGGCCGCCACCAGCGCAAGGATCACGGTCATCGCCATGGGCTCGAACATCTTGCCTTCGACCCCGGTAAAGGTCAGCAGCGGAACATAGACCATGATGATGATGGCCTGGCCGAACACGGTCGGCTCAATCATTTCGCGTGCGGCCAACAAGACTTCATGCAGACGTTCATCCAGCGTGAGCAATCGCCCGACATGCTGCTGCTTCTCTGCTAACCGGCGCAGGCAGTTCTCGGTGATAATCACCGCGCCATCGACAATCAGCCCGAAATCGAGCGCACCAAGGCTCATCAGGTTGCCGCTGATGCCCGCTTTCAGCATGCCCATGGCGGTCATCAGCATGGCGAGCGGGATGACCAGCGCCGTGATCAATGCAGCGCGGATATTGCCCAGCAGCAGGAACAGCACGGCAACAACAAGCAGTGCCCCCTCGGTCAGGTTTTTCTGCACGGTGCTGATCGTGGCATCCACCAGCTTGGTGCGGTTCAGCACGGTTTTGGCGCGAATATCGGGCGGGAGGGTTTTATTGATCTGCTGCAGCTTGGTATCGACCGCCTCGGACACCGTGCGGCTGTTCTGCCCAATCAGCATCAGGGCGGTGCCGACGACGACTTCGTAGCCATTTTCGCTGGCGCTGCCCGTACGCAACTCCTTGCCAATGGAAATATCCGCGACATTGCGCAGGTAGATCGGGATGCCACGGCGGTTGGCGATGACCATATTGCCAATGTCTTCCATGGAGTGGATACGCCCATCGGCACGGGTCATGAAGGCTTCGCCGTTGCGCTCGATAAAGCCTGCGCCGATGCTGGTGTTGTTTTCTTCCAACACGCGCACGAGTTCGGCCAGTGACAGGCCATAGGCCAGCAATTTATCGGGGTTGGGGGCCACATGGTATTGCTTCGCATAGCCGCCGATGGCGTCTACCTCCGCCACCCCCTTCACCCCGCGCAATGGTGGGCGAATCAGCCAATCCTGCACGGTGCGCAGATAGGTCGCCAGTTCGTGCTCCTCGCGCAGTAGCTGGCCTTCGGGGGTGCGGTAGCTGCCATTGCTTTGCCAGCCGGGCTGCCCATCGGTTGCGGTGGCGCCTTTGCCCATGGGATGGGTGTATTCCACCGTCCACATATAAATTTCGCCAAGGCCGGTGGAGATGGCGCCAAGCCGTGGCTCGACGCCAGCTGGCATTGTTTCGCGCGCTTCGGTGATGCGTTCGCCGACCTGCTGGCGGGCGAAGTAAATATCCGTCTCTTCCGTGAAGATGGCGGTGATCTGCGAGAAGCCGTTGCGCGAGAGTGATCGCGTGCTTTCCAGCCCCGGTATGCCAGCCAATGCTGTTTCCAGCGGATAGGTCACCTGCTGTTCGATTTCCAGCGGCGAGAATGCCGGAGCCTCGGTGGTGATCTGCACCTGATTGTTGGTGATGTCGGGCACAGCATCAATCGGCAGCTGGCTCAACGCGACCATGCCACCCGCTGCCACACAGAGGCTGAGCAAGCCCACCAGAACCCGGTGACGCAACGCGAACGTAAGGATAAAATGGATCATGTGCTGTCTCGCCTAGTGTTCGTGCTCGGCACCGGCTTTGCCGATGTCTGCTTTCACGATGAAACTGTTGGTGCTGACCACGGTTGCCCCGGCGGATAGCCCGGCGGTGATTTCGGTCATCTGCGTATCGCTGCGGCCGAGGGTGACGGGGGTGGCGGTGTAGCGCGTGCCCGTTTTTACAAAGACCACATCCTTGCCTTCGACACGCTGGATAGCCGCCGTTGGCACGGCCAAGGCAACCGGCTGCTCGCTGATCACCACATCGCCTTGCACGGTCATACCGGAGCGCCATGCGCCGGTTGCATTCTCAACTTCCGCGCGCGCTAGCACCGTTTGGCTGGATGCTTCAGCGGTTGGCTGGATGGTTTGCAGTGTGCTCATGGTGGATGTTTTGCCATCCAGCGCGCGGATGATGATGGGCTGGCCCTGGCGCACGGATTCCATATCGGCAGCAAAGATGAAGAATTCCGCCCACAGGCTCGATAAATCAGCAACGCGGAAGATCGGTGCATCGCTTGCCGTATCGCCGACGCTGATGGTGCGTTCCAGCACCACGCCATCGAGCGGCGCGGGCACGGCATACACCTGAAGGCTTTCGTTGCTTTCAACGGTTGCGAGCTTATCGCCACGTTTCACGGTGTCGCCGACCTGTTTGAAAACGCCGCGCACAATGCCTGCAAAGCGGGCCTTCACCTCGGCGGAGCGGTTCTGATTCAGCACCATGCGCCCGGATACGCGGATGGTCTGGCGAATCGCTGCCGGTCCTGCGGTGACTGTCTGGATGTTCATGGTGGCGGCGGATGCATCGCTAATGTCCGTGCTGTCGGCTTCCTCCGTGCCGTGACCATGTGCGTCACCGGCAGGGGTTTCAGCCTCCTGCGCGGGCGGCTCGTTGCCACCGGTGAATGCGGCGATCCCTCCGCCTACCAGCAGCACGATAAGCAACAGAAAAAACAGCGGTCGTTTACTTTTTCGCATCAGGTGCTCCATCGGTTTTCGTGGCGGATTCGTAAGGGGTGCCGAGCCGCTCCAGCTCAGCGTTTCGGATATGGTAGTCGCGCAATGCGCCCACATACTGCGCCCGCGCATCGAACAGGGTGCGCTGCGCATCGAGCACTTCCAGATACTGGAACTTGCCCGCGCCATAGCCTTGGCGTGAGAGCGCGAATGCCTGCTCGGCAGCGGGTAGCACGGTGGTTTTGTAGCTGGTGGCCTTCACATACGCCGTGCGCCGTGCGGATATGGCGGCAGCGTAGCGTTGCAGCAGGCCTAGCCGCGCCGTTTGCTGGTCACTCGCCGTGCGCGTGACTTCGGCACTGGCGCTAGCGATATTGCCGCTATTGCTGTGCATCACCGGTAGCGGAATGGACACGCCGACAACAAACGCGTGGTCATTCGTCTGACGAAGCTGCCGCACACCGAGGCTGACGACGGGATCGGGAATCGCGCCGGCTTGCTCGATATCCAGCAATGCTTTCGCGCGGTCTTCATGCAGCCGAAGGCGCAGCATATCCGGGGTGCGCTCGATGGCATCCGCTTGCGGCGCTGCCGTCTCCTCGACCGCGAAGAATGACGATGTATCCAGCCTTTCGGTTAATTGGCTACGGCCGAGCAATGTCGCGAGCTGCATGCGCGCGACGCTTAGCTCTTGCCGGGCCTGTTCCACGTTAAAAGTCGCCGTCGCCAGCGTGACTTCCGCTTTGCTTTTCTGGATGAGGGGGGACGCCGCTTCGGCTACCCGCCGGGCGACGCTTTTCAACTCCTCGCGGGCAATGGCGAGTGCATCCTCGGCCAGGCGCAGCGATTCCTGCGCGGCCACTGCCGATGCAAAGGCTTGCTTCACATCGCGCGCGAGATCGAGGCGGGTGATGGTCGCATCCAACTCGGCGATGGTGATCTGCTTTTTCGCCGCCGCTTCGCGGGCGCTGCGCTTGCCACCAAGCTCGATTTGCTGGGATAGGCCGTAGGTAAGTTCGGCGCTGTCAAAGCCGTTATAGGGGCCGTTGCCGCCGATATTCTCGCCTTCGATGCCAAGGGATGGGTTGGGCGAGGTATCGGCCTGTGCCAGCCCACCTTCGGCCGAGCGGATGCCCGCATCGGCAGCGGCGACGCGTGGTGAGTGAGTTAAGGCTTCATCAACTGCCTGGGTTGGCGTCAATGGCGGTGGCCCGTCCTGCGCGAGGGCGGTGTTGGAAAGCAGGAGCAGCCCCAGAACGGGTGCCGCATAGCGGTAAAAGAACATAAGGAATCTCGCGATAGAATGGCTTTGAACAGCGCCCAGCGGCGCGAAGCACTATGCGAGAGAGGGTGGCTCGATGAATCCTTCGCCAACGGCGGATTCCGGGAAGGGGCGCTCGGCCCAGAAGGTGGTTGCACTGTCGGCGTTGCGGGCAGTGCATGCATCATGCTGCGGTATGGCGGCGGCCTGGTGGCAGCCTGCGGCACAATGGCTGGCGTGGGCATCCTTCGAGGTTTCGGATTTCTTCTGCACCCCGCCCATATAGTCGAAGCAGGCCGGATCGTCGCAATGCTCAAACGCCGCTGCCGCCTGGTTGGCGGTGAACATGAAGAGCATCAGCATCACTGTGAAAAGAACGCGCACGCTTACCCATTACATGAAACTATTTTTACATTCAATGGGCAAGGCGATGGTTAGCTCTGCTCTGGGTCGTGATAGCGTGCCAGCCAATGGGCGTAGGGGGCGGGCAGTAGCTCGGTTGGTTTGTCTTTGCCGAGCTTGCGGGCGGCGTGATACGGCCAATGGGGATTGGCCAGATGCGCGCGGCCGATCAGCACGAGATCCAGCTGCGCATCGCGGATGGCTTGATCGGCAAGGTGTGGTGCGCCAAAGCCCCATGCGGAGGAAACAGGAATATTGGCCTCGCTGCGCACCCGTTTGGCAATGGGGCCCATGAAGGCGGGACCCCACGGTATTTGTGTTTCGCCAATCGTGAAGCCGATGCTGACGCTGAGCATGTCGAGCCCATCCGCACGCCAGTCTTTTACCAGTTGGATCGATTCGCTGAGGGTCTGCTCATCGTTGCTGTCATATTCCAGCACCCCAAAACGGGCGGTGAGGGGCAGGTTGGCGGGCCACACCTCGCGCACGGCGGCGAATGTTTCGCGCCCAAAGCGGCTGCGGTTCTCCACGCTGCCGCCATACGCATCGGTGCGGGTGTTGGAGTGGGCGGAGAAGAAGCTTTGCGCCAGATAGCCATGTGCAAAATGCAGTTCCAGCCACTCAAAGCCCGCTTCATGGGCGCGGCGGGCCGCATCCACAAAATTGCGCTCAACGCGCTTGATGTCCGCGATGCTCATGGCCTCGGGCACCCGTGGCAAATCGCCACCAAAGGCCAATGCGGAAGGGGCAATGGTTTTCCATGCGCGCGGATCGGTGGCTGCCATGTGGTCGTCGCCCTCCCACGGAATATTGGCGCTTGCCTTGCGGCCTGCATGGGCGATCTGGATGCCGGGGACCGCGCCGGCGGCTTTGATGGCGCGGGCGATTTCGCGCAATTTCTCGGCTTGTTCATCATTCCAGATGCCAAGGCAGTGCGGGGTGATGCGCCCTTCCGGCGCCACGGCCGTTGCTTCGACAATGACCAGCGCACTGCCACCGCGCGCCAGTGCGGGGTAATGCACCTGGTGCCACGCATTGGCCAGCCCGTCATGCGCCATATACTGGCACATCGGCGGAATGGCGATGCGGTTGCGCAGTTTCACGTCTTTAAGCTGGTACGAAGAAAACAGGTCGGTCATAACATCCTCATGCAATTACGATTGTTCGTATATAATCGAACAATGGAAATCCATCAAGAGCTATGATATGTTTTTTTTATGAAACACATGAAGCACCCCGATATGGAGCAGGTAGACCTGATGGACATCATGTATGCGCTGTCGGATCCCACGCGCCTTGAGATTGTGCGCTGCCTTGCCAAAAAACGCCGCCCGATGAACTGTGGCGAGCTGGTGCTGAATCGCCCGAAATCCAGCATGTCGCATCATTTCAAAATTTTGCGTGCGGCGGGGCTTGTCAGAACGGTGGTCGAGGGCACGGAGCATATGAATTCCTTGCGCCGTGCGGAAGTCGAAGAGAAATTCCCCAACGTGCTTGGGTCGATTCTGAAAGTGCTCACCCGGGATTAGGCGCACGCAGGCTCCAGCGCGCGTTTAGCCGGGCGCCAATGGCAGCCCCTAGATTATGCACATGGGCTAAACCGTGGTTGATATGCCAGTGAATGTATGTTTGTTTGTGCGCCTTACGTAATCATTTAGTAAAGGCTGGGCGAATGATCGAACATAATGTGAAACCAGGCGTGCTCGAGCATTGCCAGGTATGCGGCTCCACCAATTTGGAGCTTGTCCTCGATTGTGGCCACCAGCCGCTGTGCGATTCGCTGCTGACCAAAGCGCAGCTGAACGGGCCGGAGACCTATTACCCCCTGCGCTTGATGCGCTGCCCGGAATGCACGCTGACGCAGCTTGATTACATCGTGGATGGTTCCACCGTGTATCACCAGCAATACCCCTACCGTACCGGCGTGACGAAAGAACTGGTGGCCTATCAGCACATCATGGCCGATGACCTGTCCCAACGCTACAAGGTCGATGCGAAATCACTGGTGGTCGATATTGGCTCCAACGATGGAACGCTGCTTTCCGGCTTCAAGCGCAATGGCGCGCGGGTGCTGGGTGTGGAGCCGACAAACATTGCCGCGATTGCGGTTGAATCGGGCATTCCCACCGTCAACGACTTTTTCAATGAGCCGGTAGCGAACGAGATTGTGAAGGAACATGGGCACGCGGCGCTGATCACCTCGTCGAACGTGTTCGCGCATATGGCGCCGCTGGGCGATGTGGTGCGCGGCATTCGCGCGTTGATTGGGGCTACGGGGGTCTTCGTACTGGAGAACCACTATCTGGTGGATGTGCTGCAGAAGGCGCAATACGACACGATTTACCATGAGCATATCCGCACCTATAGCCTGAAATCGCTGGTCGAGCTGTTCAAGCCATATGGCATGGAAGTGTTCCATGCCGAGCGCGTATCGCGCTATGGCGGCAACATCCGTGCGCATGTGGGCGTGAAGGATGCGCGTCCGATCGAGGCATCGGTGGGCGAGATACTGAAAATGGAGTTCGATATCGGGCTGCATAAGCCGGATATCTACGCGAAGTTCAAACAGGCATCCGAGGAATCCCGCGACCGGCTGGTCAACTTTGCGGTGACCGCGAAGCAAAAAGGGCAGAGCTTTGTGGGCAATTCCTGCCCGGGCCGTGCGAACACGCTGTTGCATTATTGCGATATTGGCACCAGCCTGATGCCCTATATCGCCGAGCAGCCGGCTTCCCTGAAAAAGGGCCTGTTCACGCCGGGCAAGCATATCCCTGTGGTCGATAACAGCATCCTGATCGAACAGCAGCCGGACTATGTGGTGCTGCTGGCATGGCATTATGCGGAGCCCATCGCCGAGCAATTGCGTGCGCGCGGGCTGAAATCGAAGCTGATCATGCCACTGCCTGAATGCAAGATACTGGCTTAGGTAGGAACATGGCCAAGCCCCTCATTTCTGTTATCGTGCCGGTGTATAATGAGGAGGCGAACATCGTAAAGGCCTACGAAGCCATTACGCGCGAGTTCGCAGGCCTGCCCGATTACGATGTCGAGATTATCTTCACGGATAACCACAGCACCGACCGCAGCTTTGCCTTGCTCACCGATTTGGCACATGCGCATCCGCATGTGAAGGTGCTGCGCTATGCGCGCAACTTTGGTTTTCACCGCTCGATCCTGACCGGCTACCGCTATGCCAAGGGCGATGCCGCGATCCAGATCGATTGCGATCTCGAAGACCCGACCTCGGTATTCCCGGACTTCCTGCGGCTGTGGCGCGAAGGGCATGACGTGGTGGTCGGTGTGCGCGAGGGGCGCAACGAAGGCTGGCACATGATCAAAATACGCCGCGTATTTTACCGCCTTCTCAACCAGATATCCGACTCCCCTCATGTGATGGATGCGGGCGATTTCCGCCTCACGGATCGCCATATCCTCGACCAGTTGCAGCATATCGATGATGCCGACCCCTATGTGCGTGGGTTAATTTCCGAGCTCGCCAACCGTCAGGGCGAGGTGCGCTACACCCGCCACAAGCGCGAGCATGGGGAAAGCAAATTCCCGTTCTGGCAGCTGGTCAGGCTTGCGATGAACGGGATATTTTCCTATTCGACCGCCCCGCTTCGCGTCGCGACCTATATGGGCATTGCGATATCGCTGGTGACGGCATTGCTCACGGCGTTCACGATCCTCGCGCGGCTGTTCCTTAATGCGCCGTGGCCGTCCGGGTTTGCGACGACAACGGTGCTGATCCTGTTTGGCATCAGCCTGAATGCCATCTTCCTTGGGATCATTGGCGAATATGTCGGGCGTATCTATAATCAGGTGCGCCGACGGCCGACGGTGATCATCGAGAGAGCGCTCAACATCGAGCGGCGCGCGGATTATCCTTGATATGCAGGATTTCAACGACAGCAAAAATAGCTACCAAACGTCGATCGAGCACTCCATTGGGTTTGCAGGGCAGGGCCTTGACTTTTATACGCAAGTGAAGGCGGATTTCCTGAAAGAAATCGCCCAAAAATATTTCCCGTCGCAACGGGTGGAGCTGCTGGATGTTGGGTGCGGCCACGGGCTGATCCACCGCAAGCTGGATGGGTTTAGCATTTCCGCAACCGATATTGCGGGCGAGGTGCTGAAGCTCGCGCAGCAGGAAAACCCCAGCGTGACCTATCTGCCCTATGATGGCACGGCGCTGCCGTTTGAAAGCGGCCGCTTCGATATGAGCCTTGCCATCTGCGTGATGCACCATGTGCCGCCTGCCGCATGGGTGGCGTTCCTGCAAGAGATGAAGCGCGTGTTGAAACCTGGCGGTATGGCGATCATCATCGAGCATAATCCGCTGAATCCGATGACGTGCCATGTGGTGAAAAACAGCCCGCTGGATGAAGGCGTCACTCTGCTGCACGCGCGCACACTGAAAAAGCGGATGCGGGAAGCAGGTTTCGTGCAGAGCAAACATGAGTATCTGGTATTTACACCGTTCGCGCAGAAGCTGATGCGGCGGTTTGATCGATGGTTGAAATGGTGCCCCTTGGGGGCGCAGCACGCAGCGCTTGGGCTGACAGGGAGATAATATGAAAGCAGTGATTTTAGCCGGCGGCCTTGGCACACGATTGTCGGAAGAGACCGACCGGATCCCCAAACCCATGGTGACCCTCGACGATAAGCCGATCCTGTGGCATATCATGAAGATCTACGCCAAGCATGGGATTGAGGAGTTCATTATCTGCGCCGGGTACAAGGCGCAGAGCATCATCGAATATTTCGCGAACTACCCGTTGCATACGAGCAATGTGACCATTGATCTGGCGAACAACCATATCGAGCATTTAACCCGCCGCGCGGAGCCATGGAAAGTGACGATCATCGATACGGGTGAGAACACCCAGACCGGTGGCCGCTTGCGCCGGGTGCAGGAATACCTGACCCCCGGCGAGGATTTCTGCCTGACCTATGGTGACGGCGTGGCGGATATTGATATTACGGCCTCCATCGCCTTCCACAAAAAACACGGGTTCGATGCGACCATGACCGCCGTGAAGCCGCCTGCACGCTTTGGCGCCGCGGTGATTGAAGGCAACACGGTGGTGAAGTTCTCCGAGAAACCGACGACCGGTGAGGGCTATATCAACGGCGGCTTCTTTGTGATGAACCATGAGATATTCAACCATATCGAAGGCGACAGCATCATGCTCGAACGCCAACCGATGGAAGCGCTGACGAGCAAGCGCACGCTTGGTGCCTACACGCATGACGGCTTCTGGCACCCGATGGACACGTTGCGGGATCGCCGTTACCTGCAGGATCTGCTCGCCAATAAGCAAGCGCCGTGGAAATGGTGGTAGCCCATGGGAATGCTGCCGGATGCGACATTCTGGAAAGATAAACGGGTCCTGCTGACGGGGCATACGGGCTTCAAGGGCGCGTGGCTTTCGGTGATGCTGGAAGCCTTGGGCGCGCAGGTGACCGGCATTTCGCTGGCGCCCGAGACACAGCCGAGCATGTGGCAGCTGCTGCAGCTGCCAATGGCATCGCACCTGCAGGATATCCGTGAGCAAGCGGCGTTCGCCGCGCTGGTGCAGCGCGCGCAGCCGCAGATTGCCATCCATATGGCAGCCCAGCCGCTGGTGCGCCGATCCTACGCGCAGCCGGTCGAGACGTTCGACACCAATATCATGGGCACGGTGTATCTGCTGGAGGCGCTGCGCAACATGCCCGCGCTGGAAGCGGTGTTGGTGATTACCAGCGATAAAGTCTACGATAACCGCGAAACCAGGCAGGCGTTCGACGAGCAGCACCCGCTCGGTGGCAGCGACCCGTATTCGGCATCGAAAGCCGCGGCCGAAATGGTGGTGCGCAGCTATGCCACCAGCTTTTATGCTGCCGCGCAGGTGCCGGTGGGCAGCGCGCGCGCGGGCAATGTGATTGGCGGCGGCGACTGGTCGGAAGACCGGCTGATTCCCGATATGTGGCGCGCCTATGTGGCGGGCGAGAAACTGTCGCTGCGGCACCCCGAAGCCGTGCGCCCATGGCAGCACGCGCTTGATCCGTTGAGTGGCTATCTGCTGTATGCCGAGCAGATGGCGCAAAAGAAAACGCTGCCGCCCGCGCTCAATTTTGGCCCGGCACCGGAAGAAATTCTGACCGTGCGCGATGTCGCCGATCGTTTCGCCGCCATTCTGGGCAGCGATGCGTTGTGGGTGCAGGGCACGCCCGACGCCACGCGCAAGGAAAGCGGCTATCTCAGCATCGACCCTGCGCAAGCGCACGCGCAACTGGGCTGGCAGCCACGGCTCGCACCGCAAGAGGCGCTCGAATGGACGGGGCAATGGTATATGGCCCACACGCGCGGCGACGATATGCTGCAGGTCACCCGGGCGCAATTGGCGCGTTATGGGGCACTGGCGTGACCATTCGCCGCCTTGCCGTTATCGGTGGTGGGCGCTGGGGGCGGGTGCACCAAACGGTGGCCGCCGCGGCAGGCGTTGCCCAGCTGGTGACTGTCGCCCGCGCGGGTGATTATCCGACCATCGATGCATTGCTGGAAACCCCGCCGGATGCGGCCATCATTGCCAATGCGGCGCGGCTGCACGGAGCGACGGCCATGCGGCTGGTGCAAGCAGGGGTGCCCGTGCTGATAGAAAAACCAGCGGCCTATACGGTGCAAGAGGCGGAGGCACTTATCGCCCTGTCTACCACGCGGCATTGTGTGGTGATGCCGGGGTTGAATTTTCTTTATTGCCGCTACCTGACGCGCTTTGCGCAGCAGCTGGGCGCGAAAGGCTGCATACGTGCGGTTGCCCTGCGTTGGGATGATGAGAGCGACGAAACCCGCTATGGCGAGGCAAAGCGTTACGATGCAGGGGTAAGCATCGCCATGGATATCATGCCCCATATCTGGAGCATTCTCACCATGCTCGATGGTTCGCTGCCGTGGCAGATCGATCGCTGCACGCTGGCGCGCGGGGGAAGGGATGCCATGTTTGCGCTCACGGCAGGGGATATCAACGCCACGGTGTCGCTCGCCCGCGAAGCCAAAAAGCGCGTGCGGCAGGCGGTGATCACGACTGGAAACGGAGAAACGATCAGCCTCGATTTCACTATCGAGCCGGGGCATATCACCCATGCGGGTGGAAGCGAAGATGCCGATCCGCAGTGGCGGGAGGAACCCTCTCCGTTAGCGCTGCAATGGCGGGTTTTTGAACAGCATGTGGCCGCGAATGGCTGGGCGGCATCGCATGCGAGCTTACGCGATTCTGTTGCGTTCACGGTGGCCGCAGACGCCAAGTTGCAGCAGGCACGGGATGCGGCGCTTAAAAGCGGCATGGCGGGAATGCAGGAGTGCGACGCGCGCTACATGCTGCGCGATGCACTGGCCGGGCCATTATGGCAGGCGGCTTATTATGAAGCCGGTGACAATGCGGCCCTCAATGGATATGCATCATCCCTTATCGAGAAGAAGGCGGCATGGCCGCTGGGCAACGAGCAGGAACTCTTACACATGCTACAAAAGGCTACGCCATGATCAAACATTATAGGACACTCGTGGGAGCAGGCTTTGGTGTGCTCTGGCAGGAAGCCAGAGGCTTACTAAAGCCATCGTGGATATCGGCGGCGTTGCTGCTCGTGTTCCTGATACTGTTTGCGCCGCATATCACGCGCCATACTGCCGATGCGCCATTGCTGGCCTCGTTTTATGACGATGAGCCGCTCATCACCATGCAGCTGGATGGGATGACCGCCGCGCCCTACGGCAACCCGGCGAATTACCTGTCCGGCAGCCTCGGTAAACGCCCGGCACCAGCGCATTGGCTGAATATTGAATATTATAACATCCCCTATTATGGCGGGCTGTATTTGGACATGGCGCTTGCGGTGTGGGCACCGATGAAACTTGCCGGTGCCCCGTTGTTCCCCACCGCGCCGATCATATTGCGGGTGCTCACCATGCTGTTTGCCTGCTGCACGCTGCTGGCGGTGTGCACGTTAATCCGCCGTGCGCTGGGCATGTGGGCAGAGGTGGGAGCAGGGGTGTTCCTTATCACTTCGCAATCCACCTTCTTGTCGCTCGCCTACATGCTGCATCCGGATATGTTGCTTTTCTTCCTGAGCCTGCTTGCGGTCGCGACTGCTGCGCGTCACCTGCGCGACAAGGATATCGCGTCCATGATCGCGCTGGGTCTGGTCGCGGGTCTTGCGCATGGCGCCAAAATGGGCGGGCCGCATTTGGTGCCGCTCACGGCGCTGGTGGTGGCGCTTGCCATGGGCGGGTTGCCTGCCTTGAAAGCGGCCCCGCGCGCATGGATCAAACGCTACCTGATGCACGGCGTCCTGTTGGCGGTGATTGCGGTGGTGATGTTCGTGGTGACGACGCCATATGCGGTGTTCGATCGCTATTACCTTTTGACCTGGCGCATATGGGGCAAGGCATTCACCAGTGACTCACCGATCACGATCACCAATTTCTGGGATTGGTGCATCGGCTTCGAGCGCAGCATCCGCTGGCCATTGTTGTTTGTTGCGGCGGGTGTTGTGGCGCTGCGCATCAAGCGGCGGCACCAATACGTGCCACATCTCTTTCTATGTCTTGGTGTGTTCTCGCTGACGCTTTTCTTCTTCTATGCGGTGCTCAGCAAATACTGGGTGCAAATGCAATATATGGTGGTGCCCTTGGCGTTGCTCGCGGGGTTGGCCGCCCATGCGCTTGATATGGCGGTCGCCGCAGTTGGGCCGAAACGCCGCCGACAGGCGATGGTTGCGGCGTGCATGGTGGTGCTGGCGCTGGCCATAGGCTGGGGAAAACCGCTGGCCAAAGATATGGTGATGACCAGTATTGCGCTTGGAGAATGGCGGCAGGCGCCGCAGGTGGTGCTGGGTGAATGGGCGAGGGAACACCTGCCCAAAGGTGCAAGCGTGGTGTGGGATACGCAGGCCTATTTCCCGGCCAAGGAATTTCCCGACCAGCGGATGAATGGCGGCCCCCTCAAATACCGCGACTTCAAACGGGTGATGCCGGATTATTTCGTGCTCAACCTCTATAGCCCGCATATGTGGATGATGGTGAAGATGCAGGAAAAACCGGTTGCGCGCTGGGAAGAGCATTATGCCTCGATGCGGCTTTACCAGGATCTTTTGGGTACTGACCCACGGCATCCGACCATCCAGCCCGCGGCGGTACCCGGCGTGACGTTTGTGATGAGCAGTGGCGGCTATGGCAACATCGGTGGTGATGACTGCCACGCGCTGCCGCCTTTCAAGGCGCGGATGATGAAGCTTTTCGCATTGCCATGCGACCCTAACGACCCGCTGAACTCACGCACATTGTTCCTGTTCAAAGTCGATAAAAAGAAGCTGGGTGCGTATATTAAGCAGCTCGAAAAGGAAGCCGCACACTAGGCGGAGCGTTGCCGCAGATACTGTAAGAAACGACGGGCGGCCACCGGCAGCACGCCAATAGCGCACAGCGAGAGCAGCAGCGCCGGCGAGAAGATATCGGACAGGCTGTGGATGCTGGCAAGCTGCGTGCCCGCAGCAGTAATCAGCGCAATGCCTGGCAGTAAGCCCAGCAGGCTGGCACAGGCGAACACATGCAGCCGCAGCGGCGTTATGCCCATGACCCAGTTGATGATGCCAAACGGAATGAACGGGATGAGGTGCAGCGCAAAGACATAAAGCGCTCCTTCATCCGCAATGCCACGATTGACCTGCATCAACTGCGCCGCGAACCGTCGCTGCACATACTCGCCGATCAATAACCGCGAGCACAGGAAGGCGATGCAGGCACCACCCATGGCCGTGATGACAATAATGATAAAGCCCACAAGCCAGCCAAAAATACTCCCCGCAGCGAGCAGCAATAGGCTGCCACCCGGCAACGGCAAGCTGAAGAAGACCAGCGCGCCTGCCATAAAGAAAGCCCGGCAAACCCATGGATGAGCAGCATAAAACATGGCCCAATGCGCGTGGCTTGCTTTGAGGGTTTCAAGCGTCAGGAACTGGCGTGCATCCGACATGAGAAATGCGGCGCCCGCACCGACAAGCAGCAAAAGAATAAGCGGGCGGTACGTGGATGTAAGCATGGGTGGGTACAGACGTTGCTTGGCGCGGCCAACATGGAACGAAGGCCCTTATATCCCCCAAAGCCACGCAGACGCAATGGCGATGTGCCTCCCTGCCGTTGCAAGGAGGCTGGACGACTGCCCGCATCCTCTGTAGGATCGGCCCTTCGAAACGCTTCCAAGGGGAATCTCTATGGCCACTGGCCTGCTTGCGCTGTTAGACGATATTGCCGCACTGGTAAAAGTGGGGGCGGCAAGCCTTGATGATATCCCCGCGCAGGTTGCCAAAACCAGCGGCAAAGTTTCGGGCATTATTATCGATGATGCGGCGGTGACGCCTAAATATGTGGTCGGGCTGTCGCCCGCGCGCGAACTTGCCATTATTTACAAGATTGCCAGGAAATCGCTGGTCAACAAGCTGCTGTTTGTGGGGCCGGCGATACTGCTGCTTGGCGTCTTCGCGGAGTGGAGCATCCAGCCCTTGCTGATGCTGGGTGGCGCCTATCTGTGTTTTGAGGGCTACGAGAAAGTGCATTCCCTGTTCAGCACGCATGCGGATGGCCATCATGCCGAAGAGGGCGAGGCGATGGAAGTCATCACCCCGGAAGCATTGGAAAATATACGGGTCAAAAGCGCCGTGCGGACGGATTTTATCTTATCCGCCGAGATTATGGCCATTACCTATGCCAGTGTCGTCGATAAGCCTGTGCTCACACAGGTGGTTGTCATGCTGTGCGTGGCGTTTGCCATCACGGTGGCGGTCTATGGCTTTGTCGGGCTGATCGTGAAGGCGGATGATATTGGCCTTTACATGGCGCGCGAGAAGCACCGCTCGCTGACCCGGCGCATCGGTCGCGGAATAGTGAAATCCATGCCCGGTTTTTTGACGATCCTCAGCTATATCGGCACCGCGGCGATGCTATGGGTGGGGGCGGAAATCATCGCCCATGGCATTACGCCGCTGCATCACGGGCTGGAGCATGTGCAGCATGCGTTGATGGGAATACCGGCGCTGGCATGGGTTGCCAAGGCACTCCTCTGCGCAATAGGCGGGGTGATATTCGGCGCGGTGATCGAGCGGGTGATTGCCTGCGCGCGGACTGTTTTTACGTCTAAAAAGCAGAAGTAAATCGACGCCCGACGGCATGGTGCTATCGCTTGGGCGTAGGGGTTTTACAGCCCGGCGCATTTCATGATGTAAAACTTATAGACAACCCGTTTAATATGGCGCCTATAGAATTTGGAGTTATTGTCAGGCTATGCATTTTCCGTCGCGCTATTTAGAACGTCTGCTCCGCGGCGCGCCGCTTATGCTGCTGGCTGCCTTAATGGCTGCCGGGTGCACCGCCAAGCCCGCATCCACGCATCCGCTGCCCGAGGCGATCTGGAGTTTGCCCGCCGCCCCGGCCTATGATTATCCCATCCGCAATCCGTATGCGGCGACGATTATTGCGGTGCCGCCGGAGTTGAAGCTCGATTATTCGGCGATGCCTGCGCCGCAGGAAAAGAAACTGACAGTATTCCCCAATCGTGACATTCCCGAAGGGTTTTGGTATGAGCGCGGCCTGCGTTACAGCGAAATGCTGCAGGCGAAACCCGCGCCGCTGGTCTATGTGATTGCGGGCACCGGCGCGGATCACCGGGCCGAGAAAATGCGCACGCTGGGTAATATTCTCTATAGCGCGGGCTTCCATGTAGTGCTGCTGCCTTCGCCGACGCATCAGAATTTTATCATCAATGCGAGTGGTAACTTCCTGGTGGGCCGCCCGCGCCAATCGGCGGAGGACCTCTACCGGGTGATGGGTATGATCGATGCGGATGTGACGAAGCATGCCACGGT
The DNA here is from genome assembly GCA_040384265.1 of Pseudomonadota bacterium. GTDB lineage: Bacteria > Pseudomonadota > Alphaproteobacteria > Rickettsiales > UBA3002 > QFOX01. The sequence continues at coordinate 498,352 of JAZKJM010000005.1, read as the reverse complement.
GACGAAGCGCATGCTGACCGGCTATAGCCTCGGCGCGCTGGATGCGGCTTTCACCGCTAAGCTGGATGAGGAAAAACGCCAATTTAACTTTGCGCGCGTGCTGCTCATCAACCCACCGCTGAGCCTTTATAGCTCGACCAAGACGATTAACGCGATGCTCTATCAGGGCTTGCCGCACGGGATGGATGATGCGGATAGCTTCATCAAAACCGCGCTGATGCGCCTGAGCACCACCCAGCAAAGTGGCGATGCGCTGGATTTCAGCAACGAGCGCGCGCTGATCGATGCCTATGAAAAATACCAGCCCGACGATGCGAAGTTGGCCGCCACCATTGGCCTGAGTTTCCGCCTATCGGCGGCAAGCCTCGCCTTCGCGGCGGATGTGATGAGCCATGCGGGCTATGTGTTCCCCAAAGACAAGCCCTTCACCACCAGCACCAACCTGACCCATACGATGAGCCTCGCTTTGCGCACCAGCTTCATCGATTATTTCAACGAACTGTATGTGCAGCGCTTGCAGGCGATGTATCCCGGTATGACGCGTGCGCAAATGATCGAAGAATCCGGGCTGGAATCGCTCGATGGTTATATCCACCACAACCCGAAATTCGGTATGATTACCAATCTCGACGATGTGATCCTCGCCCCCGGCGAGGCGGATAAACTGGCGCGTATGTTCAGCCCCAATGCGTTCGTATTTGATCATGGCGGCCATGTCGGCAACCTTGCCTATCCGACGGTTGGCTACCATATCGTCCATTTCCTGCGGGATGGTGAATCATGAGCGCGCGGATGCGGATAGGCGGCGTGCTGCTGGTGATGCTGGCGCTTGCCGGATGCTCAGCCGAGCGGCCCGAGGACAATGCGCCGCCAACGATGCGCTATTTTACCGATGCCGACCGCGAGCGCTATGCGCAGGAGCAATTCGCGGTCTATGACCCGGCGGAGGGCACCAACAAATATATGTATAAACTCAACGCCCAGCTGGACCGCTATGTGCTGATTCCGGTGGTGGATGCGTATACGTACGTGACGCCGGTGTTTGTGCGCCAGCGTGTGTCGAACTTCTTCCTCAACGTGGGTGAGATTGGTAATTTTACCAATGCCGTGATGCAGGCAAGCCCCGGCAAAGCTTCGACGACGCTTGGCCGGTTTGTGGTGAACACGACCGTGGGGCTGCTTGGCACGTTCGATGTGGCAAGCGAAATGGGGCTACACCGCCAGCCGGAAGATTTCGGGCAGACGCTGGGCTATTGGGGCGCGGGGCCCGGGCCATACATCGTGTTGCCGTTCTTTGGCCCATCCAACCTGCGTGACACCACCGGCACGATTGTCGATTTGGTAACGCTGTCGCTGATCCTGCCCAACGAGGTCGAGTCCTCGCCGACCTATGGCATTATTGCCTATGGGGTGCAGCCGGTGAATATGCGCTATACCAACTCGTTCCGCTATTTCGAGTCGGGCACGCCGTTTGAATATGAGATTGTGCGCTATATCGTGTCGCATGGGCGGACGATGCAAATAGCGAAATAGGCATCATTTCCTGATGGCGTATTTATGGCGGGCGGTGCATGGTGGCTTCGTGTTTGCTGCGGCAGAAGCTGCTGGCAAATACCAGAAACCACATCACAGGAGCTTACTATGTCTCACTTCCGTCCTATCCTCGCCACGATGGCTTTTTCGTTGGCGACCATCTTTTCGCTCGGTTTCGCGCCGGGTGCAAACGCTGCAACCAAGGAAGACCTGAATAAGGAATCCAGCCAGGCCCTGCAGAAACTGATTGCTGAAAACCCAACCGCCGCCGCCCTTTCGAAAAAATCGAAAGGCGTGCTGATCTTCCCTAGCATCGTCAAAGCGGGCCTCGTGTTCGGTGGCGCGTATGGTGAAGGCGAGCTGCTGACGAACAACAAAGTCGAGAACTATTATAACTCGGTGACCGCGTCATGGGGCCTGCAGGCTGGTGCGCAATCCTATGGTTATGTCGTGTTCCTGATGAACGACAAAGCGCTGGATTATGTGCGCGCCACCCATGGTTGGGAAGTGGGTGTCGGCCCGACGGTTGTTGTCGTGAACGAAGGCGTTGCGAAAAACCTCTCGACCTCGACGCTTAAGGATGATGCCTATGCCTTCATCTTCGATCAGCAAGGTCTGATGGCGGGTGTGAGCATCGAAGGTAGCAAAATCACCAAAATCAAAACCCCTTAATCCTTTTGATGGGCGATATCACGCGGGGCACTCCGCGTGATATCGCTTTTCAAGCCGTCTGTTTTGTGACTCATTAGCGCCTGTCCTCATCTGATTCGCACAGGGTATGTCATGAAAACGAAAGCCGCCGTCGCCTATGGCGCGGGTAAAAAACTCAGCATCGAAACCGTTGATCTGGAAGGCCCGCGCGCGGGCGAGGTGCTGGTCGAAATCAAAGCCACCGGCGTTTGCCATACGGATGCGTTCACCCTCTCGGGCGACGACCCGGAAGGCGCGTTCCCAGCCATTCTCGGCCATGAAGGGGCCGGGGTGGTGGTTGAGGTGGGGGCGGGTGTCACCAGCCTGAAACGCGGCGACCATGTCATCCCGCTTTACACGCCCGAATGCCGCGAATGCGAATACTGCCTGCATCCCAAAACCAATTTATGCCAGAAAATTCGCCCCACCCAGGGCAGGGGATTGATGCCGGATGGTACCTCACGTTTCTCGATCGATGGCACGCCGATCCTGCATTACATGGGCTGCAGCACCTTCTCCAATTACACCGTGTTGCCTGAAATCGCGCTCGCCAAAATCCGGCCCGATGCGCCGTTCGATAAGGTCTGTTACATCGGCTGCGGCGTCACCACGGGTGTCGGCGCGGTGGTGTTCGATGCGAAGGTGGAGCCCGGCTCGAAGGTGGTCGTATTCGGCCTTGGCGGCATCGGCCTCAATGTCATTCAGGGCGCACGAATGGTGGGGGCGGACCAGATCATCGGCATCGACATCAACCCGGCGCGGGTCGAGATCGCCAAAAAATTCGGGATGACGCATTTCATCAATCCCAAGGACGTGCCCAATATTGTGGAGGCGATTGTCGACCTCACTGGCGGCGGCGCGGATTATAGTTTCGAATGTATCGGCAACACCGCCACCATGCGTCAGGCGCTGGAATGCACGCATAAAGGCTGGGGCGAGAGCGTCATCATCGGCGTGGCCGGTGCGGGGCAGGAAATTTCGACACGGCCATTCCAGCTGGTGACGGGCCGCGTGTGGCGCGGCTCTGCCTTCGGCGGCGCGCGCGGGCGGACGGATGTGCCCAAAATTGTCGATTGGTACATGAACGGTAAAATCGATATCGATTCGCTCATCACCCACACCATGCCGCTCGAAAAAATCAATGACGCCTTTGATTTGATGCATGCAGGCGAAAGCATTCGCAGCGTGGTGGTGTACTAATGGAAACCCTCGCGCAGCATGCCTGTTTCGGCGGCACGCTCGGCTATTACCGGCATGCGGCGGTGGCGACGCAATGCGCCATGCGCTTTACGGTGTTTGTGCCGCCCAAACCCACGGGTGCGGCGGTGGTTTTCCTTTCAGGCCTCACCTGCACAGAGGAAAACTTCACCGTGAAGGCCGGGGCCTACCGCGTGGCGGCGACACTCGGGCTGACCATTATCGCCCCCGATACCTCGCCGCGTGGCGACGAGGTGCCCGATGACGAAAGCATCTCGCTCGGCAAAGGCGCGGGGTTCTATCTCGATGCGACGCAGGCGCCGTGGAGCACGCATTACCGGATGTATAGCTACATCGCCCACGAGCTGCCGGCGCTGGTGGAAACCCATTTCGGCGTGACGCGTTTTGGCCTGTGCGGCCATTCCATGGGCGGGCTGGGTGCGCTGACGATCGGTATGAAACACCCGCAGCGCTTCACGTCGCTTTCGGCATTAGCACCGGTCTGCACGCCGTCGCAAAGCGGCTGGGGCCCGGCGGCACTCACGGCGTATCTCGGTGCGGATAAAGCGGACTGGGTGCCGTATGACCCGACTGAGCTGATGCGCAGCTACCGTGGCACAAAACTGCCGCCGATCCTGATCGATCAGGGGTTGGCGGATAGCGCCTACCGCGAAGGCCGCTTAAACCCCGAGGCGTTTGTGGAGGCCTGCGCGCAAGCCGGTCAGCAGGTGGAATACCGCACCCATGCGGGCTATGACCACGGCTATTTCTTTATCCAGACCTTCATCGAGGATCATCTGCGCCACCACGCGCAGCGCTTGGCATAAGAGGGCATGCGAACCGGGGCCCGCATGCCTTCATGGTGGTTACGAATGCTCAGGTTTTGTTGTTAACTTGATTATTGTAACTGAAATCAAGATGCCCGGACGGCCGCTATCCGTCAAGGGTTTTTTTATGGCGCTTTACTCCGGCGCCCGCCCGGTGGTAACTGGCGGTCACCATGCAGCCACGTAAACAGATTGCCATCATCGGCGCCGGCCCGGCCGGGCTGATGGCGGCGCAGATGCTCGCCCGCGCCGGGCACGCCGTGACGGTCTATGACCGCATGCCCAGCCCCGCGCGCAAATTCCTGATCGCCGGTCGTGGTGGGCTGAACCTCACCCATAGCGAACCGCTGGAGCTTCTGCTCACCCGTTACGGCGCCGCGGCCGACTGGCTGGCCCCAAGCATCCGCGCCTTTCCGCCCGCAGCGGTGCGCGCCTGGTGCGAGGAGCTCGGGCAGGAAACATTCGTTGGCAGCAGTGGCCGCATTTTTCCGCGGAGCATGAAAGCGGTGGCGCTGCTGCGCGCGTGGCTGCAGCAGCTGGAATCGCTCGGCGTGCAGTATGCGCCGCGCCATCGCTGGCTGGGCTGGGAAGGGGATGCGCTGCGCTTCACGGATGCTGCGCAGCAGCCCGTTCTGGTGACGCCGCATGCGACGCTGCTGGCGCTTGGCGGTGCATCCTGGCCGCGGCTGGGGTCCGATGGTGGGTGGATGGAACTACTGGCTGCCCACGGCGTGGAAACTACGGCGCTGCGCCCTTCCAACAGCGGGTTCCTGGTGCCATGGTCGCATTATTTCAGCACCCGGTTTGCGGGGGAGGCGCTGAAGCCGCTAGCGGTCAGCCATCAGGGCGTGACGCGGCAGGGCGAGGCGATGATTACCGCGCAGGGCATCGAGGGTGGGGTGATGTATGCGCTCTCGGCCCCCTTGCGCGATGCAATCGAGGCGCATGGCAGCGCGCAGTTGCAGCTCGACCTGCGCCCGGGCATGTCGCTCGAGGCGCTGACGCAAAAACTGCAGGCGCCGCGTGCCAATAAATCGCTCAGCTCCTACCTGCGCAGCGCGCGCTTCTCGCCGCTGGCGATAGCCTTGCTGCGCGAGGTGACATCGCCGCATCAACTGTTGGATGCCAGCCCCGAAACGCTGGCGGCCTGCCTCAAATCCCTGCCGCTTACCCTGACGGCGACGACCGGCATCGCCCGTGCGATTTCAAGCGCCGGTGGCATCACACGCGGCGCGCTCGATACGGATTTTATGCTGCGCGCCCGCCCCGGTGTGTTCGCCGCCGGTGAAATGCTGGATTGGGAGGCCCCGACGGGCGGCTACCTGCTGCAAGGCTGCTTCAGCACGGCGGTCGCGGCGGCGGTAGGCATCACGCGTTATTGCGCAAGCTAAGCCGCTCCGGTTTTTGTTGCATCCCGGGGGCGCGATGCCCTACAAGGCCGCATTCACTGGAGGTTTTTTATGCTCGAACTCGTCCTTGCACCCGATCCGATTTATAAAACCATCTGCACGCCTGTGGCGCAGGTGGATGACAGCATCCGCGCGACGCTGGATGCGATGATGGCAACGCTGCAGGCCCATCACGCCATGGGCATCGGCGCGCCGATGGTAGGGCTGACCCAGCGCCTCGTGGTCGTCGAGCTGGAAGATGAAGCGGGCGTGATGCATCATTATAAAATGGTAAACCCGGTGATTACCGAGCGCTCGGCCGAGATGCAGACGATGGAAGAAGCCGCGATCACTTTCCTTGGCATTTCCGCCCCGGTGACGCGTCCGGTCGCGGTGACGGTGGATTATCTCGATGCCGATGGTGCGTCACAAACGCTGCGTGCGAGCGGGTTGCTCAGCGTCTGCATCCAGCATGAAATCGATTATCTCGATGGCAAGACCTTTCTCGACTACCAGCCGCCAATGAAGCGCGATGTGCTGAAGCGCAAGATGGAAAAGCAGAAGCGCATTGGCCCTGTTCCCCATGTGCATGGGGCGCATTGCAACCATTAAGCGCCACGCTTACGCCAGATATTGCGCGATGAAGGCGAAGAAGAAGCCGACGCCATATAAGCCCAGCGAAACACAGAAGACGACAACGCTGATGCGCCGCATGCGTCTGCAGCTGGCGGCTTTTGCCGGGTCGGCCGGGCAGGGCGCGTTGCGGCTGGCATAGCGGCTGAAGGCCGAGAGGGTGAGCATGGCCCCGGCGAAAATGAAGAGCTCATGCTTATGCTCCGACAGCCAGACCAGCTGTGGCACGGCGCTGACCAGCCCGACCAGCGTGGCCCCTGCGCCAAGCGAGACCAGCAATGCCGGCAGCGCGCAGCAGATCAGGGTGCTGAACGAACCAAAAAGCGTGAAGGTATGCAGGGCTTTTTTATACATGGCGCTATTGCCGCGCGATGTGGGTGACGGTGTAGCCCGCATCGGTGATGAGCTTGGTGATGGTCGCATCATCCATCGCCTGTTTGGGCTTGGTGTCGATGGTGACGAGCTTGCTATCGAGATCGACCTTCACTTTCTCGACCGCCGGTTGGGCGTGGAAGGTTTTTTCAATCCCCGTCGCGCAGAAGGAGCAGACGAGGCCGTTGACCGAGACTTTAATGGTGTCGGCAAAGGCGGTGCTGGCCATCAGCATGGTGGCCAGGGATACGATAAGGGCAATGCGCATAAACTCTCCTTTAGAATTGTAAAACGGCGTTGAGCATGAGGTGGTCGTTGCTGCTGTAACCGGCTTCGACCAGGGTGGTTTTGTAGAAGAACCGCACCAGCGGCGTCACCACCAGCGTGTCATCCTTGGCGGGGTGATGGTCGACCTGCAGCATCAGCCATGTGTTCAGGTCGTCGTAATTGGCGATATAGGGCGCGACACCGACGCGCGCACGCTGCGAAAGGGATGTTTCGATGCCGCTCGCATGCATCGCCCGCGCCTCGTAGGAGGTGAAAACGCGGCGCGTTTCATAATCGGCGAGGATGCTCGTCCACGCACTGGCGGCGTTGCGGTTGCCGTCATGGGTGATGCCCACGCCGGTCATGTTGAAGATGTTGCCTTGCCCATCTTCCAGGTTCCAGCGCTTGATGAGGCTGTTGAGCTGCGGGCCGACGGTTTCATAATCCATGCCGCCGGTTTCTTTTTTGGCATACAGGCCAACTGCGTAATTGGGCGTCAGCGTGTAGTCGACCGAAAGCGTGTGGCCGGTTTCGTCGTTCTCCAGCATCAGCATGGTGCCGCCGACATAGGAGATGGGCTTCGCCTGTGCGGGCGGCACGGTGCCAAACAGCAGCGCGCAGGCCAGCAGCGGCACCAGCAGTGCCTTGGTGCGGATATGGTCGAGGATGGGGCAGGCCGTGGCCGAGGTGGCGTCGCCGGGGCATTGGTCGATCAGCCCCTGCAGCACTTTCTGGATTTCCTTCAGCTCAAGGATTTTGGTTTTCGCTTCGCTGATTTTGCTTTTGGTATGGTTCAGCACTTCGCGGCAGCTGGCGGCATCCGACGTGTTGAGGGCGAGCAGCTGGCGGATTTCATCGAGCGTGAAGTTGAGCGCTTTGGCGCCGCGGATGAAACGCACCGCGCGCACCGCATCCGCCTGATAGAGCCGGTAGCCCGCGCGCGAGCGCGCATCGGCGCGGATGAGTTTCATTTTTTCATAATAGCGCAACGTGTCCGTCGTGGTGCCGGTTTCGCTCGCCAATTGTCCGATGGTGATCTGTGTCATGACGCTACCTTACAGCTTGGAGTATACTCCAAGGTCAAGCGGATTTGTAATAGCTATTCCTCAGCCGTGCCATAGCGGATGGAAATCACCTCCAACAGCTCGGTTCCGGCAGGGGTGCGCAGGGTGACGCTATCGCCCACGCGGGCTTTCAGCAGGGCTTTGGCCATGGGCGACACCCAGCTGATTTTTCCGTTCTCGGCATCCATCTCATCCACCCCGACCAATGTCACGGTGTGCTCGCTATCATCCGCGCGGGCATAGGTGACCGTGGCGCCGAAGAAGATTTGGTTGAGATGGCGCTGCTGCGCCGGGTCCACCACCTGCGCGCTTTCGAGCCGCTTGGTGAGGTAGCGCACGCGGCGGTCGATCTCGCGCAGGCGGCGCTTGCCGTAGATGTAATCGCCGTTCTCGGAGCGGTCGCCATTGCCCGCCGCCCAAGACACAATCTCGACGATCTTGGGCCGCTCGCCGTGAAACAGCGCGCGCATCTCTGCTTGCAGCATGGCAAAGCCGGTGGGGGTCATGTAGTTGGTGACCGGGGCTGCTGGGGCCTCGTCGTCGTCATCATCGGGTTCGGTGCTCATGGCGGCAGTGTAAGGCGGCGCTGGCTAAAGTAGCAAGCCCGGGATCATGCCTGCCGTGCTGCTGCCGGGGAAAATGCTGCCCTCCAGCTCGGCTTTGGGCGCGTTCAGATGGGCGTAGAGCACGGTTTTGAAAATGCTGCGCATGTCGGTCGTCGGCATCAGGTCGCGGTTCTGGTAGAGGTTGCCGGAGGCCAGCCCCGGCCATTGGCCCAGCACCTTGCCGCCATGCACCCCGCCGCCCATGACAAACGCGGCGCTACCGGTGCCGTGATCGGTGCCCTCGGTGCCATTCACCGCGACCGTGCGGCCAAACTCGGTGACGACCACGACCACGGTTTTTTTCCATACCGGCCCAAGCGCCTCAGGCAGTGCGGCAAGCCCGCGGGCGAGGTCGCCCAGCCGCTTGAACAGTGCGCCATCCGCCGTGCCCTGGCGGGAGTGGGTGTCCCAGCCACCGGCTTCCATCACCGCGACGCGCGGGCCGTTTTCCTTGGTGAGAAAGAGGGCGGCGGCCTGGGCGGCGGCGTAAAGCGCGCCCGGGTCTTTGGCGTTCTTATCGGCAGTTTGGTCGTCCTGCGAGAGGCCTTGCTGGGCGAGCTGTTGCGCCTGCATGCCTTCGCGGAAGGCGGTGCTGAGCAGCGGATCGGCCTGATAGAGGCTGGCGATTTTGGTCATGTAGTCGCTTGCCGCATCGACATCGCGGCTTTTGGCGGCCCAGGAGCCCACATCCACCGCGCCTTGCAGCACGAGGGGAATTTGCTGGTTGATGGCGATGCCCGCGCCCGCATCTGCCTTGAGCGCCTGCAGCGCACGGTTCAGCCAACCGCTGGTGCCGTTGGCGGCGAGGGTGCCGTTTTCCAGCAGGTTTTGCGCATCGAAATGCGAGCGCTCGCGGTAAGGCGAGGCGACCGCATGCAACACGGCGAGCTGTTTTTGTTGGTAGAGCGCCATCAATGGCTGCATGGCCGGGTTGAGGCCGAAGAACCCGTTGAGGTCCAGCGCGCCATCCAGCTCGCCGGGTTCGGCAAAGGCAAGGCTGCGGCGTTGCGCTTTATAATCGCGGTCGCCATAGGGCGGCACGGCGGCCAGCCCATCGAGCGCGCCGCGCAGGATGACGAGGATAAAGCGGTTATCCGTCGGCAGGCTCGCAAAGCTCAGGCGCGGCATGCCAACGAGCCCAAGCGCCGCCATCGCGCCCGCGCCCTTGATGAATTCCCGGCGGCTGATGCTCATGGTTATCTCCGTTGAAATTCGGGTGAGGCAAGCAGCAGCGCGATGCCTTCGCGTTGATCGCGCGCGCTGGCGAGCGCGGCACGGGTCGGTGCGCTCATGATGGGGCCGATGGCGCGCTGCGCAAGTTGGGCAAAGGGCGCGGCGGTGGCGCTCAGGCGGCCCGCCGCATCCTTCGCCCATTCAATGCGGCGCAGCACCGCTTCCGGCCCGGCGATGTTTTTCGCCATATCCGCAAACCCGGCGGGGGAATTGGCATAAAACGGCACATCACCCAGATAGCGCAGCGATTGCACGGCCCATACCAGCGTTTCTGGCGGCCCGTTGCCACCCGCGCACAGGCGCATGGCGGAGACGACAAGGTCGTAGCTGCTTTTAATTTTTGGCGTGGCGAGCGACCATGCTTGCGGCAATTCGAGCAGCGTGCGGTAAACGGTTTTTAAATCGCCGCCGCTTTGGGTGAAGCTGGCGGCAAGCGTGGCGATGGCTGCTTCCGGCGGATCATCTGCCACAAAATGGCGGGCTAGCTTGGTGGCGATAAAACGCGCGGTCGCCGGGTGGTTCGCCAAATCGCGCAGCACGGCGATGCCCTGCGCTTCACCGCTTTGCGCGTAGTGTTTGCCAAGGATAGTTTGTGCGCCCGGTTCGTGGCGCTTCTCAACGAAGGCAAACCCATCCGGACGGTCGTTTTCCGGCCCGCCTTTGGTCCAGCCAGTCAGCACTTTAGCGAAGCTGGTCACATCCGCTTGGCTGTAGCCGCCATTGACGCCCAGCGTGTGCAGCTCCATAATTTCGCGCGCGAGGTTCTCGTTGATGCCCTTGCTTTTGCGCATGCCGACCATGGACGCGGTGCCGACCGATTGCGTGTTATCGAGAAACGCCAGCATGGTTGGGTGGTGCACGACGGCAAGCAGCATATCCTCGAAGCGGCCGGTGATATGCGGGCGGATCGCCTCGCGTTCATACGCCACCGCGATGCCAAGCAAGCTGCCTTTTTGCACCGAGATGGTGAAATGGTTGCTCCAGAAATTAACCAGCCGCTCATAAAGCGGGGCAGGGGTGGCGACCGCATCCGCAAGGCGCACGCGCATTTCGCGGATGAAAATTTCACGCATTTCGTGGCGAGCCTTTTGCACCGTCACCTTATCCTTGGTCTGTCCGGCGAGATGCAGCTTCAGCGCGTTGCTGCGGGCGGAGGCAAGCGCGGCCGCTGCGGCGCTTGGTTTCTGGGGTGCTTGCAGTTGCCCCCACAGCCAGGGCATCACCGTGCTTTCGGTCAGCGCGGCGTCGGTTGGGCCGCTGCCCATGCCAAAGCGGTTGGCAGCGATATAAGCGATTTGGCTCATGCGATCCTCATGCTTGGCTTAATCGATACAGGGCAAAGCTGATGCCAGCCTGATACTACATCGAAATCGATAGCGCGGCTAAACTATTTTTTAGTTACGCCCGGCAGGAGGCGGGTGTAGGGCTGGCTGCGATTCACCCCTTACGGAGCTATGGCCATGACCCTATCCATGTATGACGCATCCATCCCCGCTTTCATCCGCGGGCTGACTAATCTTTCGGCGGTGCTGGCCAAAGCGGCGGCGCATGCGGAAGCGAAAAAGATCGATCCTTCGGTGTTCATGGCCGCGCGGTTGGCGCCGGATATGCTGCCACTTCCCAAGCAAATCCAGATCGCATCGGATATCGTGAAAGGCGGCGCGGCGCGCCTTGCGGGCGTGGAAGTGCCAAGCTTTGCGGATACGGAAACGACCTTCCCTGAGCTGCAGGAACGCATTGCCAAAACCATCGCCTTCCTGAACACCATCCCCGCCGCGCAGGTAAATGGCACGGAAGAAAAAACCATCAGCCTGAAAGTCGGCGGCCGCGATCTGCAGTTCAGCGGGCAGGCTTATTTGCTGGGGTTTGTGGTGCCCAACCTCTATTTCCACACCACTGTAGCCTACGCGATTTTGCGCCATAACGGGGTGGAGCTTGGCAAAATGGATTTCCTCGGCGCACCGAGCTAATCAGCGGGCAAAAAATGCGCGGTAGATGGCCTGATCGACCACGTTCAGGTTGAACTGGAAAATATCGATAAACTCGTGCAACCCGTTGCCGAGCAAGCCATCGATCGTGCTGGCTTGTAGCATGGAAACCAGTTTTTCCATTTCGTCTTCTGCGTTGACGCTGACCCCCAGCTCGCGCGTGATGGCGGCGAGCGAGTCGCGCGCGCCGTTCACGCAATAGGTGAGAGCACGCGGAAACGCAGTGTCGAAGATGAGGAAGCGCGCGACATCGCGGTAATTGATGCTGTGGTAATGCTTGCGATACATTTCAAACGCATTGGCGGATTTGAGCACCGCGCCCCACTCGACGGCGTCATACGGTGAATCGACGAATGCCGGGTTGGGCAGCAGCAGGAAATATTTCACATCGAGCAGGCGCGCGGTTTTATCGGCGCGCTCCAGCAGGCGGCCAACGCGGGCGAACTGCCATGCCTCATTATGCGACATGGTGTTGGCGGTGAGGCCCGCAAACAGGAAACTGCCGGTGCGGATGGAGGCATAAAACGCCTGCAGATTATCCATCCGCCGTTTGCGGCGGTGGTTCTGCACGGAGTGATACATGGCGTTGATTTGCTCCCACATTTCGGAGGAAATCACCTCGCGCACGGTACGCGCATTCTCGCGCGCGGCGCAGATGCAGGAGTAGATCGAGTTCGGGTTTTTCTCGTCGAAGGTGAGGAAGAACAGTACGTTTTTTTCGCTCGGCTCGTCATAGCGAAGGGCGAAATCCACATCGTCGCCACTGGTGGTGACAAGCGGGCTCCACTGCGCGTTATCGGGCGCGAGGCCCATATCCAGAATTAAATGCTCGTTGACGGCAATGAAGCGCGCGACATTCTCGGCGCGCTCCAGATAGCGGCTCATCCAATAAATGGAACTGGCGACGCGGCTAAGCATGCCCATCCTCCAGCACCCAGGTGTCTTTGCTGCCGCCGCCTTGCGAGGAATTGACCACCAGCGAACCCTTGGTGAGCGCCACGCGGGTGAGCCCGCCGGGCAGCACGAAAACGGATTTTCCGTAGAGGATATAGGGCCTGAAATCCACATGGCGGCCCTCAATCGCGTTGCCGATCATGGTTGGGCTGCGCGACAGGTTGAGGGTGGGCTGGGCGATATAATCGCGTGGGTTTTTGCGAATGCGGGCAGCGAATTCCGTGCGCTCCGCCGCGCTTGATTGTGGGCCGATCAGCATGCCGTAGCCGCCCGAGAGATTGACTGCTTTCACCACCAGCGAATGCAAGTTGGCCAGCACATGCTCGCGCTGTTTTTTGTCCCAGCATACATAGGTCGGCACGTTGGGGATGATGGCGTCTTCGCCGAGATAATATTTGATGATTTGCGGCACATAGGCATAGACCGCTTTATCATCCGCGATACCGGTGCCGGGCGCATTGGCAAGGGTGACCGTGCCTTTGCGGTAGCATTCCATAATGCCCGGTACGCCGAGCATGGAATCCTCGCGGAAGGCCTGCGGGTCGAGGAAATCATCGTCAATCCGGCGGTAAATTACATCCACTTTTTCGAAGCCGCGGGTGGTGCGCAGCATCACCTGATCGTTGATGACGGTGAGGTCCGATCCTTCCGCCAGCGGTACGCCCATTTGCTGGGCGAGGAAGGCATGCTCGAAATAGGCTGCGTTATAGATGCCCGGCGTGAGCACGATGATGTTGACCTTCTCGCCCGCGCTTTTGGGCGCGGCGTGGCGCAGGGTTTCGTAGAGATGGTCGCCGTAATTGGAGACGGGCCGCACTTTCATCGCCGCAAAGGCGCTCGGGAAGGTGCGTTTCTGGATGGCGCGGTTCTGCAGCACATACGAGATGCCCGACGGGCAGCGCAGGTTATCTTCCAGCACGTAGTAGCTGCCATCGCCATCGCGCACGAGGTCGGTACCGGTGATGTGAATCCAGATGCCGCCGGGTGGTTTAAGACCGATGCATTGCTTGAGGTAGCAGGCCGAGGAGAGGATCAGTTTCTCGGGAATAATTTTATCTTTGAGGATGCGCTGCTCGTTGTAAATATCGTCGATGAACAGGTTCAGCGCCTCGATGCGCTGTTTTAGCCCGCGTTCCAGCCGCGCCCATTCATCGCCGGGCACAATGCGCGGGATGATGTCGAACGGGATGATTTTCTCGGTGCCTTTTTTATCGCCATAGACGCTGAAGGTGATGCCTTGCTGGTGCAGCGCCGTTTCAGCAACCTTCTGTAAGCGGCGCAGTTCTTTCGGTGAAAGGGCGTTGACCTGCTCGATCAGCGGCGTCGCCAGCGGCCGCGGGCGGCCTTTCGGGCCGATCAATTCGTCGTAGAAATTCTTGGTCTGATAGTTATCGAAGTTCAAGACGCTACCATGCTTCTTGTTGGTTGCCGAAAGTTCTCGCATCGTCATTGCGAGCGCTTAGCGAAGCAATCCATCTTGGCCACGAAAAGAAAGATGGATTGCCGCGCTTCGCTCGCAATGACGATGTGGAAAATGCGGCGTAGGTCATCATCCAAGCACCTCATTCATCTTCACATCAGCGCTGAGGGTTTCGGTGCCGCCACCTTTGAAAATCGTGCCGGATGTGGGCGTCGCATCCCGGTAATTGCGGCCGCTGGCGACGCGCACATGATCCTGCGCCACCATGCAGCCATTGGTGGGATCAAACCCGCGCCAGCCGACATAGGGGATGTAAATCTCGACCCATGCATGCGACGCATCCGACTGGATCTTGTTTTCATAGCTGCTGCCGGTGAAAATGTAACCCATGCGGTAACGCGCGGGAATGCTGAGCAAACGGGCGAGGCAGATGAGCAGGTTCGCGAAATCCTGGCAGACGCCCTGACGCGAGGTATAGACCTCAAACGGTGTGGTCGAGAGCGACGTGATGCCGGGCACATAGGTGTAGTCGCGGTAGATGCTCAGGTTCATATCCTTGAGCGTTTCCATCAGGTTGTAATCATTGCGGCGGACGAAGCTCATCGCGTAATCCGTCAGCTCGCGCAGTTGGGTTTCGGGCAGCTCGGCGGGCAACAGGTAGGGCATCATCATCTGCTGCTGCCAGGGCATCCAGATCAGCGGAATCGAGGTTTTTCGCTGCGACAGGCTGTGATCGTCCGGCGGCATGGCATAGACCTTGATCCGGCTGACGCTTTGGATCGTGATTTCGGTGTAAGGCGTGTTGATGCTGTAATAGATCGACTGGTTGCCGAACACGTCTTCGTAGCGGATTTCCTCGCCTTGCGACGAGATGGTGAAGACGGAACTAACCACCTCCTGCACCGGGTCTTCCACTGGCTGCAGGCGGAAGGTGTGGGTGCTGTGCTCCACCGGCTCGCTGTAATGGTAGCGCGTTTCATGGGTGATATCGAACGTGCGGTAGGCCAGCGGCGTGCCTTGCTCGGTGCGGGTGATGGAGCGAATATTGACCACCGAATGGTGGAGCAATTGCGCCTGCTCGGCCTGCATCGCACCGAAATTGCCGGGCGTGGCGGCATTACTGCTGCCCGCAAATTGCTGCGGCTGCGGGAAGGGCTGCGCCAGATTGGGAATGCTGTTGAACACCACCAGCCCCTGACGGACGATGAGCAATTGCCCGGGTTTCATCTCCAGCCAGCTGCCAGCATCGAACGGCGACGAGGTGACGATGAGCGCGGTGCGGTAGGTGTCGCGCGAGTCGGCGAGGTCGAGTTTCATGGTCTCGGAATTGAAATGCAGCGCCTGATCGGGCGGCTGGATGCGGCTGTAATACAGCTTGCGCACCGAATTGGTGCCGCAGAAAATCGCCATCGTGGTACCATCGGAAATCACCATATCCGCGCTGCCGAGCGGGTCGAACTGCTGGAACCAGCTGAGCAGCAGGCTGTAGGGCACATCCGATAGTTGGCGCGCATCCGTTTCCATCATCCGGCCGAGCAGGATGCAGAAGGCGAGTTCGGAATCCGTGCGGCCGACCGGCTCCAGCACGCGGGATTTATCGGTGTGCAGCTCCGCGAGGCGGATTTTATCGAGATCGCCATTATGCATGAACAGCCAGTCATGCCCGGCGAAACTGCGCGAAAACGGTTGGGTTTCGTGGTGGGTGTAGCCCTTCGCGGCGCCTTTGGCTTTGCAGAAAAACACCGAGGAACGGTAGTTGTTCCAGTCCGCCAGCGCTTCGATCTGGATATCGGCACCGCGTGCGGCGGGGTCTTTTTTAACAATCGCCGCCTGGTTATCGTTGGGATACCACGCCACGCCCCAGCCGAGCGAATGGCTGCCATACAGCTGCTCAGGCAGCTTGACCGTGATCGACGGCGAGCTGACGCTATCGAAGCTCAGGGCCAGGATATCGCTGGTAATATCGCTCACGGATGCCTCGTTGAGAGTTGAAATGCAGTGCAATGCAAACAATAATCAATTACGGTGCGTTGTCAAAGCACACTCGCCAAAATCATCAAGGATTCCGTATGGGAATGCTCGCCGCGCTCAATCATGTCACGCATTACCGCTATGATCGGCCCATTGCGCTTGGCATGCAGACCATCCGCTTGCGTCCGGCGCCGCACACGCGCTCGCCGGTGCAGGCTTATTCGTTAAAAATTACGCCGGCAGAGCATTTCATCAACTGGCAGCAGGACCCGTTCGGCAATTACCTTGCGCAGGTGATTTTCCCCGAAAAAGTGAAAGAATTCCGCGTGGAGGTGGATGCGCTGGTTGAAATCCGCGTGTTCAATCCGTTTGATTTTTTCCTTGAGGAATATGCGCGCAGCTTTCCGTTCGCCTATGAGCCGTTGCTGGAAGCCGAACTCGCGCCCTATCTCGAAATCAAGGAAACCGGCGCGCAGCTGCTGGCGCTGCTGGCAACGATTGACCGCGCGCCCGTCAGCATCATCGATTTTCTGGTGACGGTGAATCAGGCCATTCACCACGCGCTCACCTATGTTACGCGTATGGAGCCGGGCGTGCAAAGCTGCGAGGAAACGCTGGCGCTGCGCAGCGGCTCCTGCCGCGATATGGCGTGGTTGCTCTGCCAGCTGCTGCGCCACCTTGGCTTCGCGACGCGGTTTGCTTCGGGCTATCTCATCCAGCTGACGCCGGATGTGAAACCCCTCGATGGCCCGGCGGGAACGGCCGTGGATTTCACCGATCTGCATGCCTGGGCGGAAGTGTATTTGCCCGGCGCCGGTTGGGTGGGGCTGGATGCGACTTCCGGCCTGTTTGCGGGCGAGGGCCATGTGCCGCTGTGCTGCACGCCCAATCCATCGAGCGCAGCACCGGTGAGCGGTACGCTGGAAGCGTGCGAATCAACCCTCACCCACACGATGAGCATCACCCGCATCGCCGAGCAGGCGCGCATCACTAAGCCCTTCAGCGATGCGCAGTGGGCGGCGATTGATGCGCTCGGCACTGCGGTCGATAAGGCCCTCACCAGGCAGGATGTGCGGCTGACGATGGGCGGCGAGCCGACCTTCGTTTCCGACACCGACCGTAGCGGTGAGGCATGGCATTTCACCGCACTGAGCGAGGATAAGAAAACCCTCGGCAACGCGCTGCATCTGCGCCTGCGCGAACGGTTCGCCACGGGCGGGCTGCTACATTATGCGCAAGGCAAATGGTATCCCGGTGAGGAGCTGCCACGCTGGGCGATGCATTGCTTCTGGCGGCGCGACGGCGAGCCGGTATGGGCGCATGACGCGCTGCTCGCCAACCCGCAAATCGACCTTGGCCATGATCTGAAAACGGCGGAAACATTCATCACCGAACTGGCACGCCGCCTCGCGATTGCGGATCGGTTCGTGATTCCTGCGCACGCGGATAAGGCGGTCGCGGGTTATGTGCTTCCGCTGCATTTTTCCTACACGCGCAAGGGCTGGATCAGCAACGGCTGGCAGTTCGATGCGGGCGCACTGGTGTTGATTGCGGGTGATTCGCCGCTCGGCCTGCGCCTGCCGCTTAACAGCCTGCCGCAGGTGCCGCCGGAGGAACATTACCCCGAGCGTAGCGCGCAGGCGCAAAGCAAAGCCTTGCCCAGCCATGCCGCGCTGCTGAAGAAGCATCAGAAAACGCCATCCGAAAATACGGCGTTTGCGAAGGATCCAAACGGCCTCATCCGCAGCGCATTATGCGCGCAGGTGCGCGGCGGGGTGCTGCATGTGTTCCTGCCGCCGCTAAGCTATATCGAGCATTTCCTGGAGTTGGTGGCGGCGATTGAAACGGTGGCCTCCGCGCTGGATCTACCGCTGGTGCTGGAAGGGTATGCACCCCCGGCAGACCTTCGCCTGCGCGCCTTCAGCGTCACGCCGGACCCCGGCGTCATCGAAGTGAACGTGCAGCCCGCCGGGAGTTGGGACGAGCTGAAAATCATCACCACCACCGTCTATGAGGAAGCGCGCGCGACGGCGCTTTCCGCCGAGAAATTTTTGCTCGATGGGCGGCGTGTGGGCACCGGCGGCGGCAACCATATCGTGCTGGGCGCGGCGAGCCCACTCGATAGCCCATTCCTGCGGCGGCCGGATCTGCTGCAAAGCCTGATTACCTTTTGGCAGCATCACCCGTCGCTATCCTACCTGTTTTCGGCGATGTATATCGGCCCGACCAGCCAGGCGCCGCGCATCGACGAAGCGCGCCACGACACGCTGTATGAGCTCGAAATCGCCTTCCGCCAGATGCCATCCGCCAGCGAGAAAAAACCGTGGCTGGTCGATCGGCTGCTACGCAATTTGCTGGTCGACCTGACCGGCAACACCCACCGCGCGGAGTTCTGCATCGATAAGCTGCACAGCCCCGATAGCGAGCGTGGGCGGCTGGGGCTGCTGGAAATGCGCGGCTTCGAGATGACGCCGCACCCGCGCATGAACCTGCTGCAAGGCCTGCTGATCCGCGCCTGCATCGCCCATTTCTGGAAAACGCCGTATCACAAACCGCTGATTCGCTGGGGCACACAGCTGCATGACCGCTTCATGATGCCGCACCATGTGCAGGCCGATTTCGACGCGGTGCTCGCCGAGCTGAAATCCGGCGGGTATGATTTTTCGCCCGCATGGTTCGCGCCGTTCTTCGCCTTCCGCTTCCCGGAATATGGCTCGGTGCAGATCGGTGAGGTAACGCTGGAGCTGCGCATGGCGCTCGAGCCATGGCCGGTGATGGGCGAGGAAATGAACGCCGGTAGCGTCAGCCGCTCGGTGGATTCCTCGGTGGAGCGGCTGCAAGTGCTGGTGCGCGGGCTGAGCGATCTGCGCCATATCGTCACCTGCAACGGCAAGCGCTTGCCACTGAAAGCCACCGCCGAGCATGGCTGTTATGTCGCCGCGGTGCGCTACAAAGCATGGGCGCCCTATTCCAGCCTGCACCCACAGATTCCGGTGCACACGCCGCTGGTATTCGATGTGATCGACGCCCATCACGGCCGCTCGCTGGGTGGCTGCACCTACCATGTGATGCATCCGGGCGGGCGCAGTTACGAGACGATTCCCGTCAACGAAAACGAAGCCGAAGGCCGCCGCCTTTCGCGCTTCGAGCCGATGGGCCACACCCCCGGAAACGTCGCCGTGCCGCCGCTGGTGGTGAATCCGGAATTCCCCCACACGCTCGATTTGCGGTGCTTCGACTAGCGGATTTGCCTCGATAGCACGGGAATTCGTCCGAAATAGGGCCATTTCCCTCCTTATTTCGGGCGCAACGCATCATTTTAGGTGCATCCATTGGCATAATGGCACTAAATAATGGCGGTTACCTTCATTGAGGCGAGATTGATGCAACCTATCGATGGCACTGCGCGACGCACATGGCTGAAGTCCGGCTGTGCCTCGTTCTGTGCCTCGTTGATGTTGCTCTCCGCCTGCGCGGTTGGGGAGGATTATATTCCCGCCGTGCCGCCGGTGGAAGCGCAGTGGGAAGTGCCACATGCGAGCAGCGATGCCATCACCACGATTCGCGGCGCATGGTGGGAGCAATTTAATGACCCGATGTTGACGCAGCTGATCACGACCGCAACCGCGCGCAACAACGACCTGAAGGTGGCTGCCGCGCGGATTGATGAGGCGCGGGCGGCGCAGGCCGCCGCCTATTCGGCGTTCTTCCCGCAGGTCAGCGCGACGGGCAGTGGCAAACGTGGCACGCTTGGCGGCTCGTTTGAAAACCAGCCGGACAATTCCTGGCAGGCCGGGGTAAATGGCGCATGGGACATCGATATTTTCGGCGGTAACCGGAGGCGTGATGAAGCCGCCGCCGCTGCAACCGAAGCAACCATGGCCGAAGCGGCGCAAACGCGGTTGCAACTGGTGGAAGAGGTGGCACGCAATTATGTGCGGCTGCGCGGCCTGCAACAGCAGATGCTGCTGACCGAAAAAAACATCAAACTGCAGGAGCAGACGCTCACCATCACCCGCGCCCAATATAAGGAACGGGTGGTGACGCGGCTGGATGTGTTGCGCGCACAGGCGCAGATGAAGCGCACCCAAACGCGCGTGCCGCAAATCCGGCAGGAGACGGATGCGGTGCTCAACCGCCTTGCAGTGCTGCTGGATGACACGGTGACGCACCTGCGCGCGCAATTGCCACCGACGCCCTTGCCAACGATCCCGGCGGCGATGGTTGCCGACACGCCGCTCGAAACCATGCGTGCGCGGCCGGATGTGGCGATTGCGGAGCGGCGGCTGGCGCAGGCCACCGCACTCAGCGGCGCAGCGTTTGCGGAGTTCTTCCCCAAGCTGAGCCTTGACGGGTTTTTCGGCCGCTCGGGCTCCGACCAGTTCGGCACGCTGAATCCGTGGAGTGTGGCGGCGAATGCCGCATTCCCGGTCCTCAATTTCGGGCGCATCCAGGCGCAGGTCGATAGTGCGGATGCCCGCCAGAAGCAGGCCTATTACAGCTTCCGCCAGACCGTGCTGGCGGCGGTGGCGGATGTGGAGGTGGCGTTCTCGGCCTATCGGCACGAGCGCGACCGCAAGCAAACACTGGTGCAAATTGCCAAAGAACAAGCCGAAGCGGTGCTGGTCGCGAAAACGCAATATACCAATGGCCTCGTGCCCCAACTGGATTTGCTGGATGCGGAGCAGAATCTACTGGAGGCGGATACCAGCGTCGTGCAGTCCGAGGTGGCGGCGCTGGAAAACACGATCACGCTCTACACGGCGCTGGGCAAAACCGATGGCACGGTGACGGATGGGCAACTGCCCGCGCATGGGCTGATTAGTCTTCCTTAAACGCCCGCTCCATGCTGCTGCTGATAGGTGCAAGCATGTAGCCAAGGAACGACCGCGAGCCCGTTTCGATAAACACATCCACCGGCATGCCGGGGTAGAGTTTGACCGCTGTGGTCAGGCGCGCCAGCTCGTGGCTATCCACCTCCACTTTCGCTTTGTAGAACGACGCGGCGGGCTGGCCTTGCTCTGCCGAGGTGCTGATATCCGCCGCGACATAGGAGATTTTGCCGGTCAAGCGCGGCATGCTGCGGGTTTTATAGGCGGAGAAGGAGATGCGGCAGGGCAGTCCATCGGTCACCACATCAATATCGGATGGCGACACATGCGCCTCGATAATCATCGGCTCATCTTGCGGCACAATATCCATCAGCGCTTCGCCGGGCGTAATCACCGCGCCGACCGTATGGTGCTTCATGCCGGTGACGATGCCATCATACGGCGAGGTAATCACCGTGCGGCTCATCACGTCGGATGTCGCCCGTAGCCGTTCCTCGTAATCCGCAATTTTGGCCTGAAGCTCGCTCATCTCATCGGAAATTTGCTTGGCATATTCGCTGCGCACCGTATCGATCTGCAGTTGTGTTTCGGTGATGGATTGCTGGATTTTGGCGATGGAGGCGAGCTGCTGGCCCTTGTTGCCCTCCAGCTCCTGCTGGTGGCGTTGCAGCGCGAGCAGTTGCGGCCGCGAGGCGTAGCCCTTGCCGACCAGCCGTTTCATGGGGGCAATTTCCTCGGCAATCAGCTCCAGCTGGCGGTTGGCGCTGGTGACTTGCGCCTTGTCGCCCTTGATTTCTTCATAGGCCTCTTCAATGCGCTGTTGCAAGGTTGCCAGTTTGCTGCGCTGGGCGTCGCGCTGGGTGGTGAAAGTGTCCTTCTGCGAAATAAGCGCCTGGCCGATATCCGGATGCTCGGCCGCTTGTTTTGCCAGCGCGTCGTTGATGGCAATCGTGTTGCTCTCCGCCTTCAGCGCGGTGAGCCGTGCTTCCGTAATCCGCGCCATGGCAAGCTCCTTGCGGGCGATGTTACGGTTGGATTGTGGCGTCGTATCGTTCAGCTCGATGAGCGGCTGGCCATGTTTGACCGTATCCCCATCGGCAACCAGAATGGTGCGGATAATGCCGCCTTCGAGATGCTGTACCGTTTTTTTATGCGAGGACACGACAATCGTGCCCTTCGTGACGGCAGCGCTCTTGATGGGGATGATCGCGCCAAACACAACGGTGATGAAGGTGAGGGCGAGCATCGCCAGCAGGCTCCAGCGCAGGGGGGAATAGGCGGCGCCAATGGCGGGGTTCTCGCCGCGATAGTGGCGGTTGCCCGCGATCCGCACGATATAATCGAACAGCCGGTGCAGGCCGCGCATGCGCGGGTGGCGCTCCAGCCGCCGTAAGCCATAGCGTATCCTGCGGTGCGGGGTGCGTGGGTGCGTCATACTGGCCCCGTGGGTGAAAGTTGGCGCGATTGCAGGCTTGCCAGCACCTCGGC
This sequence comes from Pseudomonadota bacterium, assembly GCA_040384265.1. Lineage (GTDB taxonomy): Bacteria > Pseudomonadota > Alphaproteobacteria > Rickettsiales > UBA3002 > QFOX01. The sequence goes on along the minus strand of JAZKJM010000005.1, from coordinate 475,890 downwards.
CGTGGGCCCGAATGCCTCGACCGTGCCATGGTTCAGCACCAGCAGCTTATCAACATGGGCGAGGATCGATTTATGGTGCGTAATCACCAGCGTCGTCATGCCCACTTGCTTGCCATGCTGCAATGCCTGCACCAGCGCCTGTTTGCCTGCGTCATCGAGGCTGGCATCCGGCTCATCGAGCACCAGCAATTGCGGGGTGCCGAAGAAGGCGCGGGCCAGCGCAATGCGCTGCCGCTGGCCCGCCGAAAGCATGGCGCCGTTAATGCCGACATTGGTGTCATACCCATCGCGCAGCCGCAGGATCATCTCGTGTGCATTGGCCATTTGCGCGGCATAGACCACGTCTTCATCGCTCGCATCGCCCATCAGGCGGCAGATATTATCGCGCACACTGCCGCTGAAAAGCTCGACATCCTGCGGCATATAGCCGGTGAAGCGCCCGAACTCGTGGCGCGGCCAGGTGAAGACATCGGCCCCATCCAGCCGAACAACCCCGGCGGAAGGCGGCACAATGCCCGTGACAACGCGCACCAGCGTGCTTTTTCCCGATCCGCTCGGGCCAACGACGCCAACGATTTCGCCGGGGTTCACCGCAAAGCGGATGCCGCGCAGGATAGGCTGGCCGGCGGTGGCATAGGTCATATTTTCCACGCTGAGGAAGCCACGCGGGGCGGGCAGCGACAGGGTTTCTGTGCGCTGGTTGACGCCGAGCAACTGCCGCAGGCGCTGCAGCGCATTCTGTGCTTCGGTGCAGGATTTCCAGCTGGCAATCGCCGCTTCGAACGGTGCAAAGGCCCGGCTTGCCAGAATAGAGGCGGCGATAATCGCCCCCGTCGTCACCGCGCCGTTAATCGCCAGATAGGCGGATACGGCGGTGACGAGTATCTGCAGCGTCAGCCGCACAAACTTCGTGATGCCCTGCACCAGGTGCCCGCGCCCGGTTGCCTGTCCCTGCCATTGGTTGATCGCCGCCTGCGCCTGTTCCCACCGCCCGGTCAGGGTGCGTTGCATGCCCATCGCGGCGATGACATCGGCGTTGCGCGTGGCGTATTCCACCTCCTGCATGTGCTGTAGCTGTAAGCTCCCGGCTTTTTTAATGGCTACCCGCATCAGCACCTCGTTCAGCCATGCCAGCGCTAGCAGCAGCAGCGACCCGGCGACGACCAGCAGCCCCATCCAGGTGTGAATGTAGAAGAGCAGGGCGATATACAGCACCGCCCACGGCGCATCGAGCAAGGTGGTGAGCGCCGTACCCGCGATGAATTGCCGTAGCGCCGAGGCATCGCGCATGCCCTGCGCGCCTTTGCCGCCGGTCTGCGTGGCCAGCATCAGGGTGATGGGCAGCACGCTGGTGGTGATTTCGCCATGCAGCCAGTCCCCCACGCGCTGCAGCAGGATGCCGCGCAGCATCTGCAACAGGCCTGCCGTTGCAAACAGGATAATCATGATCGCCGTCAGCCAGAACAGCGTGGCATAGCTGCCGGTGGCCAGCACATGGTCGAAGACCTGCAGGGAATAAAGCGAGACGGGCAGTACCAGCAGGTTGATAAAAAAGCCCAGCACAACGAGATGCCAGAGCACCGGCCTGAGCTGCCGCGAGAGACCATCGAGCGGTGTTTCGGCGGCGCTCGTCAACCCGTTACCCCATCACGCCCGTGGTTACGCATGGATGATATCGGCGTTGGTCAGCGTTAAGGCGCCCTTGATCAGCAGGTCGAAATCATGGCCATCCGTCAGGTGGGTGAAGCCGCCGCTGGTATAAGTGCCCAGATGCCCGGTGGCGGGGGTAGCGCTGTTATCCAGCGCCGTATAACCCAGCGCGCTGATATCGATTTTATCCTGCCCCTGGATGAAATCATCAATCGTGTCGGCTCTGCCCGTCACGGAATCCAGTAAGGCGGTGATACGGAAAATATCATTGCCCGCACCGCCGATGAACAGATCCTGCCCAAGCCCGCCAATCAGCAGGTCGTTGCCATTGCCGCCATAAAGGCCATCGTTGCCGAGGCCACCATCGAGCGTATCGTTGCCTGAACCGCCCTTCAGGATGTTATCGGCGGCGTTACCGGTAAGGAGGTTATGCCCACTATTGCCCGTGCCGTTGATGGGCGCATTGCCGACTAACGTCAGTGCCTCGACATTGGTGCCGAGCACATAGCTTGCGCTGCTTATCACCGCATCGAAGCCACTAGTGGCATTTTCTGTGACCACGTCGCTTGTCGCATCGACATAATAGGTGTCGTCGCCCGCGCCGCCGATCAGCGTATCGTTCCCAGCGCCGCCATCGAGGATGTTGTTGCTGCCATTGCCGGTGATGACGTTGTTGAGGGCGTTGCCGGTGCCGGTGACATCCATGATGCCGGTGAGGGTCAGGTTCTCAAGGTTCGCGCCAAGGGTATGGGCATAGATGGTGAACACCGTATCCGTGCCCTCGTTGGCATTTTCAATAATGGTATCGGTCAGGCCGATGATATAGCTGTCATTGCCGATGCCGCCGATCAGGCTGTCATCGCCATACCCACCATTGAGGGTGTCGTTGCCCGCACCGCCGGTGAGCGTGTTGGATGCGGCATTGCCGATCAGCACGTTATTCAGGCTGTTGCCGGTGCCGTTGATAGCATCCGGCCCGGTAAGGGTCAGGTTTTCAAGGTTGGCACCAAGGGTGTAGGCGATGCTGCTGAGCATCGTATCGGTGCCTTTTTTGCTATCTTCGATAACAATATCGCCGATGGTATCGACCACATAGCTATCGTTACCCGCACCGCCGCTCATCGTGTCGCTGCCGGTGCCGCCATCGAGCACGTTATTGGCCGTATTACCCGTCAGGGTGTTGTTGAGCGCATTGCCGGTGGCGTTGATCGCTGCCGTTCCGGCCAGCGTCAGTTTCTCGATGTTTTCGCTGAGGCTATAGGTCACGGAACTGATAATGGTATCGGTGCCTTCATTGGCATTTTCGCTCACCCCATCGCCTGCCGTATCCACCATATAAATATCGTCGCCCGCACCGCCGCGCATGCTGTCGTTGCCGGCGCCACCATCGAGCGTGTTGCTGGCCGCATTGCCGACCAGCAGGTTGCCCTGCGCGTTGCCGGTGCCGTTGATGGCCGCATTGCCGGTGAGGGTCAGGTTTTCAAGATTGGCGCTGAGCGTGTAGGTCACGCTGCTGCGCACCGTATCCGTGCCTGCATTGGCGCTCTCGCTCACCACATCGCCGATGGCATCGATGGTATAGCTGTCATTGCCATTGCCGCCGATGAGGGTGTCGTTGCCGGTGCCACCATCCAGCGTGTCGTCGCCATCGCCACTGACGAGGCGGTTGGCGGCGCTGTTGCCCGTCAGCAGGTTATGGAGCGCATTGCCGGTGCCGTTAATGGCAGCGGTGCCGGTGAGGGTCAGGTTTTCGAGGTTCGCACCAAGGGTGTAGGCGATGCTGCTGAGCACGGTATCGGTGCCTTCATTGGCATTTTCGCTTACCACATCGCCACTGGCGGTGACGATATAGCGATCGTTGCCTGCGCCGCCGCGCATGGTGTCGTTGCCATCGCCGCCATCGAGCGTGTTGTTGCCCGCATTGCCGGTGAGCACGTTCTTCAGGCTGTTGCCGGTGGCGTTCATGGCGGCCGTGCCGGTGAGGGTGAGGTTCTCAAGGTTTGCGCCAAGGGTGTAGCTGATGCTGCTGAGCACGGTGTCCGCGCCCTCGCTGGCATTCTCGTTCACCACATCGCCGATTGCATCGACATGATAGCTATCGTTGCCGGTGCCGCCGTTCATGGTGTCGTTGCCTGCGCCGCCATCGAGCGTATCGTTGCCCGCGCCGCCGCCGATCAGGTCGTTGCCAGCACCGCCTTGCAGCAGGTTGGCGAGCGTGTTGCCAGAAAGCTGGTCGTTCAGGCCCGAACCGATCAGGTGTTCGATATTACGCAGCGTGTCGGAAGCGGCATCGCCACCGCTGTTGGTGTTGGCCAGCAGGTTGATAGTGACCGCGGCAGCCGATGCGGCATAGGAAGCCGTATCGTTGCCCGCGCCGCCATCCAGCGTATCCGCACCGGCGCTGCCGATCAGCAGGTCGTCGCCATTGCCGCCGCTGAGGCTATCGTTGCCCGCGCCGCCATCGAGCGTGTCGTTGCCGTCCTGCCCGCTGAGCGTGTCATTGCCAGCACCGCCGAGGATGCTGTTGGCCGCCGCGTTGCCCGTGATGCTGTCAGCATAGGCGGAACCGATAAGGTTCTCGATGTTGGTGATCGTATCCGCTTCGGCATCGCCGCCGCTATGGATGCCGGTGGTCAGGTTGATGCGGACGAGGGCGGTGGATGCGGCATAAGAAGCCGTATCGATCCCGTCGCCGCCATCCATCGCATCCGCACCGGCGCCGCCGACGAGGGTGTCGTCGCCCGCAGCGCCCTTGAGCGTATCGTTACCCGCACCGCCACTGAGGACGTTGCTGGCGCTATTGCCGGTGAGCAGGTTGTTGCCGCTGTTGCCGGTGCCGTTAAGCGCCGCGGTGCCTGCAAGGGTGAGGTTCTCAAGATTGGCGCTGAGCGTGTAGGTGACGCTGCTGACCACGGTATCCGTGCCCTCGTTCGTGGTTTCAACGATCACATCGCCCACCGCATCGATCATGTAGGTATCGTTGCCCGCGCCACCGCGCAGGGTGTCGTTGCCCGCGCCGCCATCGAGCGTATCATTACCCGCATCGGCGCTCAGCACGTTAGCTGCTTCATTGCCGGTGAGCACGTTGTTGAGACTGTTCCCTGCGCCGTTGATTGCAGTGGTGCCAGTCAGGATGAGGTTTTCAACATTGGCGCTGAGCGTATAGGCGACACTGCTGCGCACCGTATCCGTACCCTGGCTTGCAAGCTCGGTCACGACATCGCCGTTGCTATCGACCGTGTAGGTGTCATCGCCGAGGCTGCCGACCATGGTGTCATCGCCCGTGCCGCCATCAAGCAGGTTGCTGCCGCGGTTGCCGGTCAGCAGGTTGTTGCCCGCATTGCCGGTGCCGCTAAGCGCCGCAGTGCCGCTCAGGGTCAGCTTCTCAAGGTTCGCGCCAAGGGTGTAGGTGATGCTGCTGGTCACGGTGTCGGTGCCCTCATTGGCGACTTCCGTCACTACATCGCCAGTGGCATCGACCACATAGCTATCATCGCCCGCACCGCCGATCATGGTGTCGTTGCCCGCGCCGCCATTGAGGGTGTTATTCGCGGCATTGCCGGTGAGGATGTTGTTGCCCGCATTACCGCTGGCGTTGAGCGCCGCACTGCCGGTGAGGGTCAGGTTTTCGCTGTTCGCGGCCAGCATATAGCTGGCGGAGCTGAACACGCTATCGGTGCCCTCATTGGCGTTCTCGACAATGGTATCGCTTGCGTTATCGACCATATAGCGGTCATCGCCCGCACCACCGACCATCGTATCGGCACCCGCACCGCCATCGAGCGTATTGTTTGCGCTGTTGCCGGTGAGCAGGTTTTTGAGCGTATTGCCGGTGGCATTGATGGCTGCACTGCCGGTGAGGGTCAGGTTTTCAAGGTTCGCACCGAGCGCATAGGTGACGTTGCTGAGTACCGTGTCGCTGCCTTCGCTCGTATTTTCAGTAATGACATCGGATGTGGTATCGACGATATAGCTGTCGTTGCCGGTGCCGCCCACGAGCGTATCGATGCCCGCGCCGCCGGTGAGCGTGTCGTTGCCTGCACCGCCACCCAGCACGTTGTCGTTCGCATTACCCGTCAGCATGTTGTTGAGCGCATTACCCGTTGCCGTCAGGATGACGGGTGTAGGAATGATCAGTAAGCCACCAACAATGTGCGGCGGCAGTGGTGGTGGCGTCAGCAGCACGAGGTTCTCAACATTGTTGCCCAGCGTATAGCTCACGCTGCTGATGACAGTATCATTGCCCGCGCCCGCGCTTTCAATCACCATATCGCCTGCGGCATCGACCATGTAGGTATCGTCGCCCGCAGCGCCGCTCATGGTGTCGTTACCGGTGCCGCCATCGAGCATGTTGTTGGCGGCGTTGCCGATCAGGCTGTTATGCCCGCTATTGCCCGTACCATTGATGGCTGAAAGGCCGGTGAGGGTGAGGTTTTCAAGATCCACGCCAAGCGTATAGGTGACGCTGCTGCGCACCGTGTCAGTGCCTCCGTTCGCATTTTCCGTGACGACATCGCCCGCGGCATCGACGCTGTAACTGTCATCGCCGGTGCCACCGCGCAGGGTATCGTTGCCCGCACCGCCATCGAGCGTGTCATTGCCATCGTTGCCTGTCAGCAGGTTGCCCGCCGCGTTGCCGGTGAGGGTGTTATCAAGCGCATTGCCGGTGCCGCGAATGGCAGCAGAGCCAACGAGAATGAGGTTCTCAACATTCGCGCCAAGCGTATAGGTGACGCTGCTTTGCACGGTATCGGTGCCTTCATTCGCATTTTCTATAACCACATCACCCGCGGCATCGACGATATAGTTGTCGTTCCCCACGCCGCCGCGCAGCGTGTCGTTGCCCGCGCCGCCATCGAGCGTGTCATTGCCCGCATCGCCCACCAGCAGGTTGGCGCCCAAGTTGCCGGTGAGGGTGTTATGGAGCGTGTTGCCAGTCCCGTTGATCGTGCTGATGCCGGTGAGGGTCAGGTTCTCAACGTTCGCACCAAGGGTATAGGTGATGCTGCTGAGCACCGTGTCGGTTCCTTTGCTGCTGCTTTCGGTCACGACGTCGCCGATCGCGTCGACCACATAGCTGTCGTTGCCTGAACCGCCGATCATGGTGTCGCTGCCTAAACTGCCATCGAGCGTGTCATTGCCCGCGTTGCCCGTCAACAGGTTGGCGGCGAAGTTGCCGGTGAGTACGTTATCCAGCGTGTTGCCGGTGCCGTTGATGGTGCTCAGGCCGGTGAGGACAAGGTTTTCAAGATTCGCACCGAGGGTGTAGGTGATGCCGCTGCGCACCGTGTCGGTGCCCGCATTGGCATTTTCGATCAGGGTATCGCCGCTATCGATCATATAGGTGTCATTGCCAAGGCCGCCGCTCAACGTGTCATTGCCAAGGCCGCCATTCAGCACGTTGTTGCCGCTGTTGCCGGTGAGGGTGTTATGCAACGCATTACCCGTTGCATTGGCTGCTGCAGCGCCGGTGAGGGTCAGGTTTTCGAGGTTCGCCGCCAGCACATAGCTGGCAGAGCTGAAGACGGAATCGGTGCCTTCATTGGCGTTTTCAGTAATGATATCGGTCGATACATCGACGCCATACACGTCGTTGCCCGTACCGCCGACCAGCGTGTCGATGCCTGCGCCGCCATCGAGCGTATCGTCGCCCGCATTGCCGCTCAGCAAGTTGCGCCCGCTATTGCCGATGATGGCATTATTGGCCGTATTGCCGGTGCCGTTGATTGCCGCGCTGCCGGTGAGCGCAAGGTTCTCAAGGGTGCTTGCCAGCGCGTAGGTGATGCTGCTGAACACGGTATCGATACCCGCATTCGCGCTTTCGACAATCACATCGCCAACGCTATCGACCACATAGCTATCGTCACCTGCGCCACCGATCAGGGTGTCGTTGCCGGCGCCGCCATCCAGCCGGTTGGCCAGTGCGTTGCCAGTCAGCCTGTCGTTGAAGCCGGAGCCAATGACATGCTCGATGCTGGCGACGGTGTCGCCCGTTGCGTCGCCGCCTGAAACCGCATTAGTGACAAGGTTCACCGTCACTGCCGCGGTGGATGCTGCGTAGGACACCGTGTCGTTGCCATCGCCGCCGTTGATGCTATCGGCACCCGCGCCGCCGGTCAGCAGGTCGTCGCCGATCCCGCCATCAAGCGTGTCGTCACCGTTGCCGCCGCTGAGCGTGTCGTTATAGCTCGATGCCACTGTGTCATGCAGTACTTCAAGGAACGGCCGGTTCAGCTCTTCATAGGATTGGGCGCTGGTGGCATACGGCAGGAACCCATGGTTCACCGCATCCGTATAGAGCTGGATCTGCTGCTCCTGCGTCACCTGCTCGGTATCCAGCGAGAGCATCACCACGCCGCTGGCCCCAAACACTTGTGCCGTATGATCGATAAACAGGTAGCGGAATGCCGGGTCGGCCTTGGTAAAATAATTCTCTGCAAGAATCGCATCAATCGCCTGCAAATACTGCTGCGATGTTGCATCGGCGAGCACGGTCGCGTTATCCGCGCCATTAAGCGCGTCATTCAAGATATACGGGGCGCCATTCACAATCAGCTTGAAGCGGTTGGCATCGGTAACACTGCCATCGCGCGCGGCGATTTTGGCATCCGCATACTCGCGGATATCGAGGATAAAGTCGCGCATGATGCGGGCATTCTCATTGACCAGCGGAACGAAGTTCGGATCCGTCTGTGCCACCCGGGAGTAGTAATCCAGCGGGTCATCCAGCAGCGTGCCATCGAACCCCTGGTCGATCATGGTGCCGATGCGTGCTTTAACCACATTCTGCCAGTCCGCATTCGCAAAATCGGCGTAGCGCGTGCCCGCGGTCTGGAATTCCTGAATCCATGCTGGTGCGGCGGCGGTAAGCGTGCCGTTGGCCAGCCCGTTGCTGCTCCATGCGGCCTGCCACATCTGCGTGAAGGAGTTGATTTTGGCAATATCGACATAGCCGATCGCCACCTTGCCGGAGTCCTTGACCTGGGCAATCTCGCTGGCCGTCCACAGCGTTTCGCTCGACGGCAATTCCGTGTGCGAGGTTTGGGAAGGCGTGATGATCAGCATGTCATGCGACGAGGCAATCAGGTGCTCCACCGTGTAGGTTGGGCCCTGGTAAAGCAGGCCCCAGTTCTGGTAGTCGGAAAGATTGGGAATCATCGCCAGCACCTGCGCATCCGTTGCCGGCAGCGCATTCAGGTTGGGCACGCTATCGCCGTAAAGCGCATCGTTGCCATCGCCACCGGTGAGCACATCATCGCCCGCGCCACCGGCGATGGTGTCGTTGCCAGTGCTGCCATCCAGCGTGTCATTGTCTGTCCCGCCAGAGACGCTGTCATCCCCCGTGCCGCCATAGAGTTTGTCTTTGCCCGCGTCGCCGTAAAGCGCATCATTGCCCGCGCTGCCCTTCAGGGTGTCATCCCCGGAAATGCCGAACAGCTGGTCGTTACCCGCGCCGCCATCCACCGAATCATTGCCCTCATACGCGAAGATGACATCCTGTCCGTCGCCACCATCGACCGTGTCGTTACCTGCCCCTGCGTTAATGCTATCGTTGCCGCTATTGCCGTAAATCCGGTCATTCCCGGCTTCGCCGTAAATCGTATCATCGCCCGCCTGCGTGTTGACGAGGTGTAGTGGATCGGTATCGTCACCACCGTAAATCGTATCGTTGCCGTCGCCCGCCTTGATAAAATCCGTGCCGTGGCCGGCTTCGATAAAGTCATTGCCGTCACCGCTATAGACAGTATCGATCCCTTCACCGGCGCGGATCACATCGTTGCCCGCTTCGCCGCCGAGGGCATCGTTGCCATCGCCGCCATCGAGCGTGTCGTTGCCTTGCGCCCCGAACAACTGGTCGGCGCCATCGCCGCCCACCAACAGGTCATCGCTCACGCCGCCAAGCAGGAAGTCATCGCCCGCATCACCCATGACGCTGCTGCCATCGCTGCTCCCATAGACGGTATCGTTGCCCGCGCCAGCGCTGATGGAATCATGCCCCGTACCGCCGGAAATCAGGTCATTCCCGTTGCCGCCATAGATGGTATCGTCACCGCCTTCGCCCTGAACCGTGTCGTTACCGTCGCCGCCCGAGAGCAGATCGTTGCCGCCGACAAGCAGGTCATCGCCCACCACAAGGTCATCCCCCGCGCCACCGTCGATGACATCATTGCCCGCATAGCCATAGAGTTTTTCATCCATCCCGCTGCCGGTGATGCTGTCGTTGGAAGTGGTGCCCAGCACAATCTCGAAATTGGCAAGGATATCGCCCTGCGCATCGCCACCAACGCCCGGCGCGCCGTTCAGGTTAATGATAACCCCGGACGTCGAGGCGAAATAGCTCACCGTGTCGATGCCAGCGCCGCCATCCAGCGAATCGGCGCCCGCGCCGCCGGTGATGAGGTCATTGCCCGTGCCGCCGAGGATCGTATCGCTGCCGTTGCCGCCCCAGCCATCATCGTTGCCGCTGCCAAGGTCGATGCGGTCATTGCCTTCATCCCCCGTCACCGTGTCTTTCCCACCGAAGGTACGGATCACATCGTCCCCCGCCGCGCTGAAAATCACGTCATTTCCATCCGCAGTGGAGATCGTATCGGCATTCACTGTCGGCGCCGAATCATACCCGGCCCCATAGCCCACGCGCATGTCCTTGTTCATATCGAGTGCCACGGCCTGCAGCAGGGTTGCAATCCAGCCGACGGCGAATGCGCTATCCGGCTGGGCGGCGATCAGGGTGTTAATCGCATCGGTGTTTTCAAGATAATTCACATAGTCACTGGCAATCTGCAAATTCGACAGCAGGATGCTAAGCGAATCGCCGTCAATCGGCGCGCCTGCCACTTGCTGTTGCCAGTTCAGCAGCGCCATGTTTTTTACCATGTCGCCACCGGAAATCACCAAGTGGCGCAGCTGGTAATCCACCGCCGCCCGCACGAGCTTCATGACATCACCGCCCGCAGCTTCAAGGGTGTAGTCATTCTCATACCCCAACGGCCCACCAAGGCGCACATAAAGTACATCCTTATGCATGGCGAACCGGGCCGAGGTGAATGACTCTTGCGTTGCCGAGGTCGCATCCAGCGGTCCGCCGGAATACGAGATCGCAATGCGCCCGCCGATATCAGCAATGATGCCGTTGACGGTTTCAAGATAAGCATTGGTAACCGAATCAACGGCATTTCGCATGCCTTCGGTCGAGTCTACATCATCATGGTAGCTGCTAATACTGAACTGATTGTTGGCATGATCCAGACCGATCGCATCCTGATAATTAGGTGTTTCCTCGTCAAAGAGGATATCGAAAACACGGGAGAAGTTCCCCCACGTTAACACATCTAAAAGATCAAACACTGCGGAACCAATCACTTGCCCAATGACAACACCCAGCAATGCGCCCACACCGGGGAGAATAATTGCCCCTAAGGTGGTGCCGATGAGCTGACCAACAACGGTTCCCGCAATTTGGCTGGTGATAACACCTGCAATGCCACTAATAGCACCGCCTGCCGCAATAGCCGAACCAATGGCACCACCCGCAATGCCGGCATAAGCACCACCAACCGAAGTAAATAACGTCTCACCAATACTGTCCGGGCTCACTAACTGGCTGCCAAGATAGGACCCGATAAGGCTGCCCCCAGCGCTCGCGAGGCTGGAGACAATGTTGATAGCTTCGAATGCCTGGCTAAGGGTTGCGGCAGTCGTTATGTCGTGGCCCTGAGCTGCAAACTTCCCAATGTTGGTAAGCATCTGACCAGTAATAGTGCTGCCCCCTGCAGTAAATGCCTGCCCCACGAACCCTTCCAGCCCCAGCGCCTCGCCCAGCTCGGCCACTAACAGCGAGCTGAGCACCGTCGCCGTCTGAGTGCCAAGCTCCGCAGTGATGCCTTTGCCGGAGATATTGCTGAAATCCTTGGCAATGACTTCTTCGATATGTGTGATGCCGGATAATCCATCAGCGCTCAGCAACGAATGACCGATATCGGCAGCGAATTTAAATAAGTCACCACCAATGAGCGAGCCAACAGTTGCCACACCTATTCTGGCAAATACATTATCACCTGCTACCAACTGCCCAAGTTGTGAGCCGAAGATACTACCGAGCTGTTGAGCATCAATGCTGTCTATAACCGCCCCTAGGCCTAAGCCGGGTATGAAAACAGCCATGGTGGCACCATGCAGCAGTAGGTCTCCAACCAGCGATGGATCGCGTTCCATCGCATCGCCCGCAAGAGCCCCTGAGCTTGCAAGATGCTGAAGAAAAGCATTGCCCTCAATAGCTGCAACAGCTTTGTTATGCAGTTGGTCTAGTTTGTTTTGGTCAAGCTGGTTGGCTGGCGTGTTATTAGCATAGTCTTGGTATTCTGTAATAGTGGCTTGGATGCTGATAATTGCATCTTGTCCCCCGGAATCGTTAAACAGCGTTTGCATGTCGTTGCGGTAGCTATCGTTGGGATCGTTGAGACGTTCATAGTTTGCTGAGTCGACCTTCGCCAGAAAACTCATTGTTTCAACGCCAGCAACTTGAACGCCGGCACTATAGGTATTGGTAGTCGTTGCTGCAGCGGCATCGCGCGCAAATATAGCATCGGCAGTTTGGACAGCAGAAAAAAAGCTAGAAAGTGCATCTGTAAGCGGAACACCCTGTATAATATTGCTCACCAGATTATCTTGAGCATTAGACCACGCAACGTCGTGGGGTTTTGCTATCCAATCAAGGCTGCCTACAGCTCCATAGGGCGTCACCCCTAACTCCGCCTTCGTATAAGAAAGAAAAGGTGGGCTAGCGCCACCTGCAGAATAGCCGCCACCAGTCCAGTAGCCATACCATGTACCCTTAAGCGTGGGGCCCAAAATAGGATCAGCCATGGCAATTCTCCTGTTTTAAAGAAAACGCGTGGTTGTGCTTGATGCGATCAAGAAAATTGGTCACAACGTTTTTTCTAACCATGCCCCATCTCCCCAATATTCATATGGGCGAGGTTTTTTGTTTTGGTGGTGGGGTCGAGCAGGCAGGCTTTGAAGGGTTGGCCGCCAAAAATGGTTTGGCTGATTTGGGTGAGAAGGATATCTTTCAGCTTGTTTTGTTCGGTGGCGAAGGGGCTGACCAGTTCCATCAGCCAGCGGTTGGGGCCGGATTTCCACTCGGCGAGTGCCAGGGTTGCGGTTTCACCGTTGGCGGCTTTTCCCGTCAGCGACTGATCCACCGCATCCGACACGGTTGCCCATGTGGCAAAGGCTACGGGCTGTGCTTTTTCATAAAAAATCCGAAACTGCTGGAGCAGGATGGCTGGCATCACCGTGGCTTCGAGGGATGACAGGGGCATATCCTTGAAGGCGGGGGTCTGGGTCAACAGCCAGGTGATTTCGCCCAGCACATGGGCTACGGTATGTTTCGTTTCGTTTGCCATGCCCACCCCAAGTGACTCAGAGTCTATATTGTTGCTTTGCAGCGAAGCTAGCGGCGGGATGCAGGGTCGTCAATAAAGAATTCGCTGATGTGTGGCCCATCTAATGGGCCTGAATCTTAAGGAGTGACCTTTGGAGGCAAGCTGGTTGGGGCAGAAAAACCGTATGTGGGAATATTAAAATAACAATTAATAACAGTGCCTTGTGTCGCGCGCGGCACAATGGCTGGAGCTTGTTAAGTTTTTAGTGAAATAACAACGTGCCATGGGCCGGTCTTCATAAAACGGTAACAATTAGGCGTTACACTGCAGGATCAAGTTATCCATTCCCGAAGTGAGTCGAATGAAAAAAGTAACGCTTGCAGACGTTGTAGACAAGAATGTCGGTTCCGTGCCGCGCGCCACCGTTATGGAATGGCTGAAGATGGCAGGGTTCACCTATACAGACGTGGGCGGCAGCAAGACACGCATTTCCTTGGTCCGCAATGGGGTGCCCTCTTCAGTGCATATCCCCGTGGATCTGGATCCCATTAATGGTAATCAGTTATGGGATATCGCCAAGGCGTGTCAGGAGGCGATTGCAATAACGGGAAGCTACAAAGCGGCGGATGATCTCCCCAACTGGGTGGCCCCGATCCTTGAGGGAACGCCGTTTGAGGCGACGCTTACGGATAACCACCTTGTGGTGAAGGCGAAAAACTATCCGGAATTCACCAGCAGCTTCAATATTGCGCGCGATGAGGGGGCGTTTTCCTCCCACATCAAGGCGATGGGGAAGCAACTCGCCAGCTATCAGTCCAAGCTATCCTCGGCTGCTGCGCAAGGATGGGTAAGGCAATTCACGCATGGGGCCGCGTCGTTGCGCCCACCGGCGGGCTACGTGGGCGAGCCTGTTCCGCTCACGGGCACCATTACGGAATTATTTAACGCGGCGACGCTCGTCGGGATGCCGGATTTCATGGATTCGCAACCCGCGCTGTTCGACGCAGCGCCCGCCGAGCATGTGACCCCCACACCCGCGCCACCTGTGCGTGAAGCCGCCAAGCAGCCCCCAAGCGCCAAAAGCGTTGATGCGCCTGCAGCGGCACGCAGTGAGCGCGCTTTCCGTATTGCGGATACATGCCCACCGGCACAGCGGCGCATTTTCGAGGGAATCAACAAGCAGCTTGAGATTTTTGGCATCTCAACCGCGGATGTGGATCTACAGTATCGCCTTTGCCTCATGACGGCCTGTCTGAATATGGCTGCTGCGCCCGGCGCGGTGTTTGTGCATGAGTTGAAAGATTCGCTTCAGGCAAACCTGCTGCGCACCGAGAAGCGCGCGAGAAAATATCAAGCAACGTACAATTTGTATCAGTACGAAGACCATCTCACAAAAGAGACGCGGGTCATTCCCCATACGGCTCCAAGCACGATTGAGGAGTGCAATACTATTCTCGACGAGCTTGAAAATACGCGGGCAACCCGCGTACAGGGTATGGCAAACAGCCTTGTGGCAGAAATCGGTCGTTTTCAGGATATGGATCCTGAGAAACTGGCGCCGAATGAGCGGAAAATTTATGATGCCTTCAATGAGATAGTGCATGGGCAGGCTCGCTCGGCTCTTCCCTCCCCAGCGTCGACAAATATGATGCAGCATTTTGCCGATGGCCACCCCCTTTATCTTAAAAACCTCGAGACACTGGGCTGGTTAGAGCCATCGAGCGTCATAAGCGCCCAGAATGCAGCAGGCCAGCCACTGGTGCGGCTTACGGAGGCGGTGGTCAAGGCCATCGATAAATTGAAGCTGCCGCGTGAACTGGTCCTTTCTGCCGAGCCCTCCGCAGCGATGACCGATATCCTGGATGCTATGACCAGCCAATTCAAGGAGTTGGCTGCTCCGGCAGCCGCGAAATGGGATGAGGAGACACATAACCGGAATGCTAAACCGGAAAAAACATATGTTCCCGATCCGTGGAATGCAAAAAACGTACCGCTGGAGGATTACAGCCATCACTCTGTTCAGTATTTTATTCCGCAGGCGGCCGCAGGAGAGCTGGCGCCGATGTCGGCGAGTGTACTGCAAAAGCCCGTCAAACCCGATGCGATGGATACGCTCTACCTGACGCCGGCCTGTATCCACCGTGCGCATATGATGGGAGTCTTCAAGCTGGTAACGCATTCCGAAGCGCTGCAAGAGCTCCGCGATAAGGAAGGCGCGGCGGAAGGACCTGCAAGCCTGGATAAGGCCATCATGGCAGTCGGCGCGCGCGAAGGGGTCAGCAAAGAGCAGTTTCTGGCAAGTCTTGATGAAGCGGCGGGGGTGATAAAAGCCCAGGGGCGACAATATATCAACGCACATAACAATCTGCGGCTTGATATGGAGCGCTACTACGCGGATATCCGGGAGCACGCGCAACAGTGGACGCAAGCGATCAGCGCACAAAGCGCTACCGTGGCTGCCGATATCAGCACGCGGGCGCAGGCGGCTAAGCTAAGCCCTGTCAGCCTCGCAGCGATAGTGAAAGAGACAGATCAAAAATTCCAGGCGCGCTATGCGAATCTTGATCCTGCATCCAGGGCGGTGATTGCCCGTTACGGTATCCGCTTCATGGTCGATCCCTTGCGTGAGTCCGGAAAAAACCTGTCGATGACCTACGATCAGGGTGTGGTGGTGTTTACGCCGGAATTCCTCAACCGCCCGAATGCGATGCAGGAGTTATGCGATGCAGCGCTCCGTATTTCCATCCAGCGGATGGATTCTACGCAGGCGCTTCGCGACTTAGCGAATGAGGAGATGGATTCAGTATTCTTCTCAAAGCTGCCCAAAACATGGACGCAGAATGAACAAGCATCTGACGCCTATGTACTCAGCATGGCCCGGCGCGAACCGGCGGAGTTTCGTCGGTTATTGCCCATCAACTTTATGATGGAGCACGCGCAGGCGGCGCATGTCGCCGCGGAGGGAGCACGCATTCTGACAGGTGCCGCACCGGAACCGCAATATCAGGCAACCGACACGGCATTCACGGTAAACACCAAAGCGCTGTCGGCCCCCCAGCAGGCATATTTCCAGAAGCTCAACGAGATTATCGCCATGCTTGGCATGACGCCCAAGCAGTTCGACACCCAGTTCCGGATGAGTTGTGATCTTATACTCACGGGTTGCGTGAATGAGCCATCTCAAGGCAAGCATTCGCTGGCGCTGGATGCTGAAAAAAGCCTGACGCATAGCGTTCTGTTGGCGGACCGCCTTTTTGGCGTTGCGGCGCCCGCTTATGCCCCCAACATGGTGGAAACTGGGGTGATTAAATGGACAGCTGACTGGGAGAACGGGCACGATGCCCAGGATAACTATCAACATATGCGGGATCTGGCAAGGAAGCGCTCTCCGGATAGCATCGTGCCAATGCACGCGAATGTACTGCAAAGTTATGCTGCTGGGGAACGGCCTCTGGGCCTGCTTAGTTCGATATCGGTGTTAGATTTTTTGGTAGATAAGCAGCGCGTGCTCTCCAAAGGTGACGACCTTTTTGAGAGCGCGCTGGAGGTATCGATCAATTTAGTTGCGAGTGCAAGGGGTCTGGACCCTGAAACTTCGGGTGCACCGCTGGTGAAAAAAATACAGGAACTGGAGCTATTGAGCAAACAGGCGTGCCGCTGGCCGACACCATTTGAGATGGCCAGCGCCCCTGCGCCGCGGACGGTTCCGCCGGCAGTGGCGGCGAAGCTGGAGGAGGCAAAGGCAGCACAGTTGCAGCGTGCGCGTGCTGAGGAAGAGCGCCGTGCGGCGATTGAAGCCGCGCGCCCGGCACCGTATGTGCTGGATACGGCGGAAGGCACGGTTGCCGGACGCATTCAGCGGCAGAGTGAAAAGGGTGATCGGCATGCCGCTGCGGTGCGCATGCGTTACCTGCAGGCGGATGAAATCAAGCCGCTCCAAAGCCTGCTCAACACCAAGCTGCCGCTCCATGGCGAGTTGGGCGATGTGTTCCTGTCCGAAGCGGTGTTGCGGCGTGCGGAGTATGCCTGCCTTCCCGTGCCCGAAAAAGATAAGGGGGCGCCCGCCCTCAACGGTGTGACGCCAAAAGCGCAGGCGTTGTTTGCGGCATTGGCCAACGTGAAGCCCGAGGAGCTGCCCGAAGACCAGCGCACTACCTATCTGGCGATGCGCGACCGCATGCTGCGCTCGCCCACGCTGGTCATCGCGACATTGGGCAACGATCAGCAATTGAAAGAGCTGCGCGCCATTCACGACAGGCTGTTGCCCAATCCATTGCTGTCGAAAGTTGAGCAGCTGACGCGCGCACAAGTGGCAGCGCTAGAGCATGAACGTGCCACACTGGCGCATGGGTTGTTAGTGGCGCACGGGATTGCCGTTGCACCGCCCCCGGCGCCAGAGTTGGCGGCACCCGTGAACGAAACTCCGGTGAATTTAGTGCTAGGTCCTGTCACTGCGTTGGCCCTCGCCGGCGGTGCGGATGTGGCGGAGCCCGAAGAGCGTGATTTCCACATGACCCCGATGGAGACGCCGTTGCCTGCAGTGGCCCCTGCGGAGCCAGCGCCAGCACCGGCGGGCAGGGAAGGTCAGCCGACATTCTATGAAGAGTGGCGTGTCGAACAAAAGCAACTCGCCAATTATAAGGAAGCGGAAGGGCTGGCGCTGTCAAACGTGCCCTATATTACCGATAAATATATCGTGCAGGATGATTTCCGTGAACTGGAATGCCGCCTGAAGTCCTATAAATCCGGCTATAAGATCCAGATGACATTCTGGAAAAACGACCCAACCGGTAAAAACCGCAAGGTCAGCCAGACGGAGATGCTGGATCTCAAAGGTGTCACGCATATTGACGATGCAATGGATATATTCCTTGCGGTGGAAGACCAGATATTCAGCGAACATCCGCAATTTGTCGTGGATGCCTCAGGCAAGTCCGTTGAGCAGGCACATTATGTCACCCCGGCGCATGGAATGTTGCCGAAGGCCGCCGGGAAACCCACCCGCGCGCGGGTTGAAGTAATCCACGTGCAGCGGAACGAAAACAACATTTCGCATAGCGTTCTCGACCTAAAACCTGCCGATATCCTGGCGGTGGACGATCCAAACTTCATGGCGGAGCCGCCGAGAAAACGGGGTGCGGCGACCGAAGCGCGCATCGTCAAAACCGGTGATACGGCAACGCTGGTGATCCATAGCTGGTTTGCCAAGGACAGAAACAACAAACGCCTGTGCAGCCAGGTGAATATTCCGCTGGGTGTGGATGCTGCGCAGCGCGAAGAAGCACGCGACCGCGCCAACCGTGCGCTGCGCATTATGCAGAACGCGTTTATTGACGCCAAGCCCATGACCCCGCAGGAAGTGATCAACGCCCTGCAGAAAGAAGTGAAGCAACAGCCCGAAAAAAACTGGGTTTACCCGAAAACGCATTATGTGCCCAACTTTGAGACTGACACGGAGTTAAACTTCCCCTCCGAGCATCATA
Source organism: Pseudomonadota bacterium (assembly GCA_040384265.1). Classification (GTDB taxonomy): domain Bacteria; phylum Pseudomonadota; class Alphaproteobacteria; order Rickettsiales; family UBA3002; genus QFOX01. The sequence goes on along the minus strand of JAZKJM010000005.1, from coordinate 457,370 downwards.
AGCAAAGTACTCGTCTGGGTTCGGCATCGCTCAGCCTTGATCATTCTGCCAAAGTTGGTCCGCATTACACCCTGCAGTTCCGCTTCAAAGTGTCGGATAACAGCAACAAAGACGGCCCGGCATGGTATGTGATTTCCGGACGTCAGGTGAACCTGCATACCACGAACCCGCAGCTGGCAGAAGCGCGAGGCGCTCAAATCATGGAATCGGTCCAGGAGCTATTTAACACGACGCTGACGAACGGGCAGGATAAAAAAGGCGGTGTCCTTATTCCGCCCGACTGGTCGTGGGATCTCACCAATGCACGGCCGGGCGAAGAGTATATCAAGCGCGCATCGCTGACCCATGCCCAGCGCGCAAAAGTCAGGACGGAGGGCATTACCATCGATCGCCCGGCCGTTGGCGCAGACAACCTGATCGATATTGTGAACTATGCGATCGGTAGCTATGCCGATGATCTTGGGGTTAGTGTCGGCCACGTGACGCGCGGGGACGGCAAAACTACCTTTACGCTTCAACTGCAGCGCGGCACGCGGGATGCGGATACGCTGGCTGGCAAAGCGGAAACCATGCCGCAACCCGAGCCATTCAGTATGGCTGCGCGCGGCAAGAAAGACACGTTCCTGCCGGTTGAAGTGCCCATGTCCATCGATCACAACGGGCGGACGCCGCAACAGATCGATCAGGAAATTGAGAAATACCGACGCGCCGTTGAGAGCTCGACCAAGAGCTGGGCGTGGCTGGAATATCGCTCGACCGTTACCACCGGCGACCACGAGGTGATTAAAGGGCAGCGCAAGAAATATGACGGTGCAACCGTGGTCAACGGTTTCACCGATGCGGCCATCTCCAATCTTGGCCGTACTGCGGGCACGGATAGCAATGCAGGTTTCGGAGTGATCAGCACCGCGCTCAACGACGATATGCGCGGGCGCGTGGTTGAGGCCATGAACCGCAGTAACGTATCACCAAGAATCAATAGGGCCAGTGGCCAAAATGGGGGACATGATGGACGATAACGCACTGCGCGCCCTGCGCCGCCGCTATAAGGCACATATTGGCCGACCGGAGCATTCCGAAGCGCTGCGCGCCGGGCAGCTGCAAGTCAGCGATGACATCCTCGCCTGGATGGGCGAAAAAGAAGAGGATGGCAAGCTGCCGACCAGCGACTACATCGTGCGCCCGACGGGTTCTGGGAAAACAGTCAGCCTGATTGATTTCGCCCTGGGCATTAACTGCAGCCCCAAGCCGGGGCCGCCGGAGTTGTTGTGGGATAAGCGTGTGCTTGTGCTGGCGCCGACCAACGTGCTGTGCCGCCAATTCGCTGCAGAGCTGGGGGTCGAGAAATACCGCAAGCAGGGTAAGCGCTACGCCTATCAGGCGATCCCCGAAGACAAAGTGGGCCTCTACGACGCCAGCGAAAGCAACAAGCACACGCGTGACGAGGCGCTGGGTAAGCATTTCGTGGTGATGACCTACGACTCGTTCAAACTGGCCGTTGAGCAAGACCGCATGAAAGTAAGCGACTTCGCCGCCACGTTGCTGGATGAGGTGCACACCAAGCCACGCGGCGACGTGACCAGCGAGTTCCTCAAACGCGAGCTGTTTAATGTCGATGCGCATGGCAACAAGCTGGGCGAAGCGCCCACATTGGCCATTGGCGCCACCGCGACCCATCTCTATAAATCCGGCCATACGATTGGCGATTACCTGTTCGATGGCAAAACGCCCATTCACAATACACCAATCAACTTCGCGGTGAAGAACAAGGAAATCTGCGGCTATCGCAACGTCATTGTCGAAACGACCTATAACGAGCATGCCAATGTCGAGACATCGCAGGACGTGACGCCCGCCGAGCGGACGGCTTTCCTGAAGCAGGAAGCGCGCGACGAAGCGGCAATCCGCATCCTCAAAGATGGCCATGACCCTAAAACGGGCAAGCCGTACCGTGAGTCAAAATCGGTCTGGTATTGTAAGGATATCGCGCATGCGAACCGTTTGGCAGACAAAATAAACGCGACGATGGGAACGCCCAACACCAACGATGGCGAACCGTCACCCAAAGCCTATGCCCGCGCAGTCAGCGGCAAAACACATCCGAACGAATTTCAGGTGGTGGTCGAGCGCTATGGCCGAGGCGACAAGGGTGATCCGAAAGCGATTACCAATGCCGACTTGCTGATTCATGGATTCGATGACGAGCAAGCGGAACTATGTTTCATGACCTGGCCCTCGCAATCGCCCATCGAGGTGCTGCAAATGGGCGGTCGCGTGCTTCGCCGCGATCCCAACAATCCCGATAAGTTCGGCACGATTTTCAACTTCCTCGACCCGGATCAGAAAAATCCGGCCATCTTCGGTGAACTGGCCGGTGGGTATTACGCCTATTCAGGGGAGGAGTTTGGCCCCACCACTGGCCGCCAGGCGGCAGGAGAAGCGCCGGAATATCCGTGGCCGGATACACTCAAAGACCTCAACGTGCATTATTTGACGCGCGACATCGAGCAGTTCGCCGCGCGCCGCCGCGCTGCGCAGGCCGCCGATAAGAAGCCAAAAAACCTGTGGAGTGTCGATGAGATGGCGAAGGCCATCGGTGTCGATAAGAACATCCTACAGAAATATGTGTATGAGCCGTTGAGCGGGCTCTACGATCAACGCAAGAACCGTCAGGCGGAGATCGATATTCGCGATGCGCGGGCCTATAGCGATGATATGGTATCCATTAACGGCCAGCGCTTTGCGATCGGCACGGCGCAATTCCCCGGCATGGGGTATTTCCACACGGGCGCGGCAGCGAATGATACGAATTTCTGTATCGATGAGAAGGCGAAAGACGCCTGCCGCTTTGCGCTGTATGGCAAGCTGCCCAAACCGCAGCCGTATCTTTACAGCGAAACCGCCGCCGCGCGCGTGGTCGGCACATCTCCTGCCGAGATACAGCAAATCAAGAGTGAGATTGTCACCGCCTACCATGGCCGCAAAAGCTACCAGCGCACGTTCGATGTGACCCATACAACGTATGGCGGTGAGCAGACCGTCAGAATGACGCTGAATCGTGATATGATCTTCTGCCTCGATGGCAATGCGCCCAAGCTATTCTTCACGGCAGATGGGATAGCTAAGCTGCACCAACTTGCGATCGGCACGTCGGAGCAGGCCGCGACGCAATGGTGGCAAGATCATCCCGATGGGCTTGCGCATGTGAAAACACCGCGCTGGCTGAACCAGGATGAAGCCCGTGCCGCGCTAAAAATCAACCCGAACCATGATGATGCCAAGGTGTTTGCGAGCACGTGGAAATCACTGCAAGCGCAAAGCCGCCGCAAAGCAAACAGCGATGCCCACGATGGAATCGAATGCGGCGCGAAGCGGACAGCGGTGGCGCCATCGTCCAGCAGCGAATTCTGTGTGACGAGCGATTCCCTCGATGCCATCCGGGAACGTATCTGGCCATCGACCGAGGTGGCGGGTGGGTATGGTTCCGCCGCGGCTACTAAAGCCGTTGGGTGGGGCAGCAGATAGCCAGAAATACGGGCTCTTATTTCATTGGCGCGGTGCTCTCCAAATGCTCCATCATGCGGCGTGCGACTTCCTGTACACCGGCGACGGCAAGGTCGATGTTTTGGGTTTTGAAATATTCCAGCTCTTCGTCGTTATGGGCGCGTGCCAGCACGGCGATGGTGGGCTGCAGCTCGCGGGCGATGGCGACGATGCGGCGGGCCTCATACGCATTGGGAACGGCCACAACAATAGCGCGGGCGCGCTCAATCGCTGCGTCGCGTAGCGTTTCGCGGTGGGTTGCATCCCCCACGATGGCGTGCTTGCCGCTTTGGCGAATGGCTTTCACCAGCTCATGGTTCTGGTCCACCACCACGAAATCCATCTCCGCCGCTTCCATCTTCGCGCGCAGGTGGCGGCCCACACGGCCATAGCCCACAAGGATTACGAGGTTCTTGAGCGGAGTATCCTCACCACCCGATAACTGACAGAGCGCGCTTTTATCCGCTTCCATCCAGCGCCCGAAGCGCGGGTTGCGCGCGCCATAGGCGCAGAGCGCATCCGCAAGCTTAAACAGCAGCGGGTTGAGCGTGATCGACACCATCGCCCCGGCCAGGATCAGGCTGTTGGCCTCCTTGGACAAAAGCCCATAGGCCAGCCCCAGCGTGCCCAGGATGAACGAGAACTCACCAATCTGCGCCAGACTGGCAGAAATGGTAAATGCCGTTTTCGCCGGGTAGCGAAACAGCATCACGATGATGAACGCGGCGATGTATTTTCCCAGCATGATAATGAGCACCGTCACCAGCACATGCCCGGGCTGCTCGATCAGGATGGCGGGGTCAAACAACATCCCCACCGATACGAAGAACAGCACCGCAAAGGCATCCTGAAATGGCAGCGCCTTTTCCGTGACCTCGTTGGCAAGGTCGGATTCCTTAATCATCATGCCCGCGAAAAATGCACCCAATGCGAAGGAAATATCGAACAGATTCGCTGCGCCAAATGCTACACCAACCGCCACTACAAACACCGAAAGGGTGAACAGCTCGCGCGATTTTGTATTGGCGACAGTGGCCAGTATCCACGGTAAAACGCGCTTGCCGGCAATCAGCATCACGGCGACAAACAGTCCAATTTTCCCCAGCGCTATCGCCAGTGGCAGCAGTATGCCCGTATCGGCGGCCTCCGCCGTGTCGCCAAGCCCCGGCGCCAGCGCAGGGATAAGCACCAGCGCCAGCACAATCGCCAGATCCTCCACAATCAGCCAGCCGACGGCGATGTGGCCGTTAATGGAGTTCAGCGCATTGCGCTCCTCCAGCGCGCGCAATAAAACGACCGTGCTCGCGACCGATAAGGCCAGCCCGAACAGCAAGCCGCTGGCAAGCGACCAGCCCCAGTAATGCGCTATCCCCGTGCCGAGCAGCGTCGCCGTCGCAATCTGCACAATGGCTCCCGGCAGCGCGATTTTCTTCACCGCCATCAAATCTTTCAGCGAAAAATGCAGCCCCACTCCAAACATCAGCAGCACGATGCCGATTTCCGCCAACTGCGTCGCCAAGTGGGCATCGCCAACAAACCCCGGCGTAAATGGCCCGATCAAAATGCCCGCCACCAGATAGCCGACAATCGGCGAAAGGCGCAGCTTCGAGGCGATCATGCCACCCACAAACGCCGCGCTTAAGCCCATGACCAATGTTGAAATCAGCGGTGTTTCTTCGATCAGCGCCATGATTCACCTCGGTCTTTCGAATGGTTTTTGCATCGGCAATGCCACGAAAGGGCATTGTGTCCCATCCGTTGTAACCATCTCCCGCGCGCATGGCCAGCAAATGGTCATGATGTCCGCCAAGCGGCGGTGCTCGTCGTTGAAACTTAGTGATCCAGAATGCGCAGGAGCGGATGATCGCCAGCGGCATTTTCCCGTTGTGCACGTTTGGAGTATTTATCGGCGATGCGCGTGGGCTCTGGCAAGCGGTAACCTTTCAGGCATTGCTGCGTTACCCGCAGCGCAGTGGGAAGATCGATGCGATGGCCGGGAGAAATAAAAAGCGGTAAACAGCCCGCCTTGCTGCGCAACACCGTGCCGATGGCCTCGCCCTTATGCATCAACGCACTGCAGCTTCCCGGCGCGGCAGCGATGGGCTCATAATGCCCGACAAGGCGCGATTTGGCCACGCCGATGGTTGGCATATCCAGCACTACCCCCAAATGCGCTGCAATGCCCAAGCGCCGCGGATGGGCAATGCCCTGCCCATCGACCATGACAATATCGGGCCGCATGGATAATTCCTCCAACACCGCAAGCAGGGCAGGGATTTCACGGAAGGAAAGCAAGCCCGAAACATAGGGAAAGGGTGTAGGCACCTGTGCACGCGCCATGGCGATGGGAGTTAAATCCGCCATCTGCATGAGCACCGCAACGGCAAAGCTGCTGTTGGTGTGCGGATCGTATCCCACATCGACCCCGGCGATCAGGGTTGGCGTCGCAAAATCATTTACAAGCCGCACGCGCTGGCGAAGCTCCTGCTGGATGGCCACCGCTTGTGCGGGAGTGTCTGGCTGCTGATAGGTGATTGGCGCGTTCATGCATGCATTAAGAAATAGAAGAACTAAAAACACAATGCGGTTGAAAGCCATCCCTATAAAAAATGCATGCCGTCAGTGGGAATTGAGGGATACCCGACTGGTTTCTGTGCATGCCCCTGGTCATCACACGCTTTATTACGCATTTATATATTGGCACTTCTCTCATATCTCTTTTCGCACATCAGCACGTTACGTTCCCCCTGCCGTGCTGATGCGGCCTTAGTGAGGGGATTTAGATGCCAACGAAAAAGAACGTCGCCACCCAGGAAAAGCGTGGTCTTTTCCTGCGTTTTGCAAAAGCTACCGCCAATGCGGCGGGCAGTCCTCCGGCCTTTTTACTTGCGAGTGGCGCCATCGTCCTATGGGCCATCAGCGGGCCCCTTTTCGGTTATTCGGATACGTGGCAGCTGGTCATCAACACCTCCACCACGATCATTACCTTTTTGATGGTGTTCTTAATTCAAAACACCCAAAATCGCGACAGCCGTGCGCTGCAACTGAAGCTCGATGAATTGCTGCGGGTTTCCGATGGGGCGCACAACATGTTGCTGGATCTGGAAGAGCTGAGTGATGAGGAACTGAAAGCGATTTGCAAAAAATACCTCGCGCTGGCTGAGCTTGCCCGCACGCAAATGCGCAACGGGCAGGGCGATACCGATTGCCCGACGGTGGCGCTGGATGAAGCGCCCGCTGGCAAGAAGAAAGCGGCCCCGCTAAAATCCCGGTTGCGCAAAAAAGTGAGCCGCAAAAAGGCTTAAGCGACCACGAGAAACGCTAATCTTTATCCCGATCAAACCCTTTATCGAACGCTTCGATGAACGCATTGCGTATAATGCCGCTAATGGCCGACCACGTGTCGGTCGATATATTGTCGAGGCTGCCTTCAAGCGGGATTTTGGTGGCGAACTGGTCATTACGATGATTGGTGAAAATAGCCACAACAACCGCAACCGTACTCTCCCACACCAGCTTGATGGGATTGCTGGCGCTGCGCAAATCGATGAGCGAAACATCCGTAGCAATGGGCTTCACATAGCCCGAAACACGGTTGTTTTTGATGCTCAGCTCTGAATAGACGCTGAGCTTGCCTTTCTTGATATCAATCGCGGCATAGGCATTGCTGTAATCCGTCAACGCAACCAGATTCGCGTTCTCGAGCTTCGCATCCAGATCCATATCGGGCACGGGCTTCAGGATATTCATATGGCCCGCAATATGCAGCGTGCCCTTGCCGATGGAATCGCCCGCGACGACAATGCTCGATGGCAGCGGCGTGGTCGTATCCACCACGTTGCGCAGGTTGCGCAACTCGCCATGCATCCGGTTGATATAAATATCCACTTTGGGCGAGGCCGAGAAGTCGCGGTAACTGAGCTTGCCGTTGGTGAAGGTGACGACGTTGATATCAATCGGCATCAGCTCGCGGATGGGCTTGTTCCAGTCCACCCCCGCGCCGGATTGTTTGGCGGCGCCCGAAGCGCTGGTGGCGAAGGTGATGATGGGTTGATCAAGCGCAATATCCGACACGATGCGCCCATGCAGCAACGCGCCCCATTGCAGGGAAAGATCGATCTGAGCAATATCCATGAACGGTGTGGGGATGCCCGCATTTTTCTTGACGATGACCAGCTTATGAATGCGGTAAGCGCCCCGGTACAAATCGATCGAAATGCCCTCGACCGAGCCGTGGTAACCATCCATATTCGCCAGTGCTTTATTCACGTGGCCAAGCAACCACACACTCAGGTAAAGCCGCGCGACGATAAGCACCACCAGCACAAGGCCGATAACCGCGGCCACGATATAGCGTTTGCGTCTAAAAATCCGGTAGGCCATGGCTGCTCGCTTTTCGAAGAGGAGGCCATATTCTCTGCCCGCCGCCATAAGATAGCGATATGGAACAGCCAGGAAGGACGTAGTTGGCAGAATTTACTATTTCATGGCAGCTTGTGGGCCAAGCGAACTATCCGCGGTAGCTGGCGCCATTGTTCAATAATTGGCCATGTTCATCTCGACCATTGGCGCGCCCGGTCGGTTTTACTAGACCCATTAATTTCTGCGTTGCTGTGAGTGTGGCGTCAACGCTAGGAGTGGCAATGGCAGTTTCAATTTCCGGGAGATAATCTTGGCAGATTTTTTCAAAAACCCCCGCACGCCCGGCGATTTGTACAAAATCATAGACGGAAGCGGTGCCTTGCCCAATATGATGCATGCTCTCTAGGTCTTCTAACGAAAGCCGCGAGACATCCCCTGTTTCCGCCAATGTTCGCATGATTTCCACGTAACGCCTGCTGGTGTCGAGCTGCGCGGGACTATGGCGTGCGGTGGCGACACCGGTGCGCGCATATTCTAAGTTCGCAATAGCTTTCTGGCGCAAACGCATCGCTCTGACATCGTGCATAAATTGTGGGCGCTGCTCTTCTGACAGCATGCCATGTGCCACCAGCGCGCCTGCTGCCTCTTGCAGGGTTTCTGTGTCCATATAATCCTGGACCTTGGTAGCATAGACAGCCTTGTACGCTGCATCCGCTTCGGCTTTATGATAGTCGGGATGCGTTTTGTTAAAGCCCACACACATATCGCCATGATCGGTTTCAACCATGAACCGCGGTGCATGCCGATTCGGGAAAAATAACGTGTGCGCTGCTTCCAAATCGGATGCGTCGCGAGCAAGCTGCACCAGCTCATTTTCTTGGGCTTCGGTAATCAATGGTGTATGGCCATAGTGACTCGCTTCGATAAGATTTCCCTGCGCATCCCGTCTGCCTTTCCCCAGCGCGCGTGCCAGATCGGTAATATCCTCAAAAAAGAATTTTGATGGGGTGCGCGCCTCGGGCGCGGGCAAGGCACGAGCAGTCGTGCTCGCTTTGGAAGGTAGCCTTAATTCGATGCGGTATTCTGTTTCCCCTTGCTGCGGAGTTCCTAATATCTTGTTTGTGATTTCCCGGCTCACAGCCTGCCCATTTTCCGGAATATGGTAGCTAACCTGCATGGGCAGTGGCCCACGACCTGTCCCTTTTTGCCAAAAATGAAAGCAATGGGGGTCTATCCCTGTCAGCCCCTCAAAGGCTTGAAGGTCCTCTGCCGTTTCACAATGCAGAATGATGGAATCGGAATGAATGTCGGCGCCGCGTAGCATCTACTATCCCCGTAAGAGTGCAGTGCTAACTATAGCACCGTTATGTTACGATAATATGACGATGCTACGCAGGAATGGACAAGACAATCCATTGAAATATATAAAATATTATTAAAAACGCCAGGTGGGGGATAAAATCGCGCGTTTCCAATCTAACTGGGAAACTGGTGGAGGCGACAGGAATCGAACCTGCGACATTCTGCTTGCAAAGCAGACGCTCTACCAACTGAGCTACGCCCCCACAAAAGGTGGAGGTGTGCTAAACGAATCGCGCGGCGGCGTCAAGCACGGACATGTGCATTTTTTCTGGCCTGTGTATGGGCGTGGGGTGGGCGGGGGTGCGGGGGCTAGAAATCCACACATTTGCCGTTGAGTTCCCAATCGCCGTAGCGGGTGGGGTCGAGGCGCGGTTTGGCTGGGGCTGCGGGGGCATCGAGGCTGGCGGGCAGCGGCTCGGCGGGTGGGGCAGGGGGCTGTTTGGGATCGTCCATGGGGCCGCTTATAGCAGCACGGCGGCGGTGGGGCAACACTTGCATCCGAGGCGGGATGCTGTCATGAGCCTTCGCTATGCCGAAAAAACCGCCTGCTAAACCCATCCATAAGGCCCAGCTTTCCGCCCGTGCGCAGGCGTGGGGGCTGCTTGCCACTATGCTCGGCGAAGGCCGCACGCTGGATGAGGCGCTGCATAACCACCCGTTGCGCGGCGGCGAGGCCGACCAGCGCTTCGCCATGCTGCTGGCGCTGACCACGGTGCAGCATCTCGGCCAGTTGGATGCATTGCTGGCGGGGTATCTCGATAAACCGCTACCGCCCAAGCGCCTGCCGATCACCAATGCGCTGCGGATGGGGCTGGCGCAGTTGCTGCTGCTCGACACGCCGCCGCATGCCGCCGTTAACGAAACGGTGGAGCTGGTGAAAACCAGCAAGGATGGCGGGCTGGCGGGGCTGGTGAATGCGATTTTGCAAAAAGCGGCGCGTGAGCGGCCAACGCTGCCGGATGCGGTGGTGAACCTGCCCGCATGGCTGCGTGCGCGCTGGGAGGCGGCATATGGTGCCGATACCGTGCGTGCGATGGCGGCGGTGGCGATGCAGCGCCCGCCACTCGATATCAACAGCGCGACGGATATGGACGGCGCAACCCGCCTCGATGCGCACATGCTGCGCATGGATGCCGCGCATGACGCGGTGGAAACACTGGCGGGCTATGGCGAAGGCGCGTTTTTCATTCAGGATCTGGCGGCGAGCTATCCCGTGCGTTTGCTGGGCGATGTGCGGGAATTGCAAGTGCTGGATCTGTGCGCCGCCCCCGGCGGCAAGGCCATGCAGCTGGCGCGCGCCGGTGGGTTTGTCACCGCGCTCGACCGTTCGCCCGGCCGCATGAAGCGGCTGAAGGAAAACATGGCGCGCCTGCAGCTGGGCGTCAACGTGGTGACGGGCGATGTGCTCGAATGGCAGCCCAACCGCGCCTATGACGCCATTTTGCTCGATGCGCCCTGCACCGCGACCGGCACCTGGCGCCGTCATCCCGAGGTGGTGCAGATTCTCGATGAAAACGACATTGCGGAGCTGGCCAAACTGCAACGCCGCATGCTGGAGCGCGCCTGGGGCTTCCTCAAACCCGGCGGCAAGCTGGTCTATTGCGTCTGCTCGCTGGAGCCCGAGGAGGGCGAGGCGCAAGCGGCATGGTTCCTCGGCGCGCAGGCCGATGCCGCGCTGGTGCCGGTTGATGCTGCAAGCGAAATCCCTGCCGAATGCATCACCAGCGGCATGCTGCGCACACTGCCCAGCCACCTGGCCGAACGCGGCGGCATGGATGGGTTTTTCGCGGTGTGTTTCCTCAAACGCTAGTTTGCGGTTGCTGCCCGTCGCCCGCGCTGCTATGGCCTGAGCATGACAAAAAACATCCGCATTGCCCCTTCGATCCTCTCCGCTGACTTCGCGCGGCTGGGCGAGGAAATCGCGGCTATCACCGCCGCCGGCGCGGATCTCGTGCATGTGGATGTGATGGACGGGCATTTCGTGCCCAACCTCACCATCGGGCCAATGGTGGTGAAGGCGATTCGCCCACACACCACCCTGCCGCTCGATGTGCATCTGATGATCTCGGCGCTGGAGCTGATTCCCGAATTCGCGCGCGCCGGGGCGGATATTATCACCATCCATGCCGAGGCGACGCCGCATCTGGATCGCTCGCTGGCGCTGATTAAATCGCTTGGCAAAAAAGCGGGCGTGTCGATTTGCCCGTCCACCCACGAATCGGTGCTGGAATATGTGATGGGCGAGGTGGATTTAATTCTCGTGATGACGGTGAACCCCGGCTTCGGCGGGCAGAGTTTCATCGCCAGCCAGCTCGCCAAAATCCGCAATATCCGCGCGATGATCGAAAAATCCGGCCGCAAGATTATGCTCGAAGTCGATGGCGGCGTAAACGCCAGCACCGCGAAAGAAGTGATCGCGGCAGGGGCGGATGTGTTGGTCGCGGGCTCTGCTGTTTTCACCGGCAATGCGGCGGATTATGCCAAGAACATCGCCGGGTTGCGCGCATGAACGCGATTCTCGAAACGATTGCCACCGAGCATCGCCGCGCGATGGATGGCATGTTTCGCGATTGCAGCGCACCGCTGCTGGCGCTGGCGGATGCCTGTGCCCAGGCGCTCGCCACCAACCGGAAACTGATTTTCTGCGGCAATGGCGGCAGCGCCTGCGACGCGATGCATATCGCCGGGGAATTTGTCGGCCGCTTCGTGCATGATCGCCGCGCACTGCCCGCGATTGCGCTGACGGCGGATACCGGCATCATCACCGCCATCGCCAATGATTATGCGTATGATTACATCTTCGCCCGTCAGGTTGAGGCGCTGGGGCAGGCGGGGGATGTGCTCATCACCCTATCCACCTCGGGCAAAAGCCCCAACGTGCTGCGCGCCCTTGCTGCCGCCCGCGAAAAAGGGCTGGTAACAGCGCTGTTCACCGGCGAAAAGGCCCGCGCCAACCCACCGGTCGATGCGGATTTTACCCTTATGGTTCCGTCGCTTATCACTGCCCATGTGCAGGAGGCCCATATGGTCGCCCTGCATGGCCTCGCCAGCCTGATCGAAGCCACACTTTTCCCATCTGCCTAAATTTCTCGCCTGCGTTAACCAAATGTTTAAGGTTGGGGTGTAGCCTACGTTAAAGAGGCCTGCTATGATCGGCCTGAAAGCAATACCAAGGGAGCAACCATGACCCACGAAACCAAACTGGCGGAAATGCTGGCGACACGCCTGTGCCACGACCTCACGGGGCCGATCGGCGCAGTCAATAACGGCGCAGAATTTCTCGACGAGGAAGGTTTCGACATGCAGAACGAAGCCGTGCAGCTGATCCTCACCAGCGCGCACGAAGCGGTAAACCGCTTGCAGTTTTACCGTCAGGCCTATGGCCGCGTGGGCGATACAGGCGAGGCATCGCTTGCCGATAAAAAGAAAATCGCGCAGGATTTTTTCTCCGGCACCAAACTCAAACTCGACTGGCCCGATAGCCATACGGATGCCTCCGGCGTTGCCGTCAGCCAGAAAATGTCGCGGTTGTTGCTGAACCTGATGATTATCGTCGGTGCGAGCGCCATTCGCGGCGGCGTGTTGTCGGTGCGTGTGTCGCAGACCGAGACGGAAAAAAACATCGCCATCAGCGTCACCGGCGAAACGATCAAACTCGATCCCGAAACCATCTCCATCCTGACATCGGATGATGCCAATGTGCCGATGACACCCAAAACCGCCCAACCGTTCCTTGCCATGAAGTTGGCGGAGGAAGTGGGCGCGCAGGTCAGCTACACGGTCGATGGCGGCACGTTTGCCATCGGCGTAGTGCAGCGCCAGGTATCGCTCGCCAGCGCTTCCTAAGGCCCACCCGCGGCAAGGGCCGTGGATACCCGTGCGTTATCGCTTTTCTTTTTGTCCGCCTGCGTCCAGTATCGCGCCAGCATCGGGTGCGCGGGGAATTTGCATGGACGATTTGATTGACGACTTCATCTCGGAAACCTCCGAAGCGCTGGATTTCCTTGACCGCGAGCTGGTCACGCTCGCCGATACCCCGGATAACCAGACCGCACTTGCCGCCATCGCCCGGCTGGTGCACACCATCAAAAGCACCTGTGGGTTCCTCGGCCTGCCGCGCCTCGAGGCGGTGGCCCATGGGTGCGAGCAGTTGCTGACCAGCATCCGTAACGGCGAGGTTGCTGTCACTGCTGATACCACCGCGTTGCTGCTGGAGAGCATGCAGCGTATCAAAGCCATCATCGCCCATCTGGCCGAGCATCGCCGCGAACCGGAAGGTGATGATGCGGCGTTCCTCGCCCATCTCGCCCAGCCGGGAAAAGCTCGCGTGCTCACCGCGCCCGAGCCGGTGCAAGAAACGCTGCCCGAGTCACGCACCATCGCCACCGTGGTGCCATCCATCCCCAAGCCGGATCTTTCCGATGCAATCAAACGCAAAGCGATCCGCCAGGGCCTCGATACGGTGACGAAGGAGCAGGATACCGCGCCCACCGGCGTCGCGCTGCCTGCGCCGGTGCTAGCCAGCATGGTGCAGCAGGTGGGGGAGCTCTCGCAGCTGCGCCACCAGCTTTCCGCCATCGCCCGCCAGCGTGCCGACCGGGAGCTGGATACCATCGCGCAGCAGCTCGCCCACCTGACCGCCGGATTGCAGGAAAGCGTGATGCAGGGCTGCGTGCAGCCAAGCATTCCCGTGCTGCTCGTCGAGTGCGCCGGGCAAATATTTGCCATCCCGCAAATCCATGTGGGTGGGCTGATGTATGTGGGCATCGGCGCCGAGCACCGCATCGAACAGATCAACGCAGTCGCAGCACTGCGCCTGCATGACCGCCTCCTGCCGCTGGTGACGCTGCGCGACCGCCTGCAGCTTCCCGCCACGTTGGGCGATTCGGTCGTGCTGCTGCAAGCGGGCAGCACCGAGTTTGGCCTCATTGTTGATCGCGTCTGCGATACGATGCAGGTGATGGCGACCCCGCTCAGCCCATTGCTGGCAGGCATCACCGCCTATGGCGGCGCGACCATTCTGGGCGATGGCACGATTGCGCTGATCCTCGATCCGCGTGGCCTTGCGCCGCAGCTGCGCGAGATCGACCTGTCCGCACCGCGCCTGCCAGCCGTGCAAGCGCTACCACTCACGCCGCTGGCCGGGGAGAAACAAACACGCTTCCTGTTGTTCCGCGATGGGGCGGCCGCCCCGATGGCCGTACCGCTCGATGGGGTGGCGCGATTGGAGATCATCGCCGCCGAGACCGTCGAGCGTTCGGGTGGTGAGAGCGTGGTGCAATACCGCGGCGAGCTGATGCGCCTGCGCCGCTTGCCGCCGCGCCCGCTACCAACACACGGCACGTTCGAGGTGATTGTGTTCGCCCATGGCGAGCGCCTCGTCGGCCTCGTGGTCGATGCAATTGCCGATATTGTCGAGGCCCCGTCCCGTCTGCGCATCACGGCGGCGCAGGGGCATCTGCTGGGCAGCACCGTCATCGCCGGCAAAGTGACCGATATTGTGGATGCGGCGTCGCTGTTCGAGCACGCGCCCGCGTTTGCTGAGGAGGGCGCGTTATGAGCACCGCCCTCGTTACCCCCGGCGCGCATGCGCCCGCGCAGGATTATGTCACCATTCGCGTGGGCGCGCAGCATTGCGCCCTGCCAGTTGCGCAGCTGCGCGATGTGATGCAGGCCCCAACTATCACCACCGTGCCGGGCGCGCCGGATACGGTCGCCGGAGTGCTGAACCTGCGTGGGCGTGTGGTTGCGGTGCTGGATCTGCACCGCCGTCTCGGCCTGCCACCCAGCGACGATCCGCAGATGGCGATGCTGGTGATGGTCGATCATGGGGACGAACCGGTTGCCCTGCGGGTGGATGCGGTGGGCGAGGTGCTATCGCTGGTCGCTGCCGCTGTGCCGATGAATGTTACAGGCCCCTTGCGCGAAGTGGCAACGGGTGCCTGCCTGCATGACGGCGCATGGATCATCCTGCTCGATACGGCCCGTATTCTGCCATAAAAAAGGGTGGAATATTGCTATCCCACCCTTTCGATTCACTGTCGCGTCACGCCCTAGACCTCTTCAGCAACCTTGCGGCGCTTGGGTTCTTTGGCCGGGGCGGCATCCGTCACCGCATCGGGTTCCTTCAGCACATAGCCACGGCCCCAGACGGTTTCGATATAGTTCTCGCCGCCGGATGCGTCCTGCAGCTTTTTGCGCAGCTTGCAGACGAACACGTCGATGATTTTGAGTTCCGGCTCATCAATCCCACCATACAGATGGTTAAGGAACATTTCTTTCGTAAGGGTTGAACCCTTGCGCAGCGAAAGCAGCTCGATGATGCCATATTCTTTGCTGGTCAAATGCAATGGCTTGCTGGCAACTTCTACCGCTCTGGTGTCAAGGTTCACCATCAGCAGGCCGGTGCGGATAATCGACTCCGAATGGCCTTTGCTGCGGCGCACGATGGCCTGGATGCGGGCGATCAGTTCGCCTTTGTTGAACGGCTTGGTCAGGTAATCATCGGCGCCGTAACCCAGGCCTTTGATTTTCTGATCCGGGCCCGAAAGGCCGGAGAGAATGAGAATGGGGGTGTTGATTTTGGCAGCGCGGAAGCGGCGCAGCACTTCATAGCCATCGATATCGGGCAGCATCAGGTCGAGGATGATGATGTCGTAATCATACATCTTGCCGATCTCGAGGCCTTCCTCGCCCAGCTCGGTCGTGTCGCAAATAATGCCTTCGGAGGCAAGCGACAGCTCAATGGCTTTGGCGGTGGATGGATCGTCTTCTACGAGTAATACGCGCATGAAAGGCTCCCTGATGATCGTGGTCAGCTGTTGTTATTATAAATCAGTCATTTAGTCGCTTTAACGCCCATGCGGCAGTCAGGCTCGGCACCGCGGGAAAGGTATTAACGCGTTAAGTGTTAATATACTATTAACCCCTCCCCAACTCAACTACAATTTTAACTATTTAGTCTTTCTTAACATATTCCACCCAACCGTTGCCAGAAAGTGACGCTGGCCATAGGGGTTCCTTATAGAATACGGCCCATTCTTAATCATGTTTTCACTTTTCTTCCGCTATAATGGTGCTAGAGACACGCCCCGCATCGCGCCATCGTGTGATGACGGGCAAAAAGAAAGTCAAGGTGCGCTGTGACGAAGTCTACACAAAACGATATGACCACCCCCGAGGAGAAGACCCGGCTTGCTGCAGATGGGCCGGCGGCGGTCCAACGTGCTATTGCTGCGCTAAAGAAAAATCCTCTGGAGGCGCTAAAAAACTATCCATATCCCGGCACGACAGAACCGGATGTCGGCAAGTACTTCGCCGCGACCTATACGGACCCGACCGATCTAAGGAAACAGCGTTTTGGCAAGGACGACCTCAGAAAAGAGTACCGGAACGCCGCGCTCGATAATCTGGACAATGCAAAAACAGCCTTCGCCCCGCTGGCGCGGCATTATGATCGCAGGGCCCACACGAAGCAGCATGCGGCGGTGGGTGGTTACAAGAAGACCTCCGGTTCATTCGAGATACTGATGGCTATTGCGAGAAAATATAGTCTTGCTGCAGATGCTGCCATCCATGAAGCGGAACGGCAGGAAAAGCCGCTTTCGCTGCCGCAGGAAGTGATACATCTATTGCATAAGAAGACTGTCGACACCATCAAGGAGTTGGATAGTTTTGATGCGCAGAGGGTAAGCGCGGCGCTTGCTTCCTATCCTCCCGGTCGCCAGACGAAGGGTGAATGGGAGGCCTATAGGCGGGCGGCGGTGAAGAGTGGCGCCAATGCAGAAGTGGCGATTGAAGCGTTGGCGCGGCATTGGGCGGCAAAACCGGAGGATAAAAAGCAGGATCGCACCTATCAAGAAACCTCGCACTCCCACGCGATATTGATGCTCATTGCCAGCCGTCAACCACAGGTGGTGGTGGCGTATGCGCATCCCGATCAGCTTCCCGAGGCTGTCGTGAAGCGCGCTGCGTGGATCAGGAAAGGAAGTGCAGGGGCGCATGGCGACTTGATGGCGGCGGCAGCAATCATGCGTGAGGAAGAGCGGGTGGCAACGGGTGGTGCGCCTTTGGGTGGCCAGGCCGGTATGCGCGCAGAGGGGGAGCCTGGGCCTGCTATTAGGAATCCAGTACTATGCGATCCAGTGCGCATGACGGGTCCTGATTACTTTGCGCCTAATGCGTACAGTGATAGTGCAAATCATAAATTAGCATTCGTACCAGTGGGTAAATTGACAGAGCAGCCAAGCACTTCGGCACCTGATGACGGCTTTCAGATTGGTGATCAGCCATTGGTTGGGAAGCCAACGAAGCCGACACCTTCACCATCCGAGGCTGGCTTTCTGATTGGTGACGGGGTGTTGGCTCCTAAGCCCACTGGCCTGCTACCCTGGGGCGATAGGGTTCAACTCCCCCCGAAAGCAATCAAGCCGCTTGGCAGGCATGAAGAGCGCGAGGCCACGAAGCCGCCTTCTGCCCGCACCCCCGGTGGTAAATAACCCCACCCACCACCAGACTCCCCGCTAGCCCCGCGCTGCGGATTCTGTTATCCTGCCTGCATGCCCAGTAGCCATCAGCATTTGCTTCAGGAAATCAACCGCGTGCCCACCATGGCGGTCACCGGGCGCGTGGTGGCGGTTAAGGGCTTGCTCATCGAATGTTCGGGGATCGAGGAAATGCTCTCGGTCGGCGCCCGCTGCGCGGTCAGCAACACGCATGGCGAAGCCCATGCGGTCATTTGCGAAGTGGTCGGTTTCCGCGAGAAAGTCGCGCTGCTCATGCCGTTTGGCTCGGTCGAAGGCGTGGGCCTCGGCGCGAAGGTGACGCTGGTGGCGGCGGCGTCTGCGGTTGAGCCATCGAACGCCTGGCTTGGCCGCATTGTCGACCCCATGGGCAACCCAATCGATGGCAAGGGGCCGATCATGGGCGGCGGCGTGCCGTATCTGCTGCGCGCCAACCCGTTGGCGCCCTCGCAACGGGCGCGGGTCGCGGGCAAAATGGATATGGGCGTGCGCGCCATCAACACCTTTCTCACCTGCTGCCGCGGCCAGCGGCTGGGTATTTTCGCGGGCTCGGGCGTCGGTAAATCCATCCTGATGTCGATGCTCGCGCGCTACAGCCAAGCGGATGTGAACGTCATCGGCCTGGTTGGCGAACGCGGGCGCGAGGTGCAGGAATTCATCGAGGACGATCTGGGCGAGGAGGGGCTGAAACGCTCCGTACTCGTCGTCGCCACTTCGTCGGATTCCGCGCTCATGCGCCGCCAGGCGGCCTACACCACGCTCGCCATCGCCGAATATTTCCGCGACCAGAACAACGACGTGCTGTGCCTGATGGATTCCGTCACCCGCTTTGCGATGGCGCAGCGCGAGATCGGCCTTTCTGCCGGGGAACCGCCGACCACCAAAGGCTACACCCCGACGGTGTTTGCCGAGCTGCCGCGCCTGCTGGAGCGCGCCGGGCCGGGGCTGAACGGCAGCGGCTCCATCACCGGCATGTTCACCGTGCTGGTTGAGGGGGACGACACCAACGAGCCAATCGCCGACGCCGTGCGCGGGATTCTCGATGGCCATATCGTGCTCGACCGCGAGATCGCCCAGCGTGGGCGCTACCCGGCCATCAACATCCTCAAATCCGTATCGCGGATGTTGCCGGATGCGAATAACGAGTTCGAAAACCAGCTGCTCACCGTCGCCCGCCGCTTCATGGCGACCTATGAGAACATGGCCGAGCTGATCCGCCTTGGCGCCTACCGCCGCGGCACCGATCAGGAGGTCGATCGTGCGATGCATTTCTACCCGCAGCTCGAAACCTTCATCAGCCAGCGCGAGAAGGAATCGAGTACCCTGGCGGAAGGCTACGAGCAGCTTGCCAAGGTGCTCGGGCTCGAATCGCCGGATGCGGCTGCACCTGCTAAGGCCGGCGCATGAAGAGCATCAAAACCCTCCTGCGTGTCAAACAGCGCGAGATGGATGCGCTCAAGCGCCAGCAAGGCATTCTCGAAGGCCAGCGCGAGGAAATCCACACCATCATCGATGGGCTTTCCCAGCAATTGGTGGATGAACTTAAAGCCGCGCAAGCCATGCCCGAAATGGCGCATTTCTTCGGCGGGTTTGCGGCCACCATCAAGCAGCGCCAGGAGATGATGCACACCCACTTGCGTAAACTGGAGATGGAGCTGGATAAGCTCACCGCCCAGCTGCGCGAGCGCTTCAGCGAGATGAAGAAATTCGAGCTCGCCCTCATGAACTGGGAAAAGCGCCGCGCCGATGCCGCCGCCGCCCGCGCGCAACAGGAGATGGACGAAATCGCAATCCGCGGGTATGTTCGGCGCGATGTATTATAGAATCCTCACAGTATCACTGGCATTTTTGCTGACGGGCTGCCTCGCCCAAAGCGAAATTCAGGCCAAATATATGGCGCAGCAGGATGATTGCCGCGGCCATGTGGAATCGACGCTGGCGGTCATCACCGGCCCGGCCAACACGCTGGGCTCCGGCGCGCCGCCGGATGGGCAGCTCACCAGCGCGGGCTCGCAGTTCAGCGATTGCATGAACAAAAAAGGCTGGCACATCTCGACACCCAAAGCAGGCATTCCCGTCGCCTCGGCAAACCCGCCGACCGGCTCGCCCAGCACCAACCCATCTGCGGCATTTAGTAAAACAGCGGCCCCGGCTACGGCGGTTGCCGCCCAGCCGCAACCGCAGCAACAACTCCAACCCCAACCGCAGAACGCGCCCAGCGGTTCACCCAGCACCAACCCATTGGCGGCCGCTCGTCAGGCCCCAGCGCCTGAGCCTGCACCGGTTGCCCCAGTTGCACCCGTAGCGCCGGTCGCCAAAGTTGCCCCGGTCGCTGCCGCGCCTGCTGCCATGGCGGCGCCCGCGGCGATGGCAGCCCCTGCGGCTCCCGCTGCTGCCGCGGCTCCCGTTGCCCCTGTTGCCGCAGTGGCACCGGTAGCGGCTGTCGCCCCCGTTGCAGAAAAAGTCATGGGTCGCGTAGTGGGCACAGGGGCTCCGTGCACCCCTCCGCCGGCCCCTATCGTGGGCCGCGCGCCGATGGCCAATGAATGCGTGCCCGTGGTGAATAATCCCGCCATGAATCCCGGCAACGGCATGCCCGCGACCTACCAGCCCGCCCGCCCGATTAGCGCGCCCCAATCGCCATACGGCACGGGCGCAGGCCGCCAGTTTTAGGGATAGAGCAATGAAAACTGCCACGGCGCATGGGCATCGGCGCGCGTGTAAATCTCGCGCTCATGCAGGCGTGCCTCGCTTTGCAGCCAGAATTCCATACTGCGCGGAATAAGCCGCCAGCCCGACCAGTGCGGCGGGCGGGGGATGGGTTGGCCAGCGTAACGCTTCTCCAGCATGGCGGCGCGTTCATCCAGCTCGGCGCGGTCACGCAGCGGTTGCGATTGCAGCGAGGCCCATGCGCCAATCTGCCGTTCGCGCGGGCGGGAGGCGAAATACGCATCCGCCTCAGCGTCCGCCGCCTGCACCACCGTGCCTTCGATGCGCAGCTGGCGGCAAAGCGGCATCCAGTAAAAACACACGGCAGCCTGCGGGTTGGCGATCAGCTCGCCGCTTTTGCGGCTGGTGAGGTTGGTGTAAAACAAAAAACCCTGCGGCCCATGTTCCTTCAGCAGCACAATGCGCGCGGAAGGTTTTCCCTGTGCCGTTGCGGTGGCAAGCGTCATCGCCGTGGGCTCGGTGATCGCGGGGCTTGCCTTCGCATCCGCAAACCATTGCGAGAATTTGGCGATGGGGTCGTGCATGGTGCTTTATTCCTTGGGTTGTTTCGGATTATACTTAGCGTATGCGACCCGACATCGTCAATCTGCGCCAGTTCTATTCCTCCCGCTTGGGCCGCAAGGTAAAGCGGCAGCTACGCCGCATCGCCAATGAATACTGGAAGGACGAGCAGGGGCTGCATACGCTGGGCATCGGCTACGCGACACCGCTCATGCGCCCCCCGGCGAGCGACAGCAACCCCGCCCGCGCCCGCGTCGTTGCGCTGATGCCCATCGCCCAAGGCGCGATCTATTGGCCGGTGGATGACGCCAATCACAGCATCCTTGGCGATGAAATGCGCCCGCCGTTTCCGCCATCCTCCATCCACCGCATCGTGATGCTGCATGCGTTCGAATATGCGCAGGCGCCGGATGAATTGCTGCGTGTGATGTGGCAATTGCTCGCGCCCGGCGGGCGGATGTTGCTGGTGGTGCCAAGCCGCCGCGGTCTGTG
Organism: Pseudomonadota bacterium; assembly: GCA_040384265.1. Classification (GTDB taxonomy): domain Bacteria; phylum Pseudomonadota; class Alphaproteobacteria; order Rickettsiales; family UBA3002; genus QFOX01. Next base: position 435,858 of record JAZKJM010000005.1, on the reverse strand, counting down.
GGCGCGCCTGGGTGCGACGCCGTTCTCAACCGGCACGCCTTACACGCTGGGCGCACTCAAAGAGCTGCTACGCGGCGCCGATTTCACCCTACGCGATGCCCGCTCGACATTATTCACCCCACCGTCGACCCATGCATTCTGGCTGCGCGCGTTCAGCCCGCTCGAATGGCTCGGCAACGCCTGTTTCCCGCGCATTGGCGGTGTATTCGTGATTGAAGCGGAGAAGCAGATTTACGCAGGCATCCGCCCGCCCGCCCTGTCCGTAAAAGCGGCCCGCCAATGGGTGCCCGCCAGTGCGAGCGCCCTTAGCACCCCTAGTATTTCACAAAACAGCCATACGGCTGGCTCGTCGCCGTCTTGATCGGCGTACCTGCTTTCAGGGCTTTCAGGGCTTCGCTCACATAATTGGTCGCGGTGGCGATGTCGGCGGAATCCGCCGTCGGTTTGTTGTCGATCGCGCCTTCATACGCAAGGTTGCCCTTCGCATCGATCACGAACATATGCGGCGTGGTTTTCGCGCCATATGCATGGCCAACCGTGCCTGCCGGGTCGAGCAGGTAATAGCTCGGATGCGCTTTCTGGGTGGCGACGAACGACTTGGCCTGGCCTGGTTCTTTCAGGAAACCTTCCTTGCCGGGGGCGGAGGAGTTGATGGAAATCCACACCACGCCGTCAGCCGTTGCGGTTTTCTGCAGCTCCTGCATCGCGCCGACGGAGTAGAATTTTTTGACAAACGGGCAGTCGGGGTTGTTCCATTCCAGCACCACGGTTTTGCCTTTGAAATCCGCAAGCGCAATCGGCTTGCCGCTCAGCGTATCCGCTGAAGTGAAAGCCGGTGCCGGGCTGCCCACAGTCAGGGCAAGTGCGGCGGTGGAGAGTAAGGCGGTCGCGGCGAAAGTGGCGATGGTGCGTAGCATGTGGACTCCCAGAATAAGGTGATGCAGTCGATGTATCCACCCGCTTCGTCATCCTGCGGCTTGACCGCAGGATCTCAGGCAACAAACTCAGGCCTGAATGGGTGGCCTGAGATCCTATGCTCAAGGCATAGGATGACGGAGCGGGTGGATGATTTACAGATACTATAGCCGGGAAAAAGCGCCCGTTACAAATTATTCATGCGCGCCATTCACCGCATCGCGCACGATGGATGGGGTGAGGATTTGCGGCAGCACGATGCCGTCGCCGCGCGGCGGGTAATAGACATAAAGCGGCACCCCATTGCGGCCAAAGCTCGCCAGATACGCCGTGATGGCGGGATCGCTCGATGTCCAGTCGGCAACCATCAGTGTCACGTTTTTCTCACGGAAAAACTGCTGCATAGTTTCGGATGTTAAGGCAACACGTTCATTCACCTTGCAGGTCAGGCACCATGCTGCCGTCGCATCCACCAGCACCGGCGTGCCTTGCGCGCGCAGCGCACTCAGCCGCTCGGCGGAATAGGTTTCATGACCGGCATGCAGCACCATCGGGGTCGGAGAAAGCAGCTGCGCCAGCACCCACAGCAACCACACCGCCGTCGCCAGCATCGGCACGGCGAGCAGCTGTTTGAAGCGGTGCATCCACCCGCCGGGTTTGGGCAGCAGGCGGCGCGCGGCAGGCCACAGGCTGATGAGCAGGAACGGCGAGGCCATGCCCAGCCCCAGCGCCGCAAACACCAGCAGCGCCTGTGCCGTCGGCAAGCTCAGCGTCGCGCCGATGGCGGTGGCCATGAACGGCGCCGTGCACGGCGTTGCCACCAGCACCGCCAGCACGCCCGTCAGCAGCGAGCCGCGCAACGTGTCATCCTTCACCCCGGTCGCCCGCGCGCCAAACAGCACCGGCAGTTGAAACAGCCCCAGCAAGTTCGCCGCGACCAGCAGCATGACCGCTGCCAGCGCCGCCACAAAGCCCGCATTCTGCAGCTGGAAGCCCCAACCAATCGCACTGCCGGACGCTTTGAGCGCCAGCATGCCCGCCGCGATGGCAAGGAAACTCGCGACCACGCCGACCGTATACGCCGCCCCTTGCCGCGCCGCCGCCGCGCGCGAACTACCCGCTTTTTTTGCAATCGCCAGCGCCTTCAGCGCCAGAATCGGCAGCACGCAGGGCATGATGTTGAGGATCAACCCGCCAAGAAACGCCAGCCCCAGCGCGAGGATAAAGCTTGCCGATGCAGGCGGCGCAACGGCAGGTGCGGTGGTAGGTTCCGGCTCCGCCGTGCCGCGCGCGAAGGTGAGGTTGACGGCGTGAATTTCCAAATCGATGGGCGCACCATCCACCACGCTGTGCAGCACGCCGTTCCACGCGTTGGTCGGATCCGCTGTGCCGCGCGCGAAGGTGAGGATGAGCGTGTTGCCGACCGTTTTTACTTCCACCGGTTTGTTGTTGGACACCAGCCCGTCCTCTACCGGTGAAAACCGTGTGTCGCTCAGGTTTCCCCACGGGTTGGCTTGCGTGATGGTCAATGTCACCTGCTGCGCATCAAGGCGGTAGCGGGCGCTGCCGGTAAAGGGCTGTGGCACGCGCGCATTCGCGGCCGCAAGGATTTGCTGCGCTTGCGCATCCGCACTCAGCCGCTCGCTCAGCACCGCAGATTCAGGAATGCAGATTTCCTTACAAACCAGCCAGCTTGCTTTCACGCGGATCTCGCCACTTATATCGTCGCGCGCCGGGGTGAGTGTCACCGGCAGGGTGACGCTGTTGCTGTAGCCGTAATTCACCAGCCCGCTGGTTTCGATGCGCTCGGGCGCGGGCCAGTGGATGTCGCTGGCGGTGAGCCCGTCCGGCAATGTCCATTCCAGCCGTGTGGGGATGCCCGAATCACCCGGGTTGCGCCAGTAAATATGCCAATGCTCCGGCATGGTGAAGATGACGCCCGCCTGCATCGGTTGCCCGGCTTTCGCATCCACCACCAGCGCCGTTTTGACGATGGGCGAGGGTGGAATCGCCTCCTGCGCGAGGGCGGGTGCGGCGAGGAACAGGCAAGCAAGGGAAGCAAAGACTGCGCGCATGGAAATTCCTTAACGTGATTAGCGAATGATTCCTAAAAGCGAGAGCACTACTATGATAGCCGTAGCGGCGCTCATAGTAAACATCACCACCGATCCGAACCAGAAGCTTTTAGGGTTTTGGGAGCGGAACACAAACACGGGGTAGACTGGAATCCCGGTGTGGAAAGAGCCTATCACAATGATGCTATGCCCGATCGCCAGGCCAAGAAGGCCAATACGCAATAATTGAATATCGACCGGTGCAACGTAATGGTTCCACAGCAGCAGGCCCACCCATACCAGAAACCAGGTAAAGTACGCCCTCCACCAATATTTCCGAGAAGCTGCACGATTGGCCATGGCTTACCTGTTGGTTTTTGTCACCCGCACAAAATCATCGATGCATTGATGGAAGAATTGCTGGTCTTTGGCGTTGATGCCCGCGCCGCTGAGCTGCTCATTGGCGTCCCCAATCGCGATTAAATGCGGATACACATACATGCCCAAATGCGCCAGCGGCAGGCTGAGCTGATTGAGGCCAAGAATACCACCGCGCACGGAGGGGCTCGCGCACATCAGCAGCGCGCTGCGGCCTTTGAGCGGTTGCGCCGCATCGATCGACAGCCAGTCGATCAGGTTTTTGAGCGCGGCGGGGATCGACCAGTTATATTCCGGGCTGGCGAGCAGCAGCCCATCATGCAGCAGCAGCGCTTCGCTCAGGCGCTTTGCACCGTTTGGCAAGGTGGCACTATCTTCGCCTTCATAGAGCGGCGAGGCGCAGGCGGCGTAATCGAGCACGGTCACTTCCGCCCCGGCCTTTTGCGCCTGCACCACGGCGAGGGCAAGCAGGCGTTTGTTCAGCGACTCGGCACGGTTCGAGGCAGCAAGCGCAAGTAATTTCAGGGTCATGCAGCGCGTTCCTCTTTCAGCACATCGAGAAGCGCCGCGAAGGCTTTCGCGCGGTGGCTCATGCGGTTTTTTGCGTCTGGATCCATCTCGCCGAAGGTTTCGCTGTGGCCTGCCGGAATGAAAATCGGGTCGTAGCCAAAGCCGCGCAGGCCGCGGGCCGGGAAGGTGAGCGTGCCATGCGCCTCGCCACGCACGGTGCGCAGCGTTCCTTCCGGCGTGCAGAAGGACAGCACACACACGAAATAGGCGGGCGTGCCAGTGGGCTCCAAACGGCGGTTATGCAGCTCGCGCGAAACCCGGCCCATCGCCTGCGTGAAATCCTTGGATGCCCCGGCCCAGCGGGCGGAGTAAATGCCCGGCGCATCATCGAGCGCGGGCACGACCAGCCCGGAATCATCCGCCAGCGCGTTCATGCCGCCGACCGTGGCCGCCGCGCGGGCTTTGAGCGCGGCGTTTTCCTCAAATGTCTGGCCGGTTTCGTCGGGCTCGATGAGGTTAAGCTCCGCCGCCGAGCGCACGCTGAAACCTAGTGGCGCCAACAGCTCGCGGAACTCGCGCACCTTGCCTTCGTTATGGCTGGCGATGATGAGCGGCGCGGCCATGATTACAGCCCCAGCGCCAGGCGCTGTTGCTCGATCAGCGCCGTGATACCCGCCTTGCCCAGCACCAGCAGCGCCGCCAGCTCGGACTCGGTGAATGTCGCTTCCTCGCCCGACATTTGCAGCTCCACAATTTCACCGCTGGCGGTCATGATGATGTTGGCATCCACCTCCGCGCCGGAATCCTCGACATAATCCAGATCCAGCAGCGGGACGCCTTTCACGATGCCGCAGGAAATCGCCGCAACCGGCGACAGCAGCGGCGAGCTTTTCAGATCGCCCTTTTTCTGCAGCGATTGAATCGCGCGCGCCAGCGCCACAAAGCCGCCGGTGATGGAGGCGGTGCGGGTGCCACCATCCGCCTCGATCACGTCGCAATCGATGATAATCTGGCGCTCGCCCAGCTTGCCCAAATCCACCGCCGTGCGCAGCGAGCGGCCGATGAGGCGCTGAATTTCCTGCGTGCGGCCGGATTGTTTGCCCTTGGCCGCCTCACGCGGGTTACGCGAATTGGTCGCGCGCGGCAGCATGCCATATTCCGCCGTCACCCAGCCGGAGCCGGTGTTACGCAGGAATGGCGGCACGCTGGTTTCCACCGTCGCGGTGCAGAGCACCTTGGTGTGGCCAAACTCGACCAGGCACGAACCCTCGGCATGGCGCGAAATATCGGGCGTGAGGGTGACAGGGCGTAAACCATCGGCAGCGCGGTTGAAAGAACGGGTCATGGGAACTCCAAAGTTGATAGGCTGGCCATGGTCTATCGCATTTGTCCGCCGCGCGAAAGCGGGAATGACAAATAAACCGGCATCACGGCCCTCAACATCCCCACTTGAAAAAAGATGAAATAATCTACATATAGCGTGCATCACAAGGAGACGACCATGGATGAAGAACAGGAATTGCCCGCTGAGCCGCAGGCCGAAATCGAGCCCGAGGCGATTGCCCGCGCCCTTCAGGCAGTGCTGGAAGAAAAGGAAAAAGAAATCGCCGGATTGAAGGACCAGATGCTGCGTGCCCTGGCCGAGGCCGACAACACCCGCCGCCGCACCGAGCGTGAGCTGGCCGATATGAGCAAATACGCCGTCACCGGCTTCGCGCGTGACCTTGTCAGCGTGCTCGAAAACCTGCAGCGCGCGCTCGATAGCATTCCGGCGGAACTGAAGGAAACCCAGCCCACCGTCGCCAACCTCGCGACTGGGGTGGAGATGACACTCAATGAGCTGCTGGGCATTTTTAACCGCCAGGGCATCCAGCGCATCGACCCGATGGGCCAGAAATTCGACCATAATCTCCATCAGGCCGTCGCCCAGATCGACACGCCGGATGCGGTGCCGGGCACGGTCGTGCAGGTGCTGCAAGCCGGGTATGTCATCCACGACCGCCTGCTGCGCCCCGCCATGGTTGGCGTCGCCGCCGCCAGCAACCCGGTCAAAGCGGTGGATACGAGCGCGTAACCTGCAGCTTTCGCTGGTATGCGAAAATGAAACTGGTTATGATGATTCCATGAACAAATTCCGTCAGCTGATTGCGACCGATATCCCCTTCGCGCGGGATGATGCGCACCGCATGCTGCCGGCGATGATTGCCTGCCTCGTTGGGTTTGCGGCGCTGCTGCTGGCGGTGGCCATGTGCCTGACCAACGCGCTCTCCAGCCAGTCACGCGAGGTGATTGGGATGTTGCAGGTGGAGGTGCCGCGCGCCCGCGCGAACGATGCGGCGTATATGGATTCCGTCACCCGCATGCTGCAGCAAACCGCCGGGGTGGAGGGGGTCAGTGTCCTCACCACCGCGCAGATGGAAGAGCTGCTGAAGCCATGGCTGGGCGCCGATTTTGCTCTCGCCGATTTGCCGGTGCCGGTTATCATCGATGTCAAAACCGCCGTCAGCAACCGCGAAACCGCGGTGGATGTGGCCAAGCTCAAATCCAGCCTCGCGAAAATCGACACCAATCTGCGGGTCGAGGATCGCGGGCCGTGGATCGGCCATATGGTCAAGGCCGCAAGCCTGCTGCAGGCGCTGGTGCTGCTGGTGGCTATCCTGCTTATTCTGTGCGTGGTTGGCATGATTATTCTGGTCGCGCGCACCAACCTCAAACTGCATTTCAAAACGGTCAGCCTGCTGCATATGTTCGGCGCGACGGATGAATATATCCTGCGTCAGTTCCAGTGGAACAGCGCGTGGCTTGCGGCGCGCGGGGCGATGGGCGGGGTGCTGTTCGCGGCGCTTATTTTCGCCACCGCCGTCATCATTTCGCTGCGCTGGCACAGCCCGGTGCTGCCGGAAATCAGCATGAGTGTCATGCACGGGCTGATGTTCATCCTACTGCCGATTTTCACCGGCCTCATTGCGCTGGTCGCAACCCGGTTGACGGTTCAATCCATGCTGGGGCATATGCACTAATGATGGTTCTGCTTGATCGTGACGGCGTTATCAACGCCGATTCGCCCACCGGTGTCCTCGCGTTCGAGGAATTCGAGTTCCTGCCGCGCGCCATCGACGCGGTGGTGTTGCTCACCAAGGCCGGGTTCGATATTGCTGTGTGCACCAACCAATCCGCCATCGGTAAGGGCGAAACCACGGAAGAAATCGTCGCTAAGGTGCATGCGTTCATGTGCGGTGAAATCGCCCGCGCCGGTGGCCGCATTAACAAGGTTTATTACGCACCCGACCATCCGGATGCGCCATCCGCCCGCCGCAAACCCGCCCCCGGCATGCTGCTCGAAGCCCTCGCCGATCTCGGTGGGGACGCCGCCCGCACGCCGTTTGTGGGTGATATGCAGCGCGATATGGAAGCCGGTATCGCCGCCGGTTGCCCCCGCATCCTCGTGCGCACCGGCAAAGGCGCGCGGCTGGAAGCAGCGGGCATCCCCTCCCATATTGCGCCGGTGGTCATTGTCGATGACCTTTACGCCGCGGCGGAGCACATCATCGCGCATTATGCTGGCGCTTAAGCGTTTCGCACATTAGCTTCCGCATATGCGGTTTATTCTCTCCATCATCATGTTAGCGGCGATTGCCTGGTCCGGTGCGCTGGTCTGGTTCGTCCATTCCATGCCCACACGCAGCGTGCCGGCGAGTGTCACCACGGATGCGATTGTGGTGCTCACCGGCGGTAAAGCACGCGTGGAACACGGCATCGCCATGCTGGCCGAGGGCTCCGCGCCGATCCTGTTCATCAGCGGTGTCGGCGAGCATGTCACCACCGCGCAGATGCTCAGCGAGCATGCAAGCGCGCCCGTGCAGCAGAAAATCCGCGAGCGTCGGCCGGAAATTATTTTCGATTACATCGCCCGCAGCACGCTCAGCAATGCCGACCAAACCGCGCGCTTCATCCGCGAGCGCGGCATCCACAGCATCCGCCTTGTCACGGCGAGCTACCACATGAAGCGCAGCGTGCGCGAGTTCGAGGTGGCCATGCCGGGCCTCACCATTATCGCCGATCCGGTCTTCCCCGAAGGCTTCCGCCGCGACGAATGGTGGGTGCATGAAAACACGCGTAGGCTGGTCTTCAGCGAGTTCTACAAATATTTCGCGACGTTGTTAATTCGTTAGCGCCGCGAGCGGTGCAGCTGGCCATCGCGCAGGAAAATTGTCGGGTATTCGAACGCTTCCATCAGCGAGCCATCGTGGGTCGCAAACACCACGGTGGTGCCCACTTTGTTGAGCGAGCGGAACAGATACATCAGTTTCATGCTCAGCTCGTGGTCGAGGTTTCCGGTCGGCTCATCCGCGAGGATCAGCAACGGTTTGTTGATGACCGCGCGCGCAATCGCCACCCGTTGTTTTTGCCCGCCCGAAAGCAGCGGCGGCCGCACATCCGCAAAGCCTTCGAGGCCGATCCAGCCGATCAGCTCTTTCACTTTCACATGAATATCATCACGCGTTTCGCCAATAATTTTGAGTGGCAGCGCCACATTTTCCGCCACCGTCAGGTGGTTGAGCAATTGAAAATCCTGAAACACCGTGCCGATTTTGCGGCGCATATCCGGCAGCGCCTCGCGCGGCAGGTCGGTCACATCCGCCCCGAACAGCGACATCGTGCCCGATGTCGGCTTGAGCGATAGCGCCAGCAGGCTCAGCAGCGAGGACTTCCCGGCACCACTCGCACCGGATACAAACGTAAACGAGCCCGGCTCCAGATGCAGGTTCACATGCCGCAGCACCGGCTTTCCTGAAATATACTCCAGCGACATGTTGTTACAGCGAATCATGCCACCATCTATAGGGGTAAAAAAATAATGGGACATTATTTTTTTGTCTCGCTCGCGTGCGCGGCGCAAACCCGCCGCTCTCGGCGACGGGTTTGATAGGTGTTTATCTCATAAATGAGCCAAACACCTATATATCGGCTGGAACGTTTCCACCAAATAGTTTATTGTCCAAACCTATGATTCTCGATTGCCCTCAATGCCATGCCCGATTCCTGGTGGCGGATGCGATGATTCCGCCCGCCGGGCGCATGGTGCGTTGTGGCAAATGCACCAACCAATGGTTCGTCGCCCACCCGGATCCGCTCGCGGCCGAGCAAGCGCCTGTGCCAACGGATGTTGAAATCAAGCCGCTCGCCAAGGGCGCCAATGTGCCCGCCCTTAAAAAGCGCGACATCAGCCCGCGCCCGTTCAAAATCGCGGCACCCGTGATTGTGCTGGTGTGGCTGGTGCTCGCCTTTTGCACCTATTTTCCGCACTGGGTGGAATCGCCGCTGGGCAGTGTCTACCGCATGTTCGGCGTCGAAACCACCGAGGGCCTCGTGTTCTCCGATGTGACGATGGAGCGCGAGCAGGGCGAGGGCAGCAAGGTGAAGTTCATCATCTCCGGCAGCGTACGCAACCATGCCAGCGTCACCCGCACGGTGCCGACAGTGCGCGTGCTGCTGAAAAACAAACAAGGCAAAGACGTCTGGAGCCGGGAATACCCCGTGAAAGCGCCGCTTAAGGCCGGTGATATTTATCCCTTCCGCATCACCAATGTGGAAACCAGCTTTGCCGGCTCGGTGACAAGCATTGTGCTTGATCTGGGCCACCCGCTCGAACTGATGATGCGATGACGCTGGCGGGAAATGGATTTCTATGGTCAATTTCGGCGTCGTTCGTGTACTCAGTCAGTCATGTAGCGCCGCTACACTCCTTCCTTGCGTGCACGAACTCCTATAAATTGCCTCCTATAAACCCCTTTCCCACCAGCGCCTAAGGATTGTCATGGCCGAAAAACGAACGATACCGATCCTCTTCACCGCTGCCGAAATCAAGGAGCGGGTGGAAGCCATGGCAGGCGAAATTGCCGCGAAGATCAGCGGTGATTTCCTGATTGTCTCGCTGCTGCGCGGCTCGTTCATGTTTACAGCGGATCTGGTGCGCGAGCTCTACGCCATCGGCGTCCATCCGCAGATTGATTTCATGACCCTCAGCAGCTACGGCAAAGCGACCGAAAGCAGTGGCAATGTGTTGATCGGACGCGATATTACCGATGAGGTGAAGGATCGCACCGTGCTCATCGTCGATGATATTTTGGAAACTGGCCGCACCCTCAGCTTCGCGCAGGAACTACTGAAAGAGCGTGGCGCCGCCGAGATAAAAACCGCAGTATTACTCGAAAAACCGGGTAAGCTGGTGGTCGATGTAAAATCCGATTTCGTAGGCTTCAGCATCCCCGATAAATTCGTCGTCGGCTACGGTCTCGATTACGCCAACCACTACCGCGAACTGCCGTTTATCGGCTATCTGGACGTGCACTAGCCGCGCGTTAGGAAGCCCCAGTCCGGCACGGTTTCCGCCGCCAGCATATCTTCATACGTCGGGCGCGGGCGGATGACGGCGAATTGCTCGCCATGCACCATCACTTCCGGCACCAACAGGCGTGAATTATAGCTATTGCTGAGGCTCGCGCCATAGGCCCCGGCGGTGCGGAAGGCCAGCAGCTCGCCCTCGGCGGGCAGTGGCATCATCACATCTTTAACGAACACATCCGTCGATTCGCAAACTGGGCCGACAACCGAAAGCACCGCTTTCGCCGCATCCGTTTTCTGCAGCGGCGCGATGGCGTGCACCGCGTCATACAGCGCCGGGCGCATCAGGTCGTTCATGCCGGCATCCACCACCACATAGGTTTTGGCGGCGTGTTTTACATAGAGCACTTGCGTCACCAGCACGCCCGCATTGCCGCAGATGAGACGGCCCGGCTCGAAGATGAACTCCGCGCCGAAATCGCCAAACATTTCGCTGACCAGCGCGCCATAGGCTTCCGGCGGCGGCGGCGCATCGCCCGAGGCATAGGGCACGCCGAGCCCACCGCCCAGATCGATGCTGCGGATATCGATGCCGTCGCGGCGCAATTGCTCGACCAGCGTGCGCACCCGTGCATAGGCGGCGCGGAAGGGGGCAAGCGAGGTAAGCTGCGAACCGATATGCACCGAAACGCCACGCACCTCGATATGCGCCATGCTATGCGCCAGCGCATAAAGCTCCGGTGCCACATCAATATCGATGCCGAACTTATTGTCTTTTTTGCCAGTTGATATTTTGGCGTGCGTCTGCGCATCCACATCCGGATTCACCCGCAGCGCGATGGGCGCGCGCAGATTGAGGCTTTGCGCCACCGCATTCAGCGTGTGCAATTCTCTATCGGATTCAACGTTAAACTGCAGAATCTTCGCCTGCAACGCGAAGGCCATCTCGGCGCGCGTTTTACCGACGCCGGAGAATACAATTTTTGAGGCCGGAATGCCCGCCGCCAATGCCCGTCGCAGCTCGCCTTCGGACACCACATCCGCCCCGAGGCCGCACTCGGCAAGCGTCGTCAGCACGGCAATATTACTGTTGGATTTGACCGCGAAACAGACCAGCGGCTTCACCGCCGCCAATGATTCGCTGAACACCTGCGCATGGCGCATCAGCGTCGCGCGCGAGTAGCAGTAAAACGGCGTGCCGACCGTTTCGGCAATCGCGCTGAGCGCCACATCTTCGGCAAACAGCGCGTCACCGCGATAATTGAAATGGTCCATTACTGCGCCCCCCCGGCCTGTGCGGCGGCGCGGGCGGCGGCCTGCGCCTCATCGTCGCGCTGTTCCTGCTCCAGCCGCTCGCGTTTTTCGCGCTGCTGGGCTTCATAGGCCGGAATATCCTTAGGCTTCATCAGCGGCCGCTGCACGCCACAGGCACTGAGCAGCAACGCCGCCGCGGTGATGGCAAACAGGCGCATCATAACCATGCAGCCTTCGCGACCACAATCGCTTCGCGCACGCGGCTGGGTGCGGTGCCGCCAAAACTGGTGCGGCGGGCGACGCAGGCATCAATCGCGATGGCGGCAAAAATAGCGTCCGTAATGCCCGGATGAACCGCCTGCATTTCTGCCAGCGACAACTGCTCGATGCCGCATTGTTTCTGCTCGGCCTGCTTGACCAGCTGGCCGGTGAGGTGGTGCGCGTCGCGGAACGGCACGCCGGCATGCTGCACCAGCCAATCGGCCAGATCCGTTGCGTTCAGGTAGCCCCGGCTGCAGGCGGCGCGCATCACATCCGTCTGCGCGGTCAGGTCGGCGATCATGCCGGTCATCGCTTTCAGGCACAGCAGCAGCTCATCGGCCGCGAAAAAGAATGGGCGTTTGTCTTCCTGCATGTCCTTATTATAGGCCAGCGGCAGGGATTTGATGGTGGTCAGCAGCGCCATCAGCGCGCCAAAAATGCCGCCGGTTTTGCCGCGCACCAGCTCGGCCGCATCCGGGTTACGCTTTTGCGGCATGATCGAGGAACCGCTGGTGAAGGCCTCACTCAGCTTAACGAAACCGACGAGTGGCGAGGTCCAGAACACCAGCTCCTCCGCCAACCGCGACAGGTGGGTGGCGGCGATGGCAAAGGCGGACAGCATTTCGAGCACATAATCCCGGCTGGCCACCGCATCGAGCGAATTGCGCATCGGGTGGGTGAAGCCCAGCGCCGCGCTCGTCATGTGGCGGTCAATCGGGTAGGTCGTGCCGGCAAGCGCTGCCGCGCCCAGCGGGCATTCATTGAGGCGGGCGCTGGCATCGCCCAGCCGCGCGCGGTCGCGGTCGAACATCTCGCCATACGCCAGCAGGTGATGGGCGAACGTGATCGGCTGGGCGGGCTGCAGATGGGTGAAGCCCGGCATCACGCTCTCCACATGGCGCTCCGCCTGAACGAGCAGCGCCGCCTGTAGCTGTTGCAGTGCGCTGTCGAGGCGGGTGGCGGTGGTGCGCGCATAAAGCCGCAGGTCGGTTGCCACCTGGTCGTTGCGCGAGCGGGCGGTGTGCAGTTTTCCTGCGCTCACGCCGATAATGTCTTTCAAGCGCGACTCGATATTCATGTGAATATCCTCCAGCGCTGCCGTGAAGGCGAGGGCGCCGGACTCGATTTCCGCTTTCACCTGCACAAGGCCGCGCTGAATATCCGCGCTTTCCGCCGCGGTGAGGATGCCGACTGCTTCCAGCATCCGGCAATGGGCGAGGGAGCCCGCGATATCCTCGGCATACAGCCGCTGGTCGATGGCAATCGAGGGGTTGATTTCCGCAAACGCTTCCGCCGGGCCAAGGGCATAATGCCCGCCCCACATCTGGTTTGCCGCTGGTTTCATGTCGCTCATGCGGAGGTTATAGCGGATTTTGTTGCTGCCGCAAGCTGACTCTCTGGGCTCACGCCGATGGCTCCATCCCAAATCCGCTGAGCACATAGGTCGGGTTTACCCCGGCGATGCTGCAGATATTGCGGGCATCCGCCTCGCTGATGCTGGCGCCGTAACGCGCGCTGAGCACGCCGCCGGTGATGAGCAGGCAATCCATCCCCGCATCGTTCGCGCCTTTGATGTCGGTCGCCGGGTTGTCGCCCACACACAAAATGCGGCCTTCGCCAAGCACCGCCCGGCAGGCGGCATACACTTCCGCGAACGGCTTGCCGATATAGGCGACCTTGCCGCCCAGCTTGGTATATTCCGCAGCCACCGCCCCGGCGCACAGGAACTGCGTGCCGTCCTGCTTCACCACTTCCATATCCGGGTTGACGCAGAACATCGGCAGCGGCAGCAATTGCATCAGCAGGGGAACGATTTCCTCGTGCGGCTGGCCGTCGAATTCATAACCGGTGCAGAGGATGAAATCGGCGCTGCGCGGCTCGGGCACTTTCACGCAGTGCTTCACGTCGCTGAGGATATCTTCGTCTTTGCCGGGGCCGAGGTAATAATAAAACCGTGCGGTTTTCTCGCGCGCCAGCATGTCGTGCGCCACCTGGCCGGAGGTCACGATATCGACATAGCGCGAGGGCGGGATTTTCAGCGCATCCAGGTTTTTGCGCGCCTTCGCGGCCACCCGCGGCGCGTTGCTGAGAAACAGCACCGGCTTATTCAGCGCATGCAGCAGCGACAGCGTATCCCCCACCCCCGGATAAAGCGCCGAGCCATCATGAATCACACCCCAGAGATCAACAATGAGGGCATCGTAATTACCGACAATTTCTTCGAGATTGTGCGACATTACACGACCGCTTCCTGCGCCAGCGCCGCATCGATCAGTCCGATCGTGCCGGGTGCGCCAAACAGGGCGATGAAGCTGCCCATACGCGGGCCTTGCTGGCTGCCAAGCAAGGTTTCATACATCGCCTTGAACCATTCGCGCATGGTTTCCTTGCTGTAATGTTTCAACCCGAAATCATAGATCTGGGTCATAATGTCATCCGCCGGTGTGCCGTCTTTCAGCGTGCTGAGATAGGCGCGCAAGTCGTTCAACGCCGCGCGTTCAAGCGCGCTTGGCGCACGGAAACGCTTGGTGGGCTTCACGAAATCATGGTAATAGCGCACCGCGTAGCCGCAGAGCTTATCCAGCATCGGTGCATTTTCCGGCGTCGCATCCGGCAGCTCGCGCTTGAGGAAGCTCCAAAGCACGGATTTGTCCTCGGCGTTGCAGGCCGACACCAGGTTCATGAGCAGGCTGAACCGTACATTGCTCTCGGGCTTGGGCGGGTTGCCGGCATGGATGTGCCAGACCGGGTTTTCGAGCTTCGCCGCGTCATCGCCCGCATGGTATTTTTCCAGATACGCCAGGTAATCATCCACCTGCTGGGGAATCACGTCGAAATGGAGCTTCTTAGCGCGGCGCGGGTTGATAAACATATACAGCGCCAGCGATTCCTCCGGCGCATAGGTCAGCCATTCATCGATGGTAATACCGTTGCCCTTGGATTTCGAGATTTTCTGCCCGTTCTGGTCGAGGAACAGCTCGAACATCATCTGCTGGGGCGGGGTGCCGCCTGCGATGCTGCAAATGCTGTCATACAGCGGTGCGCTGGCGAGGTGGTCCTTGCCATACATCTCGTAATCCACACCCAGCGCTGCCCAGCGCATGCCCATATCCGGCTTCCATTGCAGCTTGCAGTGGCCGCCGGTCACCGGCACTTCGAGCGGCGAGCCGTCTTCTTCGAGATAGGTAATGGTGCCCTTGGCGACATCGCGCGCCACCACTTTGGCGAGCAGCACCTTGCCGGAAACCGGCGACACCGGCAGGAACGGCGAATAGGTTTCCGCGCGCTCTTCGCCCAGCGTCGGCAGCATCACCGCCATCACCTTATCGTAATTGGCGAGCACCGATAGCAGCGCCGCATCGAACCCGCCGGACTTATAGGTCTCGGTCGAGGACTGGAAGACGTAATCGAACCCGAAACGGTCGAGGAAGGCGCGCAACCGCGCATTCATATGGTGGCCGAAGCTCTCATGCGTCCCAAACGGATCGGGGATGGAGGTCAGCGGTTTACCGATATTGGCGGCGATCATTTCCTGCTGCGGCAGGTTGTCGGGCACTTTGCGTAACCCATCCATGTCATCGCTGAAGCATATGAGTTTGGTGGGTAAATCCGATATTTGCTGGAAGGCGTGGCGCACCATGCTGGTGCGCGCCACTTCGCCAAACGTACCGATATGCGGCAGGCCCGATGGGCCGTAGCCGGTCTCGAACAGCACCGTGGTTTTTGCGGTCTTGAGCCCCTGCAACCGGGTGAGTAGCGCGTGGGCTTCAGCAAATGGCCAGGCTTTGGCGGTGAGGGCGTGCGGGTTCATGAGGACCTTATCTGTTGCAATTTGGTTGCTTGAATTCCATGGCTTTAGCCAAGCTTGCCCACCATGCAAAGCAAATAACGCCATCCGAAGCGGTGCAGGGGCAAAAACCGCTTGCATGGTGCAAGTGCTTCCCTTAGACGTGATAGCTGTAAAAGTACCACATATGGCTGTTTAGCTTGAGGATTTTTGTGAAACATACCCGTTTAGCACTCGTTATTGCGCTCTCTTCACTCACCACGACACCGGTTCTCGCCGCGTCGATGACCATGCTTCAGTTCGGGTCGTTCGAGACTCGCGAGGAAGCGGATAAGCGCCTGAGCGACATTTCATCGAAATACGGTGCGACGCTTGGCAGCTTGCCCGCCAGCGTGCGCGAAATCAAACTTCCGCCGGATAATTTGACGGTTTATCGCACCCAGGCAGGCCCTGTCGCCAGCCGTGCGGATGCGCAGTCCATCTGTGCCAAACTCGCCACCACCGGGGATGAGTGCTATATCGTCCAGACCGCGATGGTCGCACCCGGAACGGCCCCATTGGCTGCTCCTGTTGCCGCAGCTGCAGCACTGCCAAGCCCACAAGCGCTGCAGAGCGATGAGAAGAAAGACGCCACCGCCAGCGCCCCGCAATTGCCGGTGCGCGATGCCAGCAGTGAAGCCATGCTCAACAGCGTCAGCGCGCCTCAGGCGGCACCCGCTGCTGCGCCGGTCGTCGCTGTGACCCCATCGCCTAAAATGCAATCCGCGCTCGACAATGCTGTCGCCGCGCAGGAAGCAACCGATGCTGCCGTCACGACGACCACCACAACCACTGCCGCCAGCGCCAGTTCCACGAAGCCCGGCTTCTGGTCGCGCATGAATCCATTTAGCAGCTCCGAGCCGAAGCCGGTTCCGGCACCGGTTGCGGCTCCAGTCATCAATGCGGTCAGCCCGCTTGCGGCTCCGGTTGAATCAGTTTCGAGCACGGCTGTTGCAGCGCCTGTCGCAGCAGCAGTAACGGCACCTGTCGTGGTCGCTGCGGCGACACCAACCGTGGTTGCTCGCAATGAGCCAGTGGCACCGGTTGCCCGCCCATCGTTCGATATGGCGCCGGTTGCCGCCCAGCCTGAGGCGATGCGCCTGCCACCACCACCAGCACCTCTGAAAGCGCAAGATCGCGCCAACCTCGCTGCGGGTGTTGAAGCAACCAAAACCCCGGTTTCCACCGGCATGATTACCTCGGCACCGTTGACCCCGATCACCTATGCAGCTGCACCGGGCAATGGCATCGTGAACGTGGAAGAGGCCAAGCGCGTGCCACTGACGCAGAACACCGCGCCTGCGCCGCTGCCAAGCCCTATCCTGCTTCAGCCGCCTGTATCGCTTAGCCCAAGCGCCACGCTTGGCGAGAAAACCCTGTGGGCGCAGATCGGGCCGTTCGCAAGCTCGCAGGCCGCGCTTGAATATTGGGGTAACTACCGCCAGAACCATCCGGATTTCCCGGTCGTGCGCGTGCGCGTGACCTCGTCGTACCAGCAGCAGCTGCGCGGCGTTTACCAGTCATGGCTGCGCATCGGGCCGGTCGCGCGTATGGGCTTCATCAACAGCCTGTGCGGCACGCTCTATGCTAAGGAAGATAAAACACCGCTGGATCAACGCCTGCGTTGCGGTAGCGTGACGGATATGGGCATCGCGTCCTCGCCGCAGCGTGGTTTGTTGCCTGGCTCGCGGTATCATCGCTAGTTCCATCCAGCGTTAAAAAATTAAGCGCCCGCGATGGTCATCATCGCGGGCGTTTTTCATTTTATTTGCGCGGGCCAGCATTTTATTTTCGCGAGCCTGATGCCAAGCTGAGGCCAGCCTGAGGGCAAGCTGAATGCGGGGTGCCATACCTTTTCTTCACAGCGTGTGAAACCCGCTCTCATGCTTCGTGATCAGCAATCTGTGTGCGCTAAAAAATGCCGCATCTGTAGATAAATATTATTTTTTACCCATCAGTTTGGCGTCATATGGGCGCGTTATAGCTGCCCGTGCCAAGTAACTTAACCTCTAAAGGAGAAAACCCATGGCACTTCGTAACTCCCTCGTTCTCGCTGTTAGCGCAGCATCGCTGCTCGTCTCGGTTGCTGCGTTCGCATCCGAAACCCCAGGCAACACCCCGGCTGCTGCTGAGCCAGCTGCAACCGCCCCATCGCATGTTGTTGCTGCTCCGGCTGCTGCTAAAGCGCCCCACAAAGGTCACAAAGCACACAAAGCCGCGCACAAAGCTGAGCACAAAGCGAAAAAAGAAGCCGCTCCGGCGGAAGCGAAGTAATTCGCATTCGCGCAAAGATACAGGGGGATATGTCTCCGCGTTGATTTGGAAAAGCCCGCTCGTCAAGAGCGGGCTTTTTTTATTCCTCCATATCGCCTATGAAAGACCCCATGCGCTTATTACTGGTTGAAGACGATGACATGCTCGGCGAATCGCTGAAAAAAGCGCTGGAACGCCATGCCTACGGCGTCGATTGGGTGCGCGACGGCGAATCCGCCCTGTTCGCGCTGCGCGACTCGCCGTTCGCCGCAGTGGTGCTGGATATCAACCTGCCCAAACGCTCCGGCCTCGAAGTGCTGAAAGAGCTGCGCACCGCCAAAAACATGGTGCCGGTGCTGCTGCTCACCGCGCGCGACCTGCCGCAGCAGAAAGTCGAAGGGCTCGATGGCGGTGGCGACGATTACCTCGTCAAACCGTTCGATCTTGAGGAGCTGCTCGCGCGCTTGCGCGCGCTTGTCCGCCGCAGTGCGGGTCGCGCCGAAACCACCCTGCGCTGCGGCGAAGTGGTGCTGGAGCCCGCCGCCTCCATCGTCCGCCGCGACGAGCAGCTCGTCACCATGACCGCCAAGGAATTCCGCACGCTGAAATTGCTGATGGAGCGCGCCGGCAAATTCGTCACCAAATCCGACATCGAATACGTGCTCTATAGCGCCGAGGACGCCGCCGAAAGCAACACGGTGGAAGTCACCATCTACAACCTGCGCAAAAAACTGGGCGCGCCCTTCATCCAGACCGTGCGCGGCGTCGGCTACCGCGTGAATGCAGGCTGAGATGGCGCGCACCACCACCCTCACACGCTCGCTTTTCCTGCGCATCGCGCCGACCATCCTTGTCACCATCCTCATCATCGCGGCGATGGCGTTCAGGAGCGCCACCAACCAGATCAACCATGTGTATGACGCCCAGCTCATCACCAGCGCCAACCTCATCTGGCTGGTGGTGGAGGATGAAACGCGCGTATCCGCCGAGAGCGCCTTCCGCCGCATCCGCAAGATCGATTTAACGCTGAGCAACCAGCGTGCCCTCAACCAGTTCGCCAGCGAATATGCGGATGACCGGATGTTTCGCGTCTGGCGCGGCAATCGGCTGCTGATGATTAGCAACGGCGGCGTGCGTGCCGATTTACCCAAGCAGGAAGCCGGTTTCTCCGATGTGACCTATAACGACGAGAAATGGCGCATTTACTCGCTGCCCATTCCGGATACGCAAATTTCCATCGAAGCCGGCGAGCGCATTATCCTGCGCCGCAGCCTGGTGAAAAACATCCTGTTCGACCTTTCCACGCCGCTGATGCTGCTGGTGCCCATTGTCGGCCTGCTGATCTGGGTCGGCATCGGCGCCGGGCTTGGCACGGTGCGGGCGCTGATCGCCCAGATCCGCTCGCGCTCGCCGGATGATTTGTCGCAGCTCAACCTCAGCAGCGTGCCGCGCGATCTCACGCCGCTGGGCCAATCCATCAACCAGCTGCTGCAGAAGCTGGAGCATTCCTTCACCTCCGAGCGCCGCTTCGCCGAGCATGCGGCCCACCATTTGCGCACGCCGTTGGCGACGCTGAAGCTGCAGCTGCAATTGC
The DNA here is from genome assembly GCA_040384265.1 of Pseudomonadota bacterium. Classification (GTDB taxonomy): domain Bacteria; phylum Pseudomonadota; class Alphaproteobacteria; order Rickettsiales; family UBA3002; genus QFOX01. The sequence goes on along the minus strand of JAZKJM010000005.1, from coordinate 416,468 downwards.
TCGACCATGCACGCGATGCGGCCGATCACGCCTCGCTGCTGGGCGATTTGCGCGCCTCCATCGAGCGCGCTTCGCGCCTTGTGGGCCAGCTGCTCACCTCCACCCGCGTCAGCCACCAGACCATCGCGCGCGTTCCCATCATGCTCAAACACAGTATCATCAGCATGATCGAGGAGCTCGCCCCCATCGCCGCGCAGAAGGACATCGCCATTTCGCTCGACGGCCCCAACGATCTGATCGTAATGGCGGATGAAACGCTGCTGCGGCTGATGATCGGCAACGTGATCGAAAACGCGGTGAAATACACTCTGGCGCACGGCAGCGTCAACATCGCCCTGAGCAACGATGAGCGGCACATCAGCTGCATTGTCACCGATACCGGCCCCGGCATTCCCGAGGCCGAGCGGGCGCTGGTGTTCGAGCGGTTTTACCGCGTCGGCACACCGCAGGCGCATGGCACGGGCCTCGGCCTTGCCATCGTTGCCGAAATCGCGGCGCGGCTGTCGGGCAGCATCATTCTGGCTACGCCGCCAAGCGGGCAGGGGCTGCAGGTCGAAATCATTCTGCCACGCGTTGTGGCCACGCAACAGGAGCCATCATGAAAGCCATTATCCTCGCCGGGGGTGCCGGTTCGCGCCTCTATCCGCTGACACTCGTTGCCAGCAAACAGCTGCAGGCGGTGTATGACAAACCGATGATTTATTACCCGCTGACCGTGCTCATCGCCTCGGGCATCCGCGAGTTTTGCATTATCTCCACACCGGTGGACCTGCCGCGCTACCAGCAATTGCTGGGCGATGGCAGCCAGTGGGGCTTGTCATTTGAGTACCGCGAACAGCCAACGCCCGGCGGCATCGCGCAGGCGTTCCTTGTCGCCGAGAGCTTCATCGGCCGCGATGCGGTGACGCTGATGCTGGGCGATAACATCTTCTTCGGCGGCGATGCATTCCCGCGCGCGATGCGCGATTTCATCACCGGCGCGACGATTTTTGCCTACCACGTCAAAGACCCGCAGCGCTATGGCGTGGTGGAATTCGGGCCGGATGGGCGCGCCCGCTCCATCGAGGAAAAACCCGCCGCGCCGCGCAGCAACTACGCCGTCCCCGGGATATATATCTACGATAACGACGTGATCGCCATCGCCAAATCGCTCAAACCCTCGGCGCGCGGCGAGCTGGAGATTACGGATGTCAACCGTGCCTATCTCGCCCGCGGCACGCTGCAGGTGGAGCGCCTCAGCCGCGGTTTTGCTTGGCTGGATGCCGGCACATCCAGCGCCTTGCAGGAGGCTTCGGCCTATATTGCCGTGGTCGAGCAGCGTCAGGGCCTCAAAATCGGCTGCCCGGAAGAAGCGGCGCTCATCCGTGGATTCCTCAGCTTCGAGCAGTTCAGCACGCTGGTGAACGCCATGCCCAACTGCGAATACCGCAGCTACCTGCAATCCGTCGGCGAGGAAGCCCGCGCCGCGTTTCGCTAAGGCGCGTAACGCGCCAAATCCTGCGCCATGATGTCATGCATCAGCTGCACATACAGCGGCGCGCAGGCACGGTCGTCGAACAGCACATGGTTGCGCGCGAGCAGCTGCTTGGAAAGTTCCGCGCGATACTCCGCATCATGCGCCAGCCGCATCGCGGTGGTGATGTATCCATCAACATTCTCTGCCACCGGCGCATCGGTGATGCCCATCAGCCGGTAATAGGCCTGCACAATGCGCCCGCGCGTGTGGGTGCCGGGCAGGGTGACAATGGGCACACCGAACGAAAAGGCGATTTGCGACGTGGTGCCCGCGCCAAAATACAGCGTATCAAGCACCGCATCCGCCGTTTTCAGGATGCTGACCAGGCGGTCGAACGGTTGCCAGGCGAGGAAAATCACCCGTGCCGCATCGCACCGCGCGAGGATGCGCTCGGTGAGGCGCACACTGGCCATTTGCTGCTGAAAATCGCTGAACAGGACGATCACTGCCTGCGGGTCACGCGCGAGGATGCCTTCGCAAATGCCATCGAAATCCGGGTGGAATTTCTGGATCGCCATCGGGCAGACATAGAGTTTCTTATCCACCGGCAAGCCCAGCTCCTCGCGGCTATAGGCCTGCTGCGGCACCGCCGGGCGCTCGAACATGGTGTCAATGCTGTTAAGGCACAGCAGCGTCTCGGTGTAGAGCGCCTGCGCGCCCGCCGCTTCATAGCTGCGGGTGGAAATATAATAATCGATCGTGTCGATGCCGGTCGTATCCGGGTGGCCGTGCATGCAGCACTGGTAGCGCGCCAGCCGCGCCATCGCGAGGTAATGGGTCGTCGCATCCATCCCTATATCGGGATAAATCAAAATATCGAGCCCATGTGCCGCCACCTCTTTTTGCGCAGCGACGAGGTTTTTGGAGAGCGACACAATCGGCACTCCGGCCTTGGCGATGCGCTCCATCTGCGCATCCATCACCGCAGAAGGGGTGAACAGCGTCACCGAAAATTCCGGCTGCGCGGCAAGGTGCAGCATCACACCGCGATAGCAATTACCCACCGAATGCGCATGCATATGGCGCGACAAAAACCCGATGCGGATGGGCGACCCATCCGCCCGTGGTGGCTGCTTCACATGCGGCGCAGTGAAGTTTAGTTCCGGCGAAATCAACCGCCGCATGGCCGTGTAACGCTGGGCGATGGCTTTATTATCCCGGTTGTGAAACCCAAGCTGGAACAGCGGATGCATGGACCCGGCACCCAGATCCACCCGTGGTTTTTCAGCAATGAACCGCTCCAGCGCCTCGGCGAATTCGGCGCGCACCGCGTCGATTTCCGCGTTGCTGATCGGCAGGCGCGGCATGTAGGTTTCAAATAAAATGCGAAACGCCGCGGGCACGCGCTGGCGCTTGAGCAGCGCCGCGTAGGCAACGTGTGCTTCCGCGCGCCGGTGGTTGATTTTAAGGCTCAGGCAATAAAACTGCGCCAGTTCCAGATCATTAGGAAACTGCGGCAGAATGCCTTCCAGATATTCCGGCACCCGGTGCGATTGGTTGAAGCGCAGCAGCATCGCCACTAGCTCCGCATGCGTTTTCGGGTCGCCCGGCACCTGCTGCGTCGCGCGGTAGGCCAGCTCAATCGCTTCCGTCCCGCGATTGGCGGCTTCCAGCACTTTGCACAGCTTGCTATAGCTGGCCACATGCTGCGGGTCGGCCTGAATCGCGCGCTGGTAAAACTCCGCCGCCACCGCATAATCGCCAATGCTGTGGCGGATGAAGCCGATGCCATACAGCGCATCCGCCTGCGCCGGGTTCAGCGCCAGCACTTGCTGGTAGAGCTGCACCGCTTCCGGCCCGCGCCCTTTGGCGGCGGCGCTTTCGGCCAGTTTCATCAGCTTGCGGGTGGAGGGGGCGGCCTGCTGCATCGCGCTTACGCGGCGCGGGCGAGAATGTCGGCCAGCGTCCGCGCGACATAGGCAAGATGGTGCTTGGGAATATCGACATAAAACGGCAGCGAGACAACGGATGCGCCAAGGTTATTGGTCACCGGCAGCTCCGCGCGCGGGTATTTCGCGTAAGCCGGTTGCACATGGCAGCCCTTATCCCACCATTGGCGGGCCTTGATGCCGCGCACCTGCAATTGCGAAATCACCCGGTCCGCGGTCGTATCCGGCAAGCGGATGTTGCAGGTCGAGCTCACACTGTCGCGCGAGAACCAAAGCACCAGCCCGTGTTTTTCCGCGACCGGGCCCAGCACCTCAATGCAGTAATTGCGCGTGGCGAGCCACTCGTTGCGGCGGCGCGGCCAGGCATCGAGCGCGGCGAGGGCAACCGCGGCGGTGTATTCGCTCATTTTTGAGTTGATGCCGGCGGTCGAAATGCGGCGCGTGTAATAGCCGAAATTGGTTTGCTCATGCACATGGCGCAGCAGTGCGGTGTCCTTCGAGATAATCAACGCACCTTCACCCGCGCCGATGATCTTGGTCGCGTGCAGGCTGAACACCACCGGTGTTTTGCCGAATTTCGCGCTGCGGAAGCCATCGAACCCGGATGCCGCATCGATCACCACCGGAATCGAGGTTTCCGCGGTGAATTTATCCCACGCCGCCACATCCACCACCTTGCCGAACGGCGCCACCACCAGCACCGCGCCGATAATGCCATCGATCGTCTGCAGGTGTTTTTTCACCGCTTCGGGCTCCAGCGCCCAGGTGCTGTCATCCACATCAATAAAATACGGTGTCAGCTCCGCCGCGATGGCGGAGGCGGGCGTCGCCACAAATGTCCACGAGGGCACCAGGCACAGCGTGTCCTTGGGCACATTCAGCGCCCGCAGCACGCTGATGAGGCCCGCCGTCGCGCTCGATGCGGTGATTGCCGATTCTGCCGTCAGCCCGAAATGTTCGGCGAGGCGGCCGCGCAATTCCTGCTCCAGCGGCCCAAAATTACTATACCAGCGTGCCGCGTCGATCCGCTCCAGATAGGGCATAATCGCCGCCGCCTCCGGCAAGAGCGGGCGCAGCAGGTCAACGGTTTCGATGTCGTGGTCGTGTTCCATAGGAGCCATCCTAGAGCCGCGAAGGCGTTGGGTCACGCGGTTTTGTTGGGGGTGAATATCTGCGCAATCGCGGCGGCATCCAGCAGGCGGTAGGCGCCGGGCGCGAGGTCATCCGGCAGGTGCAGCCCACCGACCGTTTCGCGGTGCAGCGCCACCACATGGTTGCCCAGCGCCGCAAACATGCGCCGCACCTGATGGTAGCGGCCTTCATGCAGCGTCACGGTCACGTTGGTTGGCGTGTGCGTTTCCATCGCCACCGGCAGCAGCGGTTTTTCCTCGCGCTCCAGCATCAGCGTGCCGCTGAGCAACGCGGCTTCCTCCGTGCCGTTGAGCGGGCGGTCGAGCGTCACGCGGTAGCGCTTGGCGACATGGTGCTTGGGCGAAATAATCCGGTGCAACAGCGCGCCGTCATCCGTGATGAGCAGCAGGCCGGAGGTTTCCTTATCCAGCCGCCCAACGCTCGACAGCGCAGGGTCGCGCCGCCGCCAGCGCGCGGGCAGCAGGTCGTAAATCAGCGTGCCCGCTTCCTTGTGCGAGCAGGTCGCGCCGAGCGGTTTATGCAGCAGGACCACCATGCCCGGCAGCGGGTCGAGCGGCGCACCATCGATCAGCATGCGCGTCGATAAATCCGCACTCAGCGTGATGCGGGCATCGGCGTCATCGATCTCCACACCATCCAGCGTAATGCGTCCGGCATCCGCCAGCAGCTGAATCTCGCGGCGCGAGCCGTAGCCCATGGTGGCCAGCAGTCGGTCGATGCGGGTGGTGCTCATCGGATGCTCTCATATATTTTGTAGCCGTTCACATCGGCGATCAGGGTGGTGGTGCTGAACTGGCTTGCCAGCAATGCTTCATAGGGCAGGTGGCGGTTGGCGGTCAACCAGCAGCGCCCGCCGGGCCGCAGCAGCGCCGCCGCGCGGCTGACAAAGCGCTGGCCGAGGCTGCGATCCTCGATGCCGCCATCATGGAACGGCGGGTTCATCACCACGAAATCAAGCGCTGCAAGCGGCAGTTCGGCGCAGGCATCCGCCCACAGAAACCGCACGCGCGGGTCGCTGATGTTGCGCTTGGCGGCAGCAATCGCGCGGCCATCCAGCTCCACCAGCGTGAGTTCGCTCACCGTGGCGGCGGCCAGCACGGCGAGGGAGAGCACGCCGATGCCGCCGCCCAAATCCGCACCACGGCCGCTGAGTAGCGGCAGGTGTTCCAACAGCAGCGCACTGCCCGCATCCAGCCGGTTCCAGCTGAACACGCCCGGATGCGCCCACAAGCCCGTTTCCGCCACGTGCTGTGGCGCACCGGCGAGCAATGCGGCATCAATGCTAAGCACGGCAGGCCGCGTGGTGGTGCTGATGCGGTAATGGTGACGCGCCACATCCGCCACCTCGCAGCCCATCGCCTGCAACTCCTTCGCGATGCGATTGCCGCCTTTATCTTTCGGCCCAAACACAGTGAGGGGCGCGCCGGGGGTGAGGGCGCTAAGCGCCTGCGCCATCGCATAGCGCCGCTCCACGGTGCCCGGTGGGGCAAGCATGGTCATGCTGGCAAGCGCCGCATCACTGAGCGTCGCGCTACCGGGAATCAACGGCGAGTGCTGCGTCGCGCCTGCCGGGGCGCTCTGAAGCGCAGGCGGCCAAACGCCATAGATGCCGTGAATGGGTGGATTGCTCATGGCACTCTTATAATCAAGCCTTCCAGCGCTTGCAAGGCGCGCCCGGCGGCTCTAAGGGTGATCGCTCAATACTCTAAAACTTGTCATGCCGGGCTTGTCCCGGCATCCAGCCCAGCCACGCGGCGGGACCCCGGGACAGGCCCGGGGTGACAAGCGGGAGAATGTAATGGGCGATGAAGAAGGCATATGAGTAGCACTGATTTCCTTGCACTACTGGGCGATAGCCTTGCCGATGGCAGTTTTGTCGCGCTTTCGCTCACCCGTTATCGCGGCGCGCAACCGGCGCTGAAAACCATCGACATCCGCCGCATTCTGGTGAAACGGCAGGAGAAGCTAAGCTTCACCTACCACTATAAAACGCGCGACGAGGTGAAGAACTACCCCCACGCCGAAAGCCTACAACTGCTACAAAGCATGCTGGCGGAAGGCTTCGAAGCCGCCCATCTCTGCACCACTGCGCGCGATGCACGCCTCGATAAAAAATCAGGCACGTTCACGCTTACCGAATCTGCGCCTAGCCGCACAGAAGCGGCCTCCCTCAGCCACGACCGCGAGAAAAAGCGCCTCATCAGCGCGCAAGGGCAGGGCTACCTGCAGGCGCTGAATATCACGGATGCGAAGGGCAATGTTTTCAAAAACGCGCAGGATAAATTCCGCCAGATCAATAAATATGTCGAGCTGCTGAGCGGCCTGCTGAAAAACCTGCCCGCGCAGGATGTGCTGCGCGTGGTCGATATGGGCGCGGGCAAAGGCTATCTCACCTTCGCGCTGTATGATTACCTGACCAACACTTTGGGGCTCAAAGCGCAGGTCACCGGTGTCGAATTCCGCGCCGATATGGTCGCGCTATGCAACCGCATCGCGGCGGATGCGGGCTTCGAAGGGCTGCGCTTCGTCGAAGGCAGCATCGCGGACTATGACTGCAGCGGTGCGCATGTCGTCATTGCCCTGCATGCCTGCGACACCGCGACGGATGACGCGATTTTCAGCGCCATTCAGGCCCGCGCCGAGCTGATCGTCGTCGCGCCGTGCTGCCACAAACAAATCCGCCGCCAGATGGAGCAGCAGGCCGTGCGCAACGATCTGGATTTCATGACCCGCTTTGGCACGCTGCTCGAACGCCAGGCCGAAATGGTGACCGACGCCATGCGCGCCCAGCTGATGGAATATGCGGGCTACAAAACCAATCTGTTCGAGTTCATCTCCGATGCCCACACCCCCAAAAACGTGATGATCGTCGCCACCCGCAGCGGCGCGCCGCAACCGTCCATCGCCGCCGCCATCGCCGCTGAGCAGCGCTATTTCGGCATCGGCTACCACCATCTCGGGCGGTTGCTGGGGCTGTAGCTGGACATCACGTCCAGCTGTTCTATAAGAAAGCGATTCACCTGCGTTCAAGGATTTCCCATGTCGATGGAACTGACCATTTTGATGCCGTGCCTCAACGAGGCGGAAACGCTTGAGCGCTGCATCGTCAAGGCCCAGCGTTTCTTAAGCGAATCGGGCGTGGAAGGCGAGGTGGTGATCGCCGATAACGGCAGCACCGATGGCTCGCAGGAGATCGCCCGCCGCCACGGCGCGCGCGTGGTCGATGTGCCCATCCGCGGCTATGGCGCCGCACTCGCCGCCGGCATCGCCGATGCGCGCGGCCATTACGTCATCATGGGCGATTCGGATGATAGCTACGATTTTTCAAACCTCATGCCCTTCCTGCTCAAGCTGCGCGAGGGTTATGATCTCGTGATGGGCAACCGCTTCCTTGGCGGCATCCGCCCCGGCGCCATGCCGTTTTTGCACCGCTATCTCGGCAATCCGGTACTCACCTTTGTCGGCCGCCTTTTCTTCAAAAGCCCGGCGCGGGATTTCCATTGCGGCCTGCGCGGCTTCTCGCGTGATGCGATGCTGGCGCTGCGCCTGCGCACCACCGGCATGGAGTTCGCTTCCGAAATGGTGGTGAAAGCCTCGCTCAACAAACTGCGCGTCACCGAAGTGCCGACCACGCTCGATAAGGATGGCCGTTCGCGCCCGCCGCATTTGCGCACCTGGCGCGATGGCTGGCGGCATTTGCGTTTCCTGCTGATGTACAGCCCGCGCTGGCTGTTCCTTTATCCCGGCGCGCTATTTTTTATCGGTGGCGCGGCCATCATGCTGTGGCTGCTGCCCAAGGCGCAAACCATCGGCGAGGTGACGTTCGACGTGCACACGCTCATGCTCGGCGGCATTGCGATGATCCTCGGGTTCGAGATTATCCTGTTCGCCTTCCTGTCGAAATATTCCAGCATCATCCACGGCCTGCTGCCGCGGGATGTACTGATGGAAAAGCTTGGCCGCATCTTTAACCTCGAACGCCTGCTCGTCATCGGCCTTGCCATGGTGGCGCTGGGCGGCTGGGGCATTTTGCGCAGCGTGATGTTCTGGCAGGCCACCCATTTCGGGCCGTTGAACGATGCGGCGATCATGCGCATGCTGATGCCGTCTTGCGTCGCGCTGGTGATTGGGGTGCAGGTGCTGTTCGGTTCGTTCCTTGCCACCATCATTGGCCTTGGCACCCGCAACCCGGCATAAAAAAAGGGAGGCCGAAGCCTCCCCCAGTCATATTGCAGGAACAATCATGATCAGCGCAACGATGCGCGGGTTATTTCACCCATAACTACTTCACGATTCATGCCAGCACTGCGACCACGATGATTCAGTGGCTTAGCGGCCGAGAGATAACCATCTGCCTCCAAACCCTGCCCATTTTTTAAGCGCATCGCCTAAAGATGGTGCAGGGTGGCTTTCCTTAGCTCCCCCCTTGAGGGGGAGCGGGCATTGCCCTTGCAATGCCGTGGGGGGCTCTCAACGCGGACAATCCCCCCCCACCAAATCCGCGATGCGGATTTGACTCCCCCTCAAGGGGGGAGTTAAAGAGGGGATAACACCGCTGGAGGAGACCATGGACACAGAAATCATCATCGCCGGGGGCGGGCTGGTCGGCAATGCGTTGGCGATTGCGCTCAGCCATGGCGGCATCCGCAGCACCGTCATCGACCCGTTGCCGCGTGCCGCGCAGATCGATGCGGCGTTCGATGGGCGCACCTCGGCGATTTCGTCGGGCTCGGTGCGCATCCTCACCCATCTGGGGGCGTGGCAGCACATCGCGCCGCATGCGCAACCCATCCACGACATCCGCGTCTGCGATCAGGATAAACCCGGCTTCGTGCATTATTCCGATAAGGATGTCGGCGAGCCGTTCGGCTATATCGTCGAGAACAATCTCCTGCGCCGCGGGCTCTATATGGCGCTGGAAGCGGCACCGCATGTGCGCGTCATCCACGGCAAGGTGACTGGCTTCACGCGTGCTGCCAGCAGCATCACCGCCCAGCTCGAATCCGGCGACCTGCTCACCGCGCCGCTGCTCATCGCGGCGGATGGCCGCTTCTCGAAACTGCGCGCGCAGGCAGGCCTCGCCCACCGAGTGATTTCCTATGACCAGACAGCGATTGTCTGCGTCATCGAGCACGATGAGCCGCATCATGGGCTGGCGCTTGAAAAATTCTATCCCGCCGGCCCCTTCGCCGCGCTGCCGCTCAAGCCCACGGCGGATGGCGTCAACCGCTCCGGCATCGTCTGGACGGAATCCGAAGCCGACGCCGCGCAGTATGTCGCCCTCAGCGACAACGAGTTCAACGCTGAAATTCAACGCCGCCTGGGCGATGCGGCGAGCGGCTATTGGGGCGAGGCCCGCGCCATCGGCAAGCGTTTCTCCTACCCGCTGAAGCTCATGCATGCCGACTCCTTCATCGCCGAGCGTTTCGCCCTTGTGGGTGACGCGGCGCACGGCATCCACCCTATCGCCGGGCAGGGTGTCAACCTTGGCTACCGCGACGTGGCGGCGCTGTCGGAGCTGCTCATCGCCCAGCACCGGCTGGGGCTCGATCTGGGTTCGCCCAGTGTGCTCGCGCGCTACCAGCGCTGGCGCAAATTCGATTCGGTGACGATGACCGCCAGCACCGATCTGCTCAACCGCCTGTTCAGCAACAACCTGCCGGGCATGTCGCTGATCCGCCGCGCAGGCATGGTCGCTGTCAACCGCATGCCGCCGCTCAAACATTACTTCATGCGCCACGCCATGGGCCTCATCGGCGATCTTCCAAAAATGATGCGCGACGACAAAGCGGCGTAGGGTTCACGGCCTATCCATGGCACCAGAATCCCCCCGATTGTCATCCCGGCCTTGTGCCGGGATCCGGCCTTCTCGCATACTCGGTAACTGCGGTAAGGCCGGATCCCGGGATAAACCCGGGATGACACAGTGGTAGGTTCACACATAAAGATGTGCCCTTCTTATTCCAGCTTTCGTTGGTGCGCTGAATGGATTAAGCTCTCTCCATGGCCGACCTGTCCCACACGCTCGACATCCTGCGCACGCTCGTTGCTTTTCCAACGGTGAGCAGCGACTCCAACCTCGCGCTGATCGCCTGGGTGGAGGAATATCTGGATGCCCATCAGGTGCCGCACTGGCGCGTGAACGAAAGCGCCAGCAAATCCTCCGTGCTCGCCCGTATCGGGCCGGATATGGGGGGCGGCATCGTGCTTTCCGGCCATACGGATGTGGTGCCGGTGAAAGACCAGCCCTGGCTGACCGACCCCTTCACCCTCACCGAGCGCGACGGCCATTTCTATGGCCGCGGCACGTCGGATATGAAATCGTTCCTCGCCCTCGCGCTTGCCCATGTACCGCTCTTTCAGGCGAGCGGGAAAACCGTCTGGCTGGCCTTTTCGCATGACGAAGAAATCGGCTGCCTCGGCGCCGCACCCATGGCGGAAGCGCTGGTGCAGCGCGGCGCCGATCCCAGCCTCGTGGTGATTGGCGAACCGACGATGATGCAGCTGATCGGCGCCCATAAAGGCATCCTTTCGTTCGAAACGATTATCACCGGCCGCGAGGCTCATTCCAGCATGCCGCAGCAAGGCGTCAACGCGGTGATGCTGATGGGCGAGCTGCTTGTCACCCTCAACCGCATCGCCACCAGCGCGCGGGCGACGACGGATGTGGATTTCGCCGCCGTCACGCCCTATGCCAGTGTGCATGTCGGCGTCATCGAGGGCGGCACGGCGCGCAACATCATCCCGCGCCATTGCCGCATCGCGTGGGAAGTGCGGCCGCTGCCGGGGACAGATGTGGCGGCGCTGCTCGCGCCCTTCCACGCGCAGGTGGAAACCCTGCGAGCGGCGATGCAGGCGGTCGATCCGCAATGCTCCATCGTCACCAACCAGCTCACCAACGTGCGGGGCTTACAAAAATCCGGCGACGATGCGCCCCATCTCGCCCATGCCTGCCGCCTTGCCAGCGCCAATCGCGCCGATGCGGTGGCCTTCGGCACCGAAGGCGGCATCTTTCAGGGCTACGGCCTGCCCACCATCGTCTGCGGCCCCGGCTCCATCGACCAGGCGCACCAGCCCAACGAATTCATCACCCGCGAACAACTGGAGCGCGGCGCCGAGTTTATGGTGCGGGTGGGGGAGTAGGTTAGAGTTCAGTCAAGAATCTGCGCTTCCATCTTTCCCTCTCCCGCTTGCGGGAGAGGGTTGCGCAGGCTTGGCGGCGTGAGCCGCTTAGCCGTAGCTGGGTGAGGGGGTGTCGCCGCTAGGCGACGCGCGTTAGCGGTCTGTTTCGTATGGTAGTATGCACTCGCTACCGCTCGCGTTCCCTCACCGGGTTTTTGCCTGCGCTTTGCGCGCCCCTCACCCTAACCCTCTCCCGTAAACGGGAGAGGGGACTGGTATCTGCCTCTTGCATCCGCCCCGCGACCGTCCTATATTCCCGGCATGTTCACCAAAACCACACGCTCGATAAAAATCACCGCCAGCCCGCATTTCCTTGCGGAGCAGTCGGAGCCTGGCGACAGCCATTATGTGTGGGCATACACCATCCAGCTTGAAAATTACGGCAGCGAGCCGGTGCAGCTGCTCAATCGCCATTGGAAAATTACCGATGCGCGCGGCACCACGCAGGAGGTGCGCGGCCCGGGCGTCATTGGCGAGCAGCCCGTGCTCAAGCCCGGCGAGGCCTACCGCTACACCTCCGGCACCGCGCTTGCCACCGCATCCGGCCTCATGCTCGGCGAGTATGAAATGGTAACCGGCGACGGCGAGCATTTCGAGGTCGAAGTGCCCCCATTCTCGCTCGACAGCCCCTACCAGATGGGCCGCCCGAACTAGGCAAAGATGGGCCGCCCAAACTAGGCAAAGCAAGCCCCAGCGCGTGCCAGCAAATTTCCTCAAAATTAGTTCAAATGTCACACAATTGTAACATTCCCGGTGGTATAGTCAGGGTGAGGAGATTTTATGGCAGTCGCTGAAGGCCCATCACCAGCCGATATACAAGCACTCGTTCGCGCGGCAACGCCGCAGAAGGAGGGGCCTGGGCGTATGTTCGGCATGTTCAGCGAGACCATCACCGTGTGTGGTGGCACAAGCATGCAGCCGGCTGCCCTAATCAAATTCGATAATAAATTCCAGGCGAGGGCTCAAGTACGCCCAACGCTTGTCGATAAAATAGCTAAGGCGTTTTGCCTAAAAGATGTCGCTGAATCATTTGCAAAAATTAATCGTGAAAACCCGGTGACGCCCATCGCATTCACCCAATCGTCGATGGATAATATTGGCAATTTAAGTCCCGGGCTGCCCGGCGGTGGCGGATTCGCTGCCAACCTCAGCCGTGGGGATGGCGGCGGCGGCGGGATGAACTTCGACTAATTCGGCAGTTTATTGCCCCAACCCATTGTATTTGATGATTCACCAAGCCATGCGTCCAGCGCATATCGCATCTGCGAAATGAGCGCTCCTCATTGGGCCGGGCGCGCGGCATAACCCCGTTCAACAGCAGCATCAAGCGGCTGAAAAAACTGGATGGGGTGAAATCATGACAACGCGATCGCTACGTGGGCTTCTTGCTCTTGCTGCATTGCTTGCCTGCAGTGCCTGTGCCAACCAAACCACCACTGCTTTTCTGAATCCGCATGCTACGCCGCAACTGACTGCCCTGCAGTGGGATCAGGCGACGGCGCAACAAACCATGGCCCGCGTGAATAATAACGGCCTGATTGCGATGCGCTAAAAAAACTTGCGATTGACCGCTTGCAATTTCAATTCGCTTGGGCTACGTCATCGGCCCTGACCACGAAATGAGCGGGCGTAGCTCAGTGGTAGAGTGTCACCTTGCCAAGGTGAATGTCGAGAGTTCGAATCTCTTCGCCCGCTCCATTTCCTACCGGCCATAAAATGGCCGGTAGGAAATGGATGGTCGAAAATCCCCCACTCGGTTTCTAGTTCGACAAGGTTAAGCGCCGCGACAACCCGCAAAACGCTAGCACCCCCACGCCAAGTTTGCTAAAGCTGCTCCAACCACCAGAAGGACATCCCATGCACACTGGCACCCTCGATCCTGCGCTCCTCGAAATCCTCGTCTGCCCCGTCACCAAAGCGCGCCTGACCTATGACGAAGCGGCGCAGGAGCTGATCTCACCCGCCGCTGGCCTCGCCTATCCCATCCGCGACGGCATCCCCATCATGCTGCCGGAAGAAGCGCGCACGCTTTAGCCTATTTTGATGCCGAATTTTTTCCACTCGCCGCTCGACTCGACGCGAAGTTCGTAATAGCTTTCCGGCTCACCCTTTTCCGGCAACACCCCACCTGCGGATGCGACCATGCTAGATATCATTTTCGTCAAGGGCGGCTGGGTCATGTATGTGATCGTCTCGCTGTCGATCTATGTGCTTGGCATCATCTTTTTCAAAGCCTACCAGTTCGCCAGCGGCGGCGTTTTCAACACCCAGTTTGTTGATCGCGTCATGCTGCACATCAAGCGCGGCGAGCTGACCGAGGCATCCAACCAACTCGCCCGCGAGAAGGGCCCGCTGGCCCGCATCATGCGCGTCTGCGTCGAGGGGGTGATGAACCGCGAGATCAGCATGAAAAGCCGCGAGTCGGAAATCGCCCGCGTCGGCTCCTCGGAATTGCGCTATCTCGAATCGCACATGCGCGGGCTGGAAATGGCATCGTCCATTGGCCCGTTGCTTGGCCTGCTTGGCACCGTGATCGGGATGGTGGTAGCCTTCGCCAAACTCTCCGAATCCGGCGCGCGGGTCGATCCGTCGCAGCTCGCAGGCGGCATCTGGCAAGCGCTCATCACCACGGTGGGTGGCCTGTGCGTCGCCGTGCCCGCCATGGCGGCCTATTACCTCATCGACAGCCTGATCGAGCGCATCCGCGCCACCATGCGCGACGTGACCATCCAGACGCTGGCGCTGGAGGATGTGTTCATTCGCAACGAAAAAGAGCAGGAAAAACGCGAAGCAATCGAGCGCGAAGAGCGCGTGCGCAAAATGGTCGAGGAGCAAAACACCATGCTCAACAACCCGCGCGGTGCACCGCAAAGTTCCGGCACGCTGCATTTGCTGAACCCGAGCTATACGAAATTTTAGGGCGCGCTCATGGATTTTGAACGCAGACGCCGCGCGGTGCAGGAAATCAACCTGACGGCGCTCATCGACATCGTGTTCCACTTGATGGTGTTCGTGATGCTGACGACCACCTTCGTCGTCTCGGAATCGATGGAGCTGTCGCTGCCCTCCGGCCATGCCAAAGCCTCTGCCCCCAGCCGTGCCATGCGCATTCAGATCGCGCCGGATGGCAGCCTGCAGGTGGATGATGCCGCCACCTCGATGGATGGGCTCAGTGCCGCCTTAGCGCAACGCCTTGGCAACAATCCCGAAACCCGTATCGCCGTGCTGACCACCGCCGGGGTCAGCGTCCAGCAGCTGGTGAATGTGATGGACGCGGTCTATCTCACCGGCGGCCGCAACGTTCAGGTCGATAAGGTGATGTGATGGAATTTGCCCGCACCACCCGCAAGCTTCGCGCCATCAGCATGGTTTCGCTGATCGATATTGTGTTCACTATCATCCTGTTTTTCATCGTCGCCGGGCATATGGAGAAATTCAGCATCATTCCGGTCGATCTGCCCAGCGCCGATTCCGGCCAGCGGCTGGATGAGGGGCCCATCGTGGTCATGCTCGGCAAATACGGTGAAATGCTCATCAACGACGAGCTGTTCGACCCCGAGCAAGCTGCTTCCGAGCTAAAGCGCCAGCTGGCAGTCAACTCCGCCCGCGTCATCACCATCAAAGCGGATGCGATGCTGGAGGCTAACAAGCTGGTGGATTTCATGGAGCTGATTCGCGCTGCGGGCGGCAAAAATCTCTCGCTCGTCACCCAATCCACCACCGGGGCGATTCTCCAATGAAATGGCTGCTGAACAGGCAAAGCGTTTCCGGCCTCACGCAAGGGTTGCTTGGCCGCAAGCGCGCAGCGCTCACCCCTTCTGCCAGCGCGCTTGGCCCCAATGTCTATCTCAGCGAGCAGGATTTCCTCAAAATGCTCGGCGCGGCCCTCGCGGTGCATCTGGTGATTTTTGTCATTGCCGGATTATTCCCGGATGAAAAAGTCACCAACATCCCCGTGCGGGCGCTATCCTTCAAACTTGGCGATCAGGATCGCCCGCCCGCCTATGGCAATGCGCCCGAGCGCGTTATCGCCGCGCCGGTGATGACCGCTACCAACGCCGATATGTGGCAGCCCAGCCGTGAGATTGCGCCGGTGATTCCTGCGCCGCTCAAGCCCATGGTCGCCCCCGCGCCACGGCCCGCCAAGCAGGCCAAAGTCTACACCGTGACCGATCCGGTGCCGCACCCGGTTGCCCCCGCCGTCGCCCCATCGCCGCAGCAATATGTGCGTGAAGTCGGCGCGCCATCGCCACAAATGGTCGCCGCACTGGCAGGCGTGCCGGATGGCGTCCCCGGCAGCGAGGCCACCACCCAGGCTGTCCGCGCGCGCTACGAGCAGGAAATTTCGAGCTGGATCCTCCGGCATAAATATTATCCTGCTGCTGCCAGTGGCCGCGAAGGCCGCGCCGTGGTGCGTGTGCGCATCGATCGTGCAGGCAATGTCCGCTATTATGCCATCGAAGTCTCCACCGGCACCGCCGCGCTCGATGCCGCCGCGCTTGACATGATCCGCCGCGCCAACCCGGTGCCCGCCGTGCCGCCCACCTACCCGGAAGGCAACCTGGTTGAATTCCTCATCCCCATCAGCTTCACGGCCCCGCAATGAGCGCTATCAAAACCATCCTCATCACCGGCGGTGCCGGGTTCATCGGCTCGGCGCTGGTTGCTGAGGGCGTCGCCCGTGGCTATAAAATCATCATCCTCGACAAGCTGACCTATGCGGGCCACCGCATGAACCTCGAGGGCATCGGCGGCGATCACGCCCTCATCATGGGCGATGTGGCGGATGCGACCCGCGTCGCCGGTCTGTTCAAAAAATACAGCATCGATGGCGTCATCCACGCCGCTGCCGAGTCGCATGTCGATAATTCCATCGCCGGGTCGGCCGCGTTCATGCACGCCAACATCCTCGGCACCCATGTGCTGCTCGACGCCGCGCGCGAGGCGTGGAAGGGTGATGCCACCAAACGCTTCCTCCAGGTCTCGACCGACGAGGTCTACGGCGCGCTGAGCGATGAGGGCGCCTTCACCACCGACACGCCGCTTGCCCCCAATTCGCCCTACGCCGCCAGCAAAGCCGCCGCCGATATGCTGGTGCGCGCCTGGCACCAGACCTATGGGCTCACCACCATCATCACCCGCTGCTGCAACAATTACGGCCCGCGCCAGCACCCGGAAAAGCTGATCCCGCGCATGATTACCAGCGCGCTTTCCGGCAAGCCGCTGCCGGTCTATGGCAACGGCCAGCAGCGCCGCGAATGGATCCATGTCAACGACCATGCGCGCGGCGTGTTCGATGCGTTCGAGCGTGGCCGCGCCGGTCAGGTCTATCATTTGGGCAGCGGGCAGGAGCGGCGCAACCTCACCCTCGTGCAATCGCTCTGCGACCAACTCGCCCACAAAAAACCGGGCACGGATTACCATGCCCTCATCACCCATGTCAGCGACCGCCTCGGCCATGATTATCGCTACGCGCTGGATACCGCCAGCGCCGCCGCCATCGGCTTTTCGCCCAGCATCGGCTTTGCAGATGGCATCGCCACCACCCTCGACTGGTATCTCGAAAACAGCGCGTGGATCAGCATCATGCAGCAATGGCGCGGCGCATGAGCGGCGCGCGGGTGGTGCTGTTCGGCATGAACGGGCAGGTGGGTTCCCGCCTGATGGAAACCTTGAGTGACGCGGGCTACGAAGTCACCGGCATCGACCGTGCGCGCTGCGATTTCGAGCAGGCAGGTGCGAAGGAAATCGGCATCATCATCCGTGCGGTAGAACCGGTGCTCATCATCAATGCCGCTGCCGATACGGCGGTGGATGCCGCCGAAGCCGCGCCCGCGCGCGCCCACCGCATCAACGCCACCATGCCCGGCATCCTCGCCGCCGCGGCGGCCGAGCAGCACGTGCCGCTGCTGCATTTCTCCACCGATTACGTGTTCGATGGCGCAAGCGGCGCACCCTACCAGCCGGACGCCACTACCCACCCGCTCAGCGTCTACGCGCAAAGCAAATTAGCCGGTGAGCAGGCCGTTCTTGCCCAGGGCGGCACGGTGTTCCGCCTGCAATGGGTGTTCGATGGGCGCGGCAAAAATTTCTTCACCACCATCACGCGGTTGCTTGCCGAGCGCGCGGAACTTTCCATCGTCGCCGACCAGCTTGGGGCGCCGTCGCACGCGCTGCATATCGCCCGCGCGGTGACGGCGGCGGTGCCGGATGTATGCGCAGGCACGTTGCCGCCGGGCGTCTATCACCTTGCCGCGGGCGGCCACACCAGCTGGCATGGTTTCACCTGCGCCATTGCGGCGGGGCTGCATAGCAGCGCCACCATCCGCGCCATCACCAGCGCTGAATATCCCGTCGCCGCCACCCGGCCGAAAGACGCCCGCCTTGCCACCACCGCCGCCCTCGCCATGCCCCATTGGCGCGAAGGGCTCACCCTCGCTTTGGAGGAATTCCATGCACATCCATGACACCGCCCTGCCGGAAGTGAAACGCATCGCCCTCGACATCTTCCGCGATGAGCGCGGGTTTTTCTGCGAGCGCTACCACGCCGGTAAATTCGCCGCGCTTGGCATCACCGAAACCTTCGTGCAGACCAACCATTCGCGTTCCGCCCCCGGCGTCATCCGCGGCCTGCATTTCCAGCATGCCCCGGCGCAGGGCAAGCTGGTCGGTGTCACCGGCGGCGCAATCCTCGATATCGCGGTCGATATTCGCCCGCACTCGCCGCGTTTCGGCCAGTATGTCGCCGCCGAGCTGAGCGAGGAAAACGCCGAAGTTCTTTGGATTCCGCCCGGTTTCGCCCATGGTTTCTGCGTGCTGGGCGACCGCCCGGCGGATGTGGTCTATAACGTCACCGCCACCTATCACGCCGCGGGCGAAAGCGGCATCCGCTTCGACGATGCGCAGTTGGCGATTGCCTGGCCCATTAAAAACCCTATCATTTCCGCGCGTGACGAGGCATTGCCCTCCTTGCGCGCCGCCGCCCACGATCTTGCCACCTGGTTTGGAGAACCCGCATGACCCTGCCTCGCCCCACGGCCATTTTATTCGATTGGGATAACACCCTCGTCAACACCTGGCCGCTCATCCACGCCGCGCTCAACATGACCATGCGCCATATGGGCCACCCGGAATGGACCTACGAAAAAGTGACCAGCGTCGTCAAACAATCCATGCGCGATTCCTTCCCGGATTTATTCGGCGACCGCTGGAAAGAAGCGGCGGATTTCTACCAGACCAGCTACCGCTCTATGCATCTGGAGAAGCTCGAACCCTTGCCGGATGTGCTCGCCATGCTCGCTGCCATCAAGCGCCGCACCACCTATGTCGGCATCGTCAGCAACAAGCAGGGCCCCACGCTGCGCAAGGAAATCGAAGCGCTCGGCTGGGAGGATTATTTCGATGTCGCCGTCGGCGCGAGCGATGCCCCGCGCGATAAACCCCATGCCGATCCTGTGCTGCTCGCCCTCAAGGATACCGGCATCGAGCCCGCAGCAGATGTATGGTTTATCGGCGATACCGGTGTCGATCTCGCGGTCGCGCAAGCCACCGGCTGCACGCCGATCCTCTACGGCCCCTTCACGACGGATGGCGCCAGCCATGACGGCTTCCCCTTCCGCGCCCATGTGCGCGACCATGTGGCGTTAAAGGCGTTGATTGAAATGAGCATGTGAGTCCTATCGATACTCGCATGCGAAAACAAAAGAACAGCCGTCATCCCGGGTTTATCCCGGGATCCGGCCTTGCCACGGGCACCGAGTGTGTTGAACGGCCGGATTGGCTTCGCCTCTCTCCGCTACGCTCCGGGTCCGGCACAGGGCCGGGATGACAGCGATGTATTTTACAAGTGTAAGCGACGATAAAAAATGGCCTTAATTCCTAACCGCGGCCAGCGCCACCGCGTCGTCCTTCATGCGGCTGAGCATGGCGAAAAGCTGCGGCTCATCCTCCGCGCCGATGAGGGTTTCAAGGGTGCGAAACAGCGGTAAAATCCCGTCAATCGCATCCGCCATCGTGTGCGCCGCGTTCGAGATGGCTTCGGTGTCCGCCTCAGGCGTGTTCGCCGCCGGGGCGACAATATCGCGCATGCCACCCGCACCAAAGGGCCGCAAATTGCTGCCCGATTGCTGTTCGTACAGCGACACGCTCGAAATCAAGCTTGCCGCCAGCACACGCGGCAGCAAATGCTTGGCGACATGCAGCGCATCGTCATGCTCCGTTTTTTCGCCCGCGCGCAGTTCGGTCGCAAAATGGGCGAGCAGGGCGATATAGGTCGAGAGCGCGGGCAGCAGCGCCTCGCGGTTTTCCAGCGCCACATCCGTCCACATCCGCGGATTGGAGCGTGAAATGCGCAGGAACTGGTGCAGCACCGTATCCTCCGCCTGCAACGTCACCCCGCGTGTATGGAAATACGACGCGGCGATAAACGCAATGTAATGCGGCAGGTGCGACACATACGCATAAATCTGGTCATGCACTTGCCAGGGCATCGCAATCACATCCGCCCCGGCGGCCTGCCACAGGCCCTCGATGATGGCAAACGCATCCGGGTCGCTGGTTTCATCCGGCGTCAGGATGCAGAGTTTGCGCTGGAACAAATCGCCGCGCGCCGCTTCCGGGCCGGATTTTTCGCTGCCGGCAATCGGGTGCGCCGGCACCAGCCGCACGCCCGGAAGCAGTGTTGAAAGCGCCGCCATGCTGTTTTTCACCGAGCCCAGATCCGTCACAATCGCCCCCGCTTTCAGCGCCGGGGCAATGCTGCTTGCCAGCGCACGGTAGCTGCGCATGGGGGCGGCGAAAATCACAATCTCGGCATCCGCCACGGCATCGGCTGCGGTGGCGGCCACCCGATCAACCGCACTGCGCCCGCGCAGCTGCTCAGCATGGGCGGGCAGGGGGTCATAGGCCGTGATGGTAACGGCCGCGCCGCCTTCACGTAGCGCAAGGGCGAACGACCCACCCAGCTGGCCCGCGCCCAGCAGCGCGATGCGCAATGAATCGCTCACGCCGCGTGCGCTTTCACGAAGCTATCAATCGCCGCCAGCAGCAGCGTATTTTCTTCCGTCGTGCCGATGGAAATACGCAAATATTCCGGCAAGCCATAGCCCGCCACCTCGCGCACAATCAGCCCCTGCGCGGCAAGGTGGGCATTCATTGCACCCGCCTGCGCGCCGAGTTTCACCAGCAGGAAGTTGGCCACACTCGGCACCACGCCATAGCCATGGGCGGTGAGGGCGGCAGCAACGCGCGCCCGCTCCACCGCGTTTTTCTCGCGCATGGATGTCAGGTAGGCCCCATCCTGCATCGCTGCGATGCCTGCGGCCAGTGCCGGTGCGTTGACGTTAAACGGGCTGCGCACGCGGTTCATCACATCGATCATCGCCGCCGGTGCAAACGCCCAGCCGAGCCGCAGCGCAGGCAAACCATAAATTTTTGAGAAGGTGTGAAACACCACCGTGTTGGTATGCTCGCGCACCAGGCTCACGCCGTCTTCATACGCGCCGTCGTCGATATATTCGGCATACGCCGCATCCAGCCCGAGGATCACCTGCTCCGGCAACCCGGCGCGCAGGCGGCGGATTTCGCTGAACGGCACCACCGTGCCAGTCGGGTTATTCGGATTGGCGAGGAACACAATTTTCGTGTGCGGCGTCACTGCCGCCAGCAGCGCATCCACATCCGTATGCAGCGCTTTTTCAGGTGCCGAAACCGGCGTCGCGCCATTGGCCAGCGTATAAATGCGGTACATCAAAAACCCGTGCTCGGTGAACAGCACCTCGTCGCCCGCGCCCGCATAGGCATGCACCAGCATGCCGATCAGCTCATCCGACCCGGCGCCGCAAATAATTTGCGCCGCTGGCAGCCCTTGCGCCGCACCAATCGCCTCGCGCAGTGCGGTGTGGCCGCCATCGGGGTAGCGGTGCATGTTGGGCGCTTCCGCCTGATAGGCCGCGACGGCCTTGGGCGAGGGCCCCCACGGGTTCTCGTTCGATGAGAGTTTAATCACCCGCATCGCTCCATCCGCCTTCGATTTGCCGCCGACATAGGGCGAAATATCGGTGATACCGGGTTTGGGAACGGGTAGGTTGGTCATGTTACTCTCCAAGCGTGATGGGGCGCGGGTGAGCGCCCAGAAAAATGCCATCATTCGGCTGTGGCGCGAAGCCATCGATGGTGGTGAGCGTACCGCCCACCACCACATAACTTACATCATCGCCGGAATCCTCCGGCGTCACCGCGGCCAGGGCCACGGCGGCAGTTGGCCCCACCACCGGCAGGCTCGCAAAAATCGAAAGCCCGGCCGCGCGAATCGCTTCCGCCTGTTGCCACCAGTCGTCCGCCGTCGGGGCGGGTAGCAGCAGGATATTGCTCGTGCCGCTCGCAATGCTCGCCAGCGCCTCCGCCAACGTTGCAGCGGTTTGGTGGCCAATCTGCACGCCGAAATATTCCCGCGCCAGCCCGTGATGCGCGCCATGCGCCGCAAGGCTCACCACATTCAGCGGTGATTCCAGATGGGTGCTCGCACCAATCAACTGCCGCCAGATCGCCAGCGCCGCCAGCGGTGGAAACCCGCTGCCCGCAAAGCGTTGCGCCAGCATCGCATGCATCTGCCCCTCGCGGCCCGGGCGGATATGGCAAGCGCTCGGCCAGTTTTCCGCCTTCAGCGCCGCCACTTCACGAATAATGCCAATCCGCGTGACGAGCAGGGCGCTCATCTCGCGGTCAATCGCATCAATCCGCGCACGGAAGGCCGCGAGCTGCTGTTGGGGTGTGTCCATGAACCCCTGATAACGGATAGGGCAAACCCGTGCAAGCAGCGCTTGCGTGGCATGGGGGCGAGGCGCTATGACCAATCCATGCATACCAGCGATCCGTATCACCTGCCGCTCACATTCGGCCCCGAGCAGCGCCTCGTCAGCGTTGGCCGCTGCATGGATATTCGCCCGGATGCGCCCTTTCGCTTCGATTGTGGCGCCGAAATGGCAGGCATCACCGTCGCCTACCAGACCTATGGCACGCTCAACGCCGCCAAATCCAACGCCATCCTGCTTTGCCACGGGCTGACCGGCGACCAGTATCTCGTCGGCCCGCACCCCGTCACCGGCAAGCCCGGCTGGTGGGAAGACCTCGTCGGCCCCGGCAAGCTCTATGATACCGACCGTTATTTCCTCATCGTCAGCAATGTGATTGGCGGTTGCCTTGGCTCCTCGGGCCCAAAATCCATCAACCCGGCAACGCAAAAGCCTTACGGCATCGATTTCCCCGTCATCACCATCGCCGATATGGTGCGCGCGCAGGTGCTGCTGATCGATGCGCTGGGCATCGACAAACTCTTCTGCGTCATCGGCGGGTCGATGGGCGGCATGCTCGCGCTCGAATGGGCGGCGCGCTACCCCACGCGGCTTTATGCCTGCGCTCCCATTTGCACCGCTGCGCGCCACTCGGCACAAAACATCGCCTTCCACGAAATCGGCCGTCAGGCGATCATGACCGATGTCGGCTGGTCGGAAGGGCGCTACCTCGATGCCGGAACATTCCCGGTCAAGGGCCTCGCCGTCGCGCGGATGACCGCGCACGTGACTTATCTCAGCCAAGCCGGGTTGCAGGAAAAATTCGGCCGGCGCCTGCAGAATAAAAAGGAAATCGGCTTCGGCTTCGACATCGATTTCCAGGTCGAGTCCTACCTGCGCCATCAGGGCCAAACCTTCACCGAGCGGTTCGACCCGAACTCCTACCTCTACATCACCCGCGCGATGGATTATTTCGACCTCGAAGCCGATCACGCCAAGCCCCTGTCGCAAATTTTCCGCGACACGCCGGTGCGCTTTTGCGTCGTTTCCTTTTCCAGCGATTGGCTGTTTCCCACGGCGGAAAGCCGCATTATCGTCCGCGCGCTCAATGCCGCAGCGGCGAACGTCAGCTTCACGGAAGTGGAAACCGACACCGGCCACGACGCCTTCCTGCTCGATGAGCCCGCCTTCCATGCCACCCTCAAAGGTTTCCTCGATGGCGCCGCGCGCGCATGGGGGCAGCTATGAGTTCCAACGTCCTGCGCCCAGATCTTGCCGTCATCGCCTCGCTCATCAAGCCCGGCGCGCGGGTGCTGGATGTGGGCTGCGGCGATGGCCAGCTGCTACGCTGGCTGCGCGACGAAAAACAGGTGGATGGCCGCGGCATCGAGATCGATCAGGGCGAGGTCAACCGCGCCATTGCGTCGGGCATCCCAGTCATCCAGGGCGATGTCGATAGCGACCTGCCGCATTACCCCGACGGGTCGTATGATTACGTCATCCTCAGCCAGACCTTGCAGGCGATGCGCGACCCGCGCGCGGTGCTGCTCGACCTCGTGCGCATCGGCCGTGCGGCGATCGTTTCGGTGCCCAATTTCGGCCATTGGCGCAACCGGCTTTACCTCGCCGTGCGCGGTAAAATGCCGGTGACAAAAACGCTCAGCTACCAGTGGTACGACACGCCCAACATCCATTTCTGCACCATTGCCGATTTCATGATCCTCGCCGAATCCCTCGGCATCACCATCGAAAACCGCGTGGGGGTGGATGCGTCCGGCCACAAAGCCAAATTCGCCCGCCACAGCCGCGTCGCCAACCTCTTCAGCGAGCAAGGCGTGTTCCTGCTCCGCAAGGCGTAAACCCGTACCCTAAGGCCGTGGGCCGCCGCCATGTTTGCCGCGTTGGGGCACGAGGTTTACCCGGTCTTCGGGCGGCAGTTTTTCGCTGATGTCGAGCAGCATATTGGTCATGATGACCTGCACCTTATCCATCTGCTTTTTCACCGCGGCAAATTTCTTTTCGCCCTGTTCGCGGGTGTAGTGTTCATCCTTCAGCGTGGCTTGCAGGTCGGCGCGGGCTTCTTTCATGCGCGTGATCTGCACGTCGAACGTCGGGCGGTAGCTTTCCAGAATGCGTGTGGCTTCGGCCTTTTCCGCCGCGGGCAGTTTTTCCACCATCGCGCTGACGCGATCAAACGGCATCATCTCGCCACGCGGTGGTGGCGTCAGCAGATGGATAAGCTCCCCACCCGCAAAATAGAAGTTAAAAGCGAGCGATACGAAGAGGATCACGCCCAATGTTTTCTTGCTCATAACGACTCCGTCCAATTGGTACTGGTGAGAATATCCGCATCATCGCTGGCGGTTGCGCTGCTGGTGTTCAGCATGCCCAGCACCAGCATCGCCGCCAGCGCCGCGCCTTGGAACGCCATGCGGTTATAACCGCCAAACAACCCGTTCAGCACGCTGGCGAATGATTTGCCCCACGGCTGCTGCTGTGGCAGGGTGCGCGCGTGGGCGGTGATGCGCCCGGCTAGGTCGCCGCGCGGTTGCTCGGCGTTCCAGTGGGTTTGCAGGGCGGTAATATCGTAGTTATCAGGCTGCATGACGTGCCTCTTTCCGTTTCTCCAGTTGTTCGCGTAAGGCCCGGCGGGCGCGCACGAGCAGCCCTTCCAGCGCTTTCACATGAAGCCCCATCACCGCCGCGGCCTGCGGGTTGGTGTGGTGCTCGAAATAACATAACGTAATCGCCGCGCGTTGCTGGGCGGTGAGGGATGCCACCGCTTCACGCACTGCGACTGCTTCTTCATGCGCCACCATCTGCACATCGCTGGCAGGGGTGGCGTCCGCGATTGCCGCGAGCATTTCCTCAGACTGCGCCACCCCGCGCGGCGTGCGTTTGCGCGCGATGTCGAGCGCGGCGTTCACCACCACGCGGTAGAGCCATGTGGTGAAGCGCGCCTTTTCGGGTTGCCACAGCGGCGCTTTCACCCAGATTTTATTGAACGCATCCTGCGCCGCTTCCTCGGCATCCTCGCGGCTGGGCAAAATGCGCCGCGCCACTGCGAAGGCCTTGGGCAGGTGACGCCGGACAAGCGTGTCGAAGGCCAGCGCATCCCCACTGGCGATGCGGCGCATCAACTCGTCATCCGGCGTCATCTGCATGATGCTTGTCACCGTTGCGGCACGCCCTAGAGGGCAGGCCCTTTGCCGTCACGTGGGCCACGCTCGCCATCCGGCCCGCTACGTCCCCCGCGCATTCCGCGCATTTTCTCGTGGTGGGCTTTCATTTCTTCCGGGCTTGCAACGCCGTCATGGTTGGCGTCGATCTGCTCGAAGCGCTTGTTCCACTCATCGCGGCTGATGGGCTTCATCGGTCCACGGCCTTCGCGGTCGCCATGGGTGCCGGGTTTGGTGTCGATCGGGCCGGTCGGTTTGTTGGGGCTTTCCAGCGCAACGGCGCTGCCCGCAAGCAACGCGGCGGTAAGGGCGAGGGCGGAAATCATCGAACGTTTCATTATGTTCTCCTTCAGTGACTGCACACGCGGCGGCGCATGCTTCCCACCTGATACGTTAGCCCCATTAGCCCCCCTGCGAAATATCTTTTTAACGGAACGTCATGCCGGGCTATAAGCGGGTAAAACAACCGATATTTCACAGGCATAGACCGTTAGCGGCACAATGCTGATGGCCGCCCCCATGCGCGCCAGCATCAGCTGTGCCAGCTGCAAATTGGCATGGGTGCGGATGGTGTCGGCAAACATATGAGGCGTCAGGTGCTGCAGTTGGCGCAGTTGATAGGCGCCGCGCTCCGCATCGCTCAGGCTGCCGGGCGACAGCTCGCTGATGACGATGCTCATCATCGCCTTGCTGCCATCGCTGTTATAAAAACTACGCAAGCGCAGCGTGCTCTCACTCGCGGCGTAGCGAATGGTGCCGAGCAGCAGCATCCATAAAATCTGGCTGAGTTGCTCCGGGTCGCTCAGCGCCACCACCGAGCGATCCACCTCTGCCGTCGTTAGCCGCATGCTGCGCCGGTCGAGGGTGGGGGCCAGCACCAGCATAGTCTGCTGCATCAGGTCAGCGAGTGAGACTGGGCTTGCCGCAGGCAGGGGCCCATCGCGCAGCGTCGGCAACGCGCCTGCAATCAGCTTCAGGTTAAAGCTGGCCTCACACACATCATCAAAATCATAGCGCAGCGAAGGGTCCAGCTGCTTACGCGCGATATGTTCCTCCAGGTAATTCGCATACGCGAGAATGGACTGGTATTGCCCGGTGATCTCGCGGCTGGTGGTGGCAAGCATCGCCTGCTGCTGCAGCGCGATCTGGTCGATGGCATGGCGTGATTGTTCCAGCTCATGCGATACCGACAGATATTGATGGTAATAATCCTGCGCCAGCATGGTAAAGCGCGCCACATCGCGCGCCAGCATGCGCACATTCAGCGGTGCGAGCGGCCGCCCCATTTCCTGCTCGAATGCCGCCCGCACCATCTGCACATGCTGCGCAATGCGCCCCAGCGGCACCACCACATGCCGCCGCAGCGCGAACAGTGCCACTAGCATACAGAAATTGATCGCCAGCCATAACACCCCATCGGCCGCGCTGAGGGAGTGGATCATCCCGCCAATCCGCTCGGCCCAGCCGGTCATGGTGGCGCTAAACCGCTCCTTCAGCCGCACCGCCATCAGCAGGTTGGGCATGAACACCATCGTGCCCACCAGCAGGGCGTCCACCATCAGCAGAGGGTGGCTTCGTACCGCGGTTCTGACCTTAATAAGATGAGCATTCATCGGTACTTACCAGAACTACCCCGATAAAATTAATATTTAGTTAAAATTGTTCCAAAAAAGTTAACAGCCATGGGTGTGCTGGCATGAAACGCCCACCAAAAGCGGGTTTTTGCTGCATTGCGGTAAAGGCTGTGTTATAGCCACCCCATGTCCGTTCGTTCGCATCCTCTGTGTCTGCTTCTGTGTTTCTGTGTTCTGCTTAGCGCCTGCGCCGCGCCAGCGAAGCGGCAGAACGTGCTCGACCTCTACGAGCTGCCCCATGTCCCGGCGGCTGCCGCTGCCCGGCCCACAGCGGTCGATAACGATAGCTACTACAGCCCACCCGCCGTCTATCAAGGCTGCATGATGATCAACGACGCCCCCTCCTGCGGTGGCGGCTAGCGCGCGGGCATGCCGGTGGGGCCGCTTTCCACTTGACGCGACATACGAAATGCCGCATCCTCAATCCTGCATTGCATGGGTTTCCTGTGCAAGGCCGGGCCTCAAATCCCGCTAATCGACGGCTGGCATCAGTCGTCAGGTGATGCCTTTCCCGATTCATAGGATAGGTGTCACGAGATGCCGTTTACTCAGGCTTTATGGCCGGGTGACGGTGGCGCATGTCCAGGCCGCAAGGCTAAAGGCTATCGTGCCGTGTCGATTAGCGGATTTGAACACCCGGCCACCAGCAGCAATGCTGGTGGTTTTTTGTTATGGCCGGGGAGGCCGTGATGCATGTTCAGGACATCCCCGCGTTCGTATCCACGGTTGGCAAACCACACTGGATACGGCGCGGTGTCTAAAGATCACGGTAGCGGCTTGAAAACCGACCTAAAGCTCCCCGGCCACCCGTTCGCCCTGTCATCGTGGGATCGTTGGAGCAGGCCACTAACGCACCAGGTCGCTCTCCAGCTCCACCTCGGCTTTGGGGTCGGCGAGGGTGCGGTAGATGGTGACATTCTCCAGCACCCGCATCACATAATTGCGCGTTTCGCCATAGGGGATGGACTCCACCCAATCAATCGCGCCATGCAGGTTGGCGGGCGGGCGGCCCATTGTCGCAATCCAGCGCCGCACACTGCCCGGGCCCGCATTATAGCTGGCGATGCCGAGGATATACGAACCATCAAACCCGCGGATCAGCTGGCCCAGATAGGTCGAGCCCAGCGTCATGTTCACGTTTGGGTTCTCAATCATCGAGGGGCTGAAGGGAATGTCATGTTTATCCGCCACATGTTTGGCGGTGGCGGGCAGCAGCTGCATCAGCCCGCGTGCATCCGCACTACTGCGGGCGCGCGGGTCGAACTCGCTTTCCTGCCGGGTGATCGCCAGCGTCAGCGCGGGTTCGATGCCGACATTCGCAGGCACTGCAATGCGCGGCCAACCGACTGGCAGCATCACAATCGCATTGCGCAGCGCCTGTTTGGCGACTTCCACCCCGGCTGCGGTGCCGCCGAGGTCTGTCGCCAGATCCGCCACCAGCGCGAACTGCGCCGCCGTGGTCGCGCGCAGGGCGAGGGCGTTCAGGAATGCATCACGCCCTTTGTTGTCGCCTTGGGCGGCCAACTGGCGGGCGATCTGCACTAAATCATCCCGGTCGAACGCGCTTTTCTCAGCGGCGGTGAAGCCCGGCATCGCCGGTAAGGGCAGGGGCGCTTTCTTCTTCAGCCACGCATGGGCGAGCTGGCCATAAAACACGGTCGGGTGGCGCGCTGCCTTGCCCATCCAGTCGCGCGCAATATCGTCATTGCCGTTGGCAATCGCCGCGCGCGCTGCCCAATAGGCCGCCCGCGCCTTGCTGACGGGCGTGTAAACCGCCGTGTAAAGTTCATAAAAATGCTGGTAGGCGGCCCCCGCATCGCCGTGGCGCTGCAGGCCGATCCAGCCCTTCATCCACAGCGCATCGGCAAGGTATTCGCCTTTCAGCGCGCCGTGATTGGCCAGCAGCGCCGAGGCCTGTTTGTAATTTTGCTGGTTGATCGCATTGCGTACCGCCATTGCCCGCATCGGCCACCACAGGTCAGGGTAGGGCACGGTTTTGGGCGCGAGGGCAAACAGCTCGGCCAGCTGATCATCCATATCATGCGCCGCCCGCCAGCGGATGCGGTCGAGCAGCAGCCCGCCATCGCGCTGCTGGCTGGCGGCAAGCCGCGCCAGTTGCGCCGGGGCGCGCTTATCGCCAGTGATAAATGCGATGCGCGTTTCATACAGCGCCCGCCGCTCGCTCACTAGCGGCAGCATGCGCTTCGCGGGGGTCACTTTGCCTTCATACAACAGCCGGTCGGTGCGGGCGACATGGTCGGCATGGGTGAGCAGCGCGCCATACGCGTCGCGGATTTGGTCTTCCTCATTCTCCGAGAAATCGCCCTGGATCCAGCCTTGCTTCACCCAGGCCTGATTGGTCGCCACCGACCCTGCCTGCGCTTGCGCACAGGCAACCATGCCGCGGCCGGAAATCGGTGGGCTCTCGGCGCAGAATGCTGCCATCACCGCCCGTGCCGGGCGCTCCAGCAGCGCCGCCGCTTCGGTGCGCAGGCGGATGAGTTTTATTTCCGGCCAATCAGCATGTTCGGCGAGAAACCTCGTGCCTTCCGCGAAGGAGATGCCGACCGTATCCGGGTTGCGCAACCGCTCCCATTGCACATAGGTCGCGGCGACCGGCTCGGCGTAAGCGTGCCCCGCCATCAGTAGTACCGCCACCATCGCCGCATATCGTTTCATGGCAGCAGAGCTAACCCATGCGGCACGCGGCCGCAACGGCTTAATGACGGCGTGGGCCGTGCGGGCAGAGATAATAGAAAACGTGGCGGGAGTGCCGCTATTTTTTCGCGCGGGCGATGCCGGCCTGGATCAGCTCCACCGCTTTGGCTTTGTTGCCCCAGCCGGTGACTTTCGCCCATTTGCCTTTTTCGAGGTCTTTGTAATGCTCGAAGAAATGCTGGATCTGCGCGGTCAGCACGGCAGGCAGGTCGCTATATTCCGTGATGTTATCCCAGAATGGGTGAACGCTATGCGTCGGCACGGCGAGGATTTTCTCGTCCGGGCCTTTGTCATCTTCCATCAGCAGCACACCGACCGGGCGCGCGGCAATCACGCAGCCAGGCATCAGCGGGTGGTGGCCAACAACCAGCACATCAACGGGATCGCCATCTTCGCTCAGCGTGTGCGGCACGAAGCCGTAATTGCACGGGTAATTCATCGCCGTATGCAGGAAGCGATCCACAAAAATCGCGCCGGAATCCTTATCCAGCTCGTATTTGATCGGGTCCGTCCCCATCGGCACTTCGATGATGACATTCACTTCTTCCGGTGCATTTTTACCGATGGCGATTTTGCTGATATCCATAACCTGATTCCCTGATGATTGCTGGGCTGCGTTATGCTGAAAACCAGCGTGCGATGCAAGCGGTTTTACACCGCCCACGCCCTACCATGCATTGCGGAAGACGAGGCTGCATTCCTTGGTGGTGGCGCCAAGATTGTAGCTCTGGTCGAGGTTGCCGATGATCGAGGTGCCCGTATCGGGCGTGCTGCAACTCAGGTAAAAAGCGAGCACCATGCCATAGGCCGGTCTGCCATCATCCATCTTGGTATCGATGCCCCATGCTTCTTCCGGGGTGAGGATTTTATCAACCGCGCCGCCGGGGCTCAGCGCGCCGCCAAAATGCAGTGTATTCCCATACTCCGTGGTGAACCCGTCCGTCGTGTAGGTAGTGGTGAGGTTGGTAATCACATTCCAGCCCGAGTTGCTAAGCTTACCTACCGGAGTGTTAGTGCCTGGAATAGCATGGAATTTGCCTGCCGTGCCGCTAAGGCCCGTGTAGTTGCCATCGATCAGCCCGGCGAGCTGTAGATGTTTCCAGAACTGGAAACGCTCGGCGGAAGCGGAGGTCGCGGCAGGCGTTCCCAGCAGCGAATCCCCGTCACCGTCGCAGGTGCCCGGCGTGGTGACGGCAGCAGCGCTATTGGTCACACAGGTGGCGGCCACCACATAACGTCCCCATATCTGCGTTGCGCCCGAAAAATCACCCGGAATAGCCGAAAATTTATCCTTGAAGCTCTGGACCGCGCCCGCCAGTTTCGCGTAATCTGCCGCAACGCTGCGCACTTCGGATGCGCGCAGGAGCCCTTTGCCTGTCATTATCCCGCCAATGATAAGGCCGATAATGACCAGCACGACCGCCAGCTCCACGAGTGTAAATGCACGATGATGACGATTGCAAACCATCCGCCGATTCTATCGCCCGGGATGCGCCATAGCAAACAGAAAACACCGCACCGGCTAGCGTCAAGCTGCATCCGTGCGGCATTGCCACACCAGCATGCCAAGCGTGCCTATGAGCGCCACCGCCACCAGCGGCAGGCTGAAGAGGTTCAGCAGGTAGATCGCCGCAGGGGCAATCCACAAAAACCACCAGCTTGCCGCCGCAAACGGGCTACGCATCGTCGCCTGCGCATAGAGATACACCCCCAACGGCAGGGCGATGATCGTCATGTCGTAATTAAATCCATACGGCGTGACCAGCAGTGTCGCCAGCGCCAGCCCAAGGATGGCGCGCGCCGTCAGCCCCTCGCGCCGCACAATCCATAACGCGGCCGCCGCACTGGCCAGCGCCACCGCGCCATAGCCCACCCACGCTGTGCCCATCGGCACGCCAAGCATCCGCTGCGCCGCCATGGCGCCGGGCATGACGAGGGTATAAAATCCCTCATAATGCTCCAGAAAATCCAGATGGTTCATCCGCGTCGTGGTGAAATAGGCCACCCACGGCGCCACGCCCCATTGCAGCAGGCTCAGCCCGATCAGCGTCCCCGCCGTCGCGCAGGCGGCAAGGATCGCCCGCCACTGCCACAGCATCAGCAGCAACGGTACCAGCAGCAGGCCCAGATGCGGCTTCAGCGTCAGTAGCCCGAACAGCACGCCCGCCATCCACGGTTTTTTCGGCAGCAGGTAGAGCCCGCCCAGCAGGAACGCCGCGCTGAAAAAACCAGTCTGGCCATGCATCAGGTTCACCATGCTGGCCGGGCCCAGCAGGATCAGCGCCTGCCAGCCGCGCGGCAGCGCTGGTTGCGCCCGCCGCATCGCGCAGTAATAGGCCAGCAGCCCAAGCGCACTCCACAGCGCCCATGCCGGGAAATAGGGCAGGGCATGCAGCGGCGCGATCAGCGTCAGCAAATGCGGCGGATAGGACCAGTCATGCGGCTCCACCGGCCTGCCCCACATATCGTCCATATACTGCCGGTAGGCTGCGCGATCGAACAGCACGGCGACCTTGTCCGCATGCACCAGATGGGCCGCCGTCCAATCATTCACGAAATCGCTGACGAGCACATTCGAATAATCCGTCGATGCTTTGCCGTGCGAGGCGTGATCGATACGTTTGGCGCAGAGCGCCACCAGCAGCGCAAACGCTATCAGGGAGCCAAAAAGCAGCGCGCGGCAGGTTGGGGAGGGGGAGGGCATGCAAACCACCATGAATACCGTGAATGAGGACTACCAAATGCAGCCCTAAGTTGAAAATACGGGATCAACAATAATAAAATCCACCCCCACGGTTATTTCTTGCGAGCGCGCGGAAGGTATCGTAGAAACCGCCCGATAAATGTCGTTACGAAGGATCACGCCCATGGCCCACGCCCCGAAAAAAGTCGTCCTCGCCTATTCCGGCGGTCTGGATACCAGCATCATCCTCAAATGGCTGAAGGAGACCTATAACTGCGAGGTCGTCACCTTCACCGCCGATATCGGGCAGGGCGAAGAGCTGGAGCCCGCACGCGCCAAAGCCGAGCTGATGGGCGTGAAGCAGATTTTCATCGACGACCTGCGCGAAGAATTCGTCCGCGATTACGTCTTCCCAATGTTCCGCGCCAACGCGCTGTATGAGGGCGTCTACCTGCTGGGCACCTCCATCGCCCGCCCGCTGATCGCCAAGCGCCAGATCGAAATCGCCCGCGAAACCGGGGCGGATGCGGTCTGCCACGGCGCCACCGGCAAAGGCAACGACCAGGTGCGTTTCGAACTGTCCTACTACGCGCTGCAGCCCGACATCACCGTCATCGCCCCATGGCGCGAATGGGAGCTGAACTCGCGCACGCAGATGATCGAATATGC
Organism: Pseudomonadota bacterium; assembly: GCA_040384265.1. Lineage (GTDB taxonomy): Bacteria > Pseudomonadota > Alphaproteobacteria > Rickettsiales > UBA3002 > QFOX01. The sequence goes on along the minus strand of JAZKJM010000005.1, from coordinate 383,056 downwards.
CGAGAAGCACCAGATCCCCGTCGCCAAGGACAAGCGCGGCGAAGCGCCCTTCAGCATGGATGCCAACCTGCTCCATGTTTCTTATGAAGGCAAAGCGCTCGAAGACCCGTGGCAGGAGCCCGATACCAGCATGTTCCGCCTCACGGTCGATCCCGAAAAAGCGCCGGATGTGGCGGAATATATCGAGATCGAATTCGCCAAAGGCGATGCGGTTGCCGTCAATGGCGAAAAACTCTCGCCCGCCAACCTGCTCACCAAGCTCAACGAGCTGGGCGGCAAGCACGGCATCGGCCGCCTCGATCTGGTCGAGAACCGCTATGTCGGCATGAAATCGCGCGGCGTTTACGAAACCCCCGGCGGCACGCTGCTGCACACCGCCCATCGCGGCATCGAGTCCATCACCCTCGATCGCGGCGCAATGCACCTGAAAGAAGAGCTGATGCCGCGCTATGCCGAGCTGGTCTATTTCGGCTATTGGTTCAGCCCCGAACGCGAAATGCTGCAAAGCCTGATCGATAAGTCGCAGGAAAATGTCTCCGGCGTCGTCCGCCTCAAGCTCTACAAAGGCTCGGTCAGCGTGGTCGGCCGTAAGTCGCCAACCTCGCTCTATTCCATGGCCCACGTCACCTTCGAAGCCGATTCCGTCTACAACCAGCGCGATGCCGAAGGGTTCATAAAACTCAACGCCTTACGCCTGCGCCTGCGCCATCAGGGGACGAAATAACAATCGTTCGCGACCGTCATTAAACTGTCATCAATATGCGTTAGACTGATTGCTGACAATGACCGATGATGAGGATGGATATATGCCGCCGGCACTTGAACGACTAAGCGAAGCGCTTCTAGACCTGCTTTTCCCGGGGATGGATGATCTCAAGCCTGCGCCTCAGCCAGCGCCCGCAAAGCCCGCGCCTGCCGCGAGCAAGCCCAGCGAGGCACCTGTTGTCCCGCCCGACCTGCCGAACTGCAAGGCGGCCTCGGCCCCCCAGTGCCAGCGCTGATTTATGTGCATATAAAACAATATATTGAAAATTCGTTCCGACTGCCACTGTCCCATTAACAAAATCTTCATTAATCTCCCGTAAGTTATGATATATGGTTAGCAGCATGAGTGATGAATCTTCCCACTGGGGCCAAGCCCCCACCGGCCCCGTCACCGCCTCGCAAGTGGCGGCGACAGCGGTTGTTGCGGAAGCGCCATCCGCAACGCCTGCTGCAACCGCCACCACACCAGCGGCCGCCATGTCGAGCGACGAGATTGCCGCGGCGCAGGCCATGATCCAAAGCTATAGTGGCTATCCCGGCGTGCAGAGCGCCTTTGCGAGCATGGTCGCAGCTAACGGCGACAACCCCGAGCGCCTGGGAGTGCTTGTGCGCGAAATGCTCGATCAGATCGAGCAGGTCAGAGCCAACCCGCATGCCCACCAGCCCGTAAACCCGGAAATCGCCGCCGCCATCGAGGCGATCCGCAAGGTGGAGCTGGAAAAACCCGATCCACTGAACCTGCTGCGCCCGGATGACAACCGCGCCGCCGCGGCCGATGCCAGCTACAACATCTTCACCGCCACGGCCGCTGCCATCGTCGCCCCCGCCCGCGAAGAGCGCCCGGATGGCGTCACCGCCGACCGCATGCCGTTCAGGGATATGGGCGACACCCTTACCGCTATCGCGCTGCTGGAGCAATTCCGCCCACAACCTGGCCTGCCCGATATCAGCATCCCCGACCCATCGCGCACGCGCGCCTAATCCCCGATAAATCCCCCGCAACCTGTGGATAACTGCGCTTCGCGGTTTGTTTCTGCGTGCCCATCCGCTACAAATGCCCCAGCATATCACCAAAGGGCGCTATCATGGCTGAGAACACCGCAGAAATTCTGAACATTTCCATCGAAGAGGAAATGCGCAAATCCTACCTCGATTACGCGATGAGCGTCATCGTCAGCCGCGCCATTCCCGATGTGCGTGACGGCTTGAAACCCGTGCACCGCCGCATCCTGTTCGGCATGCTCGAACTGGGCGTCGAATATAACAAGCCCTACAAAAAATCGGCGCGTATCGTCGGTGACGTGATGGGTAAATTCCACCCCCACGGCGACAGCGCGATCTACGACGCGTTGGTGCGCATGGCGCAGCCATTCAGCATGTCGCTCATGCTGGTGGATGGTCAGGGCAACTTCGGGTCGATGGATGGCGATAACGCCGCCGCCATGCGTTACACCGAATCGCGCCTGAGCAAAGCCGCCCACGCCCTGCTCAACGATATCGAATTCGGCACGGTCGATTATCAGGAAAACTACGATGGTGCGGAGCAAGAGCCCGTCGTGCTGCCGGCGCGCTTCCCGAACCTGCTGGTCAATGGCGGCAGCGGCATCGCGGTCGGTATGGCCACCAACATCCCGCCGCATAACCTCGGCGAAGTGGTGGATGCCACCTGCATGCTGATCGATAACCCGAACGCCACCATCGAGGACCTGATGGTCGTCTGCCCGGCGCCGGATTTCCCAACCGGCGGCATCATCCTTGGCCGCACCGGCGCCACTTCCGCCATGCATACGGGCCGCGGCTCGGTCGTCATGCGCGGCAAAACGGAAATTGAAGTCGATAAAAAAGGCCGCGAGACCATTCTCGTCCATGAAATGCCGTATCAGGTGAATAAAGCCCGCCTCGTCGAGCGCATCGCCGAGCTGGTGAAAGAGAAAAAGATCGAAGGCATCAGCGACCTGCGCGACGAGTCGGATAAATCCGGCGTCCGCGTCGTCATCGAAATCAAAAAAGACGCGATGGCGGAAGTCGTGCTCAACCAGCTCTACAGCTACACCCCGCTGCAAACCAGCTTTGGCGTCAACATGCTGGCGCTCAACGGTGGCCGTCCGGAACTGCTCGACCTCAAAAAAGTGCTGACCGCCTTCATCAGCTTCCGCGAGGAAGTGATTTCGCGCCGCACCCAGTTCAAGCTCAACAAAGCGCGCGACCGTGCCCACGTATTGATCGGCCTTGCCATTGCCGTCGCCAACATCGACGAAGTGATCGCCGTCATCCGCGGGTCGGCGGATCCGGTGATTGCTAAGGAAGAGCTGATGCGCCGCGAGTGGCAGGCGGCGGATGTGATCGCCCTGCTGAACCTCGTCGAGGATTCCGGCAACGTGCTCAACGGCGATAAAATCCAGTTCACCGAAGCGCAGGCCCGCGCCATTCTGGAGCTGCGCCTGCAACGGCTTACCGGCCTTGAGCGCGAGAAAATCGACGGCGAGCTGGGCGAGCTGGCGACCGAAATCAAAGAATTCCTTTCCATCCTCGGCAGCCGCGAAAAACTCTACGCGCTGATGCGTGAGGAGCTGGTGGAAGTGCGCAACCAATTCGCCGTGCCGCGCCGTACCGAGATTCAGGATTCCGAGTTCGAAGTCGATATCGAAACGCTGATCCAGCGTGAGGAAATGGTCGTGATGGTCACTGCCGGTGGCTACATCAAGCGCGTGCCGCTCGCCACTTACCGCGCGCAAAAGCGCGGTGGCAAAGGCCGCAGCGGCATCGACCTGCGCGACGAAGATGCGACCACCGAGCTGTTCGTCACCAGCACCCACACGCCGGTGCTGTTCTTCAGCTCGACCGGCCAGGTCTATAAACTCAAAGTCTACCGCCTGCCGCTTTCCACCCCGCAGGCGCGCGGCAAAGCGCTCGTCAATATCTTCCCGCTGAAGGCCGGTGAGACCATCGAAACCTTCATGCCGCTGCCGGAAAACGAGGAGGATTGGGACAAGCTCAACATCTTCTTCGCCACCGCGCAAGGCAATGTCCGCCGCAACGATCTGTCGGATTTCAAATCGGTGCAAAGCAACGGCAAAATCGCCATCCGCCTCGATGAGGGCGACAAGCTGGTCGGCGTCAAAACCTGTAACGAGGAAGACCATGTCCTGCTCGCCAGCCGCGAAGGCAAAGCGATGCGCTTCCCGGTCGATGCCGTGCGCGTCTTCAAATCCCGCACCTCCGATGGGGTGCGCGGCATGAAGCTCGGCGAAAAAGATTCCGTCGTTTCCATCTCCATCCTGCACGGCATCCGTGCGACAGCGGAGGAGCGCGAGCAATACCGCAAAGTCGCCTCCGCCCGCCGCCGCGCCAGCGGTCAGGAAGAGGCCGAAGGTGACGCGATCGACCTGTCCGACATCACGCTGAGCGAAGACAAGATCACCGAGATGAGCGCGGCCGAGGAGATGATCCTCACCGTCACCGAGCTTGGCTACGGCAAGCGCACCAGCGCCTTTGAATACCGCGTCACGGGCCGTGGCGGCTCGGGTGTCACCGGCATGGGGCTTGGCAAGAAAACCGGCACCATCGTCGCCAGCTTCCCGGTTGAAGCGGGCGACCAGATCATGCTGATGACCAACAAAGGCACGCTGATCCGCACCCCCGTGGAGGACATCCGCATCTGCGGCCGCACCAGCCAGGGCGTCATCACCTTCCGCACCGAAGCCAAGGAGCAAGTCATCTCCGCCGTTCGCATCAAAGGCGAGCTGCTGGTGGAAGAGGCGGGTGAGGGGGATGCCGTCACCGACATCGCGCCGGAAGCAGCAACCACCAACGAATAATATTCAGCCGCCATGCCCGTGAACGCGGTCATGGCGAAACTTTCTCGGAGCCCATCCATGCACACAGGCATCTACCCCGGCACGTTCGACCCGATCACCTTCGGCCATATGGACATCATCCGCCGCGCCTTGCGGGTGGTCGATCAGCTCGTCATCGGCGTCGCGCTCGATTCGGCGAAGGAGCCGTTGTTCGATGTGAAACGCCGCGCCGCGATGGTGCAGGCCGACATCAAAACCCTCGGTGAGGACGCCGCGCGCATCCGCGTCAAACCCTTCTCCGGCCTGCTCGTCAACTTCGCGCGTGATGAAGGTGCTTCGTTATTAATCCGTGGCTTACGCGCCGTTTCTGACTTTGAATATGAATTCCAAATGGCCAGCGTGAACAACAAAATCGCGCCGCATATCGAGACCGTCTTCCTCACCGCCAGCGACGCCACCCATTTCATCTCCTCGCGCTTCGTCAAACAAATCGGCCGCCTCGGCGGCGATGTCAGCAAGTTCGTCTCCCCCCAGGTCGCCGAAATCATGAAACAGGAATTCATGCTGCCGCGTGGCTAATGCTTGCGCTCGTCATCAAACCCGGCTACATCCGCGCCATCTAACGTAAGGAGTTTTTATGCGTCGTTTCTTATCCATGATGGCAGGAGTATTCTTGCTCGCCACCGCCGCCCATGCGGCCGCAATCAAAGACCCCGAAAACACCCTGTTGCTGCAACTGAAAGATGGCACCGTCGTCATCCAGCTGCGCCCGGATCTGGCGCCCAATCATGTGGCGCGCATCAAGGAACTCACCCGTCAGGGCTTCTATGATGGCGTGGTCTTCCACCGCGTGATCGATGGTTTCATGGCCCAAACCGGCGACCCAACCGGCACCGGCATGGGGGGCTCCAAATTGCCGAATGTGAAGGCTGAGTTCAACAACCTCAAGCATATCACCGGCACCGTGTCGATGGCGCGTACGAACGATGTGAACGGTGCGAACTCGCAGTTCTTCATCTGCTTCAAGCCCGCACCAGCGCTGGATGGCCAATATACCGGCTTCGGTCAGGTGATTGATGGCATGCAACACGTCAACAACATCACCCGTGGCGAGCCACCGGTAAATCCGGATAAAATCATCAGCATGAAAGTTGCGGCCGATGTTGCCAAGGCCGCAGCCGTACCAGCACCAGCAGCGAAATAAGGGAGGGCATCATGGCCAAGAAAGACAAAAAAGCCGAGCCGGTGGATCTGAGCTCGCCGGAAAACAAGCTCATCATGGAGCTTAAGGATGGCACCGTGACCATTCAGCTGCGTCCGGATTGGGCGCCCCGCCATGTCAAGCGCATCAAGGAATTGGCGCGCGAGGGCTTCTATGACGGCATCATTTTCCACCGCGTGATTGAAGGCTTCATGGCCCAAACGGGCGATCCCACCGGCACTGGCATGAGCGGCTCTGGCACCAAGCTAAAGGCCGAGTTCAACAAAGCGCCGCATGACCGTGGCGTGTGCTCCATGGCGCGTTCGCAGAACGTGGATAGCGCCGATTCGCAATTCTTCATCTGCTTCAAGAATGCCGGTTTCCTCGATGGGCAATACACCGCCTGGGGCGTGGTGATCGACGGCATGGCACATGTCGATAAAATCGCCCGTGGCGAGCCGCCTGCGACTCCGGATAAGATGATTAGCGTGAAAGTCGCCGCCGACATCGCCGCTGCTGCATAAGTGAAGGTCGCGCAGTTCGATTTTGACCTGCCGCCCGAATGCATTGCGCATACGCCCGCCAACCCGCGTGATGCTGCACGCCTGCTGCATGTGAGCGACGGCCTGCACGACCGCATTGTCCGCGACCTGCCGCAATTGGTGAACCCCGGCGATGTGCTCGTGGTCAATAACAGCCGCGTTATTCCCGCGCGCCTGTTCACCACCATCGGCGAAAAAACCGTAGAGGTGCTGCTGCACCAGCCCATCGCCGCCAGCACGGAATGGCTTGCCTTCGCCCGCCCGGCCCGCAAGCTGAAGGAGGGGATGGAACTCACCTTTGCCCCCGGTTTCACCGCCACCGTCAGCGGCCGCACGCAAGATGGCCAGGTGCGCCTGCATTTCCCCTATGACTCGGCGGTGCTGTTTGAAAAACTCCGCGCTCATGGCCATATGCCGCTGCCGCCCTACATCACCCGTGCGGATGGCGTGGCCGATCAGCAGGATTACCAGACAATCTACGCCGCGCAGGATGGCTCCGTCGCCGCGCCGACAGCGGGCCTGCATTTCACCCCACAGCTCATGGCAGCGCTCACGGCTCGTGGCGTGCACATCGCCGAGGTCACGCTGCATGTCGGTGCAGGCACCTTCCAGCCCGTGAAGGTCGAGGACACGGACGAGCACGTGATGCACCGCGAGCCCATCGAAATCGATAGTGCCGCCTGTGCCACCATCAATGCCGCCCGCGCCGCCGGGGGGAAAGTGGTTGCAGTCGGCACCACCAGCCTGCGCATCCTCGAATCCGTCGCTGCGGAGGATGGCACGCTCGCCCCCTTCACCGGCGAAACCGGCATTTTCATCACCCCCGGCTACCGTTTCAAGCTGGTCGATCGGCTCCTGACCAACTTCCACCTTCCCAAATCCACCCTCTTCATGCTGGTCAGCGCCTTTGCAGGCCTCGACACCATGCAGGCAGCCTACCAGCACGCCATCGCCAGCGATTACAGATTCTATTCCTATGGCGACACATCGCTGCTAGAACGCGCGGCATGAGCATCCAATTCACCATCCACACCACCGATGGCAACGCCCGCACCGGCGTCATTGCCACCGCCCACGGCACCATCCGCACGCCCGCGTTTATGCCGGTTGGCACCGCGGCGACCGTGAAGGCGATGCACCCGGAAGCGGTCGCCGCAACCGGCGCGGATATTCTGCTCGGTAACACCTACCACCTCATGCTGCGCCCCACGGCCGAGCGCATCGCGCGCCTCGGCGGGTTGCACACATTCATGAACTGGGACAAGCCGATCCTCACCGATTCGGGCGGGTTTCAGGTGATGTCGCTGTCGCATTTGCGCAAAATGACGGAAAACGCCGTCACCTTCCAATCGCATATCGATGGCAGCAGCCACGTGCTTTCGCCCGAGCGGTCGATGGAGATCCAGCATCTGCTCGGCAGCACCATCACCATGGTGCTCGATGAATGCACGCCCTTCCCAGCGACGGCGGATGTAGCCGAGCGCTCCATGGAAATGTCGATGCGCTGGGCGCAGCGTAGCAAAAATGCATTCATCGCCCGCGAGGGTTACGGCCTGTTCGGCATCGTGCAAGGCAGTGTCTATGAACCGCTGCGCCACCGCTCCGCCGCCGCTCTCGCCGAAATCGGTTTCGATGGCTACGCCATTGGCGGCCTCGCGGTCGGGGAGGGGCAGGCCGAAATGTTCCGCGTGCTCGATTTCACCGTGCCCGTCACCCCGGCCGATAAGCCGCGCTACCTGATGGGTGTCGGCAAACCGTCCGACCTGCTCGGCGCGGTCGAGCGCGGGGTGGATATGTTCGATTGCGTCATCCCCACCCGCAGCGGCCGCAACGCGCGCGCTTACACCAGCATGGGCGAGATCAACCTGCGCAATGCCCGCCATGCGGATGACCCGCGCCCGCTTGATCCCGCGACCCATTCGCCCATCAACCGCTACAGCCGCGCCTACCTGCACCATCTGTTCAAAGCCGATGAAATGCTCGGGCCGATGCTGTTGACGCAGCATAACCTGCATTATTATCAGGAATTGATGGCAGGCATCCGCGCCGCCATCGCCAACCACATCCTTGCCGACCACGCGGCAACCCTGCGCGCAGGCTGGGAAAAAGGCGATATCGCGGCGTTATAAGCGGTCATTTGAAATGACAGCAGAAAAATGCACGGGAGCGCTTGACAATCAGGCGATTATCCGTAAGTTCGCCCTTCGTTTTTACCAACGTTACCCTATGAGCCGGTAGCTCAGTTGGTAGAGCATTCGACTTTTAATCGAATTGTCGCGGGTTCGACCCCCGCCCGGCTCACCAAAGCCCTCGCAGCAATGCGGGGGCTTTTCCTTTTTGGGACTCGTTTTCCAGTGTTGATGATGATCGCATTGCTACGCCGTCATTGCGAGCGAAGCGCGGCAATCCAGCGCGCCGCGTCTGTGGCGCCAGTATTTTCTTAAAGGCTGGATTGCCGCGTCGCTACGCTCCTCGCAATGACGGCGGTATCGATCGAATTCCCTACAGCCCGTGCGCCGCCATATAGCGCTTCATCTCCGCCCGGATTTTTCCGCGCAGCAGATACAGCGCCACAATGTTGGGCAACGCACAGCCGAGGATCAGAAGATCCGCCAGGTCCATCACCACCCCAAAGGTCGCAATCCCGCCGATGAAGCAGGCGAGCGTGTAGAGCACATAATAGCCCTTCACCCCGCGCTTGCCGAACAGATGCACCCAGGCAATCTCGCCGTAATAACTCCAGCCGATAGTGGTGCCATAGGCAAACAGCAGCACGTTGATGGCGAGCATGATGGTGAACCAGCCCCCCACCGTCGCAAAGGCCTGCGCCGCGATCAGCACGCCATCCTCGATGGAGGCGCCCTGATAGGCGCCCGTCACCACCACCATCAGCCCCGTCAGCAGGGCGATGAATGCGGCAAATAGCGGTTCGATCAGCGCAATTGCGCCCTCGCGCGCGGGCTCATGCACCCGCGCCGCGGCGTGGGCGATGGGGGCGGAACCAAGCCCCGCCTCGTTGGCGAACAGCGCGCGTTTGAAGGCGATGATGAGCATGCCCAGCATGCCACCCTTCACCGCCGTGGCATTGAATGCCTCATGGAAAATCAGCCCGAGCGCGGAAGGTAGCGCCTCGATATTCACCGCGACGATAATCAGCGTGCAGGCGAGGTAAACAATGCCCTTCAGCGGCGCTACCGCTTCCGCCACCTTGGCGATGCGTTTGATCGAGCCAAACAGCACCAGCCCGACCAGTAGCGCAAATGCCGCCGAAATCACCCAGCTATGCTCAGCGAGCGCCGGAATCTCATGCGCGAAAATCTTCACCGTCTGGTTGGATTGGAACATGTTGCCGCCGCCAATCGCACCGCCGAGGCAGAAAATCGCGAACACCACCGCGAGAATTTTGCCAAGCTTCGGCATGCCAATTTCCGCCAGCCCATCCTGTAAATACTGGATCGGCCCGCCATAGACTTTCCCATCCGCATCCACCTTGCGGTATTGCAGCGAGAGCGTCACTTCGGCGAATTTGGTCGCCATCGAAAACAGCCCCATCACCACGATCCAGAAAATCGCGCCCGGCCCACCAACCGCCACCGCCACCGATACCCCCGCGATGGAGCCCAGCCCCACCGTCGCCGAAATGGCCGAGAGAAAGGCCTGCAGCTGGCTCACTTCGCCTTTGCCGTCATCATCCGTGTTTTTATGGGTAATCAGCCGCAGCGAGTGCGGCAGCAGCCGAAAATTCACCCCGCGCAGGTAAACCGTGAAGAAAAGAGCGGCCACCATCAGCCACAGCAGGATCAGCGGAAACCCGCCAATATCGAAGAAAAGCACCGACGAAAGCGCCGATACCAGCGGTTTCAGACCCATTTCCGCGATTGATCCCACATCCATAGCCCGCTCCCCATTGGTAATGATTTCCAACTTATTAGCCCATCGTCATGCATTTGTCACATTCCTGTGTTAGCGTGAAGAATGAAGGAGTCCGCAGGTGAGCGACGAAACGGCGACAGAAGCGAAACAGCACGAGGACCGCTGGCAGGATAAAACCCTGAAAGCGGCCGGGGTCGGCTATATGGCTGGCGATGCCGCCATGGCCGCGGCCGGGATCGCGCGCGGCAAGGGCTGGGGCAGCAGTGTTGGCGGCGCAATGACATGGTTCGCCGGTGGCCTCGCCGCCGCCCATTTCGGCAACCCGGATGTTGAAAAACAATTGCAGATCCAGGCCTCGAAACTGGAAGCACACCTCAAGAAAAACGGCGTCACCATTCCCGATGAAGCCCGCGCCCAATCCGCGTTGCTGGCCGATAAAACCGCCTGGAGCTATGTCGAGCAGTTCATGTATGAGCACCCCTCCGAGCTGCTCAACGGCATGTATGCCCTCGGCGCATCCATGTTGCTGCATGGCGGGCTGAAGGAACACAGCGAGCTTGGCAAAACCCTCCTGCCGAAGGCGCTCACCAAAGCGGCCTTCGCCAATGTCTCCAGCAAATTCTGGATCGGCGCGCTGGTCGGGGCAGGGGCGCTCACCGGCCTGCTGGTGAAGGAAAACCCCAATCCCGCGCCGCAGGACCCCAACGCCGGCTGGCTGGATCACGCCATCGCCTCCGTCAAAGACCACCCGTTGCGCGCATCCGCCGCGCTTTACACGGTCAATAACGGCTTTCTCGCCTTGCAGGCGTGGCAGGATTTTCAGGGGCGCGATCTGGCCTATGCCAGCACCAGCTTCAAACCGCATTATGCCTCGGGCCTGCAGCTGGCCGCGTATTTATTCTCCAACGCGATGCTGTTTTCCTCCTCGCGCAACCAGATCACCCGCCACGGTTTCGCCTCCCAGGATATGGCGCGGCTGGAGGATGCTGCCGCCTGCGTCATCGCCATGCAGTCGCCGAAAGTGCAGCAGGCGGTGCTGGAAGATGTCAGCCGCTTCATGGCCACCCAGCAGGGCGTCACCCTCAGCGCGCCCGACATCGCGCAGCATGTCGCCAGCCGTGTCACCGCGCTCACCGCCGAGCGCATGCAGCGCGCCGCCGGGCGTGTCGATCGCTTCGCCGCCGCCGAAACCGCGCGCCGCGAAACCCCTTCAGAAAAAACGTTAGGCTAGCGAATCCGCAATCGCCTTGGCCGCGCCCGCGCAGTCGTCGCTGCGCGTGATCGGGCGGCCGATCACCAGGTAATCCGCGCCGCGCTTGAGCGCATCTTTGGGCGTCAGGATGCGTTTCTGGTCGTCGCTGCTCGACCCATCCGGGCGGATGCCGGGTACCACCAGTGTCAGCTCGTTACCGCAGGCCTTGCGCAGCGGCGCAATCTCGAACGGCGAGCACACCACCCCATCCAGCCCTGCGCTTTGCGCAAGGTCGGCAAGGCGGATCACCTGATCCTGCACATTTTCGCGGAAGCCGAGAATCGCCACATCGTCCTGGTCGAGGCTGGTCAGCAGCGTCACCCCGATCACCAGCGGGCGCTCCTTGCCCGTCACCTGCGCGACGCGGTCGGAGGCATCGATCGCCGCCTTCAACATTGCCCGGCCACCGGTGGTGTGCACCGTCATCATAAACATGTTCAGCCCAGCCGTCGCTGCGATGGCCTTGGCGACCGTATTGGGGATGTCATGGAATTTCAGGTCAAGAAACACCGGCACGCCGAGGCGATTAATCTGCGTCACCCCCGCCGCGCCATTGGCCGTGAAAAACTCCAGCCCCAGCTTCACCGCGCCCACATGCGGGGCGACCTCGCGCGTCACCCGCGTGGCGTCCTCCACATCCGTGGTATCGATGGCGCAGATAATCGGGTTGCGTGGCTCAGCCATGGATATACACCGTTTCGCCACCGACCACCGTGCGCAGTGCGCGGCCTTTCACCTGCCGCCCATCGAACGGCGAGTTCTTCGATTTGCTGTTCAGGTCCTCGTTCATGATGTTCCAGACAAGGTTCGGGTCGATCAGCGCCAGATCCGCCGGTGCGCCTTTGCGCAGGCGGCCTGCATCCGCATGGATAATATCGGCAGCCTTGTAGGTCATCGCCGCCAGCACGTCGCGCAGGCTCATGGTTTTGTCGTGCACCAGCTGCAGCGAGAGCGCCAGCATGGTTTCCAGTCCGACAATGCCAAAGCTCGCCACATCCATCGGCACGCGTTTGGATTCGGTGTCATGCGGCGCATGGTCGGTGGCGATGGCGTCGATCGTGCCATCACGCAGGCCCTCGATCAGCGCGATGCGGTCTTCTTCCGAGCGCAGCGGCGGGTTCATTTTGCTAAACGTGCGGTAATCGATCACCGCCTCATCCGTCAGCGTGAAATGGTGCGGCGCCACTTCCGCCGTCACCCGCAGGCCTTTTTTCTTGGCCATGCGCACCAGATCCACCGCCTCGCGCGTGCTGATATGCAGCACATGGTATTGCCCGCCCGTCAGCTCCGCGAGCAGAATATCGCGCGCCACAATCACGGCTTCCGACACATTGGGAATGCCGCGCAAGCCCAGCTTGGTGGCCACCCAGCCTTCGTTCATGCAGCCGCCGCAGCTGAGGTTATGGTCCTCCGCATGCTGCGCAATCGGCACGCCGAGGCTGGCGCCCATCGTCAGCGCCTGGCGCATGATCTGCGCGTTCATCACCGGCAGCCCATCATCCGTAAAGCCGCAGGCACCGGCCTCGACCAGCATCGCCATCTCGGTCAGCTCGTCGCCCTTTTGGCCCTTGGTGATCGCCGCATACGGGCGAATATTCACATAGCCCGTCTCCATCGCCCGCTTCTGCAAAAAGGCGAGCACGGTAATATCATCCACCACCGGTTTGGTGTTGGGCATGGTCGCCACCGTCGTCACCCCGCCCGCAGCAGCGGATTTGGAGCCGGTTTCAATCGTCTCCTTGAATTCCTGCCCCGGCTCGCGGAAATGCACCTGAATATCCAGCAGTCCCGGGCACAGCACATGGCCGCCGCAATCCACCACCTGCGCGCCTTCGGGCGTGCCGTTGTTGAACAGTCCCGCCCCAAAATCGGCAATTTTGTTGCCCTCGGTCAGCAACCCGCCCACCTGGTCGAGCCCCGATTCCGGGTCAATCAACCGCGCATTCGTATACGCAACGCGCGTGCCATGGTTGGTGCGGGTGGGTTTGAAAAATTGGGTCATACGTCATCCTATCCTATCGCTGCCTAGCGCCTATAGCGCAAGCGGTGCCCTCATACAAGGCCATGATCGGATTTTGGCGCCGCTTCCCGGTGTGGTGGCCGCGGGCGTATAAAAGCCGCCTGAACTGTATGAGGAAGTGATGCGATACGATACCCTCCCGTTTAATCCCCCCATTCCCACGGCGGCGCTGCGTTGGAGCAGGGCGCTGGATGTGTTAATTAAGGAATCCTGCCGCTTTGAGAAGATGATGCGCGCGAAAGCAGGCTACCGCCCCGAGCAACCGCGCGATGATCGTGGCCGCTGGGCAGAAACCGGAGCTGAAAGCCGCCTATCGGCTACCAGCACGTGGGCCGATACTAAAACACTTGATAAACATGTCGAGAATCATGGCAAGGATTTTGGTGTGACTAATTCGGAAGAATACGCCAAGCAAGCCAATGATTTTTATAAGCGCGGAAAAGCAGAAAAATTACCTACGGTCGTCGATAAAAGCGGCAATATTCGCATGTATGACCCAAAAACAAACACGTTTGGATCGTACAATCCTGATGGCACGACGAGGACTTTTTATAAACCGAAAGAAGCCGATTATTTCGAAGGGCAAATACGCCGGTATGGTCCTACGGGAAGGGTGCTAAATATACCAAAACCGTCTGGCGGCACAGGAGGTGGATTGGGCGGAGGCGGCGGTGGTATAGGAGGAGGCTCGTTAGGGCCTGGCGGAATACCGGGGCGCACAAGAATCATCATTCCCGGATTTGATGTATAGACCCTCATCCATTTTTTGCATAAAAAAACTAATCTAAAGGATATCAAAATGACCCAAAACATTTGCCCTGTATGCGGCTACCCTGATCTTTCAGAACCGGCTTATCCTGAGGGCGGCTGGCCCTCTGATGAAATATGCGAATCCTGTGGTTACCAATTCGGCTACCACGATGCTGCTTTGGAAGTGCCCATCACCTTCGAGCAATGGCGTGAACGTTGGATTGCGAATGGAATGATTTGGGATTCCCTAAGTGTCGGGCGGCAACCGCCGGTGGGCTGGAATCCTCGAAAACAGCTAGAGAATATTGGAATTTTCTTGCAAGCGCATTAGTTCGACCAACTCCTGAATAAGCGAATTGCCATGACCCAGAATATTTGCCCAGTATGCGGCTATAGTCATCTCTATGAGCCCGCCTATCCAGAAGGTGGATGGCCGTCAGATGAGATTTGTCCATGTTGCGGTTATCAGTTTGGGTATCACGATGCTGCCCTAGAAATACCCATTACTTTCGCGCAATGGCGTGAACAATGGGTTGCCGCTGGTATGATGTGGTGGAGCAAAAAAGGCCGACAACCACCTGTTGGCTGGAACCCGCGCAAACAGTTGGAGAATATTGGTGTGTTCCTAAACACACACTAACGCGCTAACAACAACTCCAACACCGCCTGCCGCACGGCGACGCCCATTTCCACCTGGTCGAGAATGGCGCTGCGGGAAATATCGTCGGCGACATCGGAATCAATTTCAACGCCCCGGTTCATCGGCCCGGGATGCATCACCAACGCATCGGCCTGCGCATGGGCCAGCTTGTCGCGGTTGAGGCCGTAGCTGTGGAAATAATCGCGCACGCTGGCGATGCCGCGGCCCGCCATGCGCTCGTGCTGGATGCGTAGCATCATCACCACATCCGCATCCTTCAACCCGGCGCGCATGTCGGTGGTGTGGCTCACGCCAAACCCGGCAGCACCGGTCGGCATCAGCGTCGGTGGCGCCACCAGCGTCACCTGCGCGCCCAGCGTTTTGAGCAAATGGATGTTGGAGCGCGCCACGCGGCTATTGGCAATATCGCCGCAGATGGCCACTTTCAGCCCCTCGATGCGGCCTTTTTTGCGGCGGATGGTCAGTGCATCGAGCAGCGCCTGGGTCGGGTGTTCATGCGCGCCGTCGCCCGCGTTAATCACATGCGCATCCACCTTCTCCGCGATGAGCTGCACCGCGCCCGCATGCGGCGAGCGCACCACAATCGCATCCGCCTGCATGGCGTTGAGGGTCATCGCAGTGTCGAGCAATGTCTCGCCCTTGCTGATGGAGCTGGCGGTGGCGCTGATGTTAATCACATCCATGCTGAGGCGTTTACCGGCCAGCTCGAAGCTGGTGCGGGTGCGTGTCGAGTTCTCGAAGAACAGGTTGATGAGCGTGCGCCCACCGAGGATTTTATGTTTTTTATCGACCGCGCGGTTGCGTGCCACATAGCTTTCGGATGCATCCAGAATCGCATGAATATCGGCAGGGGCCATGCCTTCGATCTGAATCAGGTGGCGGGGCCATGAAAGTGCTGGAGCTGTGAGGGCGCGCGTCATCGGGCCCAAGCCATAGCGGCTGCGGCGGAAAAAGCAAGCGGTGGAATTGGATTCCTGACAAGCCCCCCCTAATAACTCCCCCCCTTGAGGGGGAGTCAAATCCGCTTCAGCGGATTTGGTGGGGGGATCGCCCGTGGAGGGAGCCCCCCCCACGGCATTGCGAGGGCAATGCCCGCTCCCCCTCAAGGGGGGAGCTACAGATAAGATCCCTATTTGATTCCCGTGTAGTGCCATGCTATGACCTGCGGCATGAAAAAACATTCCCTCGTTCTGCTCCTCGGTACCGCCCTGTCACTCAGCGCTTGCGGCCAAATGGGCGAGCAATGGCTCAACCCGGATATCACCTTCGCCAAATTCGGCCAGCCGGAGGTAAAGGGCGTCAACGACACCCAGGAACAAATGGCCAAGGAAGCCGCGCAAGGCGGCGACTACAAACGCGCCGCCCAGAACTACCAATTGCTGGTGGATGGCAATAAAGGCACGCCCGAACAGGTGTTGCGCTACAAGCTCGGCTGGGCCGATTCCCTGCGCCGCGCCGGGGATTACGAAACCGCGCTTGCCATGTTCGAAGAGCTGCACCTGCAAAACCCAACCAATGTCGACATGGCGGAGGGCCGTGGCCTCACCCTCATGGCCACCGGCAAAGTGGCGGATGCCGGGCGCGCCTTCTCGGAAGTGATCGAGCAAGATCCCAAGCGCTGGCGCTCGCTCAATGCGCTGGGCATCCTGTTTGTCACCAAAAACATGGTGCCAGAAGCGATGGCCTATTACACCGAGGCGCTCGCCCAAAGCCCGGATAACCCAGCCATTCTCAACAATGTGGGCTTAAGCCAGGCGGTCGATCACAACTACCCGCGCGCTATCGAGGCGCTGCAGCAGGCGGCCCGTGTCAGCAAAATGCCATCGCAGAAAAAGCAGATCGACCTTAACCTCGCCATGGTTTACGGCGTGTCGGGTGACCTCGAAACCGCGCGCGACATCGCCAGCCGCTATTATGAAGGCCCGGCGCTCGACAACAATCTCGGCCTCTACGCCCATTTGTCGAAGGACGACAACCTCGCCAAAACCTACTTCAACATGGCGCTTTCCCAGAGCCCGACCTTCTATGAACGCGCCTGGGCCAACCTCGATGCCGTCGGCAACGAAGACCAGCGTACGGACGGTATCGCACCGTCCTCCAACGCCGCCAAACTGCCCAAAATCGATGCGGCTGCACCATCGCCAGCACCCGCACCAACCCCTGCGCCCGCGCCGGTGACGAAGAAATCATCCCCCAACCACAGCAAATCCAAAGGCCGCAAAGCCGTGGCGGAAGAATCCAAACCCGCCCCCAAATCCCTCGAGAAAAAAGCTGAAGAAGCGAATGACACCGCCAAGCCCAATGACGCCAAAGCGGGCGATGTGGTGAAACCCTCCGAAGGTGATTAGGCCATGTCACCCCGTCGTATGACGGGTGACTCATGATCGCGGTGCCGTAAATCACCCCTCATTGTCATCCCGGGTTTATCCCGGGATCTGGCCCTACGGCGGGCACCGAATATGTTGGGTGACCGGATCCCGGCACAAGGCCGGGATGACGGATGTTCTGTTATTTCTTTAAGTGAGTCCAATGCAGGAAGGTATCGCCAACCGCAGCTTACGGCTCCGCGCGTTCCGCCAGCTTCGCCGCATTCCACAGCGCTTCCATCTCATCGAGGCTGGTATCGGCCCACGCTTGCCCACGCGCCTTCAGCGCGTCTTCAATCGATTCAAACCGCGTGGTGAATTTGCGGTTGGCTTGCCGCAGCGCTTCCTCCGCATCGGCTTTCACAAAGCGGGCAAGGTTCGTCACCGCGAACAGCAAATCGCCCAGCTCCTCCTGCGTATGTGCGGCATCGCCCGCGGCAAGGGCTTCTTCCACCTCCGCCAGTTCCTCGCGGATTTTGGCGATCACACCGCGTGTATCCGGCCAGTCAAACCCCACCCGTGCCGCGCGCCCCTGCAGCTTCTGCGCCCGCATCAGTGCGGGCAGGGCGGCGGGCACATCGGCCAGGATGCGGTCGTTTTTCTTCTGCTGGCGCTCCTGCGCTTTGATCACTTCCCAATGCGCAACCTGCGCGTCCGATGTTTTGATTTCCGCATCCGAAAACACATGTGGGTGACGGCGGATCATCTTCTCTGCAATGCTACCCGCCACATCGTCGAAGGTGAACAGCCCAGCCTCCGCCGCCATCTGCGCGTGGAACACCACCTGCAGCAGTAAATCACCCAGCTCCTCCTTCACCTCCACCATATTGCCGCGGGCAATCGCATCCGCCACTTCATAGGCCTCCTCGATCGTATAGGGCGCAATGGTGCTGAAATCCTGCTCCAAATCCCACGGGCAGCCGCCCTGCGGGTCACGCAAGCGGGCCATGATGGTCAGGAGCTGGTCGATTTTATGCTGGCTCATATTGCAGTTTCCCTCAAAAAGTATAGAGAAGGCTTAACCCAATCCCGCGTGAGCGGGAATGATAAATGATAACGTACACCCAGCCGAGTGTTTAAGTTTAGGATCCCATGCACCGTTTCGCCAGCCCTGCCCAATTCCAACGCATCAGCGCGGTCGTGCAGCCCATCGCGGTGGCGCTCACGCTGCTATGCGGCACGCTTGGGCTTTACTTGGCGTATCTCGCCCCCGCCGATTACCAGCAAGGCGCGATGGTGCGCATCATGTATATCCACGTCCCCGCCGCCTGGATGGCCAGCGCGGTTTATGGCTTCATGGCCCTCATGTCGGCCAGTTTCCTCATCTGGCGGCATCCGGTGGCGGATGTGCTGGCGCGCGAATCCGCCCCCATCGGCGCGGTGTTCACCCTCATCACCCTCATCACCGGCATGCTGTGGGGCAAGCCAACCTGGGGCGCCTACTGGGTGTGGGATGCGCGGCTGACCAGCATGCTCGTCCTCCAGCTGCTCTATCTGGGCTATCTTGCCGTTGCCGCCAGTGGCGACCATACCGAACGCGTCAAGATCGCCGCCGCGTGGATCGCCCTCATCGGCGCCATCAACCTGCCGATCATCAAATATTCCGTGGAGTGGTGGAACAGCCTACATCAGGGCCCCAGCATCCTGCGCAGCGGCGGCCCCAGCATCGATGGTTCCATGCTTACCCCGCTGTTGCTGATGATTGCGGCCTTCAGCTTCCTGTTTGTCGCCCTCGTGCTGGTGCGTGCGGATACGGCGCTGAAAACCGTCAAACTTCGCCGCTTGCAGATTCAGCGCATCGCGCGTAAAAACGCGGCGATTGAACCCAACTAACGCTTGTCATGACCAAAAGGAACTGCCCATGACCTTCGTCGTCACCGATAGCTGCATCCGTTGCAAATACACGGATTGCGTGGAAGTTTGCCCCGTCGATTGTTTCTACGAGGGCGAGAACATGCTCGCCATCAATCCGGATGAATGCATCGATTGCGGCGTCTGCGAGCCCGAATGCCCGGTCGAAGCCATCAAGCCCGAAACGCCGGAGCTGCTCAACTGGGTCGAAATCAACCGCGATTACGCGATGCAATGGCCCGTCATCACCAAAAAGAAACCAGCGCCGGCGGATGCGGACGATTTCAAAACCGTCGAAAACAAATACGAAACCCTCTTCAGCCCCAACCCCGGGGCAGGGGACTAGCCCGCGCTTTTCCGTCTGTCACCCCGTCGAACGACGGGATCCCGCTCGCCAAATGCCACTCATGGATGGCATCATAAACCGGGCGATCCGTCCAAGTCATTGATCTGCATGTGAATTTTATTTCGCAACTGCAATAAATGCAAATTAACTAAATTTTTACCATTTTAATGGCCCGAATTTTGTGCTATAACACATGAATCGCAAGTGAATTCCTCGGCAGAACAGGAATCCTTGCGGCATCCAAGTGTACTCTGGTCTGGCTCCCGCCATGCAACGGGCAGGGGCTTTTGTTTAACGATAAAGGCAACGCGGCGTCCGCGCCCACTGTCTCAATGTTAGGTGTACCGAATATGGCAACCAAGTCGAACGCGAAATCCAAAGTGACCGCAAAATCGAAAGTACCAGCAAAAACCAGCAAAAAACCGACCGCAAAAACCGCCGTCAAAAAACCCATCGCCAAGAAATCCGCTCCCGTGAAAGCCGCTGCTAAAAAAGCGGTGAGCAAAAAGCCGGTGGCAAAAACCGCCGCTAAAAAAGTAAGCGTGAAAGCGCCTGCAAAACAAGTCGTCGCGAAAAAAGCCGCTGTTAAGCCAGCCGTCAAAGTCGCTGCAAAACCAGTGGTGAAGGCCGTTCAAAAGCCCGTCGCCGCGCCGATGGTGGATACGCGCAAGACGCTGGATCGCGCACCGGCTCCGGCACAAAAAGCGCCGCTTGGCATGGTCGCCCGCCCTAACGGTGGCCGCACCATGTTCGTCGTGCCGCCGCAACCGAGCAACGGCAAGAAGAACAACTTCGCCGTCGGTGAATACGTGGTTTACCCAACCCACGGCGTCGGCAAAATCCTTGGCCATGAATCCGAGACCATCGGCGAGTACGAGCTGAAGGTGTTCGTGATTTCCTTCGAGAAAGACAAAATGACGCTGCGCGTGCCGGTTGGCCGTGCGGAAGCCGCCGGCCTGCGCTCGATTTCGAGCAACGACCAGATCACCCGCGCGCTGTCGACCCTCAAAGGCCGCGCCAAAATCGCGCGTGGCATGTGGAGCCGTCGCGCCCAGGAATACGAGGCGAAAATCAATTCCGGCAATCTCGTTGCCATCGCCGAAGTGGTGCGTGACCTGCATAAAAACGTCGATCAGTCGGAGCGTTCCTACAGCGAGCGCATGATCTACGAAACCGCAATGCACCGCCTGTGCGGCGAAGTTGCGGCATCGGAACGGGTGGACATCAAAGACGCCCAGGATCGCCTGCTGAAAGTGCTGCGCAAACAAGCAGCGATGGCTGCATAGTTCGCAGCATCATCTACTAGCAATACTAAAGGCCCCGCCAGCAACGGCGGGGCCTTTTTCGTTGTGGGTACGAGATAAACTCCCTCCCCCAGAGGGGGAGGGTTGGGGTGGGGGCATTCAGCACTCGGAGTATCGAACGCCCCCACCCATCCTCCCCCTCTGGGGGAGGGGTTTTCGGCGGATGGCCCTGGCGTGGTGCTGATGGGTGGCAATACATTCAACCAACAAAAAAGCCCCGCCATCACTGGCGGGGCTTGGTGTGTCGTAGCGTGGGTGAAACCCTAACTAGTAGCCGCTCTTGAACACCAGCGAACACGCGGTGCTGGAGGTGTTGGCAAGGCTGTAGACCGAGGCGACAAGTGAGCCCGCGCCAGCATCGATGCTGGAGCAACCCGTGCCCGCCGTCAAACCCTGGCTTTCCAGCGAGAGAACGCCACCGGTAGCGGGCTTACCATCATCCAGTTTGGTGTCGATGTTCCATGCTTCCTCTGGTTTGAGCACACCCGTGGTTGCGGTCGCCGTACCGCAGGCCGTGCCGGCATTGAACAGGAACACGTTGCCATAGGTGCCGTCAAAATAGATCACGCCAGCCGCGGCGACCGTGCCAAGATACAGCGCGTTCCAGCCAGCATTCCCCATTTTGGCTTTCGGGTTGTTCGTCCCAGCGGTCATCGTACCGCAGACGCTGGTCGAAGTAGCGGCAGTGTAGGTGTAGGAACCCTCGACAAGGCCTGCGCTGGCTAAGTCGATCCAGAATGTCGAGACTTCGTTGGTCGCGGCAGCTGCAGCGCCCGCAGTCGTGGTTAGTTCAACGGTGCCGTCGCCATCGCCGTTACCGTTCGTTGTCCAGAAGCTGGTCGCATTGCTCATATCCCCCGGCAGCGCGAAATATTTGTCGCGGAAGGTGCCGATGGCAGTGCTATAACGCCCGAATTCCGTGCTGACGGAGCGCAATTCCGCGGCGCGGATGAGCGACTGACCGGAGAGAATCCCCCCGACCAGCAGGCCGAGGATCACAAGAACAATGGAAAGTTCAACCAGCGAAAATGCCTGGGTTGCTTTATGCTGCTGGCGATTCATAGGGTGCTCTTTCGCAAAAGATGAGTAGTGAGGCTTCACAAACAACCATAACAGGCAATGCTAAAGACATCCTTAATTTCGCATGGGATTATCGCTAATTCCCATCTAAAATTCCAAGTGACTGTATTTATGCCACAATCCGCTAGACCTTGCGCGCCACCATCAGCTTCTTGATCTCGGCGATGGCCTTGGCCGGGTTCAGCCCTTTGGGGCAGGCCTTGGCGCAGTTCATGATCGTGTGGCAGCGATAGAGCTTGAACGGATCTTCGATGTCATCCAGCCGGTCGCCGGTTTTTTCGTCGCGGCTATCGATGATCCAGCGATATGCATGCAGCAGGATGGCCGGGCCCAGATAGCGGTCGGGGTTCCACCAGTAGCTCGGGCACGAGGTCGAGCAGCAGGCGCACAGGATGCATTCATACAACCCATCCAGCTTTTCGCGGTCTTCGGGCGATTGCAGGCGTTCGGCGTTGTTGGCGGCAGGCGAATCCGTCTTCAGCCACGGCTCGATCGATTCATACTGCGCGTAGAAATGGTTCATATCCGGCACCAGATCCTTCACCACTTTCATATGCGGCAGCGGGTAAATATTCACCTCGCCCTTGATGTCGTGGATCGATTTGGTGCAAGCCAGCGTGTTGCTGCCATCGATGTTCATCGCGCAGGAGCCGCAGATACCCTCGCGGCAGGAGCGGCGGAAGGTGAGGGACGGGTCCATCTCGTCCTTCATTTTAATCAGCGCATCCAGCACCATCGGCGCGCAGGCATCGAGGTCGATCTCGAAGCGATCCACCCGCGGGTTGCGCGGTTTGCCATCCGGCCCCATATCTTCCGGGTCCCAACGATAGACGTTGAACACCTTCACCTTCGTCGCCCCCGCAGGCGCATCGAAGTGATGGCTCTCTTTGGAAATCTTGGAATTGGTCGGCAGTGAAAACTCGGCCATAAATGCTCCTTAAGCGTCAGGCATGCGAATGTTGGGAATAAGCGGCTGCCGCGCGCGTTGCTTCGCGCGGATTTCAGCAACAGTTTTGGTCATCGCCAGCGTGCGCGCCGGGTTGGTCGGGTGGCTGCGCGCGATATAGATCGCGTCCGGCTCCGCCTGCGACATCATGCGCCACAAGTCAGGCGCTTCCTCGATGCGAAACCCAGCCCGCGCAAGGATATACAGCCCGACATAATCCGCTTCCGCCTCGAAATCCGAGGAATAGCTCAACGTGCCCTGGCTGCTGCCCAGCTCACCAAACGCGCCTTGTGTGTTGATACCGCCGGCTCCCGCCGCCACATCAGCCACCGCGCCAAGCAACAGGCCAATCGTCGTATTCTGTTTCTGCGCATCGATATGTTCCATCATGTTATGCGCAAATTCATGGGCGATCACAAACCCAAGCTGGCTGTCGTTGCGCACAAAATCCACCATCGCTGGATAGATAATCACATTCTGCCCATCCGCATGGGCGTTCAAATCATGCTTCGTGGGGTCAAGCAGCACCTCGAATGCGCAGTTCGTGCCCGCCACCGTCACGTCGCGGCACAGGCTGGCCGATGCTTTTTCGATGCGTCGGGCAATCGGGTTCAGCCGCCCGGAAAGCGCAGCCACCTGCTTATGGCCATAATTCTTCTTCGCGTTGAAGGCGATGGGGGCTTTGCTTGCCGCCGCCGCTTGGGCCGCTTGCTCCGCCTTCCACTCCGCATCCGCGAAGCCGGGCGGGCGCGTCGTCGGCGTCGCGCAGGCAGCGAGCGTCAGCAGTAGCAGTGGGATGAGGGCGTGGCGCATCATGGGTGGCCTGCGCAGGTGATGTGTTCCTTGCCGTTGATGGGCTGGTAGCGGCAGGGAAGGTTTGGCTGTTCCGCATAGCGGATATGGCCGTTGATGACCGGCACCGTCAGGCCCCAGGCGGTCTTGTATTCATTGTCCGGCGCGGTGACGCAGGCATCGTGGCGGCACAGCAGCACCCGGTCGAGCCGCCCGCTTTTGCCGGTGGCGAATTTCAGCGTCCCCTGGTTACCCGGCAACGGCGCCGAATCACTCGCCGCGCCGCAGGCGGCAAGGGCAATCAACGGCAATATGCGAAGCAAGGAGCGCATTAATTTCGATCCTCGCATTCCAGTACTTCCTTACCATGGGCCCAATTGTGAAAGCAGGTCATACCGTTGGGCGCGCCTTTTTCAAACAGAGTGCCGCTATGCACCGAATATTCCAGCCCACCTTTGGCTTGGTAATTCCCATCCGGCACGGGTGCGCAGCTGCCCGGCTTATAGCCCACCACATACGAACGCTCCGAGTCCTTTTGCGTGATGTATGAGGGATACTTGCAGAAATATGCCTTATGCGCGTCGTGCTGATCGTTAAAGAAGCTAACAACGCGTTCCTCTTTCAGGTAGGAGGAACTGCCAAACGGCATTGCCTTTCCGTGGGAAACGAGAAGAAGGGCACTGCTGCCCATGGTGCCATACAGCCCATCTGGCGCGGGCTTCAAGCTGTCGCTTTCATAAATGCTTACCTTCTCGTAAACCCAGCCACTTGAGCCTTCAAAACATAAAAATCGGTTTGGCTCTATCTTGTGTAGCTCTGTGCATTGATTGACGACATCTGCCGTCGCGGCCCAACTGGTGGGCGCGATCAGCAAAGTCACCAACAATGCCAGTGCGTAGCGCATTAATAGACCCGCTTTTTCGGAGGAATGTAGCTCACCTCATCGGTGAGGGTTTTGGTGTGGACGGGGCGGTAATCGATTTTGTGATTCCCCTTATCGTCCAGCCAGCAGATGGTGTGTTTCATCCAGTTCACGTCGTCGCGCTCGGAGAAATCCTCGCGGGCGTGGGCGCCGCGCGATTCCTTGCGGTTCTCGGCGCTGACCAGCGTCACCAGCGCTTGTGCGCGCAGGTTATCCAGCTCGCACGCCTCGACCAGGTCGGTGTTGAACACCAGCCCGCGATCGGAAACCTTGAGTTCGCTGTAGGAATCATAGACGCCCTTGATTTTCTTGCAGCCTTCCGCCAGCGTTTCCTGCGTGCGGAACACGGCGGCATCATTCTGCATCACTTTCTGCATGTTACGGCGGATCGTTGCAGTGGTTTGTGAGCCGTCCGCATAACGAATTTTATCGAAGCGGGCGAGTGCCTTCTCGGTCGCGGAAGCGGGAGCGGGGGCCACTTTCAGGCCCTTTTTTACCGTGTCGCGTGCGCGGTGCGCCGCAGCGCGGCCAAACACCACCAGATCGAGCAACGAGTTGGAGCCAAGGCGGTTCGCGCCGTGGACGGACACGCAGCCCGCTTCACCAATCGCCATCAGGCCGGGCACCACCGTATCCGGGTTGCCGTTTTTCAGCGTCACCACTTCGCCGTGGTAATTGGTCGGCACACCGCCCATGTTGTAATGCACCGTCGGCTGCACCGGAATCGGCTGCTTGGTCACATCCACGTTCGCAAACACTTTCGCCGTTTCCGAAATGCCCGGCAGGCGGGCATGCAGCACGGAAGCATCCAGATGATCCAGATGCAGGAAAATATGATCCTTCTCCGGCCCAACGCCGCGGCCTTCGCGGATTTCCATCGTCATCGCGCGGCTCACCACATCGCGGCTGGCGAGATCCTTGGCAGACGGTGCATAGCGCTCCATGAAGCGCTCACCCTCACTGTTGACGAGATACCCGCCTTCACCGCGCGCACCTTCGGTGATGAGGCAGCCCGCGCCATAGACGCCGGTGGGGTGGAACTGCACAAACTCCATATCCTGCATCGGCACGCCGGCGCGGATCGCCATGCCGCCGCCGTCGCCGGTGCAGGTGTGGGCGGAGGTTGCCGAGAAATATGCCCGACCATAACCGCCGGTGGCGAGCAGCGTCTGCTGGCCCCAGAAGCGGTGCAGCGTGCCGTCATCCAGGTTCCAGGCGAGCACGCCGCGGCATTCGCCATCATCCGTCATCAGCATATCGAGCGCGAAATATTCAACGAAGAACTTCGCCTTATGGCGCAGCGCCTGCGTATACAGCGTGTGCAAAATCGCGTGGCCGGTACGATCCGCCGCCGCGCAGGTGCGCTGTGCCGCCGGGCCGTTGCCGTAATCGGTCGTCATGCCGCCGAACGGGCGTTGATAAATTTTGCCTTCCTTGGTGCGCGAAAACGGCACGCCGTAATGCTCCAGCTCGATAATCGCCGCGGGCGCATTTTTGCACATATATTCGATCGCGTCCTGGTCGCCCAGCCAATCGGCGCCCTTGATCGTATCGTAAAAATGCCAGCGCCAGTCATCGGGCCCCATGTTGCCAAGGGCCGCCGAAATGCCGCCTTGCGCCGCCACTGTGTGCGAGCGCGTGGGGAACACTTTGGTCAGGCAGGCGGTGCTTAAGCCTTCGGCCGCCATGCCAAACGTGGCGCGCAAGCCCGCGCCACCGGCGCCGACGACGATCACATCGTAATAGTGATCCGTGATGGGGTAGGCGCGCCCGTTGATGCTGGGTGCGGAAAAGTCGAGTTTTGGAGCGTCGGCCATGTGTTATATCCCGATGAAGTGAAGCCGGGCGATGGCGAAAAGCGACGCCCCACCAAAGCCGAGAATGAGTGCATTATTGAGCAGCAGCGCGACGATTTTCTTGCCCTCGTGATGGACATAATCCTCGACGATGACCTGAATCCCAAGCCGCGCATGGATAAACATCGCCGCAATTAGCGCCGCCATCGCCAGCGCCACCAGCGGGTGCGAAAGCCACTGCGCCACGCCCGCGCGATCTGCGCCAATGAGGTGCGTAATCAGCGACACCATGAACCACACCGTCAGCGGAATCAGCGCCACCGCGCTCACCCGTTGCAGCCAGAAATGGCCGGTGCCGTCCTTCGCGGAGCCAAGGCCGCGCGCGCGCTTGATCGGCGTGCGCAAGGATGCGTGTGCGTCGTGCATTAGAGCCCCACTTTCTGGTAGATAAGCACCCAGGTAAAGATGCTGATGAACACCGCGAACGACACCACCACCCAGCCGGAAGCGGCCATTTCATCGAGCTTGAACCCGCGGCCGAGATCCCAGTTCAAATGGCGGATGCCATTGCCCAGATGGTAGTAAAACGCCACCGTCCACCCAAACAAAAACAGTTTGCCGATAATGCTTGCGGCAGCCGTGCTCAGGCAGTCAAACAGCGCCGGGTCATAGGCCGCGGCCCACAGCCACAACGCAAACGGCACGAGGCCGAGCGTGAGGCCCACCCCCGTCAGGCGGTGGAGGATCGACAGCGTGTTACTGATCTGCCAGCGATAAATGCCAAGATGCGGCGAAAGCGGGCGGTTGTCCTGAAGTTGGCTCATGGGTTTCCCTTGGGCTGCGTATGATGCGTGCGCCATCTATGATCCGCCAAAAACGCTTTGTCAAACCGTGCGATAGCGCGATCCACAACGCCCGGTAAGCGGTGCGTTCCTGTCGCGCATTTGTCACGAGCGCGGCGACGCTTAGGCCATTTCACCCGCAGGCAGCAGGCCGAATTGCTCGATCAGCGCTTCGGCGATTTGCACGGCGTTGAGCGCGGCCCCTTTGCGCAGATTGTCGGAAACGACCCACATGTTGATCCCGTTTTCGAGCGTCTCATCCTTGCGCACGCGGCTCACATACACCGCATCCTCGCCAACCGCTTCCACCGGGGTGATATACCCACCCGCTTCGCGACGATCGATCACGAGCACGCCCTCGGCGTCTTCCAGCAGGTCATACACCTGCTCGATAGTCATCGGGTTGGTGAACTCGATATTGACCGATTCCGAATGGCCGACAAACACCGGCACGCGCACGCAGGTCGCGGAAACCTTGATGCTCGCATCGAGGATTTTCTTGGTCTCCTCGACCATTTTCCATTCTTCTTTGGTCATGCCGTTTTCCATGAACACGTCGATCTGCGGGATGACGTTGAAGGCAATGCGCTTGCTGAATTTTTTCGGTTCAATCGTGCTGTGCACGAACAGGCCTTTGGTCTGCTCATACAGCTCGTCCATCGCGTCTTTCCCGGCGCCCGAGACGGACTGATAGGTGCTCACCACCACGCGTTTGATCGGGTTCACCGCATGCAGCGGCTTCAGCGCCACCACCATCTGGATGGTGCTGCAATTGGGGTTGGCGATGATGTTGGATTCGCGGAAATTCTTGAGCGCATGGGCGTTCACTTCCGGCACCACCAGCGGCACATTCGGGTCCATCCGGAAATGCGAGGTGTTGTCGATCACCACGCAACCGGCAGCGGCCGCGCGCGGCGCGTGGATTTTGCTGACCGCCGAACCCGGCGAGAAAAGCGCAATATCCGTGCCGCGGAAATCGTAATCATCCAGCACCTGCACATCGAGGATTTTGTTTTCGCCAAAGCTCACCTGCTTGCCCGCGGAATTGCGCGAGGCCAGCGCCACCACTTCCCCTACCGGAAAGTTGCGCTGCGCCAGCGTTGCCAGAATTTCCCGGCCGACATTTCCCGTCGCGCCGACCACTGCGATTTTATAGCTCATTGGCTTACTCCTACTGGTGTGACCGGTGCGGCAACAGGCGCCGCCGGTTTGGGTGTGTTGCGGCAAATATCCGCGTTCGTCATTTCGGTTTGGGCGAGGGCCGGGTCGCGGCCCCAGCGGGCGTAACGTCCCGCATCATCCGCCATTTTCTGGCCGCCGATGGCGGCGACATTGGCCGCCTGCGCATCGGTGTAACAGCCCAGCGCGCTGGTCATCACGGGATCGTTCTGTTTTGCGGCAAGTGTGTTCAGCACCAGCAAACGCGCATCATCCGCGCGGTTAGCTTTGCAGTAGGATTCCACCGTTTTGCCGACCGTTTCCATCTCTTTGTAAAACGCATCCGTCGCCGGTTTGCCCACTTGCTTCTGGGTGCAACCCATCAGCTGGCCCACCACCAGCAGCATGCCCATCTTTTGGCCATTTTTGCCGCTGCTCAGCTTTTGCATCTGCTGGCGCAGCATGTCTTCCATCGCCGCATTCTGGCTCTGGGCGAGGGCGCTTGTCGCCACGCTCAGCATCAAGATCATGGTGAGAAGATGGCGCATGTTACGCAACTTTCTGTTGGGCGGAGAGAGTGGCAAGCGCCGCGAGGATCGCATCACCCATCGCCTGCGTGCCAACCTGTTGCATGCCCGGCTGCATAATATCGCCCGTGCGCAGGCCCGCTTCCAGCACCTGTGCTACTGCCGCATCCACCAGATCCGCCGCCGTGTTGAGCGCGAAGGAATAGCGCAGCATCATGCTGACGGAAAGAATCGTCGCAATCGGGTTGGCAACGCCTTTGCCGGCAATGTCAGGCGCCGAGCCATGCACCGGCTCATACAGCGCCGCGCGCTTGCCGTTAATTTCTGCCCCGAGCGACGCGCTTGGCAACATGCCGAGCGACCCCGTCAGCATCGCCGCGCAATCGGAGAGAATATCGCCGAAAATATTGCCGGTTACCATCACGTCAAACTGCTTAGGCGTGCGCACCAGCTGCATCGCCGCGTTATCGACATACATATGCGACAGCGCCACGTCGCTATATTCTGCGTCGCGCAGTTTCTGCATTTCTTCGCGCCACATTTCGGTGGTTTCAAGCACGTTCGCCTTATCCACCGAGCAGAGTTTTTTGCCACGCGCGCGCGCCAGGTCCAGCGCCACCCGGCCAATGCGGGTCACTTCCCAATCGGCGTAAATCATCGTGTTGCGGCCCACACGGTGGCCGTTTTCCACCGTCACGCCGCGCGGTTCGCCGAAGTAAATATCCCCCGTCAATTCGCGCACGATGAGAATATCGAGGCCCGAAATAATCTCCGGCTTCAGGCTCGACGCATCGGCCAGCGCTGCAAAGCACATCGCCGGACGCAGGTTGGCAAACAAATCCAGCTCCTTGCGGATGCCGAGCAAGCCGCGCTCCGGCCGCACGGCATATTCCAGCGACTCCCATTGCGGGCCGCCGACGGCGCCAAGCAGAATCGCATCCGCCGCTTTGGCTTTGGCGAGGGTTTCCGCCGGGAAGGGCGTGCCCACCGCGTCATATGCACTGCCGCCAATGAGGGCGCTGTCGAAGGTGAAATTCACCTTCGCATAATCGCCCGCCCATGCCAGCACGCGCTGCGCTTGCGCGACCACTTCCGGGCCAATGCCGTCACCGGGGAGCAGGAGGATGTTTTTAGAGGGTGCTGGGTGCTGGGTGCTGGGTGCTGGGGAGTGCATGGACTATATCCTGTGTTCTATTCTGTTTCGTAACGATTGTTGAAGCTTGCGCAGCATCCTGCCGGTTTTTAGGGATTGTTCGATGCGCTCATCTATGGCCTCATTGGGCGCAAAATTCAAGTCCGAAGCAAGGATAAGTAATGCATGCACTTCGCTCAGCGAGCCTTGGGCGATGGATAAATGATGGATATATTCGCGGATGGAATAACGGTCACTGCCCTCGGCGATATTGGCGACTGCTGAGACAGCGGCGCGCTGCAATTGCGTGCTCAGCCCATACCGTTCACCGCTTGGGAAATGCGCGCAGATTTCGTATACCTGCTTAACCAGAATCCGGGCTTCTTGCCACACTCTTAGATCCGTAAAGCTGCGTATTTCCCGCGTTTCTTGCGCGATGGTTGTCATCCCAGCACCCAGCACCTAGGACCCAGCACCCATAAGCCACGGCATGGTAGCGGCGCGCGTGGCTTCAAACGCTTCGATCGAGGCGTTCTTCTCCAGTGTCAGGCCAATATCGTCGAGGCCGTTCATCAGGCAATGTTTGCGGAACGGATCGACCGTGAAGTTGAAGGCGTGATTGCCCGCGCGCACGGTCTGGCTTGGCAGATCAACCGTGATCGTGTTGCTGGTCGATTGCGCGTGCTGCATCAGGATATCAATCTGCTCGCGCGGCAGCACCACCGGCAGGATGCCGTTTTTGAAACAGTTGTTATAGAAAATATCTGCAAAGCTCGGCGCGATCACACTGCCAATGCCAAAATCCGCCAGCGCCCACGGCGCGTGCTCGCGGCTGGAACCGCAGCCGAAATTCTCCAGCGCCACCAGAATTTCCGCCCGCGTATACGGCTCGCGGTGCAGCACAAAATCCTCGACCTTGCTGCCATCCACCCGGAAGCGCATCTCGAAAAACAGCCCTTCCTTCAAGCCGGTGCGCTTGATGGTTTTGAGGAACTGCTTCGGGATAATCATATCCGTGTCGATGTTCTGGATCGGCAGCGGCGCGGCAATGGCCGAGAGGGCGGTGAATTTTTTCATGGGCATCAGGTCTTTCGTTTAGCGCCGGCCCCAGGGATCGTTTTTCGGGTCGAGGGGAAGGTTGCCCGAAGTATCGGCATGCTGGGTCGGCAGGTTCGCCAGTTCTTCGTTGAGCTTTTTGCGCGAACGTGCGTCAGAAAGCAAGCGTTTTAGCCATGAAAACATCATTTCCTCCTAAAGGTTGGTTTTGCCGATCACCACCCGCGTATGGCAAATCATATCGTGCAGCGCCAGTTTCTCACGGGTGAAAAAAATAGTCAAAAAGCCCAGCCCGCTCAACAGCATCGACAGGCCGCTAGCCACATGGCGGGCGGTGGATTGGGGCAAGGTGAGCCTGCCGCCTGCCGCCGTGGTCACATATATCCCGCAGAAGCGCTTGCCGGGAGTGGCCTGCCAGCTTCCGGTGAGGAAGAAAATATTATAGATCGCCGAGGTGAAAAACGGCACCACGAGCACCCGCCAGTCAATCAACTGGCCAAGCATGCCGCTGAGGCTGGTGAGACTTGTCAGAGTATTAATATCCGTCCCCGGCGGCAGCAACCCGGCCTCGACCAGCGTGTTGATGTCCTCCGCCGTTTGCGCATGGGCGATGCCGCCCAGCAAGTAGCCCACAAAAATGGCAAGCACCGTGACGATCAGCGAGTCATAGCCATAGGCATAAAAGCGCTTACGAAACGGGGCGAAGACGGGTGCGAGGGCAGGGTCATGCATAGCGCATCCATTACCACAAACGAAACACGCGCACCACCATTACAGTGATGCGCGTGCATGAAGATCAGGTCGCAGGCGCGAAATTAATCGCGCGGCTTGCGGTAGGGGCGGTCACCCGCTGGTTTGCTGCCATAGGGCTTTTTATCGCCATAGGGTTTCTTGTCACCGTAAGGCTTTTTGTCGCCGTACGGTTTCTTATCGCCATAGGCTTTTTTCTCACCGTAAGGCTTCTTATCGCCATACGGTTTGCGGTCGCTATCGCCACGTGGTTTGTATTCGCGGCGTGGCGCATCGCCACCGGCGCTGTCGCGGGGTTTATATTCACGACGCGGTGCATCGCCGCCATCGCGGGGCTTATATTCGCGGCGTGGGCGGTCTTCACCCCCATCGCGCGGCTTGTATTCACGGCGTGGACGGTCATCGCCGTCGCGTGGCTTGAACTCGCGGCGCGGACGCTCTTCACGCTCGGAGCGGGCAGCGTCTTTCACGGCGTTCTCGGCATCTTTCGCAGCAACTTTGAGGCCGTGCTTCATCGCGATCAGCAAACGGCTGACTTCATCAAGCGCCAGCGTCAGTTCCTCGGCGGAATCCTTGCTAACATAACCCAGGCGCGCAGCCAGGGTGAGCTGGGTGGTGAGGGCGGCAGCCGCTGCTTGCGACTCGCTGTAGCTCTCGGCGATGCCGTGCTCGTTCTGCTTTGCACTGGCGGTAGCGATGGCCGAAGCAACCGCGATGCTGCTGGCGCGCATTTGGGCCGAGAGGCCGGCATGTTCACGCTCGGGGAAGTCTTCGCTCAGGCCGTAAATCGTTTCGGCGAGGGTGAGGGCTTTGCTCCATGCGGGCAGGTCCTGATAGTCGCGGCTGGCGGCAATGCCACCGGTGCGGAGGGTTTGGTTCTGGCTCATATTAAAACTTTCTGACGTCGGTTAAGGTGCCGGTAATGGCGGCCGCAGCGGCCATGGCGGGGGACATCAGGTGGGTTCGGCCGCCGCGTCCCTGACGGCCTTCGAAATTGCGATTGGAGGTGCTGGCGCAGCGTTCGCCGGGCGAGAGGCGGTCGTTGTTCATGGCAAGGCACATGGAGCAGCCTGCTTCGCGCCATTCAAAACCGGCATCGGTGAAAATCGTGTGCAGCCCTTCACGTTCGGCCTGTTCCTTGACGAGGCCGGAGCCCGGCACCACCATGGCGAGTTTGATGGTCGGCGAGACGTGGTGACCGGCGACGAGCTTGGCCACTTCGCGTAAGTCCTCGATGCGGCCGTTGGTGCAGGAGCCGATGAACACCTTATCGACCGGAATATCGGTGAGTTTGGTGCCGGGCGTCAGGCCCATATAATCGAGGCTGCGGGCGATGGTGTCGCGCTGCTCTTCCGGGAAATCGGTGAGCAATGGCACGCTGCCGGTGATGGGCAGCACGTCCTGCGGGCTGGTGCCCCAGGTGACTTGCGGCGCGATGTCGGCGGCGTTGAGGGTAATTTCCACATCGAAATGTGCGCCGTCATCGGTCGGCAGAGTTTTCCAGTACGCGACGGCGGCATCGAACGCCGCGCCTTGCGGGGCGAGCGGGCGACCGTTGACATAGGCGAAGGTTTTTTCGTCCGGCGCGATGAGGCCCGCGCGCGCACCGGCTTCGATGCTCATGTTGCAGACCGTCATGCGGCCTTCCATGCTGAGATTGCGGATGGCGGAACCGGCATATTCCATCACATAACCGGTGCCGCCCGCGGTGCCGATTTTGCCGATGATCGCCAGCACAATATCCTTCGCGGTGACGCCCGGGCCCAGATCGCCATCGACCGTAATACGCATGTTTTTGGCGCGGCCTTGAATCAGCGTTTGGGTGGCGAGCACATGCTCGACCTCGCTGGTGCCGATGCCGAAGGCCAGCGCGCCAAACGCGCCGTGGGTGCTGGTGTGCGAATCGCCGCAGACAATGGTGGTGCCGGGCAGGGTGAAGCCTTCTTCGGGGCCGACGATATGCACGATGCCCTGGCGCTTATCATCCATTTTGTAATAGGTGATGCCGAATTCGGCGCAGTTATCTTCCAGCGTCTGCACCTGAATACGCGAGGTTTCGTCCTTGATGCCTTGCAGGCGGTCTTTGGTGGTGGGCACGTTGTGGTCGGCGACCGCAAGCGTTGCTTCCGGGTGGCGCACGGTGCGGCCGCTGGTGCGCAGGCCCTCGAAGGCTTGCGGGCTGGTCACTTCATGCACCAGATGGCGGTCGATATAAAGCAGGCACGTGCCATCATCCGCCGCGTGGACGAGATGGGCGTCGAAGATTTTGTCGAAAAGCGTGCGTGGTTTTTGTGTCATATGCTCGTCATTCCAGCGAACGCCGGAATCCATCTTGATTCAAGTTACAGGATCAAAAAGGTGGACCCCAGCTTGCGCCGGGATGACGACCTTTTATGCTTTTGC
Source organism: Pseudomonadota bacterium (assembly GCA_040384265.1). GTDB lineage: Bacteria > Pseudomonadota > Alphaproteobacteria > Rickettsiales > UBA3002 > QFOX01. The sequence goes on along the minus strand of JAZKJM010000005.1, from coordinate 348,924 downwards.
TTTGCCAGCGGCTTCCGCTTTCGCGTTTTTCGCTGCGGTCATGCCGGCCAGATCCACCTTCTCGCGGATACGTGCCGATTTACCGGTACGGCCACGCAGGTAGTAGAGTTTGGCGCGGCGCACTTCACCCTGGCGGATGCGGGTCACACCGTCGATGCGGGCGGAATAGAGCGGGAAGATACGCTCGACACCTTCGCCGTGGCTGAGTTTGCGCACGGTGAACGCGGAGTTGATCCCGGCGTTTTTCTTGGCGATCACGAGGCCTTCAAAGGCCTGGATACGCTCGTTGTTGCCTTCGATGATTTTCACATCGACGCGCACCACATCGCCTGGGGCGAAGGCGTCAATTTTTTTGCCAGCGCTGAGACGGACGACCTGTTCAGCTTCGATTTGTTGCAGGATATTCATAGGTTACCTCATAGCCGCGGCAAGCGCGTAGTGACATCGGGAGGGCTATCTACACGGGAGCGCAAGGCTTGGCAAGGGTTAATTGAGGGGCTGGGGGCGAGGGGAGTGCACAATCCCAAAACCTGCCCCACCATTTCGCTTACTTAAGCAAATCCGGCCGCCGTGCCTGGGTGATGGTTTGCGCCTGTGCGCGGCGCCATTTCTCGATATTTGCATGGTGGCCGCTGAGCAAAACCTCGGGAATCGCGCGGCCATCCCATTCGGCGGGTTTGGTGTAGTGGGGGTATTCGAGCAGCTGGGCGTAATCGCCATCGCCGAAGCTTTCTTCGCCGAGGCTGGCTTCCTTGCCGATGACGCCCGGCAGCAGGCGCACGCAGCCATCGACCAGCGCCATGGCGGGAATATCGCCGCCGGTGAGCACAAAATCGCCCAGCGACACTTCGCGCGGGGCATGTTTTTCGAGCACGCGCTCATCAATCGCTTCGTAGCGGCCGCAGAGCAGGATGAGCGGGGTGGCGATCAGTTCGCGCAGCATGGGCTGGGTGAGGGGGGCACCGCGCGGGGTGAAATGCACCAGCGTCGCGCCGGGGTTGGCGGCCTTGGCGGCGAGGATCGCGGCATCCACCACATCGGGTTTGAGCACCATGCCGGCGCCGCCACCGGCGGGGGAATCATCGATTTTCTGGTGCGGGCCGGTGCCGAAATCGCGCAGCGGGAACACCGATAAATCCCACAGGCCGCGGCTGAGCGCATCGCCAATCAGCGAATGGCCGAGCGGGCCCGGATACATTTCCGGCATCACGGTGATGACGCTGATTTTCCAGGGGGCGGGCTGCATGGGCTTAGTCTGCGTCCGTATCGGTCGCAGAACCAAGGATTTCCGGCGGGTGGATCACAAGGCGCCGCGTGGCCACGTCAACCTCAGGGAAGGTAGCGTGGTTGAATGCATACATCTCGCGCTTGCCGTTCGGGCGGGTGATGTCGAGAATATCGCCCGCGCCATAATTGGCGACGGTGAACACCTCGCCAAACGGCGCACCGCTGGCATCGATCACGGGCAAGCCGATCAGATCGGCGGTGTAGAAGCGGTTGGGCGTGTCGAGCACGGGCAGCTGCGCGCGCAGCACGCCGATTTTTTTGCCGCGCAGCAGCTCAGCCTGTTCGCGCCGGGTGACGCCGTCGATGGCGACAACGGGCAGGCCCTGCGTGTGGCCGGTAATGCGCAGTGTGATTGGGTTCCCGGCTTCATCGGTCAGCGCAGGGTGGGTGGCAAAATCATCCGCCGGGTCGGTGAAGGACTTCACCTTGATGCGGCCACTGACGCCGTGGGGTTGGGTGAAAACGGCGAGCATCACCCATGCGGATGGGGCCTCGTCAGCGCGGGTGGCGGGGGTCACAGCGGTCATGCTTAATAATGTTCGATCAGCCCGACAGCGGCCAGAATCAAGCCCGCAACGGCAACAGCGATAGCCATGGGTTACTCCTCTAATGGCCAGAATGTTTAGCAGAACGGGCCAAGCTTGCAATGGCGGAAGTGGAGTTGCAACCCCAGATTGTTTCACGTGAAACATCCGCCCACGAAAAAGGGCGGCACCGCTGGGATGCCGCCCTTGTCGTATTCAGTAATGCGACGCTTACGCTTGTGGCGCTTCTTCAGCAGCAGCTTCGGCCGGAGCTTCAGCAGGCGCTTCAACCACTGCTGGTGCTGCTTTTGCTGCTTCGGCTTCTGCTTTCGCGGTTTCTTTGGCTTCCGCTTCAGCGACGGCGCGTTTTTCGGCGCGGGTCAGCTTATCGGCTTTTTTACGGGTTTTTTGCGGCTTGTGCGCGACATCGTTCGCTTTGGTCAGGCCAGCGGCGGAGAACATGCTGTTCACGCGGTCCGACGGCTGCGCGCCAACCGAGAGCCAGTATTTCGCGCGCTCGGTGTTGAGCGACATGCGCAGCTCGCTGTCTTTGGACAGCAGCGGGTTGAAGGTACCCAGTTTTTCAATGAAATCACCGTTGCGCGGGGCGCGGCGGTCAGCGACCACAATACGGTAGAACGGTTTCTTTTTAGCACCGGCGCGAGCCAGACGAATCACTGCAGACATGTCATTTCCTTTCGGTTGAACCACGCATTCCGCCCGATGCGGCGCGATGGATCATATACCCAAGTTTAGTTGAGGGGGCGGCTTTAACCACAGCTTGCGGCTGCGCGCAAGCGGTTTTTGCGCAAGCGGGCCGTGCTTAGCCGCCCATTTGCCCAAGCATCTGCTTGAGTTTCAGCGGGTTCATCATGCCCTTGGTGCCCATTTTCTTCATCTGCTTCATCATCGTTTCCATCTGCTGGTACTGTTTGATGAGGCGGTTCACATCGCTGACCTGCACGCCTGAACCAATGGCGATGCGGCGGCGGCGGGAGGCGTTGAGCAGGTCGGGCTTGGCACGTTCGGCGGGGGTCATGGCGAGGATGATCGCCTCCTGCCGCTTGATCGCTTTATCATCGGGCATGGGCGTGTTGGCCATGGCGTCCTTGAGCTTGCCGATGCCTGGCATCAGGCTCATCACCCCGCCAAGCCCGCCCATTTTGCCGATCTGGCGCATCTGGCCGAGCATGTCGTTGAGGTCGAACTTGCCTTGCATCATGCGCTTGGCGGCGGTTTCGGCCTCGGCGGTGTTCATCACCTCGGCGGCTTTTTCGACGAGGGAGACCACGTCGCCCTTATCGAGGATGCGCCCGGCGATGCGCTCGGCGTGGAATGGCTCGAACTCGGTGAGCCGCTCGCCCAGACCCATAAATTTGATCGGCTGGCCGGTGATGCTGCGCATGGAAAGCGCCGCACCGCCGCGTCCGTCGCCATCCAGGCGCGTCAGCACGATGCCGGTGACGCCGATCGCGTCGTGAAAGGCTTTAGCGATGGTGACGGCGTCCTGCCCGGTCAACGAATCGGCGACCAGCAAGGTTTCAACCGGCTGCGCGAGCTGTTTGACCTCCTGCAGCTCGGCCATCAGCGCGTCATCCACATGCAGGCGACCGGCGGTGTCGAGCAGCAGCACATCGTAGCCGCCTTTGCGCGCGGCATCGAGCGCGCGGCGGGTGATGGCGGCAGGCAGCTCCCCGGCGACGATGGGCAGCGCATCCACCTGCGCGGTGAGGGCGACGCTAGCGAGCTGCTCCTGCGCGGCGGGGCGGTAAATATCGAGGCTGGCGACCAGCACGCGCTTCTTCAGCTTCTCGCGCAGGCGCAGGGCCAGTTTGCCGGTGGTGGTGGTTTTGCCGGAGCCTTGCAGCCCGCACATCAGGATCACGGCCGGTGGTGCGCTGGCGAGGTTGAGCTCGGCGGTTTCCGCGCCGCCCAGCAGCTCGACAAGCGCATCATACACCAGTTTAATCACCATCTGCGCCGGGGAAACGCTGGCGACAATATCCGCGCCGACGATTTTTTCCTTCAGGCTGGCGATGAAATCCCGCGCCACGGGCAGGGCCACATCCGCCTCCAGCAGCGCCATGCGCACATCGCGCAGCGCGTCCTGCACATCGGCCTCGCTCAGCCGGCCCTTGCGGCGCAGTTTATCCAGCGAATCGGTCAGGCGTTTGCTTAGGTTCTCGAACATGTCACACACTTGTCATCGGGTTGTCATCAAACTGTCACGTGGGGGTTATAGACTGATTCTTTTCAGGAACAAGGAATAAGCATGTACGTTGGCGACTTCGAAAATTCAGAATTACTGGTTGCAGGGGGCACGCTTTCTCAAGAGGATATTGTGGAGCGCACCCAAGGCCTCATCTCGCCAGAGGGGGCATGGACGCGTTTGGAGAAGGCCGGGAAGGAGATCGCCAAGCAGATCACTCCATTCCTGTATCCTCGTGAATATGATGCTAAGATTCCGCCGGATGAGGCGCACCCTGCAGAAAGAGATGCGGGGCTTGTTTGCGAAACCCGTCCCTGGCGGGATGGGATGGAATCACGGGAAATGCAAGACCGGCTGGCGGGTGATTATGGCCTGCTTGAGGAGTTGAGCAATGGGCCGGGATTTTATATCCAATATGGCCTAAGACAAAAACTTGTGGGAAGAAAGCACCCCCTTGAAATCCCTTATCTGTTTGTCCATAATTTTGATCAACCAAGCAAGCGAAGTCAAATGACCGGCACGCCTAAAAACCCATGTGCAGAAACATTTGGTGAAGCTTATCCGCGCCTTGCAAATGATGTCGAGCAGTGGCTCGGCGCCAATAGCGATGTGGTCGATGCCGACAAGCAAGCGATCATTCGCACACAGCTTGGCGAGTATCGCTTGGCGCTGGCAGATGTGTTCGCATATGCTGCCACTACCAAAGAAAGCCTTGCGCACATTGGCTACCAATCATCCCACTTCCATGGGATAGGGCGCTAGGCGCAAACACCGCGTTCAAACCTGTTGCCAGCGGGGCGTGATTTGCGTATGTTCCGCGCTCCATCACGCGTAAGGCAACCATGACCAAACCCGCCCCATCCCCCAGCCCAACGGATGCCGACATCGGCGCGCTCAGCTTCGAAGCGGCGATGAAGGAGCTGGAAACCATCGTCCGCGCGCTCGAATCGGGCAGCGCGGATCTCGATAAGGCCATCGCCGATTACCAGCGCGGCAACGCGCTCAAAATCCACTGCCTCGCTAAGCTGAACGAGGCCAAGCTCAAGGTCGAGCAAATCCAGATGCGCGCCGACGGGTCGATGACCACGACGCCGTTTGCCACCGAATAATCACCCGCACCGACGAGAAAATCCATGTCATCCACGCTGCAAAATTCCCTGTCCGAAACCTCCGCCAACCTCGACCGGGTGATGGGCGAGCTGCTGCCAAGCAACCTGCAGGTCAACACCCGCGTCATTTCGCTGCATAGCCGCGAGACGGAGAGCGATGTGGGCATCGCGCCCGAGGGCGAGGCCAAGGTGATCGAGGCGATGCGCTATTCGGCGCTGGCGGGCGGTAAGCGCCTGCGGCCCTTCCTGACCGTGGAATCCGCCAAGCTGTTTGGCGTCAACCCGGATGCGGCGATCATGACCGCGGCGGCGATTGAATTTGTGCACACCTATTCGCTCGTCCACGATGATTTACCGGCGATGGATAACGATGATTTCCGCCGTGGCAAACCCAGCTGCCACAAGCAGTTTGGTGAAGCGGCGGCGATTCTCGCCGGGGATGCGCTGCTCACCTATGCGTTTGAAGTGCTCGCCAATCCGCGTGTGCATGCGGATGCCAATGTGCGCTGCGAGCTGATCCGCTCGGTGGCGCGCGCATCCGGCGTGCGCGGCATGGTCGGCGGCCAGATGATGGATCTGGATGCCGAACACCAGAAACTGAGCGCGGATGAAGTGATCCGCCTGCAACGCCTCAAAACCGGTGAGCTGTTCGCGGTGAGCTGCGAGGCCGGGGCAATCCTCGGCAAAGCCGCCGAGCCGCTGCGCGCGCGCCTGCAGCGCTATGCGCATGATATGGGCCTCGCTTTCCAAATCACCGACGATTTGCTCGACGAAGAAGGCACCCGCACCGAAACCGGCAAAGGCGTGCGCAAGGACAAAGCCAAAGGCAAGGCGACCCTGATCTCCGTGCTGGGCGTCGACCGCGCGCGCGAGCAGGCGACCACGCTTGCCAATCAGGCGATCGACCATCTCAGCGCCTTCGACAACCGCGCCGACCAGCTGCGCGCCCTGGCGACGTTTGTGGTGACGCGCAAAAACTAGTGGCAAAAATCCGCCTCGACCAGTTGCTTGTCGCCCAGGGCCTCGTGGAAAGCCGCACCAAGGCGCAGGCGTTGATTATGGCGGGGCTGGTGTTTCACGGCGAGCAGAAGCTCGATAAGGCCGGTGCCGTTTTTCCTGAGGAGATAGAGCTGACCGTGCGTGGGCGCGAGCATCCGTGGGTGTCGCGCGGCGGGGTGAAGCTGGCGCATGCGCTCACCCATTTTGCGATGGATGTAACCGGTGTGGTGGCGATGGATGTGGGCGCTTCGACCGGTGGGTTCACCGATGTGCTGCTCACCCACGGCGCGGCGAAGGTCTATGCGGTGGATGTCGGCCACGGCCAGCTGGATGTGAAATTGCGCAACGATCCGCGCGTGGTGGTGATGGAAAAAACCAATGCGCGCGATGTGACGGCAGCGTCCGTCAGCGAACCGCTCGACCTGATTGTCTGCGATGCGAGTTTTATCAGTTTGAAAAAAGTGTTGCCCGCAGCGCTGGCGCTCACTGCGCCCACGGCGCGGTTGGTGACGTTGATCAAACCGCAGTTCGAGGTTGGTAAAATCGAGGTCAGCCGTGGCAAGGGCGTCATCCGCGATGCGGCGTTGCATGCGCAGGTCTGTGCGGATATCACTGACTGGGTGGGCGGGCTCGGCTGGAAGGTCGAAGGCATCGCCACCAGCCCGATCACGGGGCCGAAAGGCAATGTTGAATTTTTACTCTATGCGACGAAAGGTCACGCCTGATGCTGCTCGATGTTTTTCTCGAAGCTTTTCTCACCCGGCTGGTGCCGATTTTTCATGAGGTGACGCTCACTGCGCTGCGTAATTTCGATCTGGTGCATTATCCGTTGCCGGCAATGGTTGGGGCGGTGGGTGCGCTGAGTGCATCGCTGCTGCTGTACCTGCTCGGACGCTGGTTGCGGCGCTGGCCGGAGCGGGTGAGCACCGACGAGCAACGCGCGCGGATCGAGGCGATGCGTGCGGCGGCGGGCAGCTGGCTGCCATGGTTGCTGGTGCTGAGCCCAACGCCGGTCGGGGCGATTATCATTGTCGCGGCGGGCTTCTTCAGCATCCGCCCACGCGTGGCGGCGGCGGCGATTATTGCCGCCGAAATCGCATGGCGCACGGTGCCGTATTGGCGGTAAGTGGTACGCTTCCCAAGCTTGTCATGCCGTCGCATGACGGCATCCACCTGCACTGTTCTCGTAAGGAAGATGGACCCCGTCATGCGACGGGGTGACACTGGTGGGGTGTTTGTCTCAGCCCGTGGCCCTCACCCGAAATCATGAAGGATGATTTCGACCTCTCCCGGTGGGAGAGGTTAAGGTGAGAGAGGTTATTACGCGGCTTTGGTTTTTGCTTTGGCCGGTTTGGTTTTGGCTTCGGCTTTGGCGGGCACGGTGCGTTTTTTCTCGAGCAGGGGCTTGAGGTAGCGGCCGGTCACGCTCTTCGGTGAGTTGGCAACATGCTCCGGCGTGCCCATGGCGACCAGATGGCCGCCTTTGTTGCCGCCGCCCGGGCCGATATCGATGATGTGATCGGCGGTTTTGATGACATCGAGATTATGCTCGATGACGACAATCGTGTTGCCGGAATCCACCAGCTTATGCAGCACGTGCAGCAGCTTTTTGATATCTTCCGAATGCAGGCCGGTGGTCGGCTCATCGAGGATATACAGCGTTTTGCCGGTGGCGCGTTTGCTGAGCTCTTTCGCCAGCTTGATACGCTGCGCTTCACCGCCCGAGAGTGTCGTGGCGGATTGACCCAGATGGATATAACCCAGGCCCACCTCCGTCAGCGCGACCAGTTTTTCGCGGATGGTGGTGTGGTTGAGGAAATATTCCGATGCTTCCTCGACCGTCATGTTGAGCACATCGGCGATGGATTTGTCTTTGTATTTCACTTCGAGGGTTTCGCGGTTGTAGCGCTGGCCTTTGCACTGGTCACAGGTCACGTACACATCCGGCAGGAAGTGCATTTCGATTTTCAGCATGCCATCGCCCTGGCAGGCTTCGCAGCGGCCGCCTTTGACGTTGAAGCTGAAGCGGCCCGCCTGATAGCCGCGCTGCTTGGATTCCGGCAGGCCCGCGAACCAGTCGCGGATCGGCTGGAACGCGCCGGTATAGGTGACGGGATTGCTGCGCGGCGTGCGGCCGATGGGCGATTGATCGATCTCGATGATCTTGTCGATATGTTCGAGGCCTTCGATTTTATCGTGCGCGCCGGGCGTCACTTTGGTGCCGTGCAGGCGTTTGGTGACGGCCTTATAGAGCGTCTGGATGACGAGGCTGGATTTGCCGCCGCCGGAAACGCCGGTGACCGCCGTGAACAAGCCATACGGAATTTCGACGTTCACATCCTTCAGGTTGTTGGCGCGGGCGCCGCGGATGGTGATTTTCTTTTTGCTGGCGATGCGGCGCACTTTGGGCACCTCGATCATCCGCACACCGGAGAGATACTGGCCGGTGATGGATTTTTTGTTGGCCATCACTTCCGCCGGCGTGCCTTTGGCGATGACATGGCCGCCGTGAATGCCGGCACCCGGGCCCATATCGACCAGGTAATCGGCGTGGCGCATGGTGTCTTCGTCATGCTCCACCACGATCACGGTGTTGCCCAGCGAACGCAGATGTTCGAGCGTGGAAAGCAGGCGCTCGTTATCGCATTGATGCAGGCCGATGGACGGTTCATCGAGCACATACACCACGCCCGACAAGCCCGAGCCGATTTGCGAGGCGAGGCGGATGCGCTGCGACTCACCGCCCGACAGCGTGCCGGATTCGCGGTTGAGGGTCAGGTAATCCAGCCCGACATTCTGCAGGAAGCCAAGGCGTGCGCGCACTTCCTTGAGGATTTTTTCGCTGATCTGGTTTTGCTTGTTGCTGAGTTGTTTTGGCAAGGTCTTGAACCATTCCACCGCTTGATCGATGGGCAGGGCGGTGACTTGGGCGATGTTTTTATCGCCAATGCGCACGCAGAGTGCCTCGGGCTTCAGGCGCGCGCCTTCGCAGACTTCGCACGGGCTGGTGGCCTGGAATTTGTTCAGCTCGTCGCGCACGGAATCGGATTCGGTTTCGGTGTAGCGGCGTTGCAGGTTGCCGATGACGCCTTCGAACGGCTTGTTGCTGTGGAAGGTGCGCACGCCGTCGAAATACGCGATTTTGACCGCTTCCTCGCCGGTGCCGTGGAGGACTTTGTTTTGGAAATCTTCGCTCAGTTCGCGGAAAGGGGTGCCGAGGCTGAATTTATAGTGGCGGGCGATGCCTTCCAGCGCCTGCTGGTAGAATTTCGCATGGCCCGAAGCCCATGGCGCGATGGCGCCTTGCGCGAGGGAAAGGTTGGCATCCGGCACGATGAGTGCTTCGTCGAAATACATCTGCGTGCCGAGGCCATCGCAGGTGGGGCAGGCGCCAAACGGGCTGTTGAACGAGAAAATCCGCGGCTCGATTTCCGCCAGCGTGAAGCCCGAAACCGGGCAGGCGAATTTGCTGCTGAAGGTGATGATCTGGCCGTTGGTGTAGGCCGGTTTCTCGGCTTTATCCGCTTTCTTTTTGGCGGGTGCGGCTTCTGGCAGCTCCACAATTTCCACCTGCAGTAGCCCGTCCGAAATGCCAAGCACGGTTTCGATGGAATCGGCCAAGCGGTTGCCCAGTTCGCTCGACACTTTGATGCGGTCGACGACGATGGAAATGTCGTGTTTCTTGTTTTTATCGAGCGTTGGCAGGTCGGCCATTTCATGCAGCTCGCCATCGATTTTAACGCGGGTGAAGCCGCGCTTGCTCATCGAGATCAGCTCCTTGCGGTGCTCGCCTTTCTGGCCGCGCGAAATGGGCGCGAGCAGCATCAACTTGGTGCCTTCGGGCAGGGCTTTGATGCCATCCACCATCTGGGTGATGGTTTGCGATTCAATCGGCAGGCCAGTGGCGGGCGAATAGGGAATCCCGGCGCGGGCATAGAGCAGGCGCAGGTAATCGTAAATCTCGGTGACGGTGCCGACCGTCGAGCGCGGGTTGCGCGAGGTGGTTTTCTGGTCGATAGCGATGGCCGGCGACAGGCCCTCGATGGACTCCACATCCGGCTTGTCGTGAATGTTGAGGAACTGGCGTGCATAGGCGCTGAGCGACTCCACATAACGGCGCTGGCCCTCGGCATAGAGCGTGTCAAAGGCGAGCGAGGACTTGCCCGAGCCCGACAGGCCGGTGATGACGACAAGTTTGTTTTTCGGCAGGTCGAGATCAACATTTTTCAGGTTATGCTGTTTCGCGCCGCGGATGGAGATCATGTCTTGGGTCATGGTGCCTGCTTCCAACTTTTGAGGGAGAACGCTTATATGGGCGGATGGGGTGACTAGTCAAGGCGGGAGTGGCAGAATCTGTGATTGTCACCCCGTCGCATGACGGGCTCTATCGTGGCCATCAGAACAGGTGGACCCCGTCGTTCGACGGGGTGACGGCTTAAAAGTGATGTGTCCTGTGAATCCTTGGCGTTTCGTAGTTGCAAAGCGCGCAAGGCGGCCCGTATGATGCCCGCTCAACAAAAAGGAGCGCGACATGGCTGGTTCGATCAATAAGGTAATTCTGGTGGGCAACCTGGGCAAGGACCCCGAAACCCGCGCGACGCAAGATGGGCGCGAAATCTGCAACCTGACGATCGCGACCTCCGAAAGCTGGAAAGATAAATCCAGCGGCGAGCGCAAGGAAAAAACCGAATGGCACCGCGTGGTGATTTTCAACGACAACCTGACGCGCATCGCCAAGGACTATCTGCGCAAGGGCTCGAAAGTTTACATCGAAGGCCAGCTGCAAACGCGCAAATGGACCAACAAAGAAGGTCAGGAAGTGTACACCACGGAAGTGGTGCTGCAGAACTTCAACGGCAACCTGACGCTGCTGGACAGCAAATCCGGCGGTGAAAGCCGCGGTGGCAACGACGGCTACAACCAGGACCGCAGCTATGGCAACAGCAGCCCGGCGCCCCAACGCGCCCGCGTCGCCGAAGTCGAGCTGGATGACGAAATTCCGTTCTAGGGATAAAAGCGGCCCTGCGCGCGTGAGCGCGGGCCCGTTTCCTTAAACTGTTCGTGAGCAGTGTAGATTGCTTTGCGCAGCTCCCAGACAAATTGTTGCGCGTCCTCCATGTTGGCGGCAATGGTCGGCTTGTGTGCGGGGTCGTACAACATGTGCACCAATCGCGTCGCATAGAGGTCGGTTGGCATTTCGCTCCAGCATCGATTGCACAAGGTGATGATCGTTTCTTGAATCGCTTTGGTCTTGTCGTAGGGTGTGCCTGTATCATGCTCCATGGCCTGTTCCGGCGACGTGTTGTTAAAGAGGTTGGCGAGCCGTGTGGCGGCATGTCTGCTTATCCAGAAATCGTTGGTGAGTGCCTCCGTGGTTGCGCAGCTGGTGTCGCCTTGTTGCGGCGATGTGGGAGCATACTGCGCGCTGGCATAACGGTGTGCCTTGAGTGCGTCTTTTACTAGTAATGTCGCATGGCCGATACGCTCGTTGCCTGGCGTTACGTCTTCGTGTGCCGGTGCATCGGCTAAGGCGCCGATAGATTGCAGATGCAGCTCGAACAGGTCGTCGGATACAGCAATCCTCCGGTTGCCAAGGCTTTGGGCAATTTGATCCATATAGGTCTGCTGCCGGTTGCCCGGCGAACGCATGCGCGGTTTGTTGGCAAGCTCTCTGAGCGTATCTTGAAATTTTCTAAAGTCTGCGTGGAAATGTGCGGAGTTTTTGTGGTGGTCGGTCATCGGTCTATCGGTGCTGCTGTAGTTGAAGTGTCATTGTTCGCTGGGCGTGGTAGCGCTTTTTGTGCCCATTGTTTGTGACGGTTCTATGACATTTCGCGCAAAAGCGGATTAGCGCTGCCGAGGAGCGGGCTGGCGGCTTTTGTATAAGCCTGCGACCTTTTCGGAATCCTTGGCGATTTGCTTGGCGAGTTCCTGTGCGGCATTCTCATTGGCGGTAATGCTGATGACGTTTGGATCGTAATCAAAAAGCAGGCCTGCGAGGGCCGCTGTATCGCGCGTAACATCCATGCCATCCCAACGCCTTTTGCATAGGACCAGGATAGCCACATTGATGTCATGTTGGAGCATCTCAACCTCGGCGGCGTCGCGCTCATGTCCGCAATCGCAGGCTTGAAGCGCGTGGCCGAGGGTCAGGGTTGGGTGTCCGTCGCGCTCATGGCGCCGCTTGAGCGCCTCATAATCTTCGGCGGTCATATCGGATGGTTCTTTGCTGAGGTTGTCCATATGCTCGACATGCTGGTGGAAAATATCCTCCGACACCGCCACCCGCATGTTGGTGATACGCTCTACAATGTCTTCTTCATAAGCCTCGTAGATGGTTGCCGGGCTGTGGAGCTTTGCCTCGCTGCCAAGCTTCTTAAGGCGTTCCAGATGTCTCTGAAAGCGGCGGTCTTCATCGGGCTTCATTGGGTGCTTATCCATGGCGGTTACAGTGTTATTATACGGCAAAATCATCAATTTTTCATGAAGATGGGGCAGGGGAGTGCCCTGTGGAGGCGGTTGGCGGGCCCATTCGCGTGGTAGGCTGTGGAGCTCAGCTTTTGCAGCCTGTGCGCAGCTTAGCATATGCATGCTAAGCTCGTGGGCGGCGTGTTTGTCGGTCACCAGATTGATGTGCTCCTTGGAATCGTAAAGCAGCGGTTCTATTTTATTGCAGATATGCTCGGGGTCCTCCAACCCATCCCAGACAATCGTGGCAAGATGGTTGATTTTTCGGCGCAGGGCGACGTGGTGTGGCGGGCGGTTGGGCGGATCGCGATCGTCAGCCGCAGGGTGGCCCTCGCTGGGGCTGCTCAGCGAGGCAAAGGCTGCCAGTGCATAGGGAAGTGGCAGGGTGAGGGCTTTTTCAGCTTCCCCAACGGTGATTGCGTGGCGCTCTTTCTGGCTTTTCCAGAAGCTATCGGGCAGGCCGAGTGAGGCATAGGTCGTTTCACTGTCAACCAGCCGCTCATGTTCGGCAAAAAGGCGCGATGGCACAGGAATGCGGATGGCAGTGAGTTTTTCGGTAAAGAGGGCCGTGTAGTGTGCCAATTCTTCCTTGGGAGTAACCGTGGCGACAGGCGGGGCTTCGCCCAGCCTTGCCAGATCGGCGATATATTGCTTCCTGTTCTTGCTCTGCATCGTCATAAGGGCGCTGCTCGCGGTTACGATTGTAATCGTTGGTGGGGTTTGTTATAGCGCTTGCAACCCCCACGATTTATGAAAGTTTGGTTACATTTTGTCCAAGACCCCATTTTTGAAAATGCATGGCACCGGCAACGATTTTGTGGTGCTGGATGGCCGTGCGCGTGAAGTGACGATCGACCGCGAGGCGGCGATCCGGTTGAGTGACCGCCATTTTGGCATCGGCTGCGACCAGCTGCTGGTGCTCAAACCCTCGACGGTGGCGGATACGTTTATGCGTATTTTCAATGCCGATGGCTCGGAAATCAGCACCTGCGGCAACGCGACGCGCTGTGTCGCGGATTTCCTGATGCGCGAATCGGGCAAGACCACGGCCAGCATCGAGACCAATGCCGGTGTGCGCCACGGTGCGAAAAGCGCAGATGGCGGGATCACGGTGAATATGGGTGAGCCGAAATGGGAGTGGCAGCAAATTCCGCTCAGCGAATCGCGCAACACGCTGCATCTGGGCCTTGAGGTCGGGCTGCTGAGCGACCCGGTGGCGATCAATATCGGCAACCCGCATGCGATTTTCTTTGTGCGCGACCTGAACCATATCAAGCTGTCGGAATGGGGCGCAACGCTGGAGCACCACCCGCTTTTCCCTGAACGGGCGAATATCAGCGCGGTCCAGGTGGTGAATGAAAGCCACATCAAAATGGCGGTGTGGGAACGCGGCACGGGCATCACGCTCGCCTGCGGCTCGGCGGCTTGCGCGGCGGTGGTAGCCGGTGCGCGGCGCGACATTCTGCAGCGCCGCTGCACGGTGGAACTGCCCGGCGGCACGCTCGATGTGGAGTGGAAAAAAACCGCCACCGGCAACGGCGAAGTGCTGATGAGCGGCCCGGTTGCCTATGTGTTTGATGGTGCTATCGAGATTTAACCATGAACTGGTTCTCCCGACTTTCTGGCGGCTTGAAGAAAACATCCGATGCGATTGGCGCGGTGTTCACCAAGCGCAAGCTGGATGCGGCGACGCTGGAGGAGCTGGAAGAACAGCTTATCATGGCGGATATGGGGGTGGCGACGGCGGCGTCCATCGTCGCGGAGATCGCCTCGGGCCGGGTCGATAAGGATATTGGCGAGGATGAAATCAAGCAGTTGCTGGCCGCGGCGGTCGGCAAGCGGCTGGCGCCCTATGCGGTGCCGTTTGCGCTGGCGGGCGAAGGGCCGCGCATTGTGCTGGTGGTCGGTGTTAACGGCAATGGCAAAACGACGACGATCGGCAAAATGGCGCACGGGCTGACCGCGCAGGGCCAGCGAGTGATGGTGGTGGCGGCCGATACGTTCCGCGCCGCGGCGGTGGAGCAATTGCAACGCTGGGCGGAGCGCGCGGGCTGCGAGTTTGTGCGCGGGGCGGAGAATGCCGACCCGGCTTCGGTTGCTTATGCGGGCGTGGAAAAAGCCATCGCCAGCGGCGCGCAGATGGTATTTATCGACACGGCTGGGCGTTTGCACACCAAGGAAAATTTAATGGCGGAGCTGAGCAAAATCACCAAAGTCATCCGCAAGCTGGTGCCGGACGGCCCGCACGCGGTGCTGCAGGTGCTGGACGCGACGACCGGGCAGAATGCCCTCGCGCAGGTCAAGGCCTTCCGCGAAGTGGCGGGGGTGACGGGGCTGGTGATTACCAAGCTCGACGGCACGGCGAAGGCCGGGATTGTGTTGGCGCTGGCGGAGCAATTCAAGCTGCCCATCCACGCCATCGGTGTGGGTGAGGGGGCGGAGGACCTGCAGCCCTTCGTGGCCGAGGATTTCGCGCGGGCGCTGGTGGGGCTTTAGTCTCGGGCCGATCCCGTCGCAGTATATCATTTTTGCATGCTTGCCGCACGGAAGCGCGGAATCTTTACACAATTTTAGTAAATTCTTGGTAAACTGAGAAGCTGCGGGTATATTTACTACGTGCGTAGCGCGGGTTTCTTGCAGACGCCAAGTGGTTACATGTAACGGGATGGGGTGCATATGTCGGGTGGTCGTTTAGCTGCTGATCCGCTGTTTCAAGGGCTTGCACGGCCGCCGATGATTGCCGGGGTGAGCTACATGTATTTCGTCATCAACGCGATGATTTGTATGATTATGTTCATCAATACCCACTCGTTCGCGGTGCTGCCGCTGGCTGGGGTGATCCATGGATTTGGCTACCTGCTATGCATGAAGGAGCCGCGCGCCATCGAGCTGTGGATGCTGCGGATGAAATATGGCTTCCGCTCGTGGAACCGGGCGTATCACTCGTTCACCAACTCTTACGATGTGTTCTAGGGCATGATCCTGCGTCCACTCACCCGGCGGAAAGTGTCGAAAAGCGAGGTCGCCAAGCGCGAAGTCTCGGCGGCGGAGTTTATTCCGTATGACCACCACTGGGACAAGGACACCATCATCACCAAAAATCGTGAGCTGATCCAGATCATCAAGATCGAGGGTTTCTCGTTCGAGACGGCGGATGACGATGTGGTGGACATGAAAAAAATGGTCCGCAATTCGCTGTATAAATCGATGGCGGAAGGCACGTTCAGCATGTGGTTCCACATGGTGCGCCGCCGCCAGAGCGCCTACCCGGAAGGCAAGATGCCGCCGGGATTTGCGTCCTATGTCGATGATAAATGGCGCAAGAAACACCATTCGCATTCCTCATTTGTGAATGAGCTATATATCAGCGTGATTCGCAAGGACGACACCAAGGGCGCTGCGCGGCTGCAGAGCCTGATCAACAAATTCGAGCAGAAAACCAACAAAGGCGCGGATGCCAACCAGCTGCAGGAAATGCATAAGGAGCTGAAGGAATCCGTCTATCGGGTGCTGGCGACGTTCCGCGATTACGGCGCGCGGGTGCTGACGACGACGATGGGCGAGTTTGGCCCGATCTCGGAGCCGCTGGAGTTCCTCGGGCGGCTTGTCAATGCCGGGGGCGGCCAGCCGGTGATGGTGCCGACGATCGACATCGCCCATTACCTGCCGACCAGCCGCCTGTATTTTGGCAACCGGGCGATTGAGATTCGTTCGGCTTCCGGCACGCGGTTCGCGGGGATTGTCAGCATCAAGGAATATGCGCCGCACACGGCAGCAGGCATCATGGATGCGTTTTTGCAGATGCCGTTCGAGCTGACGGTGGCGCAGAGCTATCAGTTCGAAAACCGGCAGACCAATATCGGCTCGATGCAGCTGCAGCAGCGGCGCATGGCCAACTCGAACGATCTGGCGACAAGCCAGGTACGCGAAATTTCCGACGCGCTGGATATGGCGATGTCGGGGCATATTGCGTTTGGCAAGCACCACCTGACGGTGATGTGCATCGAGGATAATCTCGGCGCGCTGGAAGCGGCGATTTCGATGGTGATCGCCGAGCTGGTGAATGTCGGCATCAACCCGGTGCGCGAGAAGTTGATTCTGGAGCAGTGCTATTGGGCGCAGTTGCCGGGTAACGGCGAATATATCGGCCGCGCGTCGCAGATCAACACGCTCAATATCGCGGGCTTCGCGGCGATGCATAACTATCCGGTCGGCAAAATTTCCGACAACCATTGGGGCGATGCGGTGACGGTGTTTGACACGACATCGGGCACGCCGTTCTTCTTCAATTTCCACGCGCGCGATGTGGGTCATACGACGATCATCGGCCCGACCGGTGCGGGTAAGACGGTGTTGATGAACTTTCTGTGCGCGCAGGCGCTGAAGTTCAATTGCCGCCTGTTCATGTTCGACAAGGATCGCGGCGCGGAGATTTTTGTGCGGGCGCTGGATGGGCAATATACCCATATCGACCCGGCGAAGAAATGCTATTTCAACCCGTTGCAGTTGGATGACACGATGGAGAACCGCTCCTTCATCGCCGAGTGGCTGTCGGCGCTGATCGCGGTGAATGACGAGCCAATCTCGGCGGACGATATGGGCGTTGTCCAGCGCGCTATCGAGGGCTCCTACAAGCTGCGCAAGGAAGACCGGGTGCTGCACACGGTTGCCTCGTTCTTTGGCATGGAAGGGCCCGGGACGGTTGCGTCGCGGCTCAAGCAGTGGCATTCAGGCGGCCGCTTCAGCGAGATTTTCGACAATGCGGAAGACCGGGTGGACTTCTTCAGCGACACGGTGTTTGGCTTCGAGATGGGCGATGTGCTCAACAACAAGGCCTGCCTGGTGCCGGTGCTTCTGTACCTGTTCCACCGGATCCAGATGTCGCTTGATGGGACGCCGACGATCATCATTCTCGACGAGGCATGGGCGCTGGTCGATAACCGTATTTTTGCGGGCAAGATCAAGGATTGGCTGAAGACGCTGCGGAAACTCAACGGCATGGTGGTGTTCGCCACGCAGTCGGTGGAGGATGCGGTGAACAGCTCGATTTCGGATACGCTGATCCAGCAGACGGCGACGCAGATTTTCCTGCCCAACCCGAAAGCGACGGAGCCGTATCGCAAGGCATTTATGCTGTCGGAGCGGGAGTTCAACCTGCTCAAGAACACTGATACCGCGACGCGTTATTTCCTCGTGAAGCAGGGCAAGGATGTGGTGGTGGCGCGGATCGATCTTTCGGGGATGGAAGATATTATCAGCGTGCTTTCGGGCCGCGCGGAGACAGTGGGTATGCTCGACCAGATCCGCGCCGAAGTGGGCGACGATGTGAAAGACTGGCTGCCAGTGTTCAATGAACGGATCAAGGCCCTATGAGCAGCACCCGCGCGATGCATTGTTTCATCCTGCTGATGTTCGGCGTGCTGGTGATGGGCTTTGCGGCGTCTGCGACAGCGCAGACGGCTACGGGAACGGTGACGCAGGCCGCACAGACCGTAAATTGCAGCGCGAATTATGTGGGGCTGACGAACAAAATTGCCGGCTGCATCCGTGCAACGGTAGACGCCGGGGCGGCGCTGTTTTTCACGGGGCTGTACCCGCTGATCAGAAATACCATTATGATCGTGATGACGCTGGCGGTGACGCTCTATGGCGTGCTGATGGCGATGGGAATGGTCGAAAAAATCGGTCGCGACACGTTCATGCTGGTGATCAAACTCGGCGCAGTCTCCTGGTTCTGCGCGAGCAGCCCGCTGATCTATAGCACCGTGACGGGCATGATGGATTCGGCGGCGATTGCGGTGGTGACCTATACCCCGCCAAGTGGAACTGCCGACGCGGCGGGCACCGATTTCGGCCAGAGCCAGTGCCTGCAGAACATGATTGAGATGCAGGCACAGACGCCCAATAGCACAAAGGTCACCGGGCCATGGCTGGCGATGGATTGCCTGATCGATACCGTGGTTGGGATCAAGCTGGCCAGCGGCGACCCGAATGCGGCACTGTCGAGTTTGGTTGCATATAACAGCAAGCTGGATAATGCGAACCCGGCGAAAACCAATGATGGCCCGGCGCGGGCATTGCTGTTTTTCCTGTTCAGCAACATGCAAAGCTCGATTGTCGGGCTGGTGCTGGCAGTGATCGGGTTTATCTTTGTTTACGGCTTTATCATGCTGGTGATCAAGGCGCTGTTTACGTACCTTGCCGGGTATATGGGGGTGGCGTTCCTTGTTATCGTTTCGCCGATCATTATTCCGCTGGTACTTTTCACCACGACCAAGAGCTATTTCGATAAATGGGTAAAGCTGCTAATCTCCTTCACGCTGCAGCCGGTGATCATGCTGGTGTTTATTATTTTCTCGCTGGCGGCGATCGACCTGGCGGTATTCTCGGGGCAATATTCGATTATGTACCGGTTGGCGGGCGAGGAGTCGCGGGCCAATAATTTTGATTTGAATGCCTACCTGACCAAGCCGCGTATGGTGGTAAGCCCGCCGACGATCGATACCGGTAACCCACCACTGGCGACCAGCAAGCCCATCATCGCCAAAGCACCCAAGGACGTGGTGCTGATTAAGGGCAAGCCGCCCACCCCGATTCCGACCCTGCCGACGACGAGCAACCTTGGCAGTGTGGTCAACAACATGATCAACAGTAAATGTACGCCCAAGGAAATGGCCGCGGACGCCACGTTAAAAGAAGCATGCGATGCGAGCTACCCGATCCAGGTCTGGAAGGAGCAGGTCAACTGGGACCTGCTGGCCGCTGCGCGCACACCGCCGGTGACGATTCCGGGCGCGACAACCACCCCGACCGCCAAGGAACTGGGCCAGCAGGTGATGCGCGAAGTGTTGGCCTCAACCCTGTTTTGTGGGATAGTGGTATTCATCCTGAACGGGCTGTTGGCGGTGATTCCGGCCGTGGCGACCGATCTGCTGGGCGACTTCGGTCTGACGGCGAATATGGGCGGGGTGGCAGGCCAGTTGCCGACGGGTAAAGGTGGGGTCGGCAGTGTGATGGGCAGTATCGCCTCCAGCTTTAAGGAGACAGCGAAGGGATTAGCGGGGACAAGACGATGATCCGACGCAAACATATTCTGCCGATACTGGCGGCGGCGATCGTGTTCTTCGCGCTCGCGCCGCAGGCCTATCACGCGTCGGAGGCTTTTGCGGCGGTGGGTGCTGATCCGACCGGCTCGCCCTCGACGGCTGACCTGAAGACGCTCGATAAAGACGGTCATGTGGTGCGGTGCGCCGATTACGATAAGGCCAAGGGCGGCATCCTGCTGGGTCGGATTGTGCCGTGTATCGTTAACACCATCCAGACATCGACGGTTGTGTTCGTGACGCAGATGATCACGCTGCTGCAGCCGCTCTTTTATGCGTACCTGACCTTTGTGATCGTCATGTTCGGTGTGAAGGTGCTGGAGGGTGATGCACAGGTGCATAAGCAGGGCTTCCTGCTACTGCTTAAAATCGCACTGGTCACGACCACGCTGAATATATTGCCGACAACGGTGGTGCCGGCAGTGTATGGCATTATGGCGGAGACGCAGGATATATTGACGCATGCGATCGATACCAACAGCCTGACCTGCGATGTGGCAACCTATACCGGCGACAACACGCCACGTGTCTGGGCGATCATGGATTGCGTGATGGGCAAGATGTGGGGCTTCACCGCCGGAACGGCAACGCCCAAACAGCCAAGCATGTTGCTGGGGGCAAGTCTGTTCGGACTGGCGAGCGGGTTCCTGTTCGGTGGGGCGTTCGGGGTAACGGTGTTTTTTGCGCTCGTTGGGGTGCTGGTTTCGGTGTTCGTGCTGGTGCTGCGCGTGGTGCTGGCGTTCCTGAATGGCTATCTGGTGATCTGCCTGATGCTTATCATGCTGCCATTATTTATGCCGCTGGTGTTCATGAAGGTGACGGCGGGCTATTTTGAAGGGGTGTGGAAAAATATCGTCGCCTCGTTCATCATGCCGACGATGATTACGGCCTATGCGATGCTGGCGCTCACGCTGTATGATGCGATGCTGTTTTCAGACGGTACGAACGGCAAGCCAAAATCCCTTATCAGCGAGCTGTTCAGCTATTCAAAAATCGATGAGGCAATGCAGGATCCACGCGCGATTGGCGATTGCCCGATCACCGGCGACCCGACCGGGCTACGCAACTCGCTGGCAGCGCAGGACGGGGCTGGAAACCAGATCATGAAGCCAACCCTGCAAAACTTCGTCAATCCGAGTCTGGCGGCGGCAGAGAACCCGTGCCGGATGGCGAAAGTGCCGGTGTTTAAAATAAATAAAGTGAAATCAGCGGATTTCGCGAATGCAAAAGAGGCCTATACGATACTGTTCCAGCAATTGGTTACGTTGTTGCTCCTTGGCTTCCTTATCAATGAGGGGCTGCGCACGATTATGTCACTCGTCAGCAGGCTCTCGGGCGGCGGTAGTACGGTTGCAGCGCTGATGGGCCCACAAAGCGGTGGCTTCGAGCAGAAACTGCAGGTGGGGGCGAGCGAGATGCAGCGTGAGGCACGCAAGGCGACCTATAGTGCATCGACTAAGGATAAGGCCGGCAACGAGATTCCCGGCCATGAGACATATGGTGCTGAATTCCTGAAACGTGTGGTGGGTAATCGGGAAAATCCCGGCGTCATACAGGCCGGGGCAAAGGGCTTCTTCAGCGGCATAAAACGCTAGTGATGGAATGAGGGTGACGATGGGCAACATGAAACACATGATCCGGCTGGGGCTTGTCCTGGCGATGGTAGCGCTGGTGAGTGCGCCGATGATGGCGCAGGCCGCGACGGGATCCGATGTCTGCACCAATTTTGCGACGCTGAAAGTCACCTCGGTGACGGATACAACGCCGGGCTTGCTGACCAATATCACGAATTACATCAAGACGACGATCCACACGGCGACCTACAACCTGTATAGCGCGTTTACGGATAGCTCGGCGTACCAGAATGCGGTCAATGCGGCGGTGACGCTGATGGTGATTGTGTATGGTGTCGGGTTCATGATCGGCGTGGTGCAGGCGACTTTTGGCGAGACGTTGAAACGGCTGGTGAAGCTTGGGATTATTTTCACGCTGATTTCACCGATGATGGGCTGGCATTATTTCAACGCCTATGTGGTGACCTTCTTCAACGACGGGACGGATGAGCTGATCGGCATGGTGATGTCGATCGGGACGGGGGACTCGTTTGTCGCCGGGCAGTCGCCGTTCAAGGCGCTCGACAGCCTTGCGCGCTTTGTGCTTCAGCCCGATACGATGATTGCAATCCTGGGCTCTGTGTTTGCCGCCGGGCCGTATGGATTTGCGATGGGCGGGTTGCTCGGCATCGCGGTGTTTGGGTTGCTGAAGATGCTGCTCGATGCGCTCCAGACCTATGCGGTGAGCTTTGTGGTGCGCTCGCTGCTGCTGGGGGTTGCGCCGATTTTCATTGTGTTCCTGCTGTTCGAGCGTACCAAACCGCTCTTTACGGGGTGGTTGAACTCGCTCATCAATCTTTCATTACAGCCGATCCTGTATTTCACGTTCCTGTCGTTCTTCATCGTCATGATTACGAGCGCCTCGACGGATATGCTGGGCGGTGAGCTGTGCTGGACGGAATACAAAGCCGCTTCGGGGACGGATAACAAAATCTCCTTCTGGCGCTTTGTCGATCCCGTTACCCACCAGACGATTACGGATGATTTTACCTGGCAGGGGCCGCTGAGCTGCAAGCTCGGGCCGACGCCGGATAATTGTAAATCCTTCCCGATCAACATTGTCGATATGCTCAGCTTCCTGATTCTTGTCTATATTGCGCAGAAATTCGGCAAGGTGGTGGAGAACATCTCGGGTGAAATTTCCAACGTCTTCGTCAACCTCGATAAGGGTGGCAAGATGGAATACCACGCGATGGAATCACGGCAAGCTGCCTTGAATGTGAATGATGCCAACGCCACGAAGAAGGGGAAGTGATCTCCACAGCGTGACGCGTCTGGCTTAGAAGAGCTGCTTGACGGGCGGAGGATTTCATAGTCGTATGTGGGTGGGATTCACCCATCGTAGGGAAATGCGTATGAAACCGGTGATTGTTGCGGCGTTGATGGGAGCGGTTTTGCTGGTTTCGGCATGCAGCTCCGAAAAGATCGAAGTGCTGAAAAGCCCGTGCGTCGGGCTGGAAGGCAGCCCCTGCGGCCCAAAACGGCCCATGAACGGGAATTATAATACGCAGTCTTAGTCAGCGTGCGCGTTGCTTCGCTGCGAGTGATTGCTTGCGCTTCGCGCGCCCCTCACCCTAGCCCTCTCCCGCAGGCGGGAGAGGGGATTGACTCCCATTTCCCACTTGACTCTGCCCACAAAACACCCCATCCTCAGCCTTGCGTTGCACGGGTTTCCTGTGCAGGGCCGGGCCTCAAATCCCGTTGTTAAGGCGGCTGGCATCAGCCGTCATCTGATGCCTCTCCCCATTTCAGGATAGGTGTCGGTGGATGCCGCTTTCCCTGCCATTATGGCCGGGTGGCGGTGGCGTATGTCCAACCCGTAAGGGTAAAGGCTACCTGCGCCGTTTCCTTAACAACGGATTTGAACACCCGGCCACCAGCAGCGATGCTGGTGGTTTTTTTACTATGGCCGGGGAGGCCGTGATGCATGTTCAGGACATCCCCGCGTTCGTATCCACGGTTGGCAAACCACACTGGATACGGCGCGGCGTCTAAAGATCACGGTAGCGGCTGAAAACCGACCTAAAGCTCCCCGGCCACCAAACCCCACCCGTTGTCACCCCGTCGAACGACGGGGGCCATCTGTGCCCCACTCCCGCTACGCCACCGGCAGTATGGCCTGCGCTCACGCGCGTCTGGATGCCCGCTTTCGCAGGCATGACAAGGGTGGGGGAAGGTGGACCCCGTCGTTCGACGGGGTGACAGGGGGAGAAGATGACGGATATGGCCAAACGCCTAGAAGCCGCGTCCGCCGCCGCGGGTGGGGGGCTGGATGGCGTTGGGGTCGCGTAGCGGGTCGTTTGGCATGCCGGGTTTGACGGCTGTGGCTGCCTGCGTTTGGGCGAGGGCCTGCGCTTTGTTGGAGGCCTGCATGACCTGCGCGGGATCAATGCGGCGACCGGGCTTGAGGATATCGCCATTGCCGGTGACGCCCGCAAGGTTGGTCGCGTTCTTGAAGCCACGGATCAGTGAGGGATCAATTTTTGCCATCGCCGCTTTGGTGGCGGCTTTGTTGGCACGCTGCTGGGCGTCGCGCTGTTGCTGCAGCATTTGCTGCTCGTGCTGGTGGGCTTCTTCGCGTTCATGCGCATGATGGGCGGCATTGGCGGCAGCGTTGCTGCGCATGGCGGTAAGCTGGGCCGGGGTCATCACACCGTTTGGCGGGGTGGTGAGGCTGCTGGTTGAGCTGCTGCGCGGCTGGTTGCGGCCAGCTTGCACCGTGGGGCGGGTGCCTGCGCCGACAGCGGGCTGGCGCTGCTGCGTGGGCTGCTGGGCGGTTTGGCCTTGCCCCTGCTGCGGCCGGGTGGCAGCGTTTTGCTGGGCGGCGGCATGCTGGGTGTGGGCGAGGCTGGAAAGCTGCGCCGCGCGGATGGCGGCAAGGGCGGCGGTCTGGTCGGCACCCACCTGGCGGGCCATGCCGGCGGTGGGCGGTGCATCCATGGTGGTGCCGCGATTATCGACCGAGAGGCCGACTTTAGCGCCGGATACGCTGACCTGCTGCACGCGGTTGAGCACGGCGTCGATCCCGCGCGCGACCTTATCGATCAGGCCGCCGAAGGTGGGTTCGGTCGCGGCCGCATAGGCGGCCGGAATGCGTGCGAGCTGGGCAGTAATGTTGTTGGCCATGACCGTGTTGCCGGCGACCGTTGCCATGCGGCGGGCTTCGAGTTTGGCGAGGTAACCCAACTGGCCGATGGCCTGCGTCGCGGCGATGATGGAGGGATCCTGAAGGAGTTCCGCATCGTTATTGCCGCGCGCCCAGGCGAGCAGGCGCTCATAGACCATGGCGACGCCTTTGACGCCACCAAGGGCGGCCATGTCGTCGGATGGCTTCATGTTCAGCCCACCCATCACATTAAGATCGCCGATGGAGACTTTGAGTTTACGAAGAATATCCTTGGCGATATCGACCGCGCTGCGGCGCACGGGTTCGCTGATATGGGCAACGCCGGCCATGTTTTCGGCGGTGAAGAGCAGGTGGTTACCGATGGCATCCAGATCGATGGCGACGGTGGTTAGTTGCTTCTGGTCGGCAAGCTCGGCGCGCCGCGCATCAATCGCGGCGAGGCGGGCGGTGGCGGCCTCGAGTGCGGCGGTCGTGGCAACGGGTTCGCTGCCGGTGACTTTGCCGCCGATAATGTCGTTTTCGAAGAAATCGGTGAAATGGGTGTGCTTGGCGTCAGGCAACATCCATTCCGGCGCGGGCTTGCCGCCGAACAGTGCAGCGATGGGCGCGAATGGTTTCATCCAGTTCGAGTGGCGCTGCATTTCGAGGATTTTATCGTAGATATATTGCGCGCCTTCACCATCCGGGCGGCGGGCTTCTGCGAGGTCGATATAGGGCTTGGTGGGGTTGTGATTGGGGATGATGTGCAGGTAATGGAAGTTGTTGTAGAGCCCATCGCCTACGAAGGCGGCGATTTCGCCAAGGGCGGCTTTGGCTTTGGCCGGGGTCATGCCCTCGGGGGTGGCTGCGTAATAGTTCTGCATCAGGAAGTTGCGCACGGCGGCGAGGTTGTCGCGTAAGGAGGTGTAGGATTCGTATTTGTCATCCAGCGGGTTGAGCAGGTAGGGGCTGTCGAAATGGTTGGCGATGATGCCATCGAACGCATCATAGATATTGGCGGAGAAATCGATATTGGGGACGGGGTCGTGGATGATCTTGAGCAGCGGCTTCCAGCCCTGATAGCGCGGGATGACGTAGCGGCCGACACCGGTGACATCGTGCGACGAATAGTCGGCGGTGTTTTCATCGGTCACGGCTTTTGAAGAAACGGCGGCGCGGCTGATGGCGATTTCGGCGATGGCTTGCGCACGAGCGGCATCAAGCGCGGTATCCTCGGCCGATAGCCCATCACTGGAGCGGGCGATGAAGTCCTCGTGGGTGATGTCGGTGGCCATGCGCGGGATTCACGTTTCTGTTAGCTGGTGACGGCGGCGCCTTCATTTTCCTGCTGGGCAGCGCCAAGGGCGTAGACGCAGAGGTCCTCGAAGGAGACGTTATTTTCCTGCGAAATTTTGAAGAGCTTCTCGAAGCTGTCCATCACGTCCTGCGGGATGTTGCCGCCGCGCTCGGACGATAGCCACCAGCCCTGAAATTGCAGGGGGTGCTTTTTGGGGTTGGGGTCGCCGATATAGACGTGGAACGGGTGTTTGACGCCGTTGAAATCGCACGGGACGGTGAAGCGTTTCATACTCTCTCCTTGGGGCCGGTCTACGCGGTGGATACCCTTATAGTTTAGAGTATACGCCTAAATGATGACAGTTTTATGACAGTCACACCGCCCTGTGGGCAATTTTTATGGGTGGGCGTGGTGAAACGGCATCGATATAAATCAGCAGCTTAGCTGTTTGCGTCGAATGCGGTGCGCTTGCCGTTGCTAAAATTTTCGGCATAGGCCTTGGGGCCAATGGCCGGTTTATGCGGCTCCGACAGGCGGAAGGGGATGGCTTTGGCAGTGGCGTAGGCGACTGCTTCTTCCTTGGTCGCGAAGGTGAGTTTCACCTGGGCGATGGTGTCGGGCATGGTGTTCCAGCCCATCAGCGCATCCGGCGTGCCGGGGGCGGGTTTTTCGTATTCCAGAATCCACTGGTGCGTTTTGGCGCGGCCCGATTGCATCGCAGTTTTGGCAGGCTGGTAGATTTTGGCGGTGGCAGTGCTCATGGGCGGTAATCTATCGTTTTTCGTGGGTTGGTCAAGTGCTGCCATCGGCTAAGCGGTTTTCTTGGTGGATGGTTTTTTTGCAGCGGGTTTTTTGGCCGCAGGCTTTGCCGCGGGTTTGGCGGCTGCGGCTTTTTTCGCAGGTGCTTTCTTTTTGGCAGGGGCTTTTTTGCCGCCTTTTTTGCTGCCTGCAGCGGGCAGAAGGGGCAGGGCCATTTCCATCGTGAAATCTTCCGGCGTGTGCTCTTTCGGCAGGGTGATGTTTTTGCCTGCGTACTTGATGTACGGGCCATAACGGCCTTTGAGGATGACGACTTTCTCGCCGGATTCCGGATGCGCGCCGAGGTCCTTCAGCGGCTCGGGTGCGCCGCCGCGGCCACCACCGTTTTTCTTTTTCTCGGCAGCTTCGGCGATGAGCGTCACCGCGCGGTTCATGCCGATGGTAAGGACGTCGTCATCGGGCGTGAGGTTGGCGTATTTGCCGGCATGCAGCAGGTAGGGGCCGAAGCGGCCCAGATTGGCAATGATGGTTTCGCCCGTCTCCGGATGCAGGCCGATATCGCGCGGCAGGGCAAGCAGCGACAGCGCTTTTTCGAGATCGACGCTGGAGGGTGCGGTGCCTTTTTGCAGGGAGCTGCGCTTGGGCTTTTTGCCATCGCCCAGCTGCACATACACGCCATACGGGCCTTTGCGGATGGTGATGGTTTCGCCGCTTGCCGGGTCGGTGCCGAGCGTGCGCGGGTATTCGCCTTCTTCGCTGCCGGCTTCGCCGTTGACGTCGCTGTTATTGGCGGTGATCTGGCGGGTGAAATTGCATTCCGGATAGTTGGAGCAACCAAGGAACGAGCCGAATTTGCCGGTCTTCAGGTGCAGGGAACCGGTTTTGCAGGTTGGGCAGACTTTGGCGGCGGCAGCGGCATCGCCCACGCCGAAAATATAGGGTTCAAGCAGCTCTTCGACCTTGGTCAGCACATCGGTGATGGTGAGTTTTTTGCTGTCTTCGACCTTGGCGTGGAAATCTTTCCAGAAGAGGCGCAGCTCCTCTTTCCAGTCGCGCTGGCCATCGGCGATTTTATCGAGGTTTTCTTCGAGGTTCGCGGTGAAGTTATATTCGACGTAGCGGTCGAAATACGACATCAAAAACGCGGTGACGATGCGGCCAAGCGAGGCGGCGGTGAAGCGGCGCTTATCGAGCGTGACATAGCCACGGTCGGTGAGCACGGAGATGATGCTCGCATAGGTCGATGGGCGGCCGATGCCGAGTTCTTCGAGGCGTTTGACGAGGCTTGCTTCCGAGTAGCGCGGCGGCGGCTGGGTGAAGTGCTGCGCGGCTTCGATCTTGTTGGTGCGCAGCGGCTCGCCCACTTCCATGACGGGCAGTTTCTGGCTGTCGTCCTCGGCGGCTTCTTCGCCGGTGTCGGGCTTTTTCTCGTCTTCTTCCAGCGTCTCCTGATAGAGGCAGAGGAAGCCGTCGAATTTCAGCACCGAGCCGGTGGCGCGCAGGGCGTGGCGCTTGGTGGCGTCGTGCATATCGACACCGACCTGGTCGTAGAGCGCGACTTCCATTTGGCTGGCCATCATGCGTTTCCAGATGAGGTCGTAGAGGCGGCCTTGCTCGCTATCGAGCTGCATCTGGTCGGGGCGTTTGCTCAGGTCGGTCGGGCGGATGGCTTCGTGCGCTTCCTGCGCATTTTTGACTTTGGTTTTGTAGATGCGCGGTGCATCGGGCACGTATTTCGGCCCGTATTCTTTACCGATCTGCGTGCGCGCTTCGGCAATCGCATCGACGCTGACGGTGATGCCGTCGGTACGCATGTAGGTGATGAGGCCTTCCTCATACAGCTTCTGCGCGATTTGCATGGTGCGCTTGGCGCCGTAACCCAGCTTGCGGCTGGCCTCCATCTGCAAGGTGGAGGTGGAGAAGGGCGGGTATGGCGCACGGCGCACGGTGCGCGGCGTGATGGTGGTGACGCGGAAATCGGATTTTTTCAGCGTGGCTTCGACCTCGTGGGCGACGGTGTCGGTAACGAAGGAAAATTTGTCGAGTTTAGCGCCGTTATATTCGGTCAGGCGGGCGGCGAAGGTGGCGCCGGTGCCGGTTTGCATGGTCAGGCCGATATCCCAATATTCACGCGGGCGGAAGACTTCGATCTCGGATTCGCGCTCGCAGATGAGGCGCAGCGCCACCGATTGCACACGGCCCGCCGAGCGCGAGCCCGGCAGTTTGCGCCACAGCACCGGCGAGAGGTTGAAGCCCACCAGGTAATCCAGCGCGCGGCGGGCTTGCTGCGCGTTGACCAGATCCATATCGATATCACGCGGGTTTTCGATCGCATGGGTGATCGCTTTTTTGGTGATCTCGTGGAAGGCGATGCGCTTGACGCCGATATCCTTGGGCAGTTTTTTGCTTTCCTTCAGCGCTTCGAGCACGTGCCAGGAAATCGCTTCACCTTCGCGGTCCGGATCGGTTGCGAGGTAGAGCATGTCGGCGCCTTTGAGAGCGGCGGCGATGGCAGTCATTTGTTTTTTGGAGTCGATATCGACTTCGTAATGCATGGCGAAATCGGCGTCGGGCTCGACGGAACCATCTTTGCTAGGCAAGTCGCGTACATGGCCGTAGGAGGCGAGCACGGTGTAATCGCTGCCGAGGTATTTATTGATCGTTTTCGCTTTTGAAGGGGATTCGACCACTACTACATTTTTCGTCAAACTACTTCTCCCATGCGTAAAGCCACTTTCGATCCGGCGTGGCGTTCTAGCCTACCGGCGAGCTCAAGTTCAAGTAAAACCGCCATCAGCACATGTGGCGTGAGGTCGGTGGCGGCGAGCACATCATCCAGCAAGGTTGGGCTGGCGCTGAGTGCTTCGAGGATTTTGGCACGTGCATCGTCGAGTGTTTTTTCATCCGGGAAGCTCGGTTGCGGCTCGGCGAACAGGCGCGGGCTTTCCTCCGCGAGCGGCAATTCACCAATCGGCGAGAGGTTGCTGAGGATGTCGCCGACGGTCTCGACCATCGTCGCGCCATCTTTCAGCAGGCGATTGGTGCCGTGGCAGCGCGGGTCCATCGGCGAGCCGGGGATGGCGAAAACATCGCGGCCATAATCCTGTGCGAAATCGGCGGTGATGAGGGAGCCGGATTTGAGCGACGCCTCGACCACCAGCACACCGCGCGACATGCCGGCGATGATGCGATTGCGGCCCGGGAAGGAGCGCGCGTGCGGCTCGGCACCGAACGGCAGCTCGGAGAGAATCGCCCCGCTGGCGGCGATTTCATCGAACAGCGCGGCGTTTTCCGGCGGGTAAATATTGTCGATGCCACCGCCGATGACGGCGATAGTGCCGGTGGCAAGCGAGCCGCGATGCACCGCCGCATCGATGCCGCGCGCCAGGCCCGAGACGATGGAGTAACCGGCCGCGCCAATATCCGCCGCGATTTTTTTGGCGAACAGGCAGCCGTTGGTGGAGGCGTTGCGCGCGCCCACCATGCCGAAGGTTTTGGTGTGCGCAAACAGATGGGTGTGGCCGCGCACGGTGAGGATGGGCGGCGCATCCGCGATATATTGCAGCAGGCGCGGGTAGGCTTCCTCGCCATACATGATAATACGCGCGCCGAATTTGGTGAGGGCGTCATATTCGCGCTCGGCGCTGGCGCGGGTGGCGATCAGGATCGGTTTTTTGCGGCCACCGCGGCGGCTGATATCGGGCGCCATCTCCAACGCTTTTTCGACCGAGCCGCAGAATTTCACAAGGCGGAAAAACGTCATCGGCCCAACCTGCTCGCTGCGGATCAGGCGCAAGGCGGCGATGGGATCGGTGCCGCGCAAGGAGGGGTTGGGGATGAAGGCATGGGTCATGGGTTGCTCCGTGCAAAGCTGATGCGCGGCTCGAACCCGTCGCGCAGGCGCTTGATGTTGCTGCGATGCTTCCAGATGGCAACGGCGCAGGCGATGGCGAGGATGATGGCGCTGGTGCCATCCACCCGCAGCCAGGCGATCAGCGGCGCAACGGTGAGCGCGGCGATGGAGGCCAGCGACACATAACGCGTGGTATAGCAGACGAGAATCCAGATGACGATGGCACCCATGCCGACCGGCCAGGCGAAGGCGAGCGCGCCGCCAAGGAGGGTGGCAACCCCTTTGCCGCCTTTGAATTTAAGCCACGGTGAATACATATGGCCGATGGCGGCGAGCAGCACGGCAAGGGCGTTTTTGGCATGTGCGGCGGTAGTCGAGCAATCCCAATCCATACATGGCAGGCCATCGATAATGCTATCCTCCGGAGTAAAAAGATAGACGGCGAGGATGACGGCGGCAGCACCTTTGCCCGCATCCAGCAGCAATGTCAGCAGGGCGACTTTTTTGTTGCCGGTGCGCAGCATGTTGGTCGCGCCAATGTTGCCCGAGCCGATATAGCGCGGGTCCGGCAGGCCGAACAGCTTCGCCAGCAGCACACCAAAAGGCACGCTGCCAAGCGCGTAGCCGAGAATCATGATCTGAATGCAGTCGCTCACGTACATGCGTACGAGCGTAGAGGGGGGAGGGAATTTTAGGCAAGGGTTTATTTTTGTGGCATGCATTGTCACAGAACTTTCACACTTGCAGAATGCGTGATGGGCTAGCGTGGCGGCTCCATGTGTGGGGTAGGCCGATGACGCAGCATCCTGAAAAAACGCCGACGACGGTAGTCGAGAAGGTCGCACCGCTGCGATCGCGTGCCGTGAAAGAATTATCGCGCGCCTGTTGCGATGCGCTCGACGGCGCAGTGCTGATTGATAAAGGGCCGCATCACCACAGCACGGTTTATGTGCCGGTTGCGCAGGGAGAGACGGCGCGCAAAGCGCTCATCGAGCATTTCGAGCATGCGAATCGTGAGGAAAAATTGAGGGATCTTACATGTATCCCGAGCCGCATCGAATGGGTTTGGCATGCTGAGCGCGATGAGACGGTCGCCTATACGGGCTTGCAGCTGGAGGTGAAGCACGTGCCGCAGGTGAAACAGGCCATTGAGGCTGCGAGCGACCCCAAGCATGAAAGGTCTATCCTCCATGCGGTGGTGATGGATGGGGCAGGGGGGACTGAGCTGGAGTTGCTGGCAGAGGCCTTGGCGGAGAAAAAGCCCGCAGTGGAAGCAGCGCCCCTGATGGAAGAGGGGCCGCGCGAGGCACCACCGAAGTTTGACGCGAAAAAACAATGGACCAATTTCCATGGCTCGCGTTGGCGCAACGCGTCGAGTGCGCAGAACCGCTAGTAGGCTCCCCCTAATGTGAATGCTCATCGGCGCGTGATACCTTCTCCCGCTTGCGGGAGAAGGTATAGGATGAGGGGACGCGCGCAGCGCAAAGCAAAAACTCCCCCGTTGCACGTTGCCCCTCACCCGCTGCGGCTAAGCTCACTTGCGTTCGCTAAGCCTCGCTGCCCTCTCCCGCTCGCGGGAGAGGGGAAGAAAGCGCTTATGGGAAGAGGGCACATGCGGTCTGGTGATGGCTAATGCAGCCCGCGTTCAATCGTTAGCGCATCGAGCACGCCTTGGAGGATGTAGCTGGCGGCGAGTTTGTCGACCAGCTCGTCGCGGCGTTTGCGGTTGATGTCCATCTCGTCGATCATCATGCGGGTGACGGCGGCGGTGGAGAGGCGCTCATCCCATAGCAGCAGCGGCAGCGGGAATTTCATCTGGAAATTGCGGGCGAAGGCGCGGGTGGCCTGCGCGCGCGGGCCGGAGCTGCCATCCATGTTCAGCGGGTAGCCGATGACGATGCCGACGACCTGGTTGTTCTCGATCATCGCGGCGAGGGCGGCGGCGTCTTCGCTCCATTTGCGGCGGTAGAGGGTAAGGTCCGGGCTTGCGATCATGCGCGTGGCATCGCTGACGGCGACGCCGATCGTGTCGGTGCCGAGGTCCAGCCCGATAAGGCGGCCGCTTGGCGGCAGCTGGGCCTTGAATTCGGCGATGGTGTGGATGGCGCGGGTCGGTTCCATACTGCCCGCTTAATCGCTCCTCCGGGCGAGGTCAATGCGCATCCGCGGCGCGAGGGGCAAGCAAAAGGGCTGCTTGCATTTTCTGCCCACGGCGTTACAACGCCAGCCTCATTGCATGGATGATCTATGGCCCTGACCGACAAGGAAGTTCAGCATATCGCCAAGCTCGCGCGGATCCGGTTGGATGGCGCGGAGTTGTCGCATTATGCAAAGGAAATCAACGGATTGCTGAAATGGATCGACCAGCTTGGTCAGGTCGATACGACCGGCATTGCACCGCTTTCGAGCGTGTCCGACCAGCTGCTGCCATGGCGCGCCGATGTGGTGAACGACGGCAACCAGCAAGAAGCCGTGCTGAAGAACGCGCCCGTGCAGAATTACGGCTGCTTCGCGGTGCCGAAAGTGTTGGAATAGATATGAGCGCAAACCCAACCCATATGACCCTTGCCGAGGCGCGTGATGCGCTGGCGGGGAAGAAGATTTCCAGTGTTGAGCTGACGCAATCGCATCTGGATGCGATTGCCCGGCATAACCCGGCGCTGAACGCGTATGTGCACCATACGCCCGAGATTGCGCTGGCGCAGGCGAAAGCATCGGATGAAAAACGCGCGCGCGGTGAGGCGGTTGGGCTGCTGGAAGGCATTCCCATCGGCGTGAAGGATTTGTTCTGTACCAAGGGCGTGAACTCGCAGGCGGCATCGAAAATCCTCACCGGGTTTAAGCCGGAATATGAATCGACGGTGACGAGCAACCTGTTCGCGCACGGCGCGGTGATGCTGGGCAAAACGAATATGGATGAATTTGCCATGGGTTCGGCGAATATCACGAGCGTTTACGGTCCGTGTGTCAACCCGTGGCGGCGCAGTGGCGAGCCGGAGGTGAAACTGGTGCCGGGCGGGTCGTCGGGCGGGTCATCCGCTGCGGTGGCGGCGCGGCTGGGCTTTATGGCGACGGGGACGGACACTGGCGGGTCGATCCGCCAGCCGGCGGCGTTTACGGGCATTGTTGGCATTAAACCGACCTATGGGCGCTGCTCGCGCTGGGGCGTGGTGGCGTTTGCATCCTCGCTCGATCAGGCCGGGCCGATGACGCGCACCGTGCGCGATGCGGCGATTAGCTTGCAGGCCATGGCGGGCCATGACCCGAAAGATTCCACCTCCGCGATCCAGAGCGTGCCGGATTTTGAAGCGGTGCTGGCGAACGGCGTGAAGGGCCTAAAAATTGGGATTCCCAAGGAATACCGCATCGACGGCATGAGCGCGGAAATCGCCGCAGCCTGGGATAAGGGTGCGGCGATCCTGAAAGCGGCGGGGGCGGAGATTGTGCCGGTGTCGCTGCCGCACACGGCCTATGCGCTGCCGACCTATTACATCATCGCCCCGGCGGAAGCGTCGAGCAACCTTGCGCGCTATGATGGCGTGCGCTTCGGCCTGCGCGTGAGCGAGGATGGCGATTCGCTCAACGATATGTATGAGAAGACGCGCGCGGCGGGTTTCGGCGCGGAAGTGAAGCGGCGGATTCTGATCGGCACCTATGTGCTGAGCGCGGGCTATTACGATGCGTATTACAAAAAAGCGCAGCGGGTGCGGGCGCTGATCGCGCAGGATTTCACGCAGGCGTTTACGCAGTGCGATGTGATTTTGACACCAACCGCGCCGAGCGATGCGTTCGTGATCGGCGAAAATCAGGACGATCCGGTGGCGATGTATATGAACGATGTGTTCACCATTCCGGCATCGCTTGCGGGCTTGCCGGGGTTGGCGTTGCCGATTGGGCTGAGCAAGGCGGGCTTGCCGCTTGGGCTGCAGCTGATCGGCCGTGCGTTCGATGAGGAAACCGTGTTCCGCGCGGCGGAAGCGATTGAGCGTGGCGCGGGCTTTAACGCCGCGCCGGAGGGGTATTAATATGGGTACGCCATACCGCGTGAAGGGTAACACCGGCGACTGGGAAGTGGTCATCGGGCTTGAGGTGCATGCGCAGATTACCTCGGAGTCGAAATTATTTTCCGGCGCAGCCGTGGGCTTTGGCGCGGAGACCAACCAGAATGTGAGCTTCGTGGATGCGGGCATGCCCGGAATGCTGCCGGTGATCAACGAAAAATGCATCGAGCAGGCGGTGCGCACGGGGCTTGGCCTTGGCGCGCAGATCAACCTGACCTCGGTGTTCGATCGCAAGAATTATTTCTACGCGGATTTGCCGCAGGGCTACCAGATTTCGCAGTTCCTCGACCCGATTGTCGGCAAGGGCGAACTCATTATCGATCTGGCGGGTGGCGAGCAACGAACGATTGGCGTGACGCGGCTGCATCTGGAGCAGGATGCGGGTAAATCGTTGCATGAGCATAGCCCGAAATTTACGTTCATCGATCTCAACCGCTCGGGCGTGGCGCTGATGGAGATTGTCTCGGAGCCGGATATGCGCTCGCCGGAAGAGGCGGGGGCGTACCTCAAGAAATTGCGCACGATTGTGCAGTATCTGGGCACGTGCGATGGCGATATGGATAAGGGCAATTTGCGCTGCGATGCGAATATTTCCGTGCGCAAACCGGGGGCAGAGCTTGGCACACGCTGCGAAATCAAGAACGTGAACTCGGTGAAATTCGTCATGAAAGCGATCGAGTTCGAGGCGCAGCGTCAGGTGGAAATCATCGAGGCGGGCGGCGTAATCGAGCAGGAAACGCGGCTGTTCGATGCCACGACCGGCGAGACGCGCACCATGCGCAGCAAGGAAAACGCGCATGATTATCGCTATTTCCCGGACCCGGATTTGCTGCCGCTGATTTTCACGCAGGAATATGTGGATGCGATCCGCGCGACGTTGCCAGAGCTGCCTGACCAGAAACGCGCGCGCTACGTCGCGGATCTTGGCCTCTCGCCGTATGATGCGGGCGTGCTGGTGGCGGAAAAAGCGACGACGGAATATTTCGAGCGGCTGAGCGCGACGCATGATCCCAAACTGGTGAGCAACTGGATGACGGGCGAGCTGTTCGGGCGGCTGAACAAGCTGGGTGTGGACATCGAGCAATCGCCAATTTCTTCCGAGCAGCTGGGCGGCTTGCTGGCGCTGATCGAGGACAACACCATCAGCGGCAAAATCGCCAAGACCGTGTTCGAGCAGATGTGCGAAACCGGCAAACCGGCGAAGCAAATCGTCGCGGATGAAGGCCTCGTGCAGGTGACGGATACTGGCGCGATTGACGCGGCGATTGACGCGGTGATGGCGGAGAACGCCGACAAGCTGGCGGAATATCGTTCGGGCAAGGATAAGCTGTTTGGCTTCTTTGTCGGCCAGGTGATGAAAGCCACCGGCGGCAAAGCCAACCCGGCGATGTTGAACGATTTGCTGAAGAAGAAGCTGAGCTAGTTCGTTATTGCGGCGCTGTCGCGCCGCGCATGCAAATGACATAGGGAGAGCACCATGAAACTGCGCAAAATTGCTAAAATTCTGGGTGGGCTGCTGGCCCTTGTCATCGTCGTGTTGTTGGCGATCCCGATGTTTGTTTCGGCGGAATATCTGAAGGCGCAGCTGGTGGCGCAGGTGAAGAATGCGACCGGGCGCGAGCTGATCATCAAGGGCGATGCGTCGCTGAAAATTTTCCCGACCATCGCGGTGAGCGTGCAGGATGTGACGCTGGGCAATCCGCAAGGATTTTCGGGCGCGTATTTTGTGCATATCGACACGCTGAAAACGGGCGCGGCGCTGAAGCCGCTGCTGAGCAAACGGCTGAGCATCACGGGCATTACGGTGGAGGGCATGGACCTGAAACTGGAAGAAAATGCAAACGGCGCCAAGAACTGGGATTTTGCCAATGCCAAGCCAGCGGCGAAGGATGACGCGGCGAAACCGGCGAATGATACGGCCGCAAAAAAAGCCTCGCCGCTCAACGGGTTTTCGCTGGGCGATGTGACGCTGAAAGACAGCGCCATCAGCATGGTGAAGCCGGGCGCGAAAGCGATGGCGGTGCGCGCGATCAACCTCAGCATCAGCGGGGCGGATGGCAGCAAGGCGCTGAAGGTCGATGGCAGCGCGGAATATCAAAACGAGACGGTGAAATTGAGCGTTGTGCTCGAAAAAATGCAGGCGTTTTTGGGCGGCAAGCCATCGCCGCTGGAGCTTTCGGTGGCGCTACCGGCGGGCAGCATTGGCTTTAAGGGCAACGCCCATATGGGCGAGGCGCTGGGCGCGGATGGTGCGCTCGATGTGGCGGTGGATGACCTGCCCGCGTTGCTGGCATGGGCAACGGCCAAACCGGCGGCGGCCGGATTACCGAAAAAAGTGACGCTGAAAACGGCGCTGCAGGTGCAGAACCCGAAATCACTGGCGCTGAACGATCTTGCCTTCTCGGCGGATACGCTCGCGGCGAAGGGCAAGCTGGCGGTGAATCTGGAAGGCGCAGTGCCATCCATCCGCGGTGCGCTGGCGATGGGTGCGCTTGACCTTGATGCGCTGACGGGCGGTGCAAAAGCGGCACCGGCGGCAGCATCGGCAAAAGCGGATCAACCGGCTGCAGCGGCGTCTACGGGCTGGTCGGAAGCACCGCTGAATATGGCGGGCTTGCGGGCAGTGAATGCGAACCTTGATGTGACGATTGGCACGCTGACTTCGGGTAAAATGACGGTGAGCGATATTACGGCAAATGTTGCCCTGAGTGGCGGGGTGATGAAGCTGACACTCGGCAACGCGGCGCTGTATAGCGGCACGGCCAAAGGGGTGGTGACGGTGGATGGCAGCGGCGCGGGCATGGGCCTGGCGACCAACCTGAACCTCGCGGGCATTGAGATTGAGCCGCTGATGACCGCGATGAGCGGCGCCTCGCGCCTGGCCGGTAAGGCGGAGGTGAACCTTGCGATCACCGGCCGCGGCGCAAGCCAGCGCGCGCTGGTGGGCACGCTTGGCGGCAATGGCGGCATGAAAGTGCGCGACGGGGCGATCAAGGGCATCAACATTGCGCAATTCCTGCGCAGCGCAAAACAGGGGTTCGTGTTTGGCGAACATACCAGTGAGACGACGGATTTCACGGAGCTGTCAGCGAGCTTCACGATGGCGCAAGGCGTGCTGACCAGCAACGACCTGGCGATGAAATCGCCGGTGCTGCGCTTGTCGGGCACAGGCACGGTGAGCCTGCCACCGAAGACGATTAATTACCGGTTGGTGCCCACGCTGGTTGGCTCGCTGCAAGGCCAGGGTGGCAAGGATGGGTTGTCGGGCATCGATGTGCCGCTGCTGATTACCGGGCCGTGGAGCAAGCCATCCATCACGCCCGACATTGCGGGGATGCTGAAGGATCCGGCGAAGCTGAAGGACAACATCAACGCCATCGGCTCGAGCTTACGCGATTATAACAGCCCGAAAGATATTGGCCGGGCATTGCTGGGCGGCAAGACGGAAACGGCACCTGCCGCCACGCCTACGACGCCGGCCACCACCACGGCACCGGCGGCCGAACCCGCCAAGCCGACCAAACAGCAGAAGCTGGAGCAAGGCATCGGCGGGTTGCTCAACACGCTTGGGAAGTAGAGGGTAGCCTCCGTGAGTTCCTCCCCCTGTAAGGGGGAGGTTAGGAGGGGGACATTCGTTACTCCGAGTAAAATAATGGCCCCACCCCAGCCCTCCCCCTACGGGGGAGGGAGCTATTTTGCTTTAGCTGGCCCGCTCAAGCGCGCGATGAGGGCTTTGGCGGCGGTGCTTCTCGGGTTGAGTTTGAGGACGATCTCGGCATCGCTGCGGGCGAGGGCGGGGTCGCCGAGTTTTTCGAACACAGCGGCGCGTTCGAGCAGCACTTCTTCATGGATGGGGCTGAGGCTGACGGCGTGGTCGAGGTCGGCCATGGCGTCGCCGAGTTTGCCGTAGGTGATGTGGATGCGGGCGCGATCCAGCAGCAGCTCGGCAGTGAGCTTGGCGATGGTGGCGTTATCGGTTTTGATGGTGCTGAATTCGCCGATCTGGGTGGTGATGAGGGCGAGCGCTTCCGCAGTGCGGGTGGCGTTGATCGAGGCGAGCGCGGCCTGGCGGGTCAGATAGCTGCGCAAGGTGATGTTCTCGGGCGCGACGCTGTCATGCAGGTCGCTTAAGGCGGTGGCGGCTTCGTCGAAGCGGTGCAGGCCGAACAGGGCCATGGCCCGGCAATGCTGGGCGGCGAGGCCGTTATCGATGTTGATCCACTCATCTGCTTTGACGAGGGCTTTGGTGGGGTTGCTGGCGGCAAGCGTGCTGCATTCCTTGTAGGCGGGGGACTGCAGGATGGCGGTTTGCGCCACGGCCGGGCAGGCGGCGGCGACGATGGCGGCAGCGAGGATGCGTTTCATGAAAAATACCCCGTGGGAAAGCAGTTGGTGCGGGTTTTTATATGGTTGCGGGCCTTGATAGTCGATGGGTTTTTTCTCCCTCCCCTGTAGGGGGAGGGCTGGGGTGGGGCCATTATTTTACTCGGAGTAACGAATGTCCCCCTCCTAACCTCCCCCTTACAGGGGGAGGGACTTGACCGAGCGGTTTGCGGAGTGATTCATTAATTGCGTCTGAAATGTATGGTTAATATTCTATAAAACACCAATTGGCAGATAACTTGCATTAGTAGGTGAAATCGCTGGCGGCGGCGGGTGAAATCCCGTCAGCCGGTGCAGCCAACGTGAGACGGAGCAGACGCATGATGAGCAAGACAATACCGCTGGTGCTATGCGCGCTGCTGCTGGGGCTTGGTGCGTGCAATAAGGTGGTCGATGGCTCGAACGCGGTGGTGGAAGTGAGCAGGAACATGTTCAACGACACCAAGGGCGCGTGGATGGACTTTCTGACCTATCACCCAAAACAGCCCGACCCGATGCCGCAGACGCGCTATTGCTACCAGATGCAGAGCGATGTGGTGTGCTTCGATAGTGAGCAGCCGGGGCAAACGGCAAAGCTGATCGGCTATCAGGATGGAACGGCGATTTCGTGGGTGCAGCCCGGCGGCGGGTCGCTGGGGGCAAGTGGCGGGCAGGCGATTGCGTATCGCCCACCGCTGGTGAAGCCGGTGCAGCCATCCTCGATGGTGGTGCAGAATAGTTTTGGTGGGACAAGCATGACGATCCCCAACCCAACCGGCCAGATTGGCGTGAATAATTTACCGCCGGTGAAATAGGAATAGAATCACAAACGAGCAGCTGTCATCCCGGGTTTATCCCGGGATCCGGCCTCGCCACAGGCACCGAGTGTGTTGAGCGGCCGGATCCCGGCACAGGGCCGGGATGACAGGTTTTTTGCAGCCGATTATCGCAATGACGGTATGAGGATAGAGGCAAATAACGAGAAATGGGCGTGCGCCGCGTTACATCACAGGGTTGCCGGAAGCTCGACGCTGGTGATGCGCTGTTCGGGGCGCTCGTAGCGGAGTGTGTCGAAGGACTGGCAGCTGCTGCAGTGGGTCTGCCAGGCGCTGTGGCTGGCGCCGCAGGAAAGGCAGATCCAGCTTTCGGCGGCGGGCGCATCGACCGCGCGGGCGAGCCAGCCATTGGCGGCATCGACGCCGCGCAAATCCTTTTCAATGGCGGCCATAAGCGTGCAGGCAGCTTTGGTTTCCTCGATCGCGAGCGACTGTTCGAGCGCGATTTTGGCGCGCGGCAGCTCATCCACATCGAAGGCTTGCTGGGCGGCAAGCAGGTGGTGGGCAACGCTTTGCGGGCCTTTCAGGAACGGCTTGAGCAGGCGCAGTTGCGCGCGCGGGGATTCCTCCGCCAGCGTGTGCAGAATGGGGGCGATGAGCGGGATGCTCGGTGCCTTTTCCCACGCGGCGCGCAGGTGCTTGCGGGCGCGGCGCAGCTCGCCTTCGGCCTGCAGGGCGGTGGCATAGGCGATGATAGCGGGCAGGAATTCCGGCGCGTAACCCACGGCGTGGCGCAGGTGCTGGGCGCGCAGATGCGGGTTTTTTTGCGCATCCGCCGCGAGATAATGGGCGAGGGCGGCGTAACGGTGGCGCTCTTCCTTGCTCAGAGGCGATTGCCATTGCCAGCCTTCGGTGAGCGCGAGCATGTCGATCGTGTTTTTCTCGCGCGCATAGAGCCCGATGAGGGTGAGGATGAGCCAGCGGTCTTTGCGCGCATGGGCGCGGGCCTCTTCGGCCAGCTTGGTGGCTTGTAGCCATTCACGGCTGGCGACATGCTGCTCGATGAGGCGACGGGTGGCCAGCGGCGCGGTGACTTCGTGCTGCATCAGCGCGCGGAACTGGGCGCGGGCGTCCTCGTGCTTGCCCTGACGCTGGAGCAGCTGCGCGGTGAGCAATTGCGGCAGCGGGTCGTTCGGCAAGGCGAGGGTGGCTTTTTTGAGGGCGTCGTGCGCGGCGTCTTCGTCGCCCATGGCAAGGGCGGTGACGCCGAGGGTGAGCTGCTTGAGACCGCTCGACAAGGTGAGGTATTGCTTGCGGGCGCGGCGGCGGGTGGGCCAGTTCAGCAGCTGCCAGACGGTGACGGCCAGCAGCGCGACCACGACGGTGAGAGTGGCCAGCAACGCGACGACGACCGCGGTGTGCAGGATGATGTCATAACCAAACCAGCTGACGGAAACTTCCCCCGGATGGGCGAGCAGCCACTGGCCGGCGAGGACGGCGAGGCCAAGGACAATCAGGAAGGCGAAAAAGCGGATCATGCGGCGCGCCCGGCGAGGGTGGCAAGTGCGGACACCGCTGCAGCGCGGGCGTGGGCGGCTTGCAGCCATGCGGTAAACGGTGCGCGGGTGGTGAGCGGCAGTTGCTCGACCTCACGCAGCAGGCTGGTGTAATCGTCACGCAGGGCGTTGGTGCGCAGGGCGGCATAGGGATCCGCCGGGGCGGTTTTTTTGATGGTGATGAGGCCGCTCAGCTGGGTGTTGATTTTGTTGGCAAGCGGCCCGACATCGCCGCTGGCGGTGGTGGGAATCGCATCCAGCACGTCGCGCAGTTTATCGATCAGCTGGGCTTCGGTTGGCAGGCCTTTTTCGGCGAAGGGGGCGAGGGCGCTGAGGCCGTCGGTCGTGTTTGGGTGGGCTTTTTGCCAGGCATCCAGCTCGGCGGTGAAGGGCTTGCCGCTGAGCACAAGGGTGGTGAGCGGCGGGCTGGTCTCGGTGGCCGCAAGCGGCGCGGCAACGGGTGGCGCGACCACGATGGGGGCAGGCGCGACGGGCGCGGGCTCCGGTTTTTTCTCGGCAGCGGCTTTTTCGATCAGGTCGATGCGGTGGTTCAGCTCATCGATTTTGGTGCTGAGTGCGTCGATGGGCGCGCTATCAGGCTTGGTGGATTGGGCGAGCGCCTCCAGTTCACTATCCAGCGCGCTGAGGCGGGTGGCGAGCTTTTCGCGCTCGGCGGTTTGCTTGGCACTATCCGCGCGGGCTTGCGCGAAGAGCTGGTCGCGAAGGGCGAAAATACCGCCGACGGCCATCAGCAGCACCAGCGAGCTGCAGGTGGCGGCGACGATCCATTTCGAGGTCTGTTTGTCATCCATGCGCGGTTTATACCATCGTTTGGGGGGCGAGTGAAACAATCAAATCACGCATCGCATCGGCGGTCGGGCTGTGGCAGGTGTGCAGGCGCTTGCAGCCCAGCGCCGCTGCGGTGGCGGCCACATTCAGGCTGAGGCAATAGGCCTCTACGGTTTTCATCGTATCGCTGAGATGGTGGTGGGCGAGCAGCTGCACCGCAAGCGTGGCGCTGCGCGGCGAAAACAGCATGATGCCCTGCACGCGGCCATGGCGCAGCGCGTCGATGAGGTCGTTGCTGAGGGCACTGGCGGCGCTGGCGCGATAAGCAATAAGGTTGGTGACATGGATGCCCTGCGCGCCGAGCAGGGTCGGGATATCGGCGCGGGTTTCCTCCCCGGCGAGGTAGAGGATGCGGCTGCTGATATTGGTTTCCTGCGCGATGCGTGGCAGCAGGGCGAGCACGTCGCTCTCGCCTTCGATCGTGTGGGTGAAGCCCATGGCGTGCGCGGCCTGCGCGGTGGCGT
The DNA here is from genome assembly GCA_040384265.1 of Pseudomonadota bacterium. Classification (GTDB taxonomy): domain Bacteria; phylum Pseudomonadota; class Alphaproteobacteria; order Rickettsiales; family UBA3002; genus QFOX01. The sequence goes on along the minus strand of JAZKJM010000005.1, from coordinate 306,529 downwards.
GGCCGACGCAATAGGCAGGCAGGTTGCGCCATGCGGGCGGCATGACGCCCAGCGCCTGCGCGGCGTGGCGGCTGGTGAGCAGCAGGGCGGTCGGTTTGGGGCCAAAATCCTCCACCGCGAGTGGCACATGCTCGATATGCATGACCGGCGCGATGATGGATTGAATGTGATGGGCCGCGAGCTGCCCGGCGAAATGTTCGCTATCGGCCAGCGGGCGGGTGAGCCAGATGCGCGGACGGTTAGGCATGTTGCAACAACGCGTCGCCGGCCATGGCGCGCAGCTGCGTGCCAAGCGTGATGCCAATGGTTTGCGCATCCCGCGCGCTGCCTGTCAGCTGGTGATGGTGGCGGATTTTTCCATCCAGCGAAAGCACTTCGCCGCGCAGGGTGAGCTGATCGCCGTGCAGCACTGCAAGGCCCGCGATGGGGGTGCGGCAGGAGCCATCGAGCAGCAGCAGCATGGCGCGCTCGGCGGTGAGGGCGGTCGTGGTATCGGCATGGCTGATCGCGGCGATGCGGGCGATAATATCCGCCCGGTCGGCGCGGCATTCAATGCCGATGGCACCTTGCGCGACGGCGGGCAGCATGCGTTCCGGCGCAATGGCGTCGCGGATATGGGCACTCAGGCCAAGCCGCTGCAACCCGGCGCTGGCGAGGAAAGTGGCGCTGGCGACACCTTCATCCAGCTTGCGCAAGCGGGTTTCCACATTGCCGCGTAAGGGGACAATCTGCACATCCGGGCGAATATGCAGCAGCTGCGCGGCGCGGCGGGCGGAAGAGGTGCCAACGACAGCGCCATGGGGCAACGCATCAAGCGAGGGGTGGTGGGGGCTGACCCAGGCATCGCGCACATCGGCGCGTTCGAGCATGCCGGCGAGGATGAGGCCTTCGGGCAGGATGCTGGGCATATCTTTCATCGAATGGACGGCGAGGTCGATCTCGTCGTTCAGCAGCGCGTCTTCGAGTTCTTTGGTGAAGAGGCCTTTATAGCCCCAATCGGTGAGCTGTTTGTGCAGCTCGCGGTCACCGGCGGTGGTCATCGCGTGGGTTTCGAGGGTGAGCGACGGATCGGCGGCGAGCAAGGCTTCGCAGAGCATTTGCGCTTGCGTGCGGGCGAGTTTGCTGGCACGGGTGCCGATACGAATAGGACGCGACATGGCAGTGAATTAGCCGATTGTGCGCGATGAGGCGAGAGAAATGCGAATAGTACTCGGAATCGAATCAAGCTGCGACGAAACCGCGATGGCGCTGGTGCGCGAGGATGGCACGGTGCTGGCGCATGCGCTCGCCACCCAACGCGACGACCACGCGCCGTATGGCGGCGTGGTGCCCGAGATTGCAGCGCGCGCGCATCTGGCGCAGATCGACCGGCTGTACCGCGCGACGATGGCGGAAGCGGGTATGACCATCGCGCAGGTGGATGCGGTGGCGGTGACCTCTGGCCCCGGCCTCATCGGCGGGGTGATGGTGGGGGTGATGCTGGCCAAGGCGATTGCGGCGGCGGCGGACAAACCGCTTATTTCGATCAACCATCTCGAAGGCCATGCGCTGACGGTGCGGCTGACGGATAAAGTGCCGTTTCCCTATTTCCTGCTGCTGATTTCCGGCGGGCATTGCCAGCAGCTGGTGGTGCGCGGGGTGGGGGATTATGTGCGCCTCGGCGGAACGCTGGATGATGCGCTCGGCGAAGCCTTCGACAAATGCGCGAAGATGCTGGGGCTGCCCTATCCCGGCGGGCCGGAGCTGGAAAACGCGGCCCGGCTTGGTAACCCCAAGGCCTATGCATTTCCGCGACCGCTGCGCGGGGTGGCGGGGTGTGATTTCTCGTTCTCGGGCCTGAAAACGGCGGTGCGGCTGGTGATCGAGAAAGAGGTGGCGCGCGTGGGATCGCTGACGCCGCAGATCATCCATGATGTGGCGGCGAGTTTTCAGGCGGCGGTGCTGGAGGTGCTGGATGATCGCGTCGGCAATGCGCTGGCGATGGTTACGGATACGCACGGCGTGCGCGCGCTTGCGGTGGCAGGCGGTGTGGCGGCCAATCAGGCGATCGGCGACGGCTTGCGGCAACTGGCGGCGGCGCACGGCTTGCCGCTGGTGGTGGCGCCGCCCGCGCTATGCACGGATAACGGCGTGATGATTGCCTGGGCAGGCATGGAGCGGTTGATGGCCGGGGTGACGGACAGCCTCGACATCGAGCCACGCGCCCGCTGGCCGCTGACTGAGCTGGCGGCGGTTTAATTCGGTGGCTGGAAGCCGTAATGGGCGAGGATATCCTGCGCCTGGCGGGAGGCGAGGAAGGTGGTGAAGCCTTTGGCATCGCCCATGGATTCGCTGGCGAGGACCACGGCTTCATAAGTCACGGGCGCGCTGACTTCGGCGGGCAACAGGCTTAGCACGGCGATGTCGGGCTGAGCGACCGCATCGGCAGCGAGGATGAGGCCGAGGCCTTGCCCATCGCGAACGGCTTCGAGGATTTCCTCGTGGCTGGTTTCGACTTGGGCGCGGCTGCTGAGCGCTTCGGAAAATTCGTAACCTTTGAGCAGCAGCTTGGCGCGCGCGCCTTCTGCCGTGCCGGGCGCGTTGATGAAGACGGGCAGGCCGGGCGTGGTGTAAATGGTGGCCGCAAACGAGATGCGTTTGGCGACGAACTGCTTGCTCATCTCATTCGTGGTGACAAGCGCGAGCTGGGTGCGGGCGAAGGCGCGGGTGCTCGACACATCCGTGAGGCCCTGTGCGGCGAGGCGCTCCACCAGCGGGTGGTTTTCGGTGAGCATGACATGGGCTTCGAGCCCTTGCTCGATCTGGTTTTCGGCCTCGGTGGCGTTTTTGAGGATGATGGTCAGCGGCGTTTTGTCGTTATCCGCATAGGCGCGCGCGATGTGGGCGAGCGGCAGCATCAGGCTCTCATCGGCAAGGATGGTGAGGTTGGGCTTTTGCGCGAGGTGCGGCGGCTCAGCGGCCGAGGCGGCGGTGGCAAGCAGCAGGGCAAAGCTGAGGATGAGGTGGCGCATGGGGTATCTGTAAACGATTCGCGCGCGAGGGACAAATGAATCTCTATCCGCGCTCGCAATGACGGAGCAGTTCCCATCTCCGGGGGTGGAAGAGATATGTTTTTTGTGGCGCATAGCTGCGATGAGGATTAGGCTGCGCATCAGAAAAAGCCCTTCAGGGCATAAAAACGGATGGAGCCTCAGGCGATGTCGAGTCGGCGATTTATCCTCGTGACGATGGTGCTGTTTATTCTCGGCACGCTGCCGTTTATCATTATTCAACCCACGGCGGCGGCCAGCGCCGGGCTCAACCTTGGTTTCAGCGCGCCGCTGGAACATGCGGCGGTGCTGGCACTGCTGACGCTGGTGGGCATTTGTGCGGCGCTGCTGCCGCGCGACGGGCTGCTGCTGATGCCAATCGCCTTCACGCTGATGATTATGGTTGGCGGCTCGCTGGCGCTGGATGTCGCGCATTATCCCGGCCTGCGCTATTTCATCCTCGGTGCAATTTTATGCATGGGCCTGCTGGTCGGCATGGCGCGTGAAAAACTGACGGTGCTGACGCTGCTGATCCTTGGCTCGCTTGGCTTCCATCTTGGCGGGTTTTATATGCAATCCGTGCCGGCGATTGCGACGCCGATGTATTACCTGCTGGGCGTGTTACTGTCGCTGGGCATGGTGCTCGCCATTTCGGTGGCGTTCGGCGTGACGCTGTTTGGCGATAACGAGGCGACATGGGAACGCATCAAGCAATCCCCGCGCGTGGCGTTTATTCGCGGCGTGTTTTTATAGGCATTCCCCAAAGGATTTCGCCGTTTTATAGAGCAGCCGGTCGTAATCATTGTGGATCCAATCCAGCGCATCCACCTGCGCGCGGGTGACATTTTGTTCCGGGCTGAGCAGGATGATTTTCGCACCGCTATAGGTGGCGATGCGCTCGACCAGCGGGGTCGATTGCTCGCCAATGATGCAACGCAGGCGGATGGATTTGGCGGTGGTGAGCAGCGTGTCGAGCGTCTTCGCGCCGATGTAATCCTCCGGGCGGCTCATGATTTCGCCCTGATGGGCAATGCCAAAACGGGTCAGGAAATACTGATACGCCGCATGGTAGGTGATGAAGGCGATTTCCGGTTTGCTGTAAACGCCGATGTTGCGCTCGCGCGGTTGCAGGATCTCGCGCAAGGCGGGAATAACCTCGCCGCGCAAGTGGGCGCTGAGGGTGGCTGCATTGGCGCTGAGGGTCGGCCGCATTTCCGGCGCATGGTCGGCGATGGCCGCCGCCAGCGGGGCAGCGATGGCGGCCATGCGCTCGGGGTCGAGCCAGAGATGGGGGTCGTTGACGGGTATGGCGGGCGCTTTTTCAACCGCCACCGGCTTGCTTGCGGTTGGTGCGGCCTCGGGTTTATCGCCCCCGGCCTTCTTGACGGCGGCAATCCATGGGTTGTCCTTCGCATACGGCAGCGGCTCGGCGCCAGGGAGCTTGCTCAGCTCGATCACCTGAAGCTTCGGCTTGCTGGCAAGCACGCGCTTGAGGAACGGGCTCATATCCAGATCCGGGATAATCACGATATCCGCCGCATCCAGCATGCGCGCCTGCGAGGGGGCAAGGGCGAAGCTGTGCGGGTCCTGACCCGGGCGCAGCAGGCTCTCGGCATCGCCGGCACTGCCGAGAATAGCGTCCGTATATGGCACAAGCGGGGGGATGGTGACGACGACCTTTGGGAACAGCGGGCCTGCAATGGCCGCTTGCGAAACCATGAGGATTGCGGCTATCACACCAGTGAATGAAACATGCGCACGCATCGGAATCTCCCGGGTCAACTGCCACGCCACTACTTGAGGCGCGGGGTTTGTGCAAGTTTTACGGCGCGCGCGAGGTGCTGCACGAGGTGACGCTCGCCATCTATCCGCGCGAGATCGTGACGATTGTGGGCCCCAATGGCGCAGGAAAAACCACGCTGCTGAAATGCCTGCTCGGGCTCGACCAGCCCGATTACGGGCAGGTCACGCTCGCCCCCGGCGCACGCATTGGCTATGTGCCGCAGCATTTCCGCCCGCAGCCAAGCATGCCGCTGGATGTGAAAAGCTTCCTGAAACTCTATGCGCCGATCCAGCCGGAGCTGGTTGAAAAATTACAGGTGCAATCGCTGATGGATCACGCGCTGCATACGCTCTCGGGCGGTGAGCTGCGGCGGGTGCTGCTGCTGCGCGCGCTGCTCAAAGGCCCGCAGCTGCTGGTGCTGGATGAGCCGACACAAGGGGTCGATGTCGCCGGGCAAGGCGAGCTTTACCGCCTGCTGAAGCGGCTGAGCGAGGAACTGGGCTTCGCCGTGCTGATGGTCAGCCATGATCTGTATGTGGTGATGGCTTCGACCGAGCGAGTAATCTGCCTGAACCATCATATCTGCTGCGAGGGTACGCCACAGAAAGTCGGCGGTGATGCCTCCTTCCGCGCGATGTTTGGCGATGAATTGGCCAACCAGCTGGCGCTGTACCACCACCATCACACCCATGCCCACGGGCTGGCGGATGAGGCCTATCCGCACACCCACCACCACGACCACACGGGGCACCATCATGGATGAGTTTGTGCTGCGGGCGTTGATTGGGGCGGTGCTGCTGGCGGCGATGCTGGGGCCGCTGGGCGCGTTTGTGGTGTGGCGGCAGATGGCCTATTTCGGTGACACGATTGCCCATTCGGCGTTGCTGGGGGTAGCGCTGTCGCTGCTCACGGGCGGGGTGGTGCCGCTGACGCTGGCGATTTTCCTGGTGGCGATTGCGGTGGCGCTGGTGCTCGCCCGCCACGCGAAGGACACACGCTTCCACGCCGATACGCTGCTTGGCATTCTCGCCCATGGCACGCTGGCGCTCGGGGTGTTGCTGGTCGCGCTCAACCGCGATATCCAGGTCGATGTAACGGCCTATCTGTTTGGCGATGTGCTCGCCATCAGCTGGAACGATGTGGCGGTGCTGGCGGGGCTGGGCGTCGCCATTCTCGGCACGTTGAAACTGCATTTCCGTGGCCTGCTGATGATGACGATCGACCCGGCCGTGGCGCAGGTCGAGGGCATTAACGTCGCGCGCAGCCAGCTGGTGCTAACGCTGATGCTGGCGGCGGTGATCGCCGTGGCGATCAAACTGACCGGCGTGTTGCTTATCACTGCCTTGCTCATCATGCCCGCCGCCGCCGCGCGCTACCTCGCGCGCACGCCGCTGCAAATGGCGGGGCTGGCAAGTGTGATCGGCATGGTGAGTGTGACGGGCGGCCTGTTTAGCTCACTCCATTTCGATGCGCCAACCGGGCCGATGATGGTCGTCAGCGCAGCAGCGATGTTCGTCTTGTGCTCCGGCGTCGCGCGGTTGCGCGGACGCTAATCGAGCAGCATCGGTCCGTTGCCCAACTCGCGGAACCATTCGGTGATGATAACTTTGCGGCCCGCCTGAACCGGTTCGCCGCAATGGATGGTGTCTGGGTTGGGTGTGCCATCGGCGTTGAGATTATTCCAGATGAGCGCGCGGCCCTTTTTCGGGTAAAATGTCTTTCCGAGCTGGGGAAACGAGGTGCCGCCGCCTTTTTCGGTTTCGTTTAAATAGACCATGAAGGTCCAGGTACGGTTGCCGCGGATGTTGGCATATTTTTTATAATCCTCACCATGGGGTTCAAAATAATCCCGGTGCGGTTTGAACTCTTGCCCGATATCGTAATATTGCAGCTGCATGCCTTCGGAATAGCTTGCGTTAATGCCCAGCGTGCTGGCCGTGCGCTCGCTGATGGTTTTTACCAGGGGGGCATCGGTGTACATGAGCTGGCAGGTGGAGCTGGTGCGAAAATAATGGTGAAGTTCTGGCCGCGGAATGCCCGATGGAACAAGTTTACCATCACTCACCGCGATCAGTGCGTCGCATTCGGCATGGCTCATGAAGTTATCAACGACATAGAGCTGCACCGCTTTGGTGCGGATGCGTTTGCCAGTGCGGGTGATGCGCACGGTGGTGAGGGCTTGATATTGGGCGGGGGTAAGGGAAATATGGTCGCCGTGTGGAAAGGAAGAGCCCATGGCCGTTTTAACGGCTTCCATGCTGAATCCATTTTCCAGCAGCATATCGCGTATTTGGCGCGGATCGCAGCCTCTATTGAAGCTTTCTTGTAACCATTCTTTCCATGCAGTATTGAGTTCCATATTCTTTTTTGCCTGCCTTACGATGCAAGTGCTTTGCGAAACCGCGCAAACCCGGCGATGAGGTCGGCGATGAGGTCGTCGGGGGCTTCCAGGCCGATATGCAGGCGCAGGAAGGTGGCGTCTTTTTTCCAGGAGGTGACGTCACGCATGCGGTACGGTTGGTAGGCGATGATGAGCGACTCGAACCCGCCCCAGCTATAGCCGATGCTGAAATGCTTGAGCCCGTCGAGCATGGCGGTCAGCGCGGCATCGTTGGCGGTGGTTAGCTCGATGGCGAAGAGGCCACAGGCGCCGCTCATATCGCGTTTCCACAGGGCGTGGCCGGGGTCGCCGGGCAGGGCGGGAAAGAGGATGCGGGCCACTTCCGGCACGGTTTGCAGCCATGTAGCGACCGCGAGGGCGTGGGCTTCATGCTGCTTCATGCGCACGGCGATGGTGCGCAGGCCGCGCAGGGCGAGGTAGGCGGCGTCGCCGCTGACGGCGGCGCTGAGGTTGCGGTGCGCGCGGTTGAGCTGGGCGTAATGCGGCGCTTTGCATAGCACCGCGCCCATCACCAGATCCGAATGGCCGCCGATATATTTGGTGACGGCGTGGATTGAAATATCGACACCGAGCGCGAAGGGTTTCATATGCAGCGGCGTCGCCCAGGTGTTATCGGCGATGACGAGCGCGCCTGCGGCATGGGCAACGGCGGCGATGGCGGGGATGTCCTGCATCTCAAACGTGTTGGAGCCGGGGCTTTCGCAATAGACGACCTTGGTGCTCGGCGTCATCAGCGCGGCGATGCCGGCACCGATGGTGGGGTCGTAGAACGTGATCGCGATGCCGAAACGCACCAGCTCGTTTTTCACGAACTGGCGGGCGGAGCTGTAGAGCGAATCGGGCAGCAGCACATGGTCGCCGGCGCTGAGGAAGGCGAGCAGCGAGGTGGTGATGGCGGCAAGGCCCGAAGCGGTAAGGATGGCGTGGTCCGCCCCTTCGAGGGCGACGAGGGCTTCTTCCAGCCCATCCGTGGTGGGGGAGCCGTAGCGGCCATAGCCGCGATGGGGCAGTGCGCCGGTTTCATAATCGCGGAAGGTGGCGTAATCGGGGAAAATGATGGTGCTGGTGCGGTGCACGGGTGGGTTGACGGCACCGCCATCCCGCGCTGGGTTGCGGCCGAGGCTGACGAGTTTGGTGTCGCGTTCGCTCATGGGCTAGAACTCGCGCCAGCTGAGGCCGACGACGACATGCGTCACCTTGCCGCCACGCCCGAAGGGCAGCATGACGGAGCGGTATTTGACGACCTTGCTGCGCTCGTTGATGAACTGGCCCACATCCGAGATGGGTTGTGGATTGGCGATCATTTCCTCGACCCGACGGACGAGGGCGGCACCCTGGAAATGGCGCTGCGAGCTGCTGAAGCTGCGGCCAACCATGTCGCTGGAATAAAGCGTGCGCAGGCTTTCGCCGATCATGTAGAAATTGAGCACGGCCGGTTTGTTCTCGACCAGCGGCGACAGGGTGAACAGGATGCATTGCTGCCAGATATCCGAAATGGCGGATGTGTTGAAATGCGTGAAATCCGGCATGGGCTCATCCTTGCGGATGGTATCCCAGTAGGTTGTCAGTCGATCGCCAAGCCGGTGTTCAATCATGGAATCCTCTATAAACGCGTTTTTCGTGGGTGATTTCGCTAGAAACCGCCTCATGGAAACATGTTTCCAGAGGATTCCCACACCCGATCAAACACATCCACGCTTGCAACCAAAGCGCGAGTGTGTTAAACCTGTAGTTGTATGCAGATCCTTCGATTCATCACGGCATTTGCCGATTTGCTCGTCAGTCCGGCGATGTTCTTGCTATACGTGAGGCGCGCGGCAAAAGCAAATAGAGTCGAAAGCCCGCGCAACGCTGGATTTTTGAGAACGGCTTGAGTAGAACGCTTCTTCATGCAACCATTGAAGAAGCCCCATGACCGCCAAACATTATCCCGAGATCGACGCCAACCCCAATTTTGCCGCGCTGGAGGAAGAGATTCTCGCCTTCTGGGCCGCGGATGGAACATTTGGTAAATCCGTCGAGGGGCGGCCCGCGACCAAGGCGGATGGCAGCAGCAACGCCTATGTGTTTTACGATGGCCCACCATTTGCCAACGGTTCGCCGCATTACGGGCATTTGCTGACGGGCTATGTGAAAGACGCCGTCGCGCGTTACCACACCATGCGCGGCGCGCGGGTGGAGCGGCGCTTCGGCTGGGATTGCCACGGCCTGCCCGCCGAAATGGGCGCGGAGAAGGAGCTGGGCATCAGCGGCCGCAGCCAGATCATGACCTACGGCATCGACAAATTTAACGCCCATTGCCGCACCAGCGTGATGAAATATGTCGGTGACTGGCGCTATTACGTCACCCGCCAGGGCCGCTGGGTGGATTTCGACAACGACTATAAGACGATGGATACGAGCTACATGGAATCCGTCCTCTGGGCGTTTTCGCAGCTGTTCGACAAGGGCTTGGTGTATGAATCCTTCCGCGTGATGCCCTATTCATGGGCGGCGGAAACGCCGGTCTCGAATTTCGAAACCCGCCTCGACAACGCGACGCGCGAGCGGGAGGACAAGGCTGCATATGTGGCTTTTAAGGCAAAGAACATTCCTCAATTAACGCTCGAAGCTCTCGATCAAATTTATAGCCCTGACAACAAGTCAGGTGGTGAGAATCACAATGGGAACCCGTTTAGTGAATTATACATTGTAGCTTGGACTACCACTCCTTGGACATTACCTAGCAACCTTGCCTTAGCTGTGAACAGCAAGCTTCTCTATCGTTACTTCCACAAGGATGGAAAATTATTTTTAGCAAGTAGAGACTACGTAGGGCATAACGCAGCAGAATTGCAAAAACTAGGATACTCATTAACTTTCCCAGTTTGCAGAATGTTTGGTGATACAAGTAATGCTGATGGATCATTATTATATGCGAATGGTGATTGGCTCCTCAACCTAACCTACGAACCGCTCTTCCCTTATTTCGCAGGCACCCCCAACGCATTCCGCGTGCTTGATGGTTCTGATTTCGTCACCGATGGCGATGGCACCGGCATTGTGCATATGGCACCCGGGTTTGGCGAGGTGGATCAGGCCTGCTGCGTGAAGAATGGCATTGAGACGCTGGTGCCGGTCGATGAAAAGGGCCGCTTCACGGCGGAGATTTTTGATCTCGATGATTTGAAACTGCAAGGCCTCACGGTTGTCACCGATACGCGCATTGCGCTTGAGAATATCGCGGTGAGCGATGCGGATAAGGCGCAGCACATCTCGGAAAAAGACGTGCAGAAATATGGCCTCGCCAACATGCGCATTGTGCGCTGGCTGAAGGCGCATGGCGCGCTGGTGAAGGACGAGCCGGTCAAACACAATTACCCGCATTGCTGGCGCACGGACACGCCGCTGATCTACCGCGCCATGTCGTCGTGGTATGTTAATGTGCAGGCGATCAAGGCCAACATGGCGGCAAATAACCAAACGATCCGCTGGATTCCCGACCATGTGCAGAACGGGCAGATGGGCCGTGGCATTGAATCCGCGCCGGATTGGTCGATCTCGCGCAACCGCTTCTGGGGCACGCCAATCCCGATCTGGCGGTCGGATAATCCGAACTCGAAAGAACCGCTGAAAGTGTTCGGCTCGATCGCGCAGCTGGAGGCATTTTTCGGCGTGAGCGTGCCGGATCTGCACCGCCCGTTCATCGATTCGCTGACCGCGCCGGATGGTGAGGGCTTCACCTATACCCGCGTGGAAGATGTGTTCGATTGCTGGTTTGAATCGGGCTCGATGCCGTATGCGCAGGTGCATTATCCGTTCGAGAATAAGGATTGGTTCGAGGAAAATTTTCCGGCGGATTTCATCACCGAATATATCGCGCAGACGCGTGGCTGGTTCTACACGCTGCAGGTGCTGAGCGCGGCGCTGTTCGGCAAAGCGCCATTTCGTAATGTGATCTGCCACGGGGTGGTGATCGACGAGGAATCCGGGCTGAAATACAGCAAGCGCCTCAAAAATTACAAGGACCCCAAAGAGGTCATGGATGCGTATGGCGCCGATGCGCTGCGCTGGATGATGCTCAGCTCGCCGGTTATGCGCGGTGCGGATCTGGGTGTGGACCCGGATGGCAAATTCATCCGCGACGTGGTGCGGCTGAACATCAAACCGCTCTGGAGCGCGTTCAATTTCTTCACGCTGTATGCCAATGCGGATGGGGTGCGCGCCAAGCAAGTGGCGACCTCGGAAAACATGCTCGACCGCTACATCCTCGCCAAGGCAAAAGCGGCGGTGACGCAGGTGCAAACCTCGCTCGATGCGTATGATACGCCCGGGGCGACGGAGGCGATTACGGGCTTCTTCGAGGTGCTGAACAATTGGTATATCCGCCGCTCGCGCCCGCGTTTCTGGGGCGAGGCGATGACGCCGGATAAACAAGCAGCCTATGACACGCTGTTCACGGTGCTGACGCTGATGGTAACGGCTGCCGCGCCGCTGCTGCCGTTTGTGAGCGAGGCGGTTTACCGCGGGCTGCACGGCACGGCGCAAAGCGTGCATCTGCAGGATTTCCCGGATGTATCGGCGATGGCGGATGATGTGGCGCTGGTTGCGCAGATGGATTGGGCGCGCGATGTGTGCAACGCCGCGTCGGCGATTCGCAATAAGCAGAACATCCGCGTGCGGCAACCGCTTTCGTTGCTGACGGTGGCGGCGAATGCGCCGTTGACGGTGGATGCTGCGTTTGCCGGCATCATTCAGGACGAAGTGAACGTGAAACGGGTGGCAACGGCGGGCTCCTTCGAAGCATTCGCGAGCGTGAAATTGCAAATTAACTCGGCGGTGCTGGGCAAGCGCCTGCCGGAGAAAATGAAGCAGATTCTGCCCGCCTCGAAAAAAGGCGAATGGGCGCGGGTGGATGGCGCAGTGGTGATTGCGGGCGAAGCGCTGTTGCCGCCCGAATACACGATCCTGCTGGAGCCCAAAGGCGAGCATAAGGACGCGGCCGCACCGCTTTCCACGAATGATGCGCTGGTGATTCTCGATCTCACCATCACCCCCGAGCTGGCGGCGGAAGGTCAGGCGCGCGATCTGGTGCGGATGATTCAGCAGGCGCGCAAGGATGCGGGGTTGAATGTGGGCGACCGGATTACGCTCGGCCTCGATGTGCCGGAGCATTTCCGCGCGGCGCTGACGCATCACCGCGACTATATCGCGGAGCAAACGCTGGCGGTGACACTGGCCGAAGGCAGCGCGAGCGCCACCCACCCAATGAAACAGGAACTCGATGGCGAGCATTTCGTCATCGGCATCAGCAGGGCGGCGTGAATTGAGCAGCGGTGAGCCACAGGTTGGGGTGATCGGCGCGGGGGCGTGGGGGACGGCGCTTGCCATTCTCGCGAACCGGGCGGGCAGCCACACGACACTGTGGACGCGCAACCCGCAGGTGATCGACTCGATCCACGCGCGGCGCGAAAATGCGCAGTATTTGCCCGACCAGTTCATCGACCCGGCGATTGCGGTGACGGATGACAGCGCCTTTGTGAGTGCCTGCGACATGCTGGTGGTGACGATTCCCGCACAATCGCTGCGCACGGTGGCGATTTCGCTGTCGGATAAGGTGCCGGCCAATGTGCCAATCATTGTGGCGACCAAGGGCATCGAGCGCGGCTCGCTGATGCTGATGAGCGAGGTGCTGCAATCGATTTTGCCGCATAACCCCTATGCGATTCTCTCGGGCCCGAACTTTGCGCGCGAGGCGGCGGCAGGCCTGCCGACCGCGACGACACTGGCGACGCATCATGCCCATCTCACGGATAAAATGATTTTTGCGCTCGGCGGGAAATATTTCCGGCTTTATGTGAACGATGACCCGATCGGCACGCAGATTGGTGGGGCGGTGAAGAATGTGCTGGCGATTGCGGCGGGCATTGTCGAGGGCAGGGGCCTGGGCGAAAATGCGCGCGCGGCGCTCATCACCCGCGGGCTGGTCGAGATGACGCGGCTGGCGCGGGCCAAAGGCGGCTCGGAAGAAACGCTGATGGGCCTATCGGGCATCGGCGATATGATGCTGACCTGCATGAGCACCAAATCGCGCAATTATGCGTTGGGGGTGGCGATTGGCCGTGGCGGCATCGCGCGCGGCGGGGCGCTCACCGAAGGGGTGGCGACGGCAGAATCCGTGAGTCAGCTGGCGCGCAAACTGGGGGTCGCGATGCCGATCGCCTTTGCGGTGCACGAGGTGCTGAGCGGCGCGGTGCCGGTGGCGGCAGCAATCGAAAAATTGCTTGAACGCCCAGTGGTTAGCGAAGGCTAGCCCGCCGCGCGGATGCTGCCTGTGCCGGGCAATTGTCATCAAACTGTCATCCTATGGACGCGCGGAAATGCTATAGTTAAGGCTGGGAAAAAGTCTTTTTGGAAGCATGCATGGCGCTTTTAGGCAAATTTGGCGATGACTATACGAGAACCGGTAAGGGCACCCTGACCGGTTGGTCGAATTTCATGAGCTATGTGCCGCGAATTCTCAAATTCGAGGGCCTCAAAAATATCCCGATTATCGGTGGCTTTATCAACGGCACGCTGACGGCGCTGTTTGGCGCAGTCGATACGGTGATCGAAAGCGGGCGGTGGCTGCTGCGCGGCCAGATTGGCAGCGCGATCACGGTGGCCGCGGCAGGGGCTGTCAGCACGGCAGTCAACGCCAACCCGGCACTCTGGTGGGCCAATGCGGCATCCGGCGTGGCAACGGGCGAGACCCTTGGCACCCATGCACGGGCGCTGACGGAAACAGTGATTGGAAAAGTGACGGGCGCGCTTGGGGTGGAGCCACAGGTGCTGAAGTCCTATCCTGTAGGTATTGGCAGCATCGGCAGTGGTGCGATGCAGGGCACCCCGGGTAAATTTGCGTCGAAAATCTCCGGCGAGCGCGGGCAGAATGCGGATGAGGCCTATCAACGCTATGTAAGCGGCGAGGGCGGCGTGCATGTGAGCCAGCTGAACTCGGCCAACGGGCTGGGAGCGTAAGCAGTAATGACAACAACAAGAACAGACGATACGATGGTGAGTACGATGACAAACGCAGCGATGAATCAGATGAGCATCTGGGAACAGAAATACAACGACGTCACGGAGCTCTACGCGCTGGCGGATGAGCTGTTGGCGACGGTGCCGCAGGCCGCCAACCCCGAGGCGCAATTCGCGCTGGTGGAAGCGCTGGTGGAGACGCTCGGCGAATCGACCGATGTGTTGACGGATGAATATATCGCGCTGTGCGAAGGCACGCCAAGCCGCAAGAAATCAGCAAAATCCCGCATCGAGGGCGCGCTGCGCAAGGTGTATGTGTCGCTGGGTGATGTGAGCGCCAAAGCGCGCGACGCGAAAAATGCCGCGCATATCGTGGTGAAGAAAATCAAGCGCCAGCTGGAGCAGGTGATTTCGCATTTTGTCGAGATGGTGGCGTTGTCGCTGGATCGTATCATGCAGAAGAACGATGTGGAGGAGCTGAAAGCGCACCACGCCAACATTGCGCTGATGCTGTATGGCGCGGCCAAAGGCCAGGGCCAGGCGACTTAGTCGCCCCTATAATCCCGACATAATATAGAAGCTGCAGGAAATCGCCGCCGTGGCGGTAACGTTATAGCCACCGGTGAGATCCGTGTTGCCGCTGCTGGTGGTACAGGCAGTGGCAGAGCCCCATGAACTGCCACCGGTGCCGTTGGCCATCCATTGGCCGGTGGCGGGTTTGCCGTCATCCATTTTAGTGTCCATTGAAAATGCATCCACCGCGGTGATGGCGGCAGTAAGCGGCTCAAAACCGGCATATCGGGTGCCGAACATGAGCGTGTTGCCATAATTGGCGGCAGTAATAACGGTGTTCCCTGCCGAGGTATAGTTGACGTAGGCAAAGCCGGTGTTGGGGATGCGGGCGGCGGGCACGTTCACGCCGGGGGTGGAGTCATTGCTGCCTGCACCGCTGTTGATGCCAGTGAATTTCTGGCTGATCATGCCGGCGCTGCGCAGATGTTGCCAGACGCGGAAGGGCTCGTTGGTGCTGCGGTTGACCATGCCGTCGGCATTGCCGTCGCAGGTGGTGTCGTCGCTGGCGAGGGTAACGCAGGTGGCAGGGGTGGGGTCAGCAGCACCCCAGTATTTGGTGGCGTTGGGCATGTCGCCGGGCAGGTATTTATACTGGTTACGGAAGTTGGCGATGGCGGTCAGGTAGGTCTGGGCATCGGTCATCACGCTACGCAATTCGGCGGCGCGCATCATGCTTTTGCCGGCGACAACCGACCCGATCAGCAGCGCGACGACGGATAGCACGAGGCTTAGTTCGAGAATGGTAAACGCGCGACGATGGGGGCGGTGGTGCATGGGCTGATTTTACATGTAGTCCAGTATCTTCGCAATCAAATAAAAAGGGCGCCCGGGGGCGCCCTTTTCGTTGGTGATGCGCACCGAACCTAGTGCGAGTAGTACATTTTGAATTCGACCGGGTGGGGCGACATTTCCCACTTGGCGAGTTCTTCTTTCTTGAGGTCGATATAGGCATCGAGCTGCTCGTCGGTGAACACATCGCCTTTTTTGAGGAAGGCGCGGTCGGTTTCGAGCGCGTGGATCGCTTCACGCAGCGAACCGCAGACGGTTGGGATGTCTTTCAGCTCTTCCGGCGGCAGGTCGTACAAGTTCTTGTCCATGGCATCGCCAGGGTGGATCTTGTTCTCGATGCCATCCAGACCCGCCATCAGCAGGGCCGCGAAGGTGAGGTACGGGTTGCCGGAGCTATCGGGGAAGCGCGTCTCGATGCGTTTCGCTTTCGGGCTGGCCACATACGGGATGCGGATCGACGCCGAACGGTTACGCGACGAGTAAGCGAGCAGCACCGGTGCTTCATAGCCCGGGACGAGGCGTTTGTAGCTGTTGGTGCTGGCGTTGGTGATGGCGTTGAGCGCCTTCGCGTGTTTGATGATGCCGCCGATGTAATACAGGCAGGTTTCCGACAGGTCGGCGTAACCGTTGCCCGCGAATAGCGGCTTGCCGTCTTTCCAGATCGACTGGTGGACATGCATGCCCGAGCCGTTATCGCCGTAGATTGGCTTCGGCATGAACGTGACGGTTTTGCCATAGGTGTTGGCGACGTTGTGGATCACGTATTTGTATTTCTGCACGTTGTCGCCGGTGAGGGTGAGGGTGCTGAAATCAAAGCCCAGCTCGTGCTGGCTTGGTGCCACTTCATGGTGGTGCAGCACAGGGGTGATGCCCACTTCGGCAAGCGTGGTGAGCATTTCACCGCGGATGTCTTGTGCCGAATCGACCGGTGCGACGGGGAAGTAACCGCCTTTGACGCCCGGGCGGTGGCCGAGGTTGCCATGCGCATATTCCTTGCCGGAATTGTTCGGGTTCTCTTCCGACTCAATCTTGAAGCCGGCGCTGAACATGTCGTGGTTGAAGGTGATGGAATCGAACATGAAGAATTCCAGCTCCGGGCCGAAATAGGCGGTGTCGCCGATGCCGGTATATTGCAGGTAGGCTTCCGCTTTTTTCGCGGTCGAGCGCGGGTCGCGGTCATAGGCCTGACCGGTCGATGGCTCGATGACGTCGCAGGTGATGACCATGGTCGGCTGCGCGGTGAAGGGATCCATGAACGCGGTGTCGGTATCAGGCATCAGGATCATGTCGGATTTGTCGATCGACTTCCAACCGGCGATCGAGGAACCATCGAACATGATGCCATCGATGAAGCTGTTCTCATCCACCTTGTTGGCGAGGTAGGTGGTGTGCTGCCATTTGCCGCGCGGGTCGGTGAAGCGGAAATCGACAAAGACAGATTCCTTCTCCTTAATCAGGGCAAGCACGTCTTTTGCGGTTGGTTTTTGTTTAGCGGCCATGGGTAGTCTTCCTTTCGTGGGTTTAGAATATTGGTTTAGATAGCGTTCGGCCCGCGCTCGCCGGTGCGGATGCGGATGACATCCTCGATCGGTAGCACGAATATTTTTCCGTCGCCGATGCGGCCCGTTTGCGCCGCGCCGACAATGGCTTCGATGGTTTTTTCGACCATATCATCCATCACGATGACTTCAATCTTCACCTTCGGCAAAAAATCGACGACATATTCCGCGCCGCGATACAGCTCGGTGTGGCCTTTCTGGCGGCCAAAGCCACGCGCCTCGATCACCGTGATGCCCTGCAAGCCGATTTCCTGCAACGCTTCTTTCACGTCATCGAGCTTGAAAGGTTTGATGATGGCTTCGATCTTTTTCATAAGGGCCTGTCCTTGGGGTCGGGTGCGATTTAGTCAGCAACCCTTGTGCCAGATGGCAGAAAATCGGGGGAATGGAGCTTGCTCAAGTGGTTGTCGCCGGTTTCTGGCTTTCAGCCTCGGTGCCGTGCGCACGCTATTGCGGCGTGATGCTTAATTATTGGGCAAGCGTGTGATGAAAAAGCGGGCAATCCCCCACCTGTCACCCCGTCGCATGACGGGGTCCACCGTGCCACCGATAAGGCAGATGCCGTCATGAAGACCGCATCACAGCTGGAGGATGCACGAACCATGATTCCCCACTTGATTTTTACCCGCATATGGCGTTTAACCCTCGCTCTCTCGTATGGCGGGTGTAGCTCAATTGGTTAGAGCGCCGGTTTGTGGTACCGGAGGTTGCGGGTTCAATTCCCGTCACTCGCCCCATCTTCAGCGTAGCTGAAGATGGTTTTGCTTGCTACAGGTTCGTCTGCTGACGAACCCTGCGCGCAGCTCCGCTGGCTCATGGCTGGCTCGCCCGGCTCGCTTTGGTGGGGCTTCTATCTCTTTTTGATGATTACCGTTTACGCTGCGTGAAATACACCAGCGCGCCGATGACGGGTAGGTTGAGCAGGGCGAAGACGAAGAGCACCTGCAGCACATTAAATTTCAGACCGAACATGACGGCAGCCAGGATCGACGCGGTGGCGATGAACAGGGCGTTGATGACATTGTTGCTGGCGATGGTGCGGGCGCGCTCGTGCTCCTCGCTGGCGGTTTGCAGCTGGGTGTAGAGCGGCACAATGAACATGCCGCCGCAGAAGGCGAGCAGGAACAGGTCGGTTGCGAGGCGCAGATGGTGCGGCGAGGCGGTGAGGTAGGCGACGAAGCTGAGCAGCTCATCCGGCGGGGGCGGCGCGGCGTGGTGGCCGATGAAGCACACATCGATCCCAAACAGGAACACACCGGTGAGGGCGATGATGGGCAGGTAGCGGGCGCGGCTGCGCAGCCATTTGATGACCAGCGGGCAATAGAACGAGCCCAGCGCAATGCCGACGGTGAACACGCCGTTGAACAGCGTCACCACTTTCTCGTCCGCGCCGATGATTTCTTTGGTGAATACCGGCAGCTGGGTGAGGTAGGTCGCGCCGATCGACCAGAACCACGAGATGCCGAGGATGGGGAAAATCAGCCCCGGATTTTCGAAGGCGTGGCGCACCATGCGCCAGGTGCTTTGGAACACGTTGTAATTGATGCGCAGCTCTTTTTTGCTGACATAAGTGACGGGCACGCGCCACGCTGCCCATAGGCCCAGCGCGCTTGCGCCGATGAGGGTGGTGGCGACGATCTCGTTGCCGTTGGGCTGCAGGATCAGCAACCCGCCGATCAACGTGCCAAGCAGGATGGAAAGGAAGGTGCCGCCCTCGACCATCGCGTTGCCTTGCAGCAGCTCATCCTTGGCGAGCAGCTCTGGCAGGATGGCGTATTTCACCGGGCCGAAAAATGCGGCCTGTACGCCCAGCAGGAACAGGATGGTCAGCAGCGACCATGCATGCTGGTGCCACAGCGCGACACTGGCCATGATGATAAGCACGAACTCGGTGGCTTTGAGAATGCGCACCAGCTGGTGCTTGGGCATGCGGTCGGCCAGCTCCCCGGCGAAGCCCGAGAACAGGAAAAACGGCAGGATAAAACACGCGGATGCAATGCTCAGCAGCGTCGCCGCTTCGATCCCCATTTGTTTGGCGAGATGGTAGGTGGTGATGATGATGAGGGCGTTTTTGTAATAGTTGTCGTTAAACGCGCCCAGCGCCATGGTGGCAAACATCGCCCCAAAGCGCCGACTCACTAATAGTTTAATCGATGTCATGCCCATTACTTAGGGAGGCGATTGGGCAATGTCCACCGGGAAAACAAAACTATATTGGGCTATGCCGCGCTGCGTTCCTGCTGGCGGGTGCGCAGCTGGTGGATGACGGCTTCGGCGACCGGGATGGCGGAGGCCGGGTTCTGGCCGGTGATGAGCTGGCCATCCACCACCACATTGGCTGCAAACGGTGCGGCACGTTGCGGAATGCCACCAAGCGCCGCAAGGCTCGATTCAAGTAGGAACGGCACAATTTCATGCAGGCCGACGAGGGTTTCTTCTTCATCCGTAAAACAGGTGAAGCGGTGAGCGTCGATCATCGGCTCGCCGGCGGGTTTGCGCGCGCGCATGAAACAGGCCGGGCCGTGGCACACAGCGGAAACAGGTTTGCCCGCCGCATAAAATTGCTCGATGACGCTGGCGACGATGGGATCGGTCGGGAAATCCGCCATCGTGCCGTGGCCACCGGCGAAGAAAATGGCGTGGTAATCATCCGCGTCGATGGTGGCAAGCGGCGTGGTGGTGGCGAGTGCTGCTTGCGCTGTGGCATCCGCATCGAAACGGCGGGTGGAGGCGCTGGTATATTCCTCCGCGAAGCTTTTCGGATCGAGCGGCGCTTTGCCACCTTTGGGTGACGCGAGGGTGATCTCGCACCGCGCATCGAGGAAGGTGTAATAGGGCGCGGCGATTTCTTCGAGCCAGGAGCCGGTGGGCTCGGGCGCGTTGCCCATGCGGTCGGCGGAGGTGAGAACAAAAAGGATGCGGTCGGTATGCATGGCGATCTCCTTCATCAAGGGCGCGTTCAATCCTGCGCGCATTATACATGGTTGTGGCGCCGATGCCAACTGGCGATTGCCGATTAAGCAGCGGCCATTTCCGGCGCGCCGATGAGGGCGTAAATCCCGCAACCTAGCGGAACGACAACGAAAAACGCGATAGCGCTGATGATGAGCTTGCGGTGGCGCGGCAGGGTTGGGTGCATCATCACCGGGCAGACAATCAGCAGCAGCGCGCTGACGCACAGATACAGGGCGAAGCCGATAAAATGGGTGGTCATGGGCGGTCTCCACGGGTCATGCGGCGTAGCAGGGTGATGCCGATGCCAAGCAGCAGCAGCGGGGTGAGCCACAGCAGCAGCGTGCTACGCTGCAGCGGCGGGGTGAGCAGTATCTGGTCGCCATATTGGGCGCGGAAATACTCAAGAATTTCAGGTTCGCTTTTGCCCTGCGCGATCATGCTGCGCACATGGTCGCGCATCTGGCGGGCGAGCACGGCATCGGATTCGGCGAGCGACTGGCCCTCGCAGACGACGCATTTGAGTGCGTGAAAAATATGGCGCGCGGTTTGCTCCTGCGCGGCGTCGCTCAGCGGGCGCTCGATGCTGGCGGCATGGGCGCTGGCGCTGAAAACGAGGGCGAGCAGCAGCGTGCGCAGCTTAACGCCCATGGGCGATCCCCTGCAGCTGGTTGGCGTTTTGCAGCGCGGTTAGCAGCAGCGCAAATTCACCCGTGGCCAAATCCGCGGTGAGCACGCCGGGCAGGCGGTAACGCAGCGTGCCCTGCCCATCGACCACGAAGGTTTCGGGAATGCCTTTGATGCCCAGCGCAATGGTGGCGTCGCCCTTGGGGTCGAGCCAGACGGTGCCAAACGGGTTGCCGTTTGTCGCCAGCCATTTTTTCAAGGTGGCGGGGTCGTCGTTCCAGGCGATGCCTTCGAAGCGAACGGTGGGGAATTGCTTTTTCAGCGCGGCGAATTGGGGCATTTCTTCGGCGCAGGGCGCGCACCAGCTGGCAAACACGTTGATGACGGTGACCTGGCCTTTGAGCGCATCGCTGCTCCACTGTGTGGTGCCATCAAGCGCGGTGAGGGCGAAGCTGGGGAAGGGCTTATCGGTCGCGGCACCGGGGGCGACGGGCTCGCTCTGGCGGGTGAGCGCAATGCCAAGCAATGCAGCGAGGACGATGAAGATGAGGACAGGGGCGAGGCGCATGGTGCTACCGTATGGTTTCGGTTTTTGGTTGCTGCAGTTCAAGATAGGGGATCAGATACGCATCGCGCACTTCCGGGCGAAGCGCGCCCTTATAGTGTTGGCGGATAACGCCGGTGCCATCGACCACATAGATAGCGGGAACGCCGGGGATTTTTAGCTGGCGATTAACACTGTCGTTTGTATCGCGCCAGATGCTGTCATACGGATTGCCGAAACGTTGCAGGAACGGCTTCAAATTCGCCGGTTCATCATTCCAGAAAATGCCGATGACCTGCAGGTTGGGGAAACGTTTTTTGAGGGCGGCGAGGTCGTCCATCTCGTTGGCGCAATGCGGGCACCATGCAGCGAAAACCTGGATGAGCGTGGTTTTGCCTTTCAGCATTTCGGGCGACCATGCGCTGCCGCCGCTTAACGGGGCAAGGGTGAGAGCCGGGAACGGATCATTCTCCGAGGGGCCGCGCTTGCTGCATTGCGTGCTGATGACCACAAAGGCCAGTGCCATGAGAACGAAAAAATTCAGGCGCATCAGTGATCTCCCTTTGCGCGTTTGAGTGCGGCGATGAGGCCGATAAATCCGCCGATCCCGGCAAGCACAAACCCAAACCAGATGAACTGCTGGCCGGGGGTAACATACATACGGATGCCAAGGGCGGTTTCTTCCTTGCTGGCGGCGTAGTTGGCTTCGCCCAGCACGATGTAAATATCATGCAGCGGGGTGGAATAGAGCGCGGCTTCCGTCGTCTGCATGCTGCGCACGGGGTAGTAGCGCAGCTCCGGCGTCAGGGTGGTGATGGCGCGGCCGTGATGGGCAACGGCAATGGTCGCGCGGCGGCTGATATAGTTATCCTGCTCGCTGCGCTCGGCCTTGATGACGGTGAGGGTGTAGGCGCCCATCACCATCGGCGTGCGGGCGTTGAGGGGGGCTTCGTAGGTTTGTTTCAGCGTCGCGGTGAAGCCCATGCCGAGGATGAAAATGGCGAGGCCCGCATGGGCGCAGCCGCTGGCGATGTGGCGCAGGCCGATGGGCGAGAGCAGCGCCACCTGTGCGGCGCGCATGCGTTGGAGGTAACGCGCGGTGCCCAGCAACAGCCAGCCGCCGACCGCAAGGGCGATGCACAGCAATGCGGAGGTAGGCGAGAGCAAGGCGAGGGCGATCAGCACCCCGGCGAGCGCGGCGGGCAGCAGCGCCATGGTGAGGCGGCGCAGCTGGTCACGCGTGGTAACATCCCACGCCATCAGCGGGGCGAGGGCGGCCAGCAGCGGCAGCGCGGCAGTGGCGGGCAGGAAGGTGGCGTTGAAATAGCCGGGGCCAACTGAAATGCCCGGCAGCTTCAGCAAGGTGAGGGCCAGCGGATAAAGAATGGCGATGAGCACAATGCCCGCCGCCGCCACCAGCAGCAGGTTGTTGATGAGGATAAACCCGCTGCGCGACAGCAGCGCCACGGGCTTTGCCGGTTTCATCTGCGCGAAGGAATAAACGAGCAGCGCGCCGCCGCTGGTCGCCACAATATAAGCAAGGATGAACATGCCGCGCGTGGGGTCCGCCGCGAACGCATGCACCGAGGTGATAAGGCCCGAACGCACAATGAAGGTGCCAATCAGCGACATGGTGAAAGCGAGAATGGCGAGCAGCGCCACCCAGCGCGCCAGCTGGCCGCGCCGCTCCAGCACCATGTTGGAATGCAGCAGCGCGGTGCCGATGAGCCATGGCAGCAGCGAGACATTTTCGACCGGATCCCAGAACCACCAGCCGCCCCAGCCCAGCTCGCGGTAGGCCCACCAGCTACCGGCAGCGATGCCCAGCGTCAGGAAGCTCCACGGCAGCAAAATCCACGGATGGACGGTGCGCGCCCAGTTGGCGTCGATGCGTTTGAGCAGCAGGCCCGCAATCGCATAGGCGAACACAATGCCGAAGCCGACATACCCGATGTAAAGCGTGGGCGGGTGGAAGGCGAGGCCGATATCCTGCAACAGGGGGTTGAGGTCTTCACCATCCGCCGGGGGCGGGAAGACGCGCAGGAAGGGGTTGGACGTGAAGAGGATGAAGGCGAGGAACCCGGCGGAAATGAGGCCGAGCACAGCGAGAGTGACGGCACGCAGCTGGGTGTCGTGCGTGCGCAGGTAGGCGACGAGGAAGCCGCAGGCGGCCAGCACCCACATCCACAGCAGCATGGAGCCCTCGTGATTGCCCCAGCTGCCGACGATTTTATACAGCAGCGGCTTGCTGGTATGCGAGTTGAGCACCACGGTGAGCACCGAAAAATCCGACAGCACATAGCAGGCGATGAGCGCCGAAAACGCACCGCTGATGAGCAGGAAAAGCGCCGTCGCGGTGGGTTTGGTGAGGTGCAGTAGCGCGTGCGGGCGGTTGAGGCGCGCCAGCAGCGGCACCCCCGCTTGCAACAGGCTGACCACAAACGCCAGCACCAGACAGAATTGGCCAAGCTCGGGGATCATGGCGCGCCGCCTTGCCATTTGCCGGAGGCTTTCAGCGCATCGACCACGTCGCGCGGCATGTAGGTTTCGTCGTGCTTGGCAAGGATGGTGGCGGCGGTGATGCTGCCATCCGCCGCGAGCACGCCCTGGGCGACGACGCCCTGCCCATCGCGAAACAGGCTGGGCACAAGGCCGCGATAGCTGGCGGGAATATCGGTCGTGAGATCGGTGATGGTGAAGCGGATGCCGCCGGGCGTGTTCACGATGCTGCCATGCTTGACGAGCCCGCCGATGCGCAAGGCACGGGTAGCATCGAAGCGCGCCTCATGGCGTTTTTCGTTGAGCTGGGTGGGAGTGTAAAAGAAGACCATATTGTCGCGGAAAGAGATAAGGATGGCGGTGGCGGCAAGCCCCATGACCGCAAGCGAGCCCAACACGAACAGCAGGCGTTTATGTTTGGGCTTCATGATGGGTCGGTGGCCTTCGTTTGCGCACGCACGGCGCGGGCACGGGCCCATGTCGCAAGGCAAAGCAAGCCCAGCAACGCGGCGGTTGCACCGTAAGCAAGCGGAACGAAGAACGTGGCATCCATGCGCATGCATGTAGCGGAAAACCACGGCCGCGTGCCAGAAAAAACACCACACTGTTGACAGATAAAGTGAACTTTAATTGTGAATACAGTCAAATTACTTGCAGGCAATTGTGAAAAGACGACTATAGACTTATATTAATGGGCCGGTGAATTCGTTTCGATTTGCAAATGGCCCGTGATATGGGAGCGTAATGGATTCGACAGAAGGCGATTTTCTTTCGCAGACGCGCGTGGTGCGGGAGCCGGAGGTAGCTGCGGCCCCGGTTGCTGCGCCTGTGTTGGCGCAGGATGCGCCCGGTGAAAGTGGCCTTGGCAAAAAGCCCGGCGAAGCCAAGCCCATGCGCATCGGCGAGAAGCTGATTGCGCTGGGGCTCATCTCGAAAGATCAGCTCGAAATCGCGCTGCGCGAGCAGGCCAAATCCAAAAAACTACTCGGCGCCGTCCTGATTTCGATGAACTTCATCACCGAATCGGCGATCGGTGAGGTGTTGGCGGAAAGCTCGGGTTCGGAACGGTTCGATGCCAAATCGACCATGCTCGACACCAACCTGCTGGCGCAAGTGCCGCGCGATGTGTGCCTGCGCAACAAGGTGATTCCGGTGGAGCAGACGGGCTCGGTCATCAAGCTTGCGATGGTGGATGTGTACAACGTGCTGGCGATCGACCAGGTGCGCCGCCATCTCGATAAAACGGCAAAAATTATCCCGATTTTTTGTACCGAAACGGAAATCAACGAGCTGATCGAGCGCTATTACGATTACGACCTGTCGATTGACGGGGTGCTGCGCGAGATTGAAACCGGCATCCGCGAGAAAACCCAGCTGGATGGACGCGAAGAGGGCTATCTCAACCCGACCGTACGTTTGGTGAACGCGCTGCTGGTCGATGCGATCAAGCAAGGCTGCTCGGATATTCACTTTGAGCCGGAAGGTTCGTTCCTGCGCCTGCGCTACCGGATCGATGGCTCGCTGCAGCAGATCCGCAGTTTCCACCGCGATTACTGGCCCGCCGTGCTGGTGCGGATTAAAATCATGTCCGGCATGAACATCGCCGAAACGCGCAGCGCGCAGGATGGGCGCATCAGCATGGTCGCGCTTGGCCGCGAGGTCGATTTCCGGGTGGCAACCCAGCCGACGGTGCATGGCGAAAACGTGGTGCTGCGTATTCTCGATAAATCCAAATCGCTGGTGCCGATCGAGATGCTGGGCTTCTCGGACCATAACCTTGAGCTGCTCAAGCGCTGTATCAAACGGCCCGAGGGCATTATCGTGGTGACGGGGCCGACGGGCTCGGGGAAAACCACGACGCTCTATTCGGTGCTGAGCTATATCAACTCGATCGATGTCAACATCATGACGCTGGAAGACCCGGTCGAGTACCAGCTGCCGCTGATTCGCCAGACCAACGTGCGCGAGGGGGTCATCGACTTCCAATCGGGGATTAAATCGCTGATGCGTCAGGATCCCGACATCATCTTCCTCGGCGAGGTGCGTGACGAGGAAACGGCCATCATGGCCGTGCGCGCCGCGCTGACCGGGCACCAGGTTTATACGACGCTGCACACCAACGATGCGCTGGGGACCATCCCGCGCCTTGGCGATATCGGCGTGCCGCCGCATTTGCTGGCGGGCTCGCTGATCTGCACGATGGCGCAGCGGTTGGCGCGCAAACTCTGCAAATCCTGCCGCACGCCGCGCCACGCGACGGCGGAGGAATGCCGCATTATGCGCCTCGATGCCACCAACCCGCCGGTGGTGCATGACGCGGTGGGCTGCGAAAAATGCGGCTTCAAGGGCTATAAAGGCCGGATGGGCGTGCATGAAATCCTGCGGATTGACCATGGGCTGGATGAGCTGATTGCGACCAAGGCGACGCGTAACCACATGCTGGAATACGCGCTGGAAAACGGCTTCGTGCCGATGGTGCAAGATGGCATCAGTAAAGTGTTGGCGGGGGAGATTGATATCCCCGAGCTGATTAATACGGTAGACCTTACCGACCGATTATAATAGCGTCCCCGAATGGGTTTCGCGGGCCGCGTGTGTGCCTGTTTTTGATGGGGTTTTATGTCGCAATACGCCTATAGCGCGCTGAATGAACGTGGCCGCACCATCAAAGGCACCATGGTTGCCGAGAATGAAATCGACCTTGAAACACGGTTAAAAGAAGTCGGGCTCGACCTCATCCGCTACCGCGAGCAATCGCGCAAAGCGGGCAAAAGCTCGCGCATCAAGCTGAAGGATATGATCATTCTCTGCCTGCATTTGGAGCAGCTCTCGCGTGCCGGGGTGCCGGTGCATGAAGGCATCGCAGATGTGCGCGACTCGACCGATTCCACCAAACTGCGCGACATTATGACCGACGTGCTGGAAAAGGTGAAAACCGGCCACTCGCTTTCGGAATCGCTGGCCACCTACCCGCGCGTGTTTAACGAGGTGTTTGTCGGCCTCATCGCGGCGGGTGAGAAGAACGGGAATTTGACTGAATCCTTCGTCAATATGTCGCTGCATATGAAATGGACCAACGACCTGCGCCGTAAGGTGAAAAAGGCCGTGACCTATCCGGTGGTGCTGCTGGTGGTAATGTCGCTGGTGATCGCCATCCTGATGGTTGCCGTGGTGCCCAAGCTATTGAAATTCATC
Source organism: Pseudomonadota bacterium (assembly GCA_040384265.1). GTDB lineage: Bacteria > Pseudomonadota > Alphaproteobacteria > Rickettsiales > UBA3002 > QFOX01. Next base: position 279,579 of record JAZKJM010000005.1, on the reverse strand, counting down.
ACCGAGCAGGGGTTCCACATCCCGCTACATACCCGGGCGCTTATTTATACATCGGAGGCATTCCAGAACTACTGGTACCTGATTTTCGGGATTCCCATTGGCTGTGCGATGTTGACCCTTATGCTCTACCGCACGATGGAGCCGTTCGCCTATTGGATGGATAATATGCTGCTCAAGCTGCCGGTGCTGGGGCCGACCGTGCGCAAGATCAACCTTGCGCGGTTCACCCACTTCTTTTCGGTGATGTTCAAAAGCGGCATTAACATCCCCGAGGCGCTGATTGCGGCGCGCGATGTGGTTAAAAACCGGGTCATCAAAGAATCTGTGGATATCGTTCATCGCAGTATCGTCGAGGGAAATAATCTGACATCCTCGCTGCGCATATCGAACCAATTCCCCACACTGGTCATCCGCATGTTCAAGGTGGGCGAGGACTCGGGTAACATGAACGACGCGATGACGAACATCAAATTCTTCTACGACCGCGAGGTGAACGACTCGGTCGAGGCGATGGTCGGCATGATCCAGCCGCTGTTGACGATGGTCATGGGCGGATTAATCTTCTGGGTGATCGCCGCTGTATTCGGGCCGTTATATCAATCCTTCTCACAGATGAAGTTCTAGGACGCATGGCGCTGAACTTAAAAAAACGATCCGGGGATGATACGCAGCGCGCAGAGCGCCGTGGGCGCACGCGCGGGTCAGTTGCCGCAAAACGGGCGAAAGCCACCCGCAGCCGCCGCTTTGTCCTGATTATCGGCGATGAGGGGGCAATCCTTGTCTTCCTGCATGGCACGAAGGTGGTGCGCCGTTTGTTCGCGCCATCGCCGCAGCCGTCGCATACGGAAGCGATGGTGGAGCTGATGCGCGCCAACGCGAACGTGCCGTTCCTGGTGCTGGCGGATGTGCTCGACCAGCAATATGTGCGCCAGTCCTTCCCGCCGGTCAGCTCGCTGTCAGTGGGTGGCCTTGTGCAGCGCCGCCTCGATCGTGATTTCCAGGCGGAAGATTTAAAGGGCTACCTGCCGCTCGGGCGCGATAAAACAGGCCGCAAGGAATGGAATTTCCTGCTGATCTCGCTGGCAAAAACGCCGCTGATGGCGGAGTGGCTCAACCTCGTGGTCGAGTTGCCCAACCCGATGAGTGGGGTTTACCTCGCACCGGTCGAGGCTGCTAATTACCTCGCGGCGCTTAACAGGCAGCTCAGTGGCGCCAAGCCGCAACCATGGCAATTGCTGATTTCGCATAACAAGGTTTCGGGCTTCCGTCAGGTCGTGTTCAACGAAAATCGCCTCATGTTCACCCGCGTCAGCCAAGCGATCGACGATGCGATCCCGGCAGTCATTGCCGGGAATATCGAGCAGGAAATTATCAATACGATCGAGTACCTGAAACGCCTTGGGTTCAACGAAAATAGCGACCTCGACGCGACGGTGATTATTTCGCAGGACGTGATCGATTCGCTGGATCTCAACCGTTTCGGTTTTGCGCGGGTGCAGGTGTTGACGCCGCTGGATGTGGCGGAAGCGTTGCAGTTGGAGCAGGCGGCCTTATCGGCGGATCGCTTTGGCGATGTGGTGATGGCGGCCTCGTTCGGCACGACCAAGAAGCCGGTACTGGCGTTCTCGACCGCGTATCTCGAAAAGCTCAACAAAATCTACAAGGCGCGTATCGGCATCCGGGCGCTGGCAGCGTTGCTGGTTGTGCTGCTGCTTGGCCTCAGCGGGATGTCGGTGGTCAATATGATCGTCAACTCCTCGGCGGCTTCAGAGGCGGAAACAAAGACGGCCGCGCTGCAGGCCGATCTCAATAAGTTCAAGAAGTCTGTCGGCGGACTCAACAAGGATATGGCCCTGAAGTCAGCCATTGTTGCGGCATATGACGCGTACCTCAAGGACGCCAAGGTGCCCAGCGAGTTTGCGCAGGCAATGGCGCCGTTCGTCACCCCGCAGCACCGCCTTGTCGGCATGATGTGGGATAACGCCATTCCGGTGATGACCAAAGGCGCCGCGGTGCCAGCCCCTGGCACGCTGCCGCTCGATATTCGGGTTGATTTTGATTTCTCGGGCGGGCAGTTCAATAGCACCGAGGCGCTCACCCGCAATGCGAACCTGCTGGTGAAAGATATCAAAGCAAAAATGACGGAATATGACGTCACCGTCGAGCCGTTTCCATGGCAGAAAGACGAGAAAAAGAGCGAAGATATTTCGGTGGATGCGGCAAGTGCGCCCATCGCCAGCATTCAGGGCAATAGCGTGATCTCCATCAAGTTCAAGGGGCCAAAGAAAGCGGGCGCTACGCCTGCCGGAGCGGGTATGCCTGAACCGGGGGAGGGCGTATGAACAAATATAAAGAGCTGACCAAGCAAACCGTGCGCATGACCATCATGGCGTTGATTGTTGTCGCCGCGGCGGGTGGCGTATTTGCGGCAGTATCGATGATTTCGGGCAATATCGACAAGCGCAAGACGGATGCGGAGAGCAAATACGCCAGCGATAGCGGGATGCTGACCAGCCTGAAAAGCCAGCTCAACAAATCCGGTGAGGCAGAAAAGCGCTTCGTCGCGATCCAGCTCAACCGGCCCAGCCCCGATTTCAGCTCCAGCCTTGAAACGCTGAAGGACGTGCTCAGCAAGGCAAAGGGCCAGTATGGATTCGGCCAGTTCACACTCACCCGTGCGGATGAGCTGCCGACGGATAAGGCAGAACTTGCAAACTTCAATTTCAATATCACCGTGCGCCCGCGCATGTCGCTCACCATACAGGCCGTGTCGGACGTGCATATTTTCTCCTTTATCGATGATTTGCAGCGTACCGCGCCTGGGCTGATTCGTATCGAGAGCCTGCAGCTGAAGCGCACCAAGGATATGGATGATGCGGCGATCAGCCAGCTGCGCGGCGGCCAGTTGCCGATGCAGGTGGAAGGTAAAATCGAATTCAGCCAGATCGGCGTGGTGCCAAAAGCAGCGGATGCTGCGCCCGGTGCGCCTGCCACCCCAGCCAGTGTGCCGGGGCAATGATGGCGCCACAGATGACACAGCGCCTTGGGTTATGGCTTGCGGTGATGCTGCTGGCAGGCTCGCCCGCGTTCGCCCAGCCTGCGCCGATTACCGGGCTGCCACCGCTACCGCTGCCGGGGAGTGCGGATCATGCCACCCCGCCAACCTTGCCGCCGCTGGGTGCGCCCGCCGGGATGGTGCCGCCCGCTAAATCCTTGCCGACCCTGCCGCCAACAGCGACGGGGCAGTTGCCGCCGGTTGCCCCACCAACCGTTGCACCCGCTGCCGGTGCCCAGGCATTGCCGCCGCTGAATTTGCCGTCATCACCCGTTGCGGCACCTGCCGCTGCGCTTGCTCCGGTTGCGGCTGTACCAGCCCCGGCAGCGGTTGGTGCGCCAACACCGCCAACTGCGGCGGCGCCCCAAACCGGCGCATTGCCCGCAGTGCCCCAGAACTATACGGATATGGCCAATAACCCGGCCGATGACGATGACCCGCAGGATGTTTATTCCTACGGCCGCTCGAATGTGAGTGTGTTGTTCCTGCCCGCACAGGTCGAGCAGATGAAAGACGCCATCCGCAGCTACGAAGCGCTGAAATCGCAGGGACGTGCTGCGGCAGCGACGGTCGTCGGCATTAACACGCAGGCGGCGGCGCCCGAAATCATTGCCGAGCCGAAGAACTATCCGGTATTCTACCTGTCGAGCATCGCCTACCGTTCGGCAGGCGACTGGTCGATATGGGTAAGCGGCCATAAAATTACCGCCGCGAAGAATACGACGGATGTAAACGTGATTCGCGCCAGTGCGGATAGCGTGACGTTCTCCTGGCTGCCAAGTTACGCGGTGGCACTGCACCGCCGCAAATCGGAGAAGCTTTTTGCGCCGACGGATGCACTCAAGAACAAGCTTTCAACCGCGCAGCGGGTGGGGATCGATGATCAGACGGGGATGGTGACCTTCACCCTGCACGCCAACCAGTCATTCGGCGTGGCCTATTTCAGCGTGTTCGAAGGGTATGTTGATAGCCCTGAGCTGAAGCCGCTGGTCAATGCGCCGTCGACCGCGATCAACATTACCAGCGCGCCACCGGCGGAAGGGCAGGCCTTGCCTGCACCACAACCCGCCCCGGCCAACCCGCTGATGCCGGATGTGACCTTGCCGGCAACACCAACCTTCAGCTTGCCTAATCAACCCCTGCGTCAATGACGCTGAGTTTCTAACACAAGGAGCGATGTATGAACGCCGAAGTAAACAGCCCGTTGGTCGTCGACCATGTCAGCAAATCCTACGGTAAGCAGCTGGTGCTTGACGATGTGTCGTTCGAACTGAAGCCGGGTGAAATTTTCGGCCTGGTCGGGCTCAACGGGGCAGGAAAAACCACCCTCATCAAAATCCTGCTCGACCTTGCGGTCGCCGATAAAGGTGGCGCGCAGATTTTTGGTGAGCCGAGCAACAAAGTAAAAGCGCGCGAGCTGCTTTCCTACCTGCCGGAAAAATTCTCGCCGTCGCGCTACCTGAAAGGGATGGAGCATCTTGCGCTGGCGCTCTCCTATTACGGCAAAAAGCTCGATAAGGACAAAGCGATGACGCTGGCGGCGGATCTCGACCTTAATCCGGAAGTGCTCAGCCGTAAGGTGGGCTCGTATTCCAAAGGCATGGGCCAAAAGCTTGGCCTGATTGGCGCGTTCATGGTCGACCAGCCGTTCATGATCCTCGATGAGCCAATGAGCGGCCTTGACCCGCGTGCGCGCATCAAGCTGAAAGAGGTGATGCTGCAGGCCAAACGCGAAGGCAAGACGCTGTTCTTCAGTTCGCATATTTTGTCGGACATCGAGGAAATTTGCGACCGGATCGGGATTATCCATGATAGCAAGCTGGTCTATCTGGGCACCGCGGCCGCGTTCAAGCCAACCTTCAAGGAAGAGACGCTGGAACGCGCCTTCCTCAAAGCCATCGGCGAGCCGACGCACACGAAAATTGCGGCTTAGTTAGCCCGACGGTCAGTGATTTTGTAAACGCGTAAACAGGCCCTAGAAATCCGACGGCTTGCCGAGGGCTTCCTTGCGCAGGTTGATGTTCATGCTCACATGCTCGGTCTTGTGATTCTGGATCATGAGCTTGAGGTTCGCTGCGCTGTCGGATTCGGCCATCGCGGCTTCCTCGGTGATAACACTCTTCAGGTAGAGGCTGAGCAGGTGCTGGTCGAAGGTCTGCATCCCGTCGCTGGTGCCTTTTTCAATCATCTCGCGCAGCTGGCGGATTTTGCCCTGCTCGATATGCTGTTTGATAAGGCCGCGATTGAGAAGAATTTCGAGTGCGAGCACGCGGCCGCCGCTGATGGTGGGCACAAGGCGCTGCGAGAGGATGGCTTTCAGGTTGAGCGACAGGTTGAGCAGGATCTGGGCGTGGCGATCCTCGGGGAAGAAATTGATGACGCGCTCGATGGTCTGGCTCGCATTATTGGCATGGATGGTGGCAATGCACAGATGCCCGGTTTCAGCGAAATAAATCGCCTGTTCCATCACCTCACGGTCGCGCACTTCGCCGATGACGACCATATCCGGTCGCTGGCGCAGGGCGTTTTTAAGGGCAAGCGAATAGGAATAGGTGTCGAGCCCGACATCGCGCTGGGTAATGATGGAGCGGTCATGCGTGTGAACGAATTCGATAGGGTCTTCGACCGTGATGATATGGCCGGGCAATTTGCGGTTGCGGTGGCCGACCATGGCAGCGAGCGAGGTCGATTTTCCCGAACCGGTCTGTCCGGCAATGAGGATCAAGCCGCGTTTCATCAACGCAAGGTCACCATAAACATTTGGCAGGGCGAGGGAGGCGACAGTCGGGATGCTCGTTTCGATACGGCGGATAACGATGCCGTCATGCGCCTGCTGGCGGAAGACGTTGATGCGGAAACGGGCGGTTTCATTGAAGTTGAGCGCGAGATTCAGCTCAAAGGTGGAGCGGAACTCGTCGAGCTGGTCCAGCGTCAGCAATTGGCTGATATAGTTGGTGAGGTCGCTATCGTTAAGCGGCGTGGTGCTGGAGGTCACGACATCGTCATTGATGCGCAGGGCGGGTGGGCAATCGAACGTAAGGTAAAGATCGGACGCTTTTTTGTCGATCATCTCATGCAGCAGCGTATTGATATGTTCGGTATTCATGGGGTCGTCCTAGAAGGAGTTTTGGGGTGCGCCGCCGGCGCGCTTGGCGGCGCCTGCAGGTACCAGCGAAGAAGCATCATCTTCCGACTGGGCACCGGTGATGAGCAGTTCGCGCAGCGTGTCGGCGGAGATTTCGCCGGTTTCGTAGAGCTTGTTGAGCGAGTCGCGCATCAGGCACATGCCAAGCTTGCTCCCCATCTGGATCATCGAGGTGATCTGCGGCACTTTCGCCTCGCGGATGAGGTTGCGGATGGCGGGGGTGCCAAGCATGATTTCATGCGCCGCAACGCGGCCGCGTCCATCGGTTTTCTTGACGAGGGTCTGGGCGATCACCGCCTCCAGCGACACGGAAAGCATGGCGCGCACCATTTCCTTATCGTCCGAGGAGAACACATCGATGATACGGTCAATGGTTTTTGCGGCGCTGCTGGTGTGCAGCGTGCCAAGCACAAGGTGCCCGGTTTCCGCCGCCGTCATGGCGAGCTGGATGGTTTCAAGATCGCGTAATTCGCCCACAAGGATGACATCGGGATCTTCCCGCAGGGCGGATTTGAGGGCCTTGGCGAAGGATTTGGTAGAGCCGCCGACCTCGCGCTGGTTGATGAGGCTGCGCTTGGGGGTGTGGATGAATTCGACCGGGTCTTCTACCGTCAGAATATGCTTGTTGAAGTTGGCGTTTATGTAATCGACCATCGCGGCAAGCGTCGTCGATTTTCCCGAGCCGGTGGGGCCGGTCACAAGCACAAGGCCCTTATGCAAATGGCACAGGCGTTTGAGCACTTCCGGCGCGCCGAGCGTGTCGAGCGAGAGGATTTTTGTAGGGATGGTACGAAACACGGCGGCAGCGCCATAAATCGTGTTGAAGGTGTTGACGCGGAAGCGCATATCGGTTGAGAAGCTGATCGAAAAATCGAGCTCAAGATCGTGCTCGTAATCGCTGCGCTGCTGGTCGGTCATGATGGAGTAAAGCATCTGCTTCACTTCCTCGGCGTTGAGGGAGGGCATGTCGAGCGGCAGCATATCGCCGTTGACGCGCATGATCGGGGGGTTCTTGGTCGAAAGATGCAGGTCGGACGCCTTATTCTTATGCGTCGCCATTAAAAGGTCAGTGATTTCCATGTGTAGCCCCGTCTATGAATCACTAAACTACGCGAGTTGGGTAAAAACTTCGTTAATTTAGAGAAATCCGTGATTATCCGCCGATTGGTCGCGGCTGGGCGGTGGCGGCGGTGATGTAATTCAGGCGTTTTTGCAAGGTTGCCAGCGGGGCTGGAAGCTTGGCGCCCTTCAGCGAGGCATCGATCAGCAGGCGGTACAGGGCGCTGGCATCCTCGTAACGGCCGCTGCTATCGAGCATGATGGCGAGGTTGTACTTATAGGTCAGGTTCTCGGGTGCCAGCTCGATCGCGCGGAGCATCTTCTCGCGGGCCTGATCGGCATAACCCAGCTTGTTCAGCACCACGGCCTGCTGGGCGGGAATGGGGCTGAAATCCGGGTTGCGCTCTTCAAGGCGGCCAAGTTCTGCCAGCGCATCCTGCGGCGATTCATCGCTGGCGAGGGCGAGGAAGTTGTTCAGCCCCTCGCGGTGGCTGGGGTTGATTTTAAGCAATTGGCCGTAATAAGGGCGGGCTTGCTCGATATTGCCATTACGGTGATAGGTAGCGGCGATGCCAAACAGCGCATCCTGATTGGATGGATCGGCGGCAAGAACGCTCTGGTAAATGCTGATGGCGGCGGCGTTGTCGCCGTTGCTGAGCGCGGTATAGGCGCGGTTCAGCTCGAAATTGCTGTCGAGGCCGGAACGCGCGACTTTGATGCTGAGGCCCGCCGCATCATAGCTTTCAGGCTTGTTGGATTTGGGGGGCAGGGCCTGCACGCCCGGGCTCATGCGGCTGATGGCGAGCTTGCCACTGGCGGGTTTCCCCGTATCGATTTTGGATGGGATGGTGCTGAAGATTTTTTTTGTCTGGTCGGACAGCGCTTCGGTGGCCGGGGCTGGGGCCGTGGACACGACGACAGCGAGGGGCGCTGCCAGCGGCTCTGGCAAGCCAACAGGCTTGGCGGCGGCGAGCAGGGGTGCCGGGGCGATATATGCAACTGCGGGTGGTGTGGCGGTGACGGGTGCGATGACGGCGACGGGCAGGGCAGCGGGTGCCGCTTCTGCTACATATCCGGTCGGTGGGCGCAGGGTAATTGGCTCCAGCGGGGCGATAGCAGGAATGGTCGTGTTTTCAAGCGGGGTGTAGCGGACATTTTGGGCCGCGGTGACGGGTGCAACGGGCGCGGGAGCAGCCAAAACAGGCGCGCTCGGCACTGGTGCGGCGACGCTATCGGAGAACACAAGCTTCGGTTGTGCGGTGTAGGGGGTGGCCCGGCCGGGGGTGCGCAGGCGTACGGTGGTTGGGGCTGTGGGCTCGCTACCGGCGGAGGGGTCAAACGCCATGGCGCATGGGGCAGCGAGCAACATACCCAGCGTGGCTAAGGCTGTGGCGCGAAAAGTGGAAGCTGCTGTACGCACGTGGATGGTCATTCTTATTTTTGCCCGTAACGGGTTGATAGCGAACATAATGACAATATTTAGCGCGCAATGTAAATATGTTTACAACAGTTGGTGGATAACTTTGCAACACGTGTTATATACTTGGTTGTAGGCCTTGGGATGGCATAGGGTTTGCTATCCATAAATGACTATATCGCAAATGGTTCGTGTCCGGACTTCACCTAACGATGAACGGGCAACGGATACTCCTGACGATCACCTTTTGGGGAATGGTTTGAAACATCGCATCATCGCTCTGGGGATAACCTTGCTGCCGCTCGTCGCGGGAGCGCTGGAGCCTATGGTGGTGGCCGATAATGGGGCGACACCGAAGCGGTTTATCGCGCTCGACAAGGCGCGCGGCATCGGTTCGGCACTGCCGCCGGGCGCTGCGGGCGCTGTGCCTGCGCGCGGGAAAAGTGACGCGCGCGCGCCGTTCGTGCTGCGCACGGATGCAGCGCAAATGAATAAGGGGTTTATGCGGATCGACCGCGCGCAGAGTGCGCCGGTGCCTGCGCAGCACACGGTTGCTGCCAAGAATGAGAAAGCGCTGCCGCCGGTGCACCGCCCACCGCAAGTGGTGCATGTGGATGCGGCGATGGCGGCGACGGATGAAGAAGAGGTGGCCGGTAACCGCGATACGGTGGATCCGGTGCTGGCGCTGTTCGACCCGGCAAGCGGCGGGGCGCTGACCTCGTTCCGTGATGCGATGAGCGGGCGGGCGAGTTCCAGCGTGACCGGTCTTGGCCGCCATGGCTGGCCGGTGGCGATGGGCGCGAACCAGAAATTCACCTCGGGCTTTGGCATGCGGGCGGATCCGTTTAACGGCCATCAGGCCTTCCATGGCGGCATTGATATTGCCGCGCCCGTTGGCACCGCGGTGCTGGCCAGCGCCGATGGCGAGGTGATGCAGGTGGAAACCGATGCGCGTTACGGGAAATATATCGGCATCCAGCATGCGGATGGGACGCTGAGCCGCTACGGGCACCTTAGCATGCAGGATGTGCGTGTGGGCCAGCGCGTGCGTGGCGGACAGCGCATCGGTGCGGTGGGCGCAACGGGGCGGGCAACCGGCGCGCATCTGGATTACCGCATCAGCAAAAACGGCATGAAGTTTGACCCTCTCGCCGTACTCGCCGTGCCAAGCACGATGGCGATGAACACCGCGCAACCCACCGTCAGCAGCGCACCGGGCCAGCGGCCCGTGAAGGTCATGCAAGCCGCGATGTCGCACCCGCTGGTGATTAAGGTGCGCTAGAGCTCACGGTTGAGTTTCATTCTAACTTAATCGTCATTGCGAGCGAAGCGCGGCAATCCAGCTGTCAGCTTGCTGAAAGAAGAAAGTAAGACTGGATTGCCGCGCTTCGCTCGCAATGACGAAATGTTGAATATTCTCCAGCCTGTCACCCCGTCGAACGACGGGGGCCACCTGTTTGGGGTGGTGACGATGGACCCCGTCATGCGACGGGGTGACAAGCGAGAGGTCGGTGGGAAGAGGATTCCCCCTTCCCATTGCTCGCCGGATTGAATAGAGCTGGCGGCATGACATTCTATGCTGCACTTCGCCCTGCCTTGTTTTTGCTGCCGCCCGAGAAGGCGCATCGCGCGGCGATCTGCGCGTTGCAGCGCGGGCTGGTGCCGCCGTTTGCGGCGCAGGATGCGGCGCTGCGCACGCAAGTGGCGGGGCTTGAATTTAGCAACCCGGTCGGCCTCGCACCGGGGTTCGATAAGAATGCCGAATGTTTCGAGGGCGCGTTGCGCGCGGGCTGCGGGTTTGTTGAAATTGGCACGGTGACGCCCCGCCCGCAGCCGGGAAACCCAACGCCGCGCCTGTTCCGGCTGGTGGAGCATGAAGCGATCATCAACCGTCTTGGATTTAATAACGAAGGCGTGGACGCCGCCGCCGCACGGCTGGCGCAACGGCGCGCGGGCGGCATTATCGGCGGCAATATCGGCAAGAATAAAGAGAGTGTGGATGCGATTGCGGATTACGTGACCGCCATGCGCGCGCTCTATCCGTATGTGGATTATATCACCGCGAATATTTCATCGCCCAACACGCCGGGCCTGCGCGCACTGCAGGCGACGGATGAGCTGCATGCGCTGATCACCGCGCTACAGGCCGAGCGCGCGAATTTAATGCAAGCCGGTGCGCCGCGCCGCCCGTTGTTCGTAAAAATCGCGCCCGATTGTGACGATGCGCTGCTTGCCGCGATGGCGCATGTGGCACGCAGCACCGCGCTTGATGGGTTGATTGTCAGCAACACCACGCTCGCGCGTGACGCCGTAGCGGGCAGCCGCCATGCCGCTGAAACCGGCGGCCTCAGCGGCAAGCCGCTCTTTGCGCCTTCGACCGAAGTGCTGCGAAAAATGTATCGCTTGACGGAAGGTGCGGTGCCGCTGATTGGTGTCGGCGGCATTGCGAGCGCGGCGGATGCGTATGCAAAAATCCGCGCCGGGGCGTCGCTGGTGCAGCTGTATTCGGCGCTGGTCTATCAGGGCTTCGGCCTGTTCGCGCAGATTAATCGCGGCCTTGCGGATATGCTGGCGCGTGACGGCTTCGCCTGCGTGGCGGATGCTGTTGGCCGCGACGCGGCGTAATTATAGCCCAAACGATTTTTTCAAAAATGCCTGCGCAATGTCGATCCCGGCTTCGTCGATCCCGTGGCCGAGGCGTGGGCGGGCGTGGGTTTCGACCGGGACGTTGTTGGCGCGTAGCGCTGCTTCCGCATGCGCCATGGCGGTGAAGGGCACGACATCATCCATCTCGCCGTGGATGATGCAGATGGGCGGGCGCGACGCGATTTGCTCGCCGAGCGATTCAGCATCTTTCAACGCGCCCGAAACGGCGACGATGCCCGCGAGCGGCTTTGCGCGGCGGGTGGCGGCATACATTGCCATCATGGAACCCTGGCTGAAGCCAAGCAGCGCGACATTTTCCGGCGCAAGGTTGAAGCGCGCGAGTTGCTGGTCGATATACGCGTTGAGGATCGGCGTCGCGATGACGATCTCGCGCAGGATGCGCTGCGGGTCGCGGTCGGCAAGGCCAAACCACTGGTAGCCGTCGGGATAGATTTCAAAGGCAAACGGCGCATTGGGCGAGAGGAATTGCGTGTCCGGCAGGTCCATCATATCGGCGATGCTGAGCAGGTCATCGCCGTTGCTGCCATAGCCGTGCAGAAAAATAACGGCGCGTTTGACGGTGCCGCTGCGTGGTGCGCGCTCAGGGCCTGAGAGAGATGTGGGTGACATGGCGTTAAAGCTTTCTAACGGTGAAACATGCGCTATGCTCTAGCCCAATGAACGCGACCGCACCAATGGAAAATCACGCAGCACCGCCACGCCTTATTTTGGTCGATGGCTCGGGCTATATTTTTCGTGCCTATCACGCCTTGCCGCCATTGACGCGGCGCGATGGCACGGCGGTGGGCGCGGTGTATGGCTTCACGACCATGCTGCTGCGCCTGCGCGAGACCTATAAACATGATATGCTCGCGGTGATTTTTGATGCGGGCCGTGCGACGTTTCGCTCGGAAATTTATCCCGAATATAAAATGAACCGCAGCGAAACGCCGGACGATTTGATCCCGCAATTTCCGCTGGTGCGCGAGGCGACGCGGGCGCTGATGATCCCGGCGATTGAGCTGGACAATTACGAGGCCGATGACCTGATCGCCAGCTACGCGCATGCGGCGCGCTCGCAGGGGCAGGCGGTGGTGATTGTTTCTTCCGATAAGGATTTGATGCAGCTGGTGGTGGATGGCGAAGTCACCATGATGGATCCGATGAAGAACAAAACCATCGGCAGCGCGCAGGTGGTCGAGAAATTCGGCGTGATGCCGGATAAGGTCATCGAGGTGCAATCGCTGATTGGGGATGCGGTCGATAATGTGCCCGGCGTGCCCAGCATCGGCCCGAAAACGGCGGCGGAGCTGATTACGCAATTTGGCACGTTGGAAGCGGTGCTCGCCAATCTCGACCAGATCAAGCAGCCCAAGCGGCGCGAGGTGCTGACATTGCATGCCGATGCCGCACGGCTGTCGCGCACGCTGGTGGAACTGAAATGCGACATCCCGTTGCCGGTACCACTGGCGGAGCTGGTGACGAAGCCCTTCGATAGCGCTGCGCTGATCGCCTTCCTCGAAGCGCAGAATTTTACGTCGTTGGCGAAAAAAATGGGCGGCGCGCAGCCATCCGTCGTCCACAAAGAAGCACAGCCTGCGCTGGTGAAGGCGCAAGGGACACCGCTGGAGACGGCCTACGAAACCATTGCCGATGAAGCGGCACTGCAGCAATGGATTGCAGAGGCGATACAAGCGGGCATTGTGGCGGTGGATACCGAAACGACCTCGCTGCAGGCGGTGGATGCGGAGCTGGTGGGCATTTCGCTCAGCACGGCGGCGGGCAAGGCCTGCTATATTCCGCTGGGGCATGTGAGTGAAATGGCGGCGCCCGTGACCTCGCAAAGCAGCCTGTTCGATGCGCCGGTGACGGCGGAAAAGAAGCTACTCGCCGGGCAACTGCCGCTCACGCGCGCGCTGGAATTATTGCAGCCGTTATTGACCCATCCCGCGGTGCTGAAGGTGGGGCATAACCTGAAATACGATGCGGTGGTGCTGGAGAAATATGGCGCGACCATCACGCCGATTGCGGACACGATGCTGATGTCCTATTGCATCAGCGGCGGGTTGCATGCGCAGGGGCTGGATTTCCTCGCCGACCGCTATTTCGGCCATGCGATGGTGTCATATACCAGTGTCGTCGGCACCGGCAAACAGCAGAAGAATTTTTCGGAAATTGCGATCGACGTGGCGACACGCTACGCGGCTGAGGATGCGGATTTCACGCTGCGGCTGTATGAAGCGCTGCTGCCGCAATTGGCCAGCAACCGCGTGGCCGGGGTGTATGAAACCATCGAGCGGCCGCTGGTGGCGGTGATTGCGCAGATGGAATGCAACGGCATCGCCATCGATACGGCATTCCTCAACGATTTATCGTCGCAGTTCAGCGGCAAAATCATGGCGCTGGAAAAAGAAATTATCGACCTGGCGGGCATGCCGTTTTTGGTGGGCTCGCCCAAGCAGCTCGGCGAAGTGCTGTATGATAAATTGCAGCTGGGCGGCGCCAAAAAATCGAGCAAGACCGGGGCCTATACCACCGATGCCGGGACGCTGGAAGCGCTGGCCGAAGAGGGCCATCTCATCGCCGCGAAGGTGCTGGAGTGGCGGCAATATTCCAAACTGAAAAGCACCTATACGGATGCGCTGCCCAAAGCCATTTCACCGCGCGATGGGCGGGTGCATACCAGCTACGCGATGGCGGTGACGACGACGGGGCGCTTGTCGTCGAGCGATCCGAATTTGCAGAATATCCCGATCCGCACCGAAGAGGGGCGGCGGATTCGCACGGCGTTTATCGCGCCGCCGGGGCAGGTGCTTCTCTCGGCGGATTATTCGCAGATCGAGCTGCGGCTGCTCGCCCATATGGCGGATATCGGGGTGCTGCGGCAGGCATTTCGTGATGGCGCGGACATCCACGCGCTGACGGCAAGCGAAATGTTCGGCGTGCCACTCGACCAGATGACCAGCGAGCTGCGCCGCCGCGCCAAGGCGATTAACTTCGGCATTATTTACGGCATCAGCGCCCACGGGCTGAGCGTGCAGCTGGGCATTACGCGGCAGGAAGCGGCGAGCTATATCGAGAAATATTTCGCGCAATATCCGGGCATCCGCGAATATATGGATCGCACCATCGCCTTCGCGCGTGAGCATCTTTATGTGGAAACGCTCTATGGGCGGCGGGTGCATGTGAAGGACATCAACTCGAAAAACGGTGCGTTCCGCCAATTCTCCGAACGCGCGGCGATCAACGCGCCGCTGCAGGGCACGGCGGCCGATATCATCAAACGGGCGATGGTGGCGGTGCAGGATTTGCTCGGTACGCGCGGGCGACTGCTGCTGCAAGTGCATGATGAACTGGTAATCGAAACGCCTGCCGATATGGCGGCGGCACTTGCGGTTGAAGTGAAGCGCGCGATGGAGCAGGTGGCGGCCCTATCCGTGCCGTTGACGGTGGAAGTGGGCCAGGGCATCAACTGGGGCGCGGCGCATTAAGAAAGCTGCTGTTTCTAGAATAGCCAGAACGGCAGGTTATGGAATCATATAGAATTGCAGCGAACACGCGATATCCGTTGTGGATAGCACGTAGACGCCACTGGGGGCTGCCACTCCATCCGTACATGGCGCAAGATTGGATCTGATTTTGCCGACACCGGGATTTCCATCATCCATTTTACTATCAATATTCCAGGCTTCCGGTGGCGTTATCGCAGCAACGTTGTTGCTACCGTTAGCCGCTTGGCCAACCCCAAATTGCAGCCAATTGCCAGCTGCAGCCGTGCTGAGGGCGCTCCACCCTGAAGGTGTGAGGCGCGAGTTCGGAGCATTTTGCCCCAGCACCACATGGTAGCCCCCTGCCGAGCCAGGCACGCCGGTGAACGTACCTTCAACGAGCGCGGCACTGGCGAGCTGCTGCCACAAGCGAAAGCGCTCATACGCTGTTGAGCCTGTGGCACCAATCAGCCCATCACCATTCCCATCGCATGTTTTGTTATCGGTGCTTGGGTTGACACTTGTGCCGGGGCAGACGGTGGCCGCTTGCCAAAATTGGGTTGCGTTTGCCATATCGCCCGGCAGCGCAAAATACTTGTCGCGGAACGAAAAAACGGCAGATGAATATTTGCTTGCTTCGGTCATGACACTTCGAAGCTCGGATGCGCGTATCAGGGATCTTCCCGCCAATATTCCACCGACGAGCAATCCGAGGATTACAAGTACGATAGACAATTCTACAAGCGAAAAAGCTTTGCGCATATTCATAATTGTATGCTGACTTTCTATTTTGTGGTCATCGAATAAACAAAAAAACAGTAGTGCCTTGGTTGCGCTAGCAATCAAGAGCTATTTTTCCTGTGTGCTCTGTTTGCCTGTGTGCGCTTAAGGAACAACGCAATTCAACCATCAGAGTTTTAAAACCCTATCAATTTTCATGGTAATTGGTGAAAAACTCATTATATTGAGCCACACACACAAGGTAGCTGCCGCCCATGGCCAAGAAAATTCTGATTGTCGAAGATAACGACCTGAACCTGAAGCTGTTTCGCGACCTGTTGGGCGCGAACGGCTACGAGACGTTTGAGACCAAAGAAGGCATCGAGGCGATCAGCCTGACGCGCAATGTGATGCCGGATTTGATCGTCATGGACATCCAGTTGCCAGAAATTTCTGGCCTCGATATTACGCGCAAAATCAAGGCAGACGGGTCGATTAAACATATCCCCATCATCGCCGTGACGGCGTTTGCGATGAAGGACGACGAAGATAAAATCATGGCCGCCGGTTGCGAGGCATATCTCTCCAAACCCATCGCGATCGATGTGTTTCTGGCCACCATTCGCCGGTTCCTCGAACCGCATTCAGCGACCGCGTAAAGGATTTTCCCGTGACCGGACTCGTACTCGTTGTCGATGATGTGCCTGCCAACATCAAGCTGCTCGAAGCCAAGCTGACCAACGAATATTACGATGTTATCACCGCCAAGGATGGCTACGAGGCGATTGAACAAACCAAGGCCAAAAAACCAGACCTGATTCTGCTCGATGTGATGATGCCGGGTATCGATGGGTTCGAGGCCTGCCGCCGCCTGAAGCAGGATCCGGAAGTGTCGCATATCCCGGTGGTCATGGTGACGGCGCTTTCCGAACCATCCGACCGGGTGGCAGGGCTGGAAGCCGGGGCGGATGATTTCATCACCAAGCCGATCAACGACACGGCGCTGTTCGCGCGTGTGCGCTCGCTGGTGCGCATTAAGGTGCTGATCGACGAGCTGCGCTTGCGCGATAAATCCGGCGCGCAGCTGGGCATGAGCGCGAGCGATTTTTCGCTGAATCTCGATGTCTCGGGCAGCAATCTGATGCTAGTGGATGATGACGTGGTGCAGGTGCGCCGGATGAACGAGAAGTTGACCGCGGGCGGCTACACGCTGGCGCATTTTTCGGATCATAAACAGGCACTGGAATTTGCCCGCAGTGCACCGTCGCTCGACCTCATCCTCATCTCGACGCAGCTGGCGGATATCGATGGTTTGCGCCTGGCGACGCAGTTCAAAGCGCTGGAGCAAGTGCGGCATGTGCCCATCATCATGCTGGTGGATGAGGACGAGCAGCATCTCATGCTCAAAGGGCTGGAGCTGGGGGTGAATGACTACCTGCTGACGCCGGTGGATTTCAACGAAATGTTCGCGCGGATTAAAACGCAGATCCGCCGCAAAAAATACCAGGAAGCCCTAAAATCGAACTATCAGGAATCAGTCTCCATGGCGGTGACGGATGGGCTGACGCGCCTGTATAACCGCCATTATCTCGACACCCACTTGAAGAACTTGGTGCGCCAGGCGAACGAGCAGGGCCGCAGCCTGTCGCTCATCATCATGGATATGGATCACTTCAAGAGCGTCAACGACACCTATGGCCATGACGCCGGCGACGAGGTGCTCAAAGCGCTTTCGACCATTATCGTGAACACCATCCGCTCGGCGGATTTGGCGGCGCGGTATGGCGGCGAGGAATTCGTGGTGCTGATGCCCGAGACGGATGCGATCCCGGCCTATGAAGCGGCGGAACGCCTACGCAAAGCGGTGGAGCGTGCGGAATTCGTGATTCCGCATCCCGATAGCCCGATCAAAAAAACCATCAGCATTGGCTGCGCGACCATGCAGCCGGGTGACACGCCCGAGACTTTCCTCAAACGTGCGGATGTAGCGCTGTTTGAAGCGAAAACGACTGGGCGTAACAAGGTGCTGCCGCTGGCATCCGCCGCCTATGAACTGCCGCCGAGCCGCCAGATCGCGCGCGAGGAGCTGAGCTATACCAGCGTCACCAACACGACCGACACTGTGAAACTCGCCGTTCCCGGCGCCAGCGGCGGCCCATCCCCGTTCGATGTGCCGGAAGAAAAGAGCGATTTCCCATTCGTCGTGCGGTTTAAGGATAGCCAGTAAGCACGCGGCGTTGACGCACCATCAGGCAAGCGTGAGCGTGCATACTACCGGCGCATGGTCGGAGGGTTTTTCCTGCTGGCGCGGCACTTCATCGATATGGCAGGCGGTCAACCGGTCGGCAGCGAGGCCCGAGAGTAGCAAATGGTCGATCCGCATGCCGTGGCCGCGCTCGTAGCCGTTGGCGCGGTAGTCCCACCAGCTGAATTGTTTTTCGCTCGGGTGCAGGGTGCGGAACGCATCGTAAAAACCGAGATTCATCAAGGCGCGCAGTCGCTCGCGCTCGGCCGGGTGGTAGCAGATGGTGCCATCCAGCGCGGCCGCGTCATACACATCGAGCGGGGCAGGGGCGCAGTTGAAATCGCCCCCCAGCACGGCGATTTCCTTGAAGGCCAGCTGGGCCTGCCAGTGCTCGCGCAGTCGGTCGTAGAATTTCAGTTTGTAGGGGAATTTGTCGGAATCCACCGCCTGGCCGTTGGGCACATAGGCGCTGGCGACCCGCAGCGCGCCGCCGGGCACGCTGACGACCGCTTCGATATAGCGCGCTTGCGCATCCGCATCGTCGCCGGGCAGGCCGCGGGTCACATCGTCCAGCGGGAATTTGGAGAGGATGGCGACGCCGTTATAGGTTTTCTGGCCGTGGATGGCGAGGTTGTAGCCGCGCTCCTCCAGCTCCATCGCGGGGAAGGCGTCGTCCACGCATTTCAGCTCCTGCAGCAGCACAATATCCGTGCGCGACGCATCCAGCCACGCCAGCAAATTCAGCAGGCGCGCCTTGACGGAATTGACGTTGAAGGTGGCGATGGTGATGGCGGTCATGAGGCGTTTCTTTTAAGTTGTCATGCCAGCGAACGCTGGCCTCCAGTCAGTAAGATGGATACCAGCTTTCGCTGGCATGACAATCGCTAAAGCGCCATAGGGCTACGGAGGCAATCTTCATGGAATTGTCACACTTTATGAATACTGAATGGATTAGCGTGCTGCTATGATTCACGTGTTAAGGAGCGATGCCATGAAAAACGGACTCATCATACCGAAGCAAGAAAACGCTGAAAGCCGAATCCAGGCCATGCTATACGCCGTTTTTGAGCCAACCAATCTTTTCAGGAAGTCTGATGGGTGTCATGAGGGAGACACAGGGCCTTTTGATATTAAGGTAAAGATCGAGCCCGCAACGGCTGAATCTATTGGTAAGCACACGTCGCGGGTTGCAGCAGAGCCATCCGATAATAAAGTGATAACGATTGATTTTGAAAATTGTCCCCGGTTGAAAGACCATGTGGAAGCAATAGCCGAGGCTGTGGGGAATGCATTGGTCCCAGATAACGCCTTTATTCCAGGCATGTATGCGAGTAAAAATCCTCCCACTGTCGTCGGCAGCCATCAAATTCAGCTTACTTGCGATCCACGCGCGTTAGAGAAGCTTTCTGTGCCGGTTGTGTGGGAACATCTTGTTCCCTCGCTTTCGCGACGCATAACGGGGCCTGACTTCGGCGATCATGGCGTTTCCCGACATGGCTCTGCCCCTCAAATCGTGGAATTTCTTCAAGATGAGCTCGATAAGCCAGCAACCAAGAAAGCGCTGTTAGAAGTCAGAGAGAAATTCTTTGCGGAATCGGTACAAACGAGAGCCGCGCAGGCTGCGGGTGGCGTTGGAAGACCTTAGAAAACGATCGCTAAAGCGCAATGCTGAAACTATTCCCGCAGCCGCAGCTGCTTTTGGCTTGGGGGTTTTTGATTTCGAAGGCGGCCGCGCCGAGGGTTTCGACGTAATCAAGCATCGACCCGCCGATGAATTGCAGCGACGTGCTATCCACCACAACAGGCGCTGCTGACGCCCCGAACACCAAATCATCGCCCCCCGGCGCTGCCGGGTCGAAGTCGAATTTATATTGGAAACCGGAGCAGCCGCCGCCCTCCACCGCCACGCGCAGGCGGGTGCCTGCGGGCTCGCTTGCCAGCAAATGCGCAATGCGCGCCGTGGCCGATTCGGAGATGGTGAAAGTTGCTGTCATGGGCCCAATATAGTGCAGATGATGCTATATCGCAATAGTTGCGCATGGGCGGTGGCTGGGCTATCCTCGCCCGCATGAACGATTACCCCCGCTTCGACCTTGCCCCCTATGCCACCGACCCCGCCAAAACACGTGGGCGGCTGGTGAGCGAAAACGAATGCAGCATGCGCAGCCCGCACCAGCGCGACCGCGACCGCATCATCCATTCCGTCGCCTTCCGGCGGTTGGAATATAAGACGCAGGTGTTCGTCAACCACGAGGGCGACCATTACCGCACGCGGCTGACCCATTCGCTGGAAGTGGCGCAGCTGGCGCGCGGCATTGCCCGCTGCCTGCGGCTGAACGAGGATTTGGCCGAGGCGCTGGCGCTGGCGCATGATCTGGGCCACCCGCCCTTCGGCCATGCCGGGGAAGACGGGCTGAACGAGGCCATGCAAGGCTTCGGCGGTTTCGACCATAACGCGCAGACGATCCGCATCCTGACCCATCTGGAGAACCGGTATGCCGATTTCGATGGGCTGAACTTGACCTGGGAAACGCTGGAGGGCATCGCCAAGCATAACGGGCCGCTGATCGGCCAGCCGCAATCCAAGCCGTTGCCGCGGGCACTGCAGGCCTATGCGCAGCAGCAGGATTTGGCGCTGGGTCAATATTCCAGCCTGGAAGCCCAGGTGGCGGCGATTGCGGATGACATTGCCTATAACAACCACGATATCGATGACGGCCTGCGCGCCGGGTTCTTCACGCTGGATGATCTGGCTGACTTGCCGTTGCTGGGCGACATGATCACGCAGGCGCGTTCGCAGCATCCGACCTTATCGCTCCAGCGCCAGAGCCACGAAATCATCCGCCGCCTCATCAACCGTATGGTGGGCGATGTGCTGGCGACCACGCAGGCAGGCATCGCGGCGCATGGGATAACATCCGCCGAGCAAGTGCGCCTGCTGGGCGTGCAGCTGGTGACCTTCTCGCCGGAGATGGAACAGGCGCATCGCGCGATCAAGAAATTCCTGTTCACGCATATGTATCGCCACTACAAGGTGAACCGCATGACCAGCAAGGCGCGGCGCGTGGTGGGCGAGCTGTTCCGCTTCTTCCACGCCGAACCCAACTGCCTGCCGACCGACTGGTATGCCCAGACAGATGGCGCCGGCACCCAACGCACCGCCGAAGTCATCGCCGATTTCATCGCCGGCATGACCGACCGGTTTGCGCTGGAGGAATATGCGCGGATTTTCGATGTGCGGGAGCGCGGTTAGGGCCGAATTAATCAAATATTAATGATTGCCATAGTATGCTGGAGGCCCACGAGCAGCAAGGCAATGGCATGGCAGATGGTGAGCAAAAACCCGCAGAGAAACCCGGCGCACAATCGCCGGAAAAGCAGCTTCGTCACCTAACAAACGCCGAGCTGGCTATGTTGCCGCGTGTGACGGATCCGGAATTGGTTGCGCCCTTTGACAAGATGGTGATTGCCGCCGATATCTCGCCGAAGCCAGTTTTTGTGGAGTACTTCACGGGCTTTTTTCCGCAAGCTAGCGCCGGTATAACGGTGGAGGGAGTTTCTTATGTGCTGCTCCTATCGCCGGCAGGAAATCGTCAGGACAAAGAAGAAGTGCTTGGCCTGATTGCACATGAGTTGGGGCACATAAAACATAAACATTTTGTGCGGTTGCCTGACCTCGAACAGCGGAAGCTTGAAACACAGGCCGATGATGTCGCCATGGATCTCTGCATGGGCAGAAACTTCGCAGCGTCTATAATTCCTACCTACCATCTTACGATTCTGGCTGCTCGTGAGAGCCCTCTGTCGTTTGAGGAATATGCGTTGGCGCATGCAAAAGGTCATCTGCCGATTGATAAGCGGCTGGAGTATCTGCGCGACGGAGTGCTCGCCCGCGAAGCATCCGGCCAGTGCCCATCGCCGGATGGCCCATCCCCGACCCCCAACTGCAAGCCCGATACCGGGCAGGGGTGCAAGCGCTGAGGGTTTCGATCATTTTTTCGTGACTAACTCACCAAAATCATTCTAGAACAGCGCTTTATAAATGAGCGTCATTGCGAGCGCATAGCGAAGCAATCCAGATGGATACAGGAAATGTATCTGCACCGCGGACGCGGCGCGCTGGATTGCCGCGGCCTGCGGCCTCGCAATGACGGAATGTAAAGGGCGATCATGAACATCTTTGAAACCTACCGTAACCATGTGCTGGCCGCTGTTGAGGCGGTGGCTGCGGGCTATAAAACCGAGGCGATTACGCTGGAGCCGCCGCGTGAGGCGGCGCATGGCGATTTATCGACCAATGCGGCGATGGTGCTGGCGGGGCAGGCGAAGCTCAAGCCGCGCGACATGGCGGATAAGATTGCCGAGCATCTGGGCGGGGTGGATGGCATTGACGCGGTGAGCGTGGCGGGGCCGGGCTTCATCAACTTTACGCTGACGCCGAGCGTTTGGCAGGCAGTGATTCCGGCGATTCTGGCGGATGGGACGAGCTATGGCAATTCCACCATCGGTGCGGGTAAGCGGATTAACGTGGAATATGTGTCGGCCAACCCGACCGGGCCGCTGCATATCGGCCATGCGCGCGGCGCGGTGTATGGCGATGCGCTGGCGACGCTGCTGCTGAAATCCGGCCACAGCGTGACCAAGGAATATTACATCAACGATGCGGGCGCGCAGGTGGATGTGCTGGCGCAATCGGCGCTGCTGCGCTACCGCGAGGCATGCGGCGAAACGATTGGCGACATTCCGCCGGGGCTGTATCCGGGTGAATACCTGAAATCGGTCGGCGAGGCGCTGAAGCACACGCATGGCGAAGCGCTGCTGCGCGCGCCAAATGAGAAGCAGATCGATGTCGCACGCAGCGTGGCGATCGAAAGCATGCTGGCGCTGATTAAGGCGGACCTTGCCGATATGGGCATTGTGCATGACGTGTTTACGTCGGAAGCGGCGCTGCGTGGAAAAATTCCGGTCGCGATTAAGGCGCTGGAGGAGAAGGGCTTCGTCTATCGCGGCGTGCTTGAAGCACCCAAAGGCGAGAAGGTGGAAGACTGGGAGCCGCAGGAACAGCTGCTGTTTCGCTCCAGCGCGTTTGGCGACGATGCCGACCGCACGATTGCCAAAGCGGATGGCGCCTACACCTATTTCGCCGGTGATCTCGCTTACACGATGGATAAAATCGCCCGCGGGTTCGATGTGCTGGTTTATATGTTCGGCGCCGATCACGGCGGTTATGTGAAACGCATGGAAGCCAGCGCCGCCGCGCTTTCGGATAATAAAGTCGCGGTCGATATCAAGCTCTGCCAGCTCGTGCACCTCACCAAAAACGGTGAGCCGGTGCGCATGAGCAAACGCGCGGGCAATTTCGTTACCGCGCGCGACGTGCTGGACGAAGTGGGCAAGGACATCCTGCGGTTTGTGATGCTGATGCGCAAAACCAATGCGGATATGGATTTCGATCTCGATAAGGTGAAAGAACAGTCGAAAGATAATCCGGTATTCTACGTGCAATACGCCCATGCCCGCGCTAAATCGGTGCTGCGCATGGCGCGCGAGCAGATGTCCGAAGCGTTCGCGGCGGCGGATGCATCGCCGGATTTCACGCTACTTAACCAACCGGCGGAACTTGCCCTCATCAAGCTGCTGGCCGGGTGGCCGCGGCTGATCGAGCAGGCGGCGGTGGCGCATGAGCCGCACCGGATTATCTATTACCTGCAGGAGCTGGCGGCGACGTTCCACGGCCTGTGGAGCAAGGATGCGGGCGTGCGTTTCATCCAACCGGAAAATCCCGCGCAGACGACGGCGCGTTTAGCACTTGCGCGGGCGCTTAGCGTTGTTGTAGCTTCCGGCCTGAACGTATGTGGCGTTGAACCAGTAGAGGAATTGCGATGAGACCCGATCTCGAAGATTACACGGATATGGATGAAGCCCCCACCAGCGAGCGCAGCCGCGCCATGTCGTGGATGGTGTTGGCAGTGGCCGTTGGCGGCTTTGCCGCGCTTGCTTATTATGCCTACCACTCCGGCACGCAAACCGCGGGCCCCGGTGAGTTGGTGACGGTGGAAGCGGACGGTTCGCCGATCCGCGAAGTGCCGCAGGACCCTGAGGGCGAGCAATTCCCCAACAAGGATAAAACAATTTACGACGTGATCGCGCCAAGCGATGCGGACAAACAAGCCGAAAAACTGCTGCCCGATGCCGAGCATCCGGTCGCCGCGGCGGACACCGAAGATTCCGAAAATAGCCCCAATGCGGCGACAACCTTTGTCGCCAGCCCGGATGCAAAAAAAGTCGATCCGGTGGATGCCGCCGTGACGCCGGTGCCAAGCCTGGCAGCCCCGGTGACGCCAGCACCTACCGTGGTCGCGCAAACGCCTGCGCCGGTTGCCGCCCCTGCGGTTGCGCCGGTGAAGGTGGCGCCCAAATCCTTCTCCGCACCGGAGATGATTAACGAAAAACCCGCCCCCGTGGTGGTGAAGAAAGAGGCCGAGCCCAAAGCGGTCGAGAAGCCGAAGGCTGCACCGGTGAAAGCGGTGGCAACCGCGGCGACCGGCCCATCCACGATCCAGCTGGGTGCGTTCAAGTCGGAAGAAGAAGCCCAGGCGGCGTGGAAAAAGATCAGCGGGAAATTCAGCGATACGATCAACGGCGCGCCGACCATCGTGAAAGCGGATGTCAACGGCAGCACTTTCTACCGTTTGCGCACCACGGTCGCCAATGCGAAAGCCGCCTGCGCCGCGCTCAGCGGCAAGGGTCAGGCCTGCATGCCGGTGAAGTAGCCCGCACGTGACCGGGATTTCATCCTTTATCTGCGGCATTGAAGGCACGGTGCTTTCGCATGCGGAGCGCGAGTTTCTTGAGGAACACCAGCCTTATGGCGTGATCCTGTTTGCGCGCAATATCGACAATCCGGCCCAGCTGCGGGTGTTGGTGGCCTCCATCAAAGCGGCGCTGGCGCATCCGTTTGCGTCGATCCTGATCGATCAGGAAGGCGGGCGCGTGGCGCGGTTGCGGCCGCCGCACTGGCGGGCTTATCCCCCGGCGTTGACATTGGCATCCCACGAAAACGCAGCGCGCGCGGTCTATATCAACGCACGGCTGATCGCCGAGGAATTGCGCGCGGCGGGCATCACTACCGATTGCGCGCCGATGGCGGATGTGCTGGCGGCCGAATGCCATGCCATCATCGGCGACCGCGCGTTTGGCGATGCACCGGAGCCGGTCGCGCGCCTTGCCCGCGCCCAGGCAGGCGGGCTGATGGATGGCGGCATCCTGCCGGTGTTGAAACATATTCCCGGCCACGGCCGCGCGACGATGGATTCCCACGAGGCGCTGCCGGTGGTGAGCGCCAGCCTCGCCGAGCTGGAGGCGAGCGATTTCAAGCCTTTCCGCGCACTGAATGACCTGCCGTTGGCGATGACCGCGCATATTCTCTACACCGCGCTTGATGCCAATCGGGTGGCAACGCTGTCGCCGGTCGTGATTGATTTTATCCGCACGGATATTGGTTTCAACGGCCTGCTGATGAGCGACGACCTGTCGATGAAGGCGCTCGGCGGCAGCTACGAATCGCGCACCGAGCAAACGCTGGCCGCGGGCTGCGACCTGGTGCTGCATTGCAACGGGAAAATGGATGAAATGCAGGCGATTGCGGCCCATAGCATTCCGCTTTCCGGCCAAGCACTCACCCGCGCGGAGCTAGCTGCTGCCATGCGTCCGGCCCAGCTGCCGACCGACGATGCGCTGTTGCTCGCTGAGTGGCAACAGCTCCTTGCGGTCGCCGGAGCGGCGTGATACGCCTGCGGCAACGCATTACTGAGAGGTCTTATGTTCAGCTTTTCCCATCTCATCCTTGTTCTTCTCATCATCATCATCCTGTTTGGCGCGGGCAAGCTGCCCAAAGTCATGGGCGACCTCGGCAAGGGCATCAAAAACCTGCGCGATGAGCTGGGCGGCAGCGGCGATGCCAAAGACGGCAAGCAGGAAGTGCTCCCGCCGGAAGACAAGAAATAGCCCTCGATGTTTGACATCGGATTTTCCGAATTACTCCTGATCGCGGTGGTGGGTCTGGTCGTCATCGGGCCGAAGGATTTGCCGGTTGTCATCCGCCATGTGGTGAAGTTCATGCACGAGCTGCGCGGGCTGTATAGCGGCCTCAAAAAGCAAATGCATGCGGTGATGGACGAAGTCGGCATCGACGATTTGAAACAGGAAATGACCACCATCATCGACCTCGAAGGCAAGCCGCAAAAAGCCTATAACGTGAGCGAGCTGGTGCAGCTTGAGGCGAAGAAAATCACGGATGTGATGGTGGAGAAAAAGGATGTGTGATCGCGTGCGTTTCCCCCACTTGTCATACCGGCGCATGCCGGTATCCATCTTCCTTCCTGCACAGGTGGACCCCGTCATTCGACGGGGTGACGGCGTGTTATGAGTGAAGAAACCCCACTCATGGCCCATCTCATCGAGCTGCGCGGGCGGGTGATGCGCTCGGTCGCGGTGTGGGCGGTGGCGACCTGCATCTGCTATGTTTTTTCGGCGGAAATTTACCAGTTTTTCCTGCAGCCGCTGGCGGATGCATTCGGCAATGACAGCTCGCACCGGCTGATTTCGACCAACCTGACCGAAACCTTCGTCACCTATCTCAAGCTCGCCATTTACGGCGGGTTTTTCGTTGCCTTCCCCTATATCGCCAGCGAGATTTACCTGTTCGTCGCACCGGGCTTGTTCAAGCACGAGCGTATGGTGGTCGCGCCCTATCTCATCGTCGCGCCGATCCTGTTTTTCATGGGCGCGGCCATGGCCTATTATTTCGTGATGCCCAAGGCGTGGGAGTTTTTTCTCTCCTTCGAAGTGCCCAAAGGTGAGGGCGCCGTGCCACTGATGCTGGAGGCGAAAGTGAGCGAATATCTCGGGTTGGTGATGCATATCGTGCTGGCGTTCGGCCTTGCCTTCCAGCTGCCGATCGTGCTGACGCTGCTGATCCGCTTTGGCATGGTTTCCACCAAGGTGCTGGCCAAGGGGCGGCGCTATGCTGTGGTGATTTTGCTTACCATCGCCGCATTCATCACCCCGCCGGACATCCTCAGCCAAGTCCTGCTTTTCATTCCGCTCTATGCGCTTTATGAAATTTCCATTGTGGTCGGCCGCATGATCGAGCGGCGGCGGCCTGCACCTGAACACGAGATTACCCATGCATGACATTAAAGCCATCCGCGAAAACCCGGCCGCGTTCGACGACGCGCTCGCCCGCCGCAGCCTGCCCGCGCAAAGCGCCACATTGCTGGCGCTCGACGCCGCTAAACGCGAGGAAATGACAGAGCTGCAGAACCTGCAGGCGCAACGCAACGATGTCGCCAAGCGCATCCCCGAAGCCAAGAAAAAAGGCGAGGACATCGCGGCCCTGCTGGCCGAAGGCAACGCCATCAAAGAGAAAATCGCCGCGCTGGAAGCGGCACAGAATGAAGGCGGCGAGCTGGAAGCGGCGCTGTCGCGCATCCCCAACCTGCTGGCGCAGGAAGTGCCCGCCGGGGCGGATGAAGCCGGCAATATCGAAGAGCGCGTGGTCGGCAGCAAGCCCGCCCTTAGCTTCGCGCCGCAGGATCACGTGGCGCTGGGTGAAGCGCTGGGGTTGATGGATTTTGAAGGCGCCGCCAAGCTTTCCGGCGCGCGCTTCGTGGTGCTGAAGGGCGCGCTCGCCCGCATGGAGCGCGCGCTGGCGGCATTCATGCTGGATATTCACACGAACGAGTTCGGCTTCACCGAGCATCAGGTGCCGTTCATGGTCAAGGATGCGGCGCTCTATGGCACGGGTCAATTGCCGAAGTTTTCGGAAGATTTGTTCCGTACCACCAATGATTACTGGCTGATCCCAACGTCCGAAGTGTCGCTGACCAATCTGGTGGCCGATTCGATTGTTGAAGATACCGCCCTACCGCTGCGGATGACCGCGTTTACGCCATGCTTCCGTTCCGAAGCGGGCTCCGCCGGGCGGGATACGCGCGGCATGATCCGCCAGCACCAGTTCAGCAAGGTGGAGATGGTGAGCATCACCACGCCGGAACAATCGGGCGCGGAACATGAGCGCATGCTCAGCGCGGCAGAAGAAGTGCTCAAACGCCTCGGCCTGCATTACCGGGTGATGCTGCTATGCGCGGGCGACACCGGGTTTTCGGCGCGCAAGACCTATGACATCGAGGTCTGGCTGCCGGCGCAGGATACGTTCCGCGAGATTTCGAGCTGCTCCAATTGCGGCGATTTCCAGGCGCGGCGCATGAAGGCGCGCTTCCGCAAAGCGGGCGCCAAGGACACGCAGTTCGTGCACACGCTCAACGGCTCCGGCCTTGCGGTTGGCCGCACGTTGGTGGCGATTTTGGAGAACTACCAGCAGGCGGATGGGTCGATCACCATCCCCGCGGTGCTGGTGCCGTATATGGGTGGGCTGACGGTGATAAAAAGATAGTTGTCATTCCCGCGGAAGCGGGAATCCAGCTTTTTAAAGAAATATACCTGCGCTTTGCGCGCTGGATTCCCGCTTTCGCGGGAATGACAAGGAAAGGATAAAAGAGCGTGACCATCGACCTCAAAAACGCCCGCATCCTCATCAGCAACGATGATGGGGTGGATGCGGAAGGCATCACGATTCTGGAGCGCATTGCGCGCACGCTGAGCGATGATGTGTGGGTGGTGGCGCCCGAGCGCGAGCAAAGCGGGGCAGGGCACTCGCTCAGCCTGCATAAGCCGCTGCGCCTGCGCCAGTGCGGCCCCAAGCGCTTCGCGGTGGATGGCACGCCGACCGATGCCGTGCTGGTCGGGGTCATGGAAGTGATGACGGATAAACGGCCCAACCTCATGCTCTCGGGCATCAACCGCGGCAGCAACCTGGCGGAGGACGTGACCTATTCCGGCACCGTGGCGGCGGCGATGGAAGCGACGCTGCTCGAAATTCCGGCCATTGCATTTTCCAACGTGGTGAAAGGCAGCGTCGATTGGCGCGTGCCGGAGCATTACACCGCCGAGATTATCCGCACGCTGGCGCGCATGCCATTCCCGCATGACCGGCTGATGAATGTGAATTTCCCGGCCATTCCGTTGGAGCAGGTGAAGGGCCTGAAGCTCTGCCCACAAGGGCGGCGCAAGCTGGTCGATAACCTCGACCGCCGGGTCGATCCGCAAGGGCGGCCCTATATCTGGATCGGCGGGCAGCGCACGGATGGGTTCCGCGAGCATCCGGAATCGGATTTTGAGACGATCACCCAGGGCTATATCACCGTCACCCCGCTCAGTTTGGATATGACGGATTACACACTGCTGGCCGCGATGGCGGCGCAGATGGGGGCGGCGTGAACGCGCGCAAGCCGCCCGCAAAACCACGGCCCGAGCCCATCGCGGGGGTGCACCCGCTGCTGAGTTCCACGCAGGATGACTGGCTTTCCTCCCAAAAAATCCGCCTGCTGATGGCGTTGCGTCGCTCGGGCGTCACCGATACGCGCGTGCTTGGCGCGATGGAGCAGGTGCCGCGCGAGCAGTTCGTGGAAGAAGCCTTCCGCGACCGCGCCTATGACGATAACGCCCTGCCGATCGCGATGGAGCAGACCATCAGCATGCCCTCCATCGTCGCGCTGATGACGCAGGCGCTGGATGTGCAGCCGACCCAATGTGTGCTCGAAATTGGCACCGGTTCGGGCTACCAATCGGCCATTCTCGCGCGGCTGGCGCGGCGGGTGCACACGATCGAGCGCCACAAGCCGCTGGCGGATATTGCCCAATCGCGTTTCGATGCGATGAAGCTGCGCACCATTCAGGTGCATGTGGGCGATGGCAGCAAAGGCTGGTCGCACGCCGCGCCGTATGAGCGCATCATCGTGACCGCAGCGGCAGAAACCATACCGATGACGCTGGTCGCCCAACTCACCATCGGCGGGGTGATGATTGTCCCCGTCGGCCCGCATGTCGCCGATCAGTTCCTGCTGAAGCTAACACGCGTGGCGGAAGATGAAGTCACCAAGGAAGTGCTCGCCCCCGTCCGCTTCGTGCCGCTGGTGCGCGATTAGGGAGTTCAGCGCTAGAGCTCTGAGCTCCACGTTAGCTAAGAGAGAGCAAACAATAGTCCCCTCTCCCGCTCGCGGGAGAGGGGACGAAAGAAAACGTTCGTCGCTACAAAACTAAACGATCATCCATTTTACCTGTGGCATGATTGCCTCAAAACGGACGATTTGGAAGGGATTGTGCGCATGCGAAGTGTATTGCCGTTGCGTTCAGTATTTCTGTGTGTTATCTCTTGAGAAACCGCCAAAACCACGTTAAAAATAAGCGGTAAGTATATAGAAAAAGGGTATTTTACAATCAAGCCCTAAGTCGCTATGGCAAGTGAAGTTATCAGGGAAAACCCCTCATCCTTACGTTAAAGGAGCTGCCATGCGTATGTCCGCTGTCGCCGTGTTGATGATTCTCACCACCGTCTTGCTTTCCGGGTGTGGAAAAGACGAAAACCAGCTGGCATCGCTGGATGACCGCCAGGGCAGCTTCTATGGCCGCAACGGGGTGATGAGCCTGGCCTCCGCCGCCCGCCCAATCTCCAACGCCACCTATACGGATGCCGCCGTAATGAGTGTCAGCAGCAACGACCTGCCGCCTGCCGGCGTCACCACCCGCAGCGCCAGCTGGCAATGGCCGGTGCAAGGCACGGTCACACAACGCTATGGCAAGCAGAGCGATGGCACGGCGAATGAAGGTATCACCATTGCCGCCGCCGAAGGCACGCCCATCCGCGCGGCGCAAGGCGGTGAAGTGGCATTCGTCGGCCAGGACACCAAAAATTACGGCAACATCGTCATCCTCCGCCATGCGGATGGGGAGATGACCTCCTACGCCCACGCGCGTGAGATTATCGTGAAAAAAGGCGCACAGGTGCCGTCCGGCAGCGTGCTGGGCTATGTCGGTAAATCCGGCAACGCGAAATCGCCCGAGCTGCATTTCGCCGTGCGCGAAGGCAACCACGGCATCGACCCGCTGAGCAAACTGCCGCAGCATGTTGCGTCGAACTAGCGCTTTATGGGTCGGGGTGCTGCTGTTAACTGGCAGCGCCGCTTCGGCCAGTGATGGATTTTCAGTGCCTGTTGAAGCGAAGCTAAGGCTTTCTCGGTCACGCGCTGCCATTGGCCAAACGATCATTGCAACATTGCGCCTGCGGACGCTCGAAGCTATGCCGACAGCGAAATTTAGTATCAAAGCGCCAACAGGGTGTGCCGAGCAAGTGACGCCATTAACGCCAGAAAACCTTAGCAATATTCCCAAAGATGCGAGGATAAAAGTTAAAGCCCGTTTCAAAGTGATGACTGCGTCACCATGTTACATCGGCGCTGAGGTCGTAAGCTTTGAGTCAGCCGATGCCCGTTCAGGCGCGGTGTTTGGTGCCACGCTGAACGCTGCGCCGCCAGCGCCGCCCCCGAAACAATTGTATGGAGTGACCTCTAGGGGCGATCCCACGATCGACGCGCTAGTCGGCGGGGATTAAGGCGCGGTGCGGGAATATTTGCATCGACTCCGCCATGAAATTCTGATGTAAACCACGCACCGATTTCACCTATTTCAGCCAGCCCCGTTATGCCCTCCCTCATCTGGATGCGCCGCGATTTGCGGCTTCATGACCACGCGGCGCTGGCGACCGCGCTGGCGGAGCGGGCCCCCGTGCAGCCGGTATTTATTTTCGATACGGCCATTCTGGCGCGCTTTGCGAACCGTGCTGATCGGCGGCTGACCTTCATCGCCGAAGCGCTGTGCCGGATGGATGCGACGCTAAAAGCGCGTGGCGGGCGCATGCTGGTGCTGCATGGTGTGGCGAGTGAGGTTATGCCCAAGCTGGCGCAGGCGGTGCAGGCGACCGGGATTTTTTCCGCCGAGGATTTTGAGCCCGACACTATTGCGCGCGACGCACAGGTGAAACAGGCGCTGCCCGCAACCACCCGCTTTGTGCAGCTGGTGGATCATTTGCTGCACGCACCGTCGCGGATCGTAAAGGGTGATGGCACGGCCTATAAAATGTTCACGCCGTATTACAAGGTCTGGCGTGCGGCGTTGGGGCCGACGGATTGGGCGGAATATGCAGTCAACGATGCCGGGCGCTATGCGGATGCAGTGGCGCTCACGGCGCAGGCGCAAGCCGCGGGGCTGCGCGTGCTGTCGCTAGATGGTGGGCCGGGCGCGTTGCTGCGCGCGGTGGGCTATGACTATACGCCCGACCCGCTATGGCGGGTGGATGATGTGCCCGCACGGCTCGACGCATTTATCAGCGAACGTCTGCGCAACTATGCCACCGCGCGCGATGTGCTGCCCATCATTGGCACCAGCCGCCTTTCGCCGTATCTGCGGTTCGGGCTGGTGTCGGTCCGCGAATGCATGCGCGCGGCGGAAGCCACCGGCTGCGGCGAAAAATGGATTTCCGAATTGGGCTGGCGCGAGTTTTATGCAGCGATCCTCTACCATTTCCCGCAGGTGGTGACGCAGGAATTCATGCCGCAATACCGCGACGGCGCCATCGCCTGGTCGCACGATGAGGGCCATGCGCAGGCGCTGTTTACGGGCCGCACTGGCTATCCGGTGGTGGATGCGGCGGTGCGCGAATTGCTCGCCACCGGTACCATGCATAACCGCGCGCGGATGATTGTGGCGAGCTTTGCGACCAAGGATCTGCTGCTCGATTGGCGGCTCGGCGAAGCGTTTTTTGCCCAGCACCTGATGGATTATGAATTGGCGAGCAATAATGGCGGCTGGCAATGGGCCGCCAGCACCGGCACGGATGCCGCGCCCTATTTCCGCGTGTTCAACCCCGTGCTGCAAAGCCGCAAGTTCGACCCCGAGGGTAGCTATATCCGCCGCTATGTGCCCGAGTTGCGCGCTATGCCGGATAAACATATCCACGCGCCGTGGGAGTCGCGGCTGAAGCCCGCGGATTATCCCGCGCCCATCGTCGATCACCGCACGGCGAAAGAGCGGGTGGTACGCCTGTTCAAGCAAGCCGGGCAGGCGAAAGTCGATTAAGTGGCCGTAAAGGCGCCTGTTTCTGCCTCAATAGCCTGTGCCGCCGCTGCTTGCGCGCGTGATGCGAAGAAAACGGGCGGATGGGCGGTATTCACCGCTTGACAGGGGGCAAAAAATGCGCGAAGAAGCGCCCTCAAACATCCGAGGCAATCATGGCGAAAAAAGCAACTATCCTTGTAAAACTTGAGTCCAGCGCTGACACGGGCTTCTTCTATGTGCGCAAGCGCAACCCGCGTAAACAGACCGAAAAACTCAAGTTCAAAAAATACGATCCCGTCGCGCGCAAGCACGTGGAATTCACCGAGACCAAGCTCAAATAATGCGCCATCTCGTCGCAACTTTGGCTGCTTTCCTGCCGACGCTTGCCCTCGCGCAGGCCGAAGCTGCACCGGTGGAAGCCGGTTCGCCTTACACCAGCCTGCTGCCGCTGCTGCTTATCTTTGTGGTGTTTTATTTTTTCCTCATCAAGCCGCAGCAAAAGCGCTTGAAGGAGCACCAGTCCATGCAAACCGCCCTCAAAAAGGGTGATGAAGTGGTCACCGGTGGCGGCATCATTGGTCGCATCACCAAAGCCGGTGAGGGCGATAGTGTGATTGTCGAGATCGCCAAGGGCGTTGAAGTGGTCGTGCTTAAATCGAGCATCAGCACCGTCATCGGCGCGCCGAAAGCCGAAGTTGCCAGCAAAAAGAAAAGCGGCAAAAGCGGTAACGTGAAAAACGACAACGCCGTGCCAAGCCGCGACAGCGTGGCGAACGATAACTAGGGTCTTCTTTCCCTCGATTTTTCTTAACCTTATCCAAATCGTCATTGCGAGCGAAGCGAAGCAATCCAGCGCGACGCGTCTGCGTCGCTAGTATTTCTTAGAGGCTGGATTGCCGCGCTGCGCTCGCAATGACGGCGTAGTAAATAATTCACAGCCTCGGTCCTTGCGCGCTCTCGCCGCTTGTCACCGCCGATGGATGCTGTATGCATGGGCGCTCACTAAAACGGACAAGGTGATTATGCTCGATTTTCCCCGCTGGAAAGTGGCTGTAGTGGTGCTGGTGACAGCATTTTTCACGCTGGCTGCGCTGCCCAACGTGCTGCCCGCATCGCTCAACGAAAAACTGCCCGGCTTCATGTTCAAAGATACCGTGCCACTGGGCCTCGATCTGCGCGGCGGCTCGCACCTGTTGCTGGAGCTGGATTTCAACAGCTATAAGCGCGACCATTTCGCCAACGTGCGCGACGGCTTGCGCGACAGCCTGCGCAAAGCCAAGGTCGGTTATGTGGAATTGCGTGCAAGCGGCAATGAAGTGTCCCTGCGCATCCGCCCGGAAACGGTGACGGCAGAGGTCAACCTCAAAACCATTTTCCGCAATGCCGACCCCGACCTCACCGTTGAGGAAAAAGACGGGCTGACCCGGCTTTATTACGAGGAAGCAAAACTGAAAGCGCTGCAAGTGCGCCTGCTCGACCAGTCGATCGAGATCGTCAACCGCCGCGTCAACGAGGCAGGCACCAAGGAGCCGATCGTCACCCGTCAGGGCGCCGACCGCATCGTGGTGCAGGTGCCGGGCCTTGCGGATCCCGCGCAGTTGAAACATCTGCTCGGCAAAACCGCGAAGATGAGCTTCCACCTCGTCAACGAATCGGTGAGCGAGGATGCGGTAATGCGTAATGTCGTGCCATCCGACACCATGATTCTGGGTTCGGACGAAGCGGCGGATGCGAACGGTCGCCGTCCGCAGCATTATGCAGTCTATTCGCAGGTTGCGCTGGGTGGTGAAAACCTGACCGGGGCGAACGCTTCCTTCTCGGACGGCCAGCCGGTGGTGTCGTTCCAGTTCAACACGCTGGGCGCGCAGAAATTCGGCAGCATCACCCAAGCCAATATTGGCAAACGCTTTGCCGTGGTGCTCGACAACAAGGTGATTACCGCGCCGGTGATTCGCTCGGCGATTCTGGGCGGTAGCGGCATTATCGAGGGCAACTTCACGGTGGAATCCGCCAACGAGCTGGCGGTGCTGCTGCGCGCCGGTGCGCTGCCTGCGCCGCTTTCGGTGATCGAGGAACGCACGGTCGGGCCAAGCCTTGGTCAGGATTCCATTAACTCCGGCACATTGGCCGCGGTGCTTGGCATCACGCTGGTGATTGTGTTCATGCTGCTGTCCTACGGGCTGTTTGGCATTTTCGCGAATCTGGGTTTGCTGGTGCATTTGATCATCATCGTCGGTGCCATGTCGCTGATGCAGGCGACGCTGACCCTGCCGGGGATCGCCGGGATCGTGCTGACGATGGGCATGGCGGTCGATGCGAACGTGCTTATCTTCGAGCGCATCCGCGATGAGCTGCGCTTTGGCAAAAGCCCGGTTGCGGCCATCCAGTCGGGTTTCGACCTCGCCTTTGGCACCATCTTCGATTCCAACATCACGACGCTGATTGCGGCGGGGCTGCTCTACACGCTGGGTGCCGGTTCGGTCAAAGGCTTCGCGGTGACGCTGACCATCGGGATTCTCTCCACCATGTTCGCCTCGGTGATGTTCTGCCGCATGCTGATCGTCTGGTGGGCGCGCAAAACCCGGCCAAAACGCGTGCCGCTCTAGCGTTCGAACAAAGGAGTCGCCGATGCAAGACATCATGCCCCCGGTCGGCGCGGATGCGCAGCTGATTCAGTCCTATGGCCCGGCAGGCTTTCGCATCGGCAATGCCAGCTACACCACGCCGGTGCTGGTGCTACCCGCCACCACCGTGGCATGGAGCGGTGAACTCACGCTCGACGCACTCACGCCCATTTTAGAAAGCGACCCGGCGACGGAGATATTGCTCATCGGCACCGGCGCGCGCCATGAGATGGTGCCCGCCGAGCTGCGCCAAGCCCTCAAAGCCCGCGGCCTTGGTGTGGATACGATGGATACCGGCGCCGCCTGCCGCACCTTCAACATCCTGCTCGGCGAAAGCCGCCGGGCGGCAGTGGCGTTGCTGCTGCCAGTTTAATTGTCATAAAAATGTCACATTCGTAAAGCCCTATTTGGATTATGATGAAACCTGTTCAATCATCACCCTAGGGAGCTTAAACTATGCCATTACAGAACGGCACTTCGGAATCCACACTGCTTTCTCAATCCAATCCACTGAAAGGCGTTTTTAGCGATGCTGCAGCAAAGGAAGTGGTCCGCCTGATAGGATCGCTTCAGAAATCAGCGGATGTGGATCGCGTGATGCCGAAGGTCGCCCGTGTGTTCGCAGCGGATCTGGATGGTGCTGATGGTAAATTTGATCATAAAATTCATGCGTCTACTCTTGAAAATAAGTTAAAGGGAGTTTTCGGCCAGCTGGGGGTCGATCCTGCTATGGTGAAGGAGCGCATGAAGGGTATTTCTGGCAAGGACTTTGTCAGTAGCCAGGATGTGGAAGCTGCGGTTGTGGGCCAACTAAAAGAAGTGGGACACATGGTGGTGGCCATGCAGCAAGCTTTGAAGGTGGAACGCCCGACACTAATATCGCCGCCGGCGGATGTGAAGGAGCAAAAATCGTTGCCGCCGCTGCCGCCGTTGTCAGGAAAGAAAAAACTTCTTGTGGAGTAATAAAAAAACGCCACGAGTTATCCTCGTGGCGTTTTTGTTTCTTGGCAGGTTATAAGCCGTTTACGCCGCGACTTTGAACGCCTGACCGGCGAGGTTCGCTGCGGCGAAATCCCAGTTGGCCATTTTATCGAGGAAAGTCTGGACGAAATCCGGACGGCGGTTCTGGTAGTCGAGGTAATAGGCATGCTCCCACACATCGACGGTGAGCAGCGCTTTTTCGCCATGTGCGAGCGGCAGGTCGGCGTTGGGGGTCTTGGTGATTTTCAGTTTACCGTCTGCACCTTCGACCAGCCATGCCCAACCGGAGCCGAACTGGGCGAGGGCCGCTGCTTTGAAATCAGCCGCAAATTTATCGTAGCCGCCCAGGTCGCTGTCGATTTTCTTGGCGAGTTCACCGGTTGGTTTGCCGCCGCCGTTGGGCTTCAGGCAGTGCCAGAAGAAGCTGTGATTCCAATGCTGCGCAGCGTTGTTGAACAGCGGCGCTTTGCTTGGATCTTTTGCCGCGGCGAGGATGATCTCTTCGAGCGATGCTTTTTCAAATTCACTGCCGGCGACCAGCTCGTTGAGCTTGGTGACATAGGCCTGATGGTGTTTGCCGTGGTGGAAATCGAACGTCTGCGCCGAGATATGCGGGGCGAGGGCGTCTTTGGCGTAAGGCAGCGGGGGAAGGGTGAAGGTCATGGGAGCCTCGTGAGTTGGGGTGGGGGTGAGTGTTTTGGCGAAACTTGGGGCGGCGGCAAGCGCGGCGGTGCCTAAGGTGACTTGCAAAAAACTGCGCCGCGTGATGCCCATGGGTCTCTCCGATTCAGGGCGCAATCTTTACGCGAGCCGGGCGCGCACTTCAAGTAAAGATCTCGTAAGTCTCTGATTGCGAATGGTTCTCAAGTATTCTGCAGAGCCCGTTTGACTCGCCCGGGTGAGGGCGCTAGGAGCACTCCATGGATCATGGCGGCGATATAGTGGCGTTGGTGCGGACGGGCGATTACGATCGTTTCCTGTGCATTCAGCGCGCGCCGTCGGCGCAACGTTGGGCGCTGTATGCGGTCACCGCGCTGCATAGCGAGCTGGCGCGCATTGCCGAAACGGTGAGCGAGCCGCTGCTGGGGCATATCCGCCTCGCATGGTGGCGCGAGGCGCTGGAGGAAATCGAGGCGGGGGCCGCGCCGCGCAACCACCCGGTGGTGCTGGCATTGGCGGCGGCGCTGCAGGCCTATCCGGCGTTGCTGCCGTGGTTGAAGCAACCGATCGAAGCGCGCGCGGCGGATTTGGATGAATCGCTCCTCGCTGGGGATGCAGCGTGGCTGGAATATATCGATCGTACCGCCGGTGCGTTGCATATGGCCTGGGCGGTGGTGCTCGATCCCGCCGCTGCAACGGCACAGGCGGATAGTATTCTCGCCGATGCGCGGGCGTATGGAAAAATCGGCCTGCTGCGCGCGATACCCTATATGGCGCAGCAGGGGTTCTTGCGGTTTCCACATGGGCGGTTGAATGCGCACGACCTGACAACACTCGCGCCCGGCGCGCCGCTGCAGGCCTTCACTAAAGCGATGCTGGCAGATGTGTCGCCGCGTCAACCACTGCCACATTCGCCCGCCCTGCGGCCGTTGCGCGCGCTGGCACGCCTGCGGCAATTGCATGCCCGGCAGC
This sequence comes from Pseudomonadota bacterium, assembly GCA_040384265.1. Lineage (GTDB taxonomy): Bacteria > Pseudomonadota > Alphaproteobacteria > Rickettsiales > UBA3002 > QFOX01. Next base: position 241,555 of record JAZKJM010000005.1, on the reverse strand, counting down.
TACGCAAAGCAGCTTTCAACCCCTTCGCCCTTCGCCCCGGCAAGCTGGCGGCGGCATGGACGGTGCTGGTGAGCATATAAAGCAATACTCATGCTTTTGACCGGTCGGTTTATTTCTGTTATGGATCGGTTAACGGATATAAATTTTCCGTAAATACCGAACGTTCCCAACAAAAAACAAAAACAATGAAGTTATGCCGCAATTAACTTCTAACCAGTGGGTAGGCAACATGAAGAACGATCGTCTTTCGCGTGTTTTTAGCGGTATTCGCCGCAATGAATCCAGCGCGTCGCACCTTGCGGTGGGTGCGTTGCTGGTGATCACGGTCCTCTATGCAACGATGATGATGTAAGCCCGCCTGCCGGGCCTTCGTGCTTTTCCGCTTCCCATGCGTGGGCCGGTGCGCTATCTGCCCGCCATGACGATTCCGCTGACCATCGATGACCTGCTGACGCCCTTCATGCTCGAAGGCGCGCAGGTGCGTGGCCGCGTGGTGCGGCTTGGCCATGTCGCGCAGACGATCCTCGCGCGCTATGATTATCCCGCGCCGGTGGCGCGCCTGCTGGGTGAATTGCTGGTGGTGGCGGCCATGCTGTCATCCAACCTCAAGCATGAGGGCATTTTCACCATTCAAATCCGCGGCGAAGGCCCGGTGCCGCTGGTGGTGGTGGATGCGGTGTATGGCGGCCAGATTCGTGGCTTCGCGGATGTGCCGGAAGCATCGCGCGCCGCCCTTGCCGCGCTGCCGCACTATTCGCCGCGCGCCGTGGTGGGCGAGGGGGCCTATCTCGCCATCACCTTCGATCCGGGCGAGCAGGGGCAGCGTTACCAGGGCATTGTGGCGCTTGAGGGCGACTCGGTCGGCGAGGCGCTCACGGCGTACTTCACCCATTCCGAGCAGCTCGATATCTGGGTCAAGCTCACCCTCAGCGACGGCGCGCCCTGGGTGGCGGGCGGTGTCATCATCGAGCGCATGCCCGACAGCAGCGCGGCCAGCGAATCCCACGAAGAAGCCTGGCGTTATGCCAAAGCCGTCGCTAGCACCATCACCGATGCCGAGCTGCGCGACCCGCTGCTGGATGCCCCGGCGCTGCTCTACCGCCTGTTCCACGAGCAGGGGGTGTGGGTGTATGATGCCCACCCGCTCAGCGTGGGCTGCCGCTGCTCGCGCGCGCGCATCAGCGATTTGCTGATGAGCATGAGCCTCGCCGACCGTGCCGATATGGTGGTGGACGGTGTCGCCAGCGTCCATTGCCAGTTCTGTAACCAGAGCGAGATTTTTACGCCAGCACAGCTTGGGTTGAGTGTTTCTTAGATTATTGAAGGGGTCCTTGCCCCCTATGCTACGCTGACCCCCGCCGCTATGCGGGTCGGCCCTCGGCCTCCCCCGGACGGATGGGGGCAATTCATTTCTTTTCGTGTTCGCATGCCTCCCAGTTGTCACCCCGTCGCATGACGGGGTCTACCTTTCTTCGGTGGCGCAGATGGACCCCGTCATGCGACGGGGTGACAGTGCGGGGGGGGCTCCCACATAGCCACACATCTGGGATATAGGCACCAGAAATTATACTTGCGTTTAATGGTTATTCAGCTATCTCTGATTGAACATATCGCCAATAAAAACTCCCATAACAGGAGATTCCCTATGTCTCGTGCAAACGTCAAAGATAAGCGGAAGGCGCAGTTGATCGCGGCGGCGCTGGAATCCATCGCCAAGCGGGGGTTGCTGGAAACCACCATCACCCATATCAGCAAGGGCGCGGGCATGAGCCGCGGCATCATCAATTTCTATTTCACCAGCAAGGAAATCATGCTGCGTGAAACCCTCAAAACCCTGATCGATGAATACGAGGCGGAATGGGGCGAGGCACTCGCCAAAGCGGGCGAGGAGGGGCGCGTGCGGCTCGACGGGCTGATCGCGGCGCATTTCAACAAAAAGCTCTGCTCGGCGCGCCGCCTCAATGTGATGTCGGCCTTCTGGGGCCATGCGGCGACGCAGGCGGCCTACCGCAACCAGCTGGAAGCGGCGGATGCGAAGATCGAGAACGCGCTGACCGAAGCGCTCGCCCATACGCTCGGCGGATCGCTGGATGAAGCGCGCAACGCCGCCACCCAGCTGCATGCGCTGATCCGCGGCCTGTGGCTTAATTTCATGCTCAACCCGCGCGATGTGGCGCGCGAAGTGCTGGCAGCGCAGGCGGCCAGCTTCATCGACCGCCTGACCGGCGCGCCGGTGCGCATTGTGCGCGACCATATCATCGCCCGCCCGTCGAGCAAGGCGGAGCTGGTGAAGCCCGAACCCAAAACGCGCAAGGCCAAAGCCGAAGCGCCGCAGCAGCTGGATATCGAGGATCTGTTCGGGAATCGGGCGTAGCGGCGCGCTAGTTAGGCCCGCTGCGCAAGGGAAGCGTCGTTGGCGGCTTCCATCTTCTGGTGACTTTTCACTGCGATAAGCTGATTGCTTGGCTTCGCCGGTTTTTCGGCGATGTCTTCTGGTGCTGTTTCGGGTTCCACATCCGGCGTTACTGGTGGTTTTTCGGATTGCACCGTCGCATCCGCGATCTGCTCGATTTTATGGCGCGATGCCACCCCGTTGAAGAAGGAAAGCGTTGCGGCTGCACCGATGAGCGCGCCGACAACGGAGTTAAAAATGATCCGCCCCTCGGTCGATTTACCGGAGAAGCCGAAACGCTGCCATGTGCCGTAGGTCAGGCCTTTCAGCGTATCGTAGCTGAAGGTTTTGACACCACGGCTCTGGATGCCGTATTTTTCCAGTAGCACCGCATCGCGCTTCAGCGCATAGGCTTCCTTGATGCCATCGACTTTTACCTGGTGTGCTTTCCAGTTGCCCGGCTGGCCGGAAAAGTCCAGGTTGGCGTTTTCGAGATCCACCCGGTGGCTCACGCGGAGCTCTTTAATCCCCGGCCATTTTTTGACTTCCTCGCTGAAGCGGTCGCGGATCGTGGCGCCCGCTGCCAGCAAGCCGCTGGATAGGCCGATGGCGCCCGAAATCACCCACTCGCTGACCGAGATGCCCAGGCCGACATCGACATGCGTCTTATGGTCGATTTTGTCTCTGTTTTTTCTGCCGATCACGCGCGGTTATATCCCGGTTGGAGGGTGGTGGAATAGTATCGTTCACCATCCACATTAGAGGAAATATGTGACAGTTTCATGACAAAATGCCACTTTCTTAATAAATAAATGAACTATTATTTCACGAGGCCCGGATAGAGCCAGCTGCACAGCCGCCGCACAAACGGCCCAAGGATGATGGCGGTGGGGATGGCGATGATGAGGTCAATCCCCAAAACCCGCGGCCAGTGCTGCCAGAACGTGCCTGCAGGGGCCAGAATGCTGGTGGTGACGGCCGACATGATGCAGCAGGTGGCGCTCGCCATGACCACCGCATAGGTCAGGCGTGCGCGCTGGACATGGGTGGCAAACATCATGCTGCGGCCCGTTCGCCCTGCCATGCAGCAAGGTCAGCCAGTGCGCGGGCGGTATAGCCATTGGGGCGGTTTTCCTTGCGGATTTTGCCGGCAAGGGGCGGGAACAGGCCAAAATTGACATTCATCGGCTGGAATGTCGCCGCGTTGGCGCCGCCGGTGATGTGGCTCAGCAGCGCGCCAAGCGCAGTGGTGGTGGGCGGCGCATCCGCCGCGGTGCCGTGCAGCTCCTGCGCCGCAAAGCGGCCCGCCATGAGGCCGCAGGCGGCGGATTCCACATAGCCCTCCACCCCCGTGACCTGCCCGGCGAAGCGGATATGCGGCGCGGATTTCAGCCGCAGCGACCCATCCAGCAGCAGTGGTGAGTTGATGAAGGTGTTGCGGTGAATGCCGCCCAGCCGCGCAAATTCGGCATTCTCCAATCCCGGAATGCTGCGGAACACGCGGCTTTGCTCGGCATATTTCAGCTTGGTCTGGAAACCGACGATGTTAAACAACGTGCCCAGCTTATTATCCTGCCGCAGTTGCACGACGGCGTGGGGCTTCTCGGTGGGCGCATGCGGGTTGGTGAGGCCGACCGGCTTCATCGGCCCAAACGCCAGCGTATCCTTGCCGCGCGATGCCATCACCTCAATCGGCAGGCAGCCTTCGAAATAGGGGGTGTTCTTCTCCCATTCCTTGAACTCGGTTTTTTCGCCGGTCACCAGCGCATCGATGAAGGCGTAATACTGCTCCTTGTTCATCGGGCAGTTGATGTAATCCTTACCGGTGCCGCCGGGGCCCACCTTGTCGTAGCGCGATTGGAACCACGCCTTGCCCATATCGATCGATTCGAAATGGATGATCGGGGCGATGGCATCGAAAAATGCGAGGTAGGCTTCGCCCGTATGCTCCAGAATCGAGGCCGAGAGCGCTTTGCTGGTCAGCGGCCCGGTGGCGACGATGCAGAGCCCTTCCGAAGCGGCAGGCAGGCGCGTCACTTCTTCGCGCAGGAAGCTGATGTTGGGGTGGCTTTCAAGCGCCTGCGTCACGGCGGCGGCGAACAGGTCGCGGTCCATCGCAAGGGCCGACCCGGCGGGGACTTTCGTGGCATCCGCGCAGCGCAGGATCAGCGAGTTGCAGCGGCGCATTTCCTCGTGCAGCAGGCCCACGGCGTTGCGCTCGTGATCGTCCGAACGGAAGGAGTTGGAGCAGACCAGCTCGGCGCAATAGGCGGTGTGGTGGGCCTCGGTTTTATGCACCGGCCGCATCTCGTGAATGGTGACCTGCACCCCACGCTCCGCCGCTTGCCACGCTGCCTCCGACCCGGCAAGGCCCGAACCGATGATATGAAGGGTTTTGGTCATAAGCTTCATCCAATTGTCATACTTTGGGCGCTTTTAATGCATTAACGTCGCCGAAACAAGCCGGACGATGGGTAACGCCGATGACGCTGACAGATGAAAAGATCGACCAACTGATGATCGCCGCGCTGCCGCAGCCGCAGCGCCAAAGAATGCAATATCAGCAGGGGTTGGTGGGGGATTACATCCAAGAGAACCAGTCGAGCTGGGAGCATGTTTATGACGCCGTGGCGCAAACCTATGTGATCGATGAGCAGCCCTTTGCTCAGGCCGCTAACGATGAAATTATTTATGCGATAACGCGCATAAAACATTGCTTCAACAGCGAACAGGAGTTCGCGGTGCATCTCTTCTGGCTATCCACCTTTCACAGTGTGGCGAAGGCCTATGCCGAGGCATTGATTGAAAAAAAGCGCTATGACACAAGCGATGGCGGCATGGAAAATCCGACGCTGGTGGATTACAGAAACGCGGAAATCATCGAAAAATCCAGTGCTTTTTTAAAGGACTTGGAGCAGATTGGCATCGCCCCGGCCCTTGCGCAGCAGGTGGTTCGCAACTTTGCGGACTCCGTGGTGAATGCGCTGCAAATAAAGGGAGTGTCTGGGGGCGAAGTTTCATCAAGCTGTCATACTATCGTGCCTATGGGCGGGCTATATGCGGCCAATCACACGAAAAGGTATGGTAAAGATATGGATAGTCCTGCACTACAGAGCGCGCAAAGCGCTGCTCCGAAAAAACCACCGTCATTGAGCGTTTTTGCAACGATCGTGGGCGAATATATCGATGCACGTTATGAAAAATATCATGATGGTGTTGTTGCCCGCCATCCCGGTGTAAGTCTGCCGCGGGTTATCCCGGGTGAAGACTCAGCTCTTGGAAGCGGGTATCGCGCCTATGGTGCGCGTCAGATCTCCAAGCTCCAAAAAGTAAAAGAAGCATTGCCGCAGCTGGATCAAGAGTTCAGCCAACTGGTGGATGAACTCATCAAGGGCCGGAATATGAATGATGGTGAAAAGGGGCGGGTTACCATCGTGGCTGGAGCATTAGCATTCGATCTCTTGAAGCCACTTTTTCCTGAGAATGAGAGAGTTCGTTATATAGATGACTCTTTTGATACCAAAAGGGCAGCGCGTGAGCTGTTGTGCGCGTTGAACGATAAAACTACCCCAAAAACTCGTTCCGCAGATGAAGCGATTCGGGCTTTTGAATCTGGTTTCAAGGCGACCATCCGCTCTATCGCGGGCATTGCTGAGCCGGAGTGTGGCCGCCAGTAGCTGCCCCGTTTTTACGCAAGCATTCCGCGGGCCGCGGCATGCAGCGCCGCATTCCCGCCCGCTAGCGCCGTTGCATAATGGGTGAGGGTGATCGCCGCGCCGTCCCAGCCGGTGATGATGCCGCCAGCGCCCTGAATGATGGGGGCGAGGGCGAGGATGTCGTAGGGCTTTAGCCCCGCATCGGCGACGAGGTCGCGCAAGCCGCATGCAAGCAGGCCGTAAGCGTAGCAATCCCCATCCGCAATCACCTCGCCGCAGGCCTCGGCAAGGCCGATGAAGGCGCGTGCCTGCGGCGGGGTGAAATGGTTTTTCGAGGTGGTGGAAAGGGCGGCATCCGCAAGCGACGGGCAGGGGCGGCTGCGGCACAGATGTGTCACCCCGGCTTTATGCCGGGGTCCATCTTTTTTCTCGAATGCTTCAAGGTGGACCCCGTCATGCGACGGGGTGACAGTATATGTGCTTGGAGTATCCCTCATGCCCACCCAGCGCTCGCCGGTGACGGGTTGGTCGAGGATGCCAAGGATCGGCACGCCGTCTTCGCACAGGGCAATCAGCGTGCCCCATTCCTTCTTCCCGGCAAGGAAGGCGCGGGTGCCATCGATCGGGTCGATCACCCAAGTATAGCGCTGGCTGGTGGATTGCTGGCCATATTCTTCGCCGTAAATGCCGTGCTCGGGGAAGCGCGCCGCAACCAGCGCGCGGATGGCGGCTTCCGCCTCCCGGTCGGCGATGCTGACGGGGGAATGGTCGGCCTTCACATCCACCGAAAGCGCCGTGCCGAAATACGGCCGGATAATCGCCCCCGCCGCATCGGCAAGGCTATGGGCGAAGGGGAGGAAATCGGCGTTCATTAAAACGCCGCCAGCCCGGTGATGGCGCGCCCGAGGATGAGGGCGTGGATGTCGTGGGTGCCTTCGTAGGTGTTCACGGCTTCCAGGTTCATCATATGGCGGATGACATGGTATTCATCCGCGATGCCGTTGCCGCCGAGCATGTCGCGCGCCGTGCGGGCGATGTCGAGCGATTTGCCGCAGCTGTTGCGCTTGATGAGCGAAATCATTGCCGGTGCATAATCACCGCTATCCATCAACCGGCCGACGCGCAGCGCGGCGTGGGTGGCAAGCGCGATCTCGGTCATCATGTCGGCGAGTTTTTTCTGGATGAGCTGGGTGGCGGCGAGCGGCCTGCCGAATTGCTGGCGTTGCAGCGTGTAGTCGCGGGCGATCTCCATGCAATGCAGCGCCGCGCCGGTGACGCCCCAGGCAATGCCGTAGCGCGCCTTGTTAAGGCAGCTGAACGGGCCTTTGAGGCCCGACACATCCAGCAGCCGTTCCTCGGGCACGAACACATCATCCAGCATCACCATGCCGGTGACGCTCGCGCGCAGCGACATTTTGCCATCGATTTTCGGGGTGGCGATGCTGCCCGCATCCCCCCGCTCGACGATGAAGCCGCGGATCGCATCATCTAGCTTTGCCCAGATGATAAACACATCCGCAATCGGTGCGTTGGTGATCCATGTTTTCGAGCCGTTGATGCGGTAGCCGCCATCGACCTTCACGGCGCGGGTTTTCATGCTGCCGGGGTCGGAGCCCGCATCGGGTTCGGTGAGGCCGAAGCAGCCGATCAGCTCGCCGCTGGCAAGGCGCGGTAAATATTTTTGCTTTTGCGATTCGGCTGCAAACGCATGGATCGGGTGCATGACCAGCGAGGATTGCACCGACAGCGCCGAGCGGTAGCCGGAATCCACCCATTCCACCTCGCGGGCGACGAGGCCATAGGCGACATGGCTCACGCCTGCGCAGCCATAGCCCTCAATGGTGGAGCCAAGCAGCCCTTGCGCACCCATTTCGCGCAGGATCTCGCGGTCAAAAACTTCGTGCCGGTTGGCCGCAATCACACCGGGAAACAAACGGTCACGCGCAAATCCGCGCGCTGCATCGCGCACCAGGCGCTCGTCCTCAGTCAGTTCGCCTTCAAGGGCGAGGGGGTCGAGCCAGTTAAGTTCGTTGAGCATGAGGTAACACCTTTCGTCATTGCGAGCGAAGCGTGGCAATCCAGCCTTACTTTCTTCTTCCGGCAAGTCTGAAAGCTGGATTGCCGCGCTTCGCTCGCAATGACGATTATAATGAAGGCGGGCGCAATTACACCAGCAAATTCACGATCGACCCGCGGGCCCAGCGGACGCCGCGGGACAGGGCGCCAAGGGCGTTGTCGATCATGCTGCTGAGCGTGTCGCTGTTGGGAATAAAGTTGAGGCGGGCGCGCACCTGCGCGCTGGTGCTTTTCACTTGGGTGATAGTGATGGGCGCAGCGACGCCTCCGGCCTGTTCTGCCGCGCGTTTGGCGCGCACGCGCTCGGCAGCGCGCAGCAGGGTGTTTCCGGATATCAGGTCATCGGCCATGGGCTGAATCTACATGATTTTTACCCAAAACGCACGGGGATTTTTTGGAGGCAGTCGGGCGGTCACCAGTCACCAGTCACCAGTCACCAGTCACCAGTCACCAGTCACCAGTCACCAGTAGTAGTGTGCTGCCCGCCTTCTATCTTTCCCCTCTCCCGCTTGCGGGAGAGGGTTGCGCAGGCTTGGCGGCGTGAGCCGCTTAGCCGTAGCTGGGTGAGGGGGTGTCGCCGCGAGGCGACGGCGCGTTAGCGATCTGTTGCGTATGGGAGTATGGACTCGCTGCCGCTCGCGTTTCCCTCACCGGGTTTTTGCTTGCGCTTCGCGCGCCCCTCACCCTAGCCCTCTCCCGCAGGCGGGAGAGGGGACTGTTTTGGTAAAAGCCTCCAGCCCCCAGCCCCCAGCCCCCAGCTCCTAAAAACTCGCCGCCATCAGGGATGCGGTTGTCCCATCCAGCCAGTCGGTGACAATGCGGATTTGCTCCGCGCTCATCAGCGGTGGGGCGTGGCCGACGCCGGGGATGGTGATGGTCTGCATGTTCTGGTTGGTGGCGCGCATGGCGTGCAGGGTGGGGGTGGTGAGAATGTCGGATTCCGCCCCGTGGATGACATAGGTGGGCACATTCACCTCATTCCAGATCGGGGTGAGGTTGATGTCATCGATTTTGGTAAAATCCTCGGTTGCCGCGCGCAGTGGGGTGGCGATGGCGGGGTCGCAGGCATAGCGCAGCGCGCCATCCGGCCCGGTGATGAGCGAGCTGTCTACAAACTGCTCCCACAGCGCGGGATCGGTGATGTTGAATGGCGCGAAGGCGGCGCGCAGGTAGCGGTCGGCCTCGCCGCGGTCGGCGAAGCGGCTGGGCATGGTGCGCACATACTCATAAATCCGCGTGAGCGCCTCTTTGCTGAGAAACGCGCCGATATCGTTCATGATGAGCCGGCGGATACGGCTGTTGCTCTGGCTTGCGATCATCATGCCGATGAGGCCGCCCATCGAGGTGCCAATCCACTCGACGCCGCGCAGGTGGAAGTTGTCCATCACCGCGTTGCAATCGGCCACATAGCTGGCGTAGTTGTAGCCTGCGGGATCTGCCAGCCAGGCGCTTTCGCCGCGCCCGGCCATGTTGAGGGTGAAGACCCGGCGCCCTTTGGCGACGAGCGCTTGCGCCAGCGCATCGAAATCATGCGCATTGCGGGTAAGGCCATGGACGCAGACAGCGACGCGCTGCGAGTTAATATCGCCCCAATCATAAAACACGAGTTCATGCATTCCCGGCTCGCCGATGGTGTTGGGAACAAGCAGGCTATGGCGGCGCGGCTGCATATTATATCCGGATCAAACAGCGTTCGATGCCAAGCCCGCTCATCGGCACTTCGGTCGGTTTGCCGTTGATGACATCGGCCAGCAAACGGGCGGAACCGGCGCTCTGGGTCCAGCCCAGCGTGCCATGGCCGCTGTTCATGAACAGGTTGCTGATCGGCGTTTTGCCGATGATGGGCGGGCCATCGGGCGTCGAGGGGCGCAGGCAGGCCCACTCGCTCAGGTTATCGAGCGGCGCATCCGGGAACAGCGCCTTCATCCCGGCGATGAGGGGGGCAACGCGCACTGGCCGCACCGCTTCGTTATAGCCCGCGAATTCGGCGGTGCCCGCCACGCGCATGCGGTTGCCCAGCAGGCTGTAGACCTGCTTGGCCGCATCATCCGTGATGCTGACCTGCGGGCAGGCGGCGCTGGCATCCATGCTGATGCTGTAGCCCTTCATCGGGTAAATCGGCACATAAAGCCCGAGTTTGCGCAGCTGCGGCGCGCTGTGCGAGCCAAGCGCCATCACATACGCATCGAAGCCGGAGAGGTAATCGCGGCTCTGGCCTTCGATCTCGACATGGGTGATGGCGTTCGCCGTCTGGTGCAGGCGCGAGATTTTCTGGTTGAACAGGAAGGTGACGCCATAACGCTGCGCGCAATAATCGGCGAGGTTACGGGTGAACCAGTGAATATCGCCGGATTCATCGATCGGCGCATGCATGCCGCCCAGCAGCTTTTTGGTGGTGTTGGCCAGCGCTGGCTCCAGCGCGAAACATTGCGCAACGGTGAGGGGCACTTCTTCGCAGCCCAGCGTGTGCTGGAACTCCGCCTGCCGTTTGGCGCCTTCGAAGGCTTTTTCATCCGAAAACACATGCAGGATGCCGCGGCCCAGATGGTTGAACTCCACCTTGGTATCGGCCATCAGCTCGGCCATTTTCAGTTTGCTGTAGAGGCCCAGGCGCATCATGGTTTCGGTATTGGCGCGGGCGCGGGCGGGCAGGCAGTTCAGCAGGAACAGCGCGCCCCAGCGCATCATATGCGGGTCGAGCGAAGGGCGCAGCACCAGCGGTGCATCATCCTGCCACATCCATTTGAAAAGTTTCGGGAAAACGCGTGGGTTGGCCCATGGTTCCGCGTGCGAATAGGAAAGCTGGCCGCCATTGGCGAAGGAACATTCGCGCGCAGGTTCCGGCTGACGCTCAATCACGGTCACTTCGTGCCCGCTGCGCGCAAGCTCATAGGCACTTGTCACCCCAAGCACCCCCGCACCGAGAACACAGATTTTCATGATCGACCCCTCTTTAATCCAAGCTGTAAATTCCTACGCGCGATTTGACAATAGCCGCGGTCGGGAAAAGCAGGGGTGTGGATAGAATGCGGCGGGCCGGGCCGGAAATATGCAAAAATGCATAAAAATTAATTAATTTTTAATCATCCCTGCGTTATGATCCGCCTAATTGACATGCGATTACGATGGAGAACGCGATGGCCGTGAATGACCTGACTAAACCGATTGGTGACCTTGCACGGGCTGCCGGTGCCGTTAAGGATGCAGATTATAACGCCGCGTTAAAAGTGCAGGAGCGCGCAAGCGCGTTAGGGCTCGCGCTTGGTGTGGATGGGGCGAAAGCATATTTCAGTGATAAAAAAAACCTTGCCGCGTTGGAAGATGATGCGAGCTGGAAAGCCATCAAAACATTAAACGGCGTCACGCCGGAGCATGAGGCGGCCGCGGGTAAGATCGTGGCAAGCCAGAAAGGTGTGCCTGATGGCGTGCCGCGGCTGGGCCAGATTTTTACCAACCTCGGCATGGTGTCGACGGAGGTGACACAGGCTCTGCTCGCCGCCCAGTCGGGCAAACGCGCTCATGATTTTCTCAACAACGCGCTGGAGGGCAAAGCGCCCGCATTTACACCGGCCCCAGCACTCAAAGGTGATCCAGCGTTCCTGATGGCAGCGCAGGAACTTGCAGTGGAAGCGGCGGGGGTAAGCAAAAATATAGTGGGTGAATCCTACGGCCCCGGAGAGCGCCCCGGCGCACAAAGCGTCGTTGCCTTAAAAGCAAAAGCGGATGCAGTGCTGAGCGATGCCGCCACCCGGTTGAAAGCGGCCGGTCTGGGCAAGTTTGCCGCAGAAATCGAAGCCGATGTGGCAAGCCGTGCAACGCCTGCACCAGCGCCGAAGCAAGCACATCTGACGTCGAACTACGGTTTCGATAAAGACGTGTTAAAAAATGCAATGGATTTTGTGGCGGGCAAGGGCGCATCGACAGAAGAGACCGTCAAAAAATTCCCGGCCCTCAATGATCTGCTCGCCGGCGCGCCAGAGCCCGTAGCAGGCCTGACGCCGCCCGTAGAAAAGATGGCGGACAAGGGTAAGGCGCGATAATCCCGCTAAGGCCGATTGCCTGAACTAAAGCCCCTGCGCAGCCTTCAGCACCTCCGCGGCATGGCCGGGGACGCTGACTTTGGGCCATGCTTTGGCGACGCTGCCTTTTTTATCGATCAGAAACGTGCTGCGCACGATGCCCATGTATTTTTTGCCATACATGCTTTTCTCCGCCCAGACGCCGAAAGCTTCGGCGATGCCGCTATCGTCGCTGGCAAGCGCGAAGGGCAGCTCATATTTTGCTTTGAATGTGTCGTGGCTTTTCATCGGGTCTTTCGAGATGCCGATGATGACGGTATCCGCTTTATCGAACTGCGGCAGCAGCTCCGCGAAATCCTTCGCTTCGGCGGTGCAGCCGGAGGTGTCATCCTTCGGGTAGAAATAAAGAACGACGTTTTTCTTACCGCGATAGCTCGCCAGATCCGCCGTGCTGCCGCCGGTGAGAACAAGGCTGCAAACAGGGGCGGTGGTGCCTTCGGCGGGGGTGGTGGTCATGCGCGTTCTCCGTGGGTGATGTGGTGTTTACTTAGGCGCGGATGGTGGTGGGTGCAAGTGCTTCGCTCGCAATGACGGAATGTTTATAACTCCCCCAGCTCCATCGCCTGGAAAATTTCAGTCACATTCGCCTCCAGCGCCAGTGTTTTTGCTTTGAGGGTGTCGAAATCATGCACGCGCATGCCGGCGATGAGCAGGCGCTTGAGGCCGAGTGGCGCGTCATCCGTAATGAGGCCGCCGGGGGCGGAAAGGCGCAGCAGGCTCATCAGGTCGGAGAGGAATTTCTTGGCTTCGATCAGCGGCGCGGTGATGGCGGTGGGCAGGATGCCATTGCTCTGCGCGGCCTCGAACACGGCGCGGGCGTTGCGGTGCCATAGGGTCGGATGATCCGAACCATAACGCAGCACCAGATATTGGGCGATGAAATCAATATCCACCATACCGCCGCGCGCGTGCTTGAGTGCCCACGGGTTCTGGGTGGGAAATTGCGCGGCAAGGCGCGCGCGCATGTCGGTGACATCTTTCAGCAGCACCGTCGCATCGCGCGGCTTCAGCACATGCCGGGCGACCACCTGTTCCACCCGCATGGCGAAGGCGGGCTGGTTGGTGGCAACCACCCGGGCGCGGGTAAGAGCCATGTGTTCATAGGTCCAGGCGCTATTGCTGAAATAGGCATCAAACGCGGCGAGATTAACGGCCAGCGGGCCATCCGTGCCGCCCGGGCGCAGGCGCGTATCCACCTCATACAGCCGCCCCTCGCGGGTGAGCAGGGTGAGCGCGCTGACAAACCGCTGGCTGATGCGGGTGAGGTGGGTGCGCGTTTCAAGCGCGGCGTCGTCGCTGCCGTCATACAGCAGCACGATGTCGAGGTCGGAGCCAAACGTCATCTCGCGGCCGCCCAGCTTGCCCATGCCAAGCACCGCAAAGGGCACATCATGGATGGTGAAATTGTTCAGCGCATATTCCGCCCAGACCTCGCGCATCGTGCATTGCAGGATGATCTCGGCGATATCCGACAGGAACGCGCCGACGCGCTTGGGGTTGGCCAGATGCTTGAGCAAATGCACACCTGCCTGGAAGCGTTTCTCGTTATTGAAGGTGCGCAGATAGAGCATTTTCTGCTCGAACGCATGGGCATAGCGCAGCCGCTCGACAACGAGGTTCTCCAGCTCCTCCTTCGAGGGAAGGCCGAGGAAGAAATCGGCCTCCAGCACGCCATCGAACAGTGAGGGGTTGTTGCTGAGCGTGTCGCCAAGTGCCGGGGTGGAGCCGAGAATATCCGCAAGCAGCGTGAGCATTTCCGGGCGTGAGAGAAACAGCGAGAAAATCTGCGCGCCCGATGGCAGGCGGTCGATGAAATCATCGAAATTGAAAAACGCGGCATCCGGGTTTGCGGTTTTGGCGAGCGCCGTCAGCAGCGCCGGGATCAGCTCGGTCAGCACCTGCCGCGAGCGCTTGCTGCGGGTGGAGCGCCGGTGGCCGCGATGCCAGCCCTGAATAATATCCGAAATGCGCTGGCCCTCATCGTAGCCCATGCGCTTCAGGGTGGCGAGCGTGTCGGGGTCGGCCTCCACCCCGGTGAACATCAGGTTGCCATCGACTGCGAGCGGTGCGGAATCAATCATCGAATCGGTGTAAATCGCGTGCACCTGCTGCAAGGTGGCAAGGCACTCGCTGGTGAAATCCGCCGTGCTGTCATAGCCACAGAACATACTGACTTCACGGATGCCCTCATCCGTCGTGGGGATGAGGTGGGTTTGCTCGTCGTTGCGCATTTGCAAACGGTGTTCCACCGTGCGCAGCCAGCGGTAGGAGGCGGTGAGCGCATCGCGCACTTCGGGCTGCACCAGCTCATAATCGGTGAGGGCGTTGAGCCCGGCAAGTGTCGCCGGCACGCGCAATTCCGGAATGCGGCCGCCCCAGACCAGCTGCTGCGTCTGCACGAAAAACTCGATTTCGCGGATGCCGCCGACGCCGGTTTTGATGTTGTGGCCGGGCAGGGTAATGTCGGTGCCGCCCTTCACATTCATCTGGCGTTTGATGGAGTGAATATCCGCGATGGTGGCGAAATCGAGCGTTTTGCGCCAGATGAACGGCACCAGCTCGCGCATATAGCCCGCAGCGGCGAGCATGTCGCCCGCGATCGGGCGCGCTTTAATCATCGCCGCGCGTTCCCAGTTCTGGCCGACGGTTTCATAATAGCTCAGCGCCGCGGCGGTGGTGACGGCAAGCGGGGTAGACATGGGGTCTGGCCGCAAACGCAGGTCGGTGCGGAACACATAGCCCTCCGAGGTGCGCTCCTGCAGGATGCTGGTGAGGTCGCTCGCCAGCTTGTTCATGAACACCTGCGCGTTGCGCGCGCCGGTGTAGGGCAGGGTTTCCTTATCGAACAGCACGATCAGATCGATATCGCTGGAATAGTTCAGCTCGAACGCGCCGAGCTTGCCCATGCCAAGCAGGATAATGCCGGTGCCCGCTTCCGGCTCGGCGGGGTTGGTGATGGCGAACTCGCCACGCGCCGCCGCTTTCAGCAGCAGGTGGCGCAAGACGAGGGTAACGGCGTCGCCCGCAAAATCGGATAAGGCGCGGGTGACATGGGCAAGGTCCCACGCCGCCGCAATATCGGCCAGCGCAATGGTGAGTGCCGCTTGCGCTTTATGCTGGCGCAGCGCGCGCATGAGCGAAGGCTGGTCGAGCTGCGCCACATCGAGCGCCTGCGTGGTTGCAGTTAAGGCCCGCCACCCGGCATCGAACCCGTGCTCCAACAGCCGCGCGAGATGGTCGGGATATTTGCCAATCAGCCGCGCGAGATAGGGCGCATTGCCTGCAGCCGCCGCCAGCAGCGCGTGATGTGCGCCATGACCGCCGTGCAATTGCGCCAGTGTATGCGCCGCATCCGCATCGCGGCTTGCCACGGGCAAGCGGCTGGTGGTAGAGAGGCTCGGTATAAACATTCCCATGAGTTGATTGTTTCTGGAACGGCGTCAATGGTCAAGCATCTACGACATTGCATGAAATGGCTGAAGCTGCTGCTGCTCACGGCGCTGCTGCTGCTGATTGGGCTTGCCATCTGGCTACATGCCGACCAGCGCACGCTCAATTTCGCCAAGCCCTGGATTCTGGATGCCATCAACCCGCCGGATGCGCCATACAGCATCACCATCGGCGATGTGTCGATCGATTGGCGCAACGCGGTGGAGCTGGGTGAAGTCCGCATTTCCAACGTCACCTTCGCCAAGCGCGATGGCAATGTGTTCGCGCAATTACCGGCCGTGTTTGTGACGATCGACCCCATCGGTTTCCTGCCCACGCGCCATATGCTGCACACCGTCACGCTGCACGAGCCGCGCCTGTTCCTCACCCGCACGCAAGAAGGGGCGGTTGAGCTTGGGCTCGAAGGCGCCAGTTCGCGCATGGCGCTGAACGGGCTTTTCGCCGCGCAAACGGGTGGGCCGAAAAATACCATCAGCCTGCCGGAATTGCCATTCCATGATTTCATCATCGACCGTGCGCAGCTCACTTTCACCGATGTGAAAAGCGGCGCGAACATTGTCAGCAGCGCCATGGCGCTGCACGTTGAGCGCCATGGCCGGTATTTCGACGCGTCGCTGCAGATGCCATTTATGCTCGATGATAAGCCGGTCGATATGCGCGCCGAGTTTGTCGCCAAACGCCAGGATCAAGGCCATACGCTGTCGCTGAAGGTGGAGCAATTCCCGGCGCAGTTCATCTGCCTGTTTGCAGCCTGCCCGGATAAAGTAAGCGCCACCGGCCTGCTCGATGGCATGGTGATGCAGAAAGTGCAGGCGGATAAAACGCCCGGCCCGCTGTCGCTGATGCTGGGCACGCGCAGTGCGGTGCTGACCGCGCCGCCATGGTTTGCCGAGCCGCTGAAATTTGGCCAAAGCACGGTGAACGCGCAAGTGGATTGGAACGGGCCGACCATTGATCTTGTCAGCGCCAAACTGGCGTTGGAGGATACCAGCATTACCGCCAGCGCCAAAGTGCGCAAAGCGGAGGACGGCTGGTATGCAACCGCCGACGGCGAAGCCAGCCAGCTCGACGTGAAGAAGATTTACAAATACTGGCCGCTGTTCATGGCGCCCGATTCGCGCGCATGGATCACCGCCAAGCTGAAATCCGGCTACGCCGCCAAAGGTACGCTGAAGCTGAACCTCACCCCGACGGATTTCTCCTCGCCGGTCGTTTCCGATGGCGCGGTGGATGCGATGGCGGATGCGCGCGAGATCACGTTTGAATATCTGCCGGGCTTCCCGCTGGTTGAAAAAATGAACGGCATCGCCCATTTCACCGGCACCACGGTGAAGGTTGAAGGGGGCGGCGGCAGCATGCTGGGCGGCACAAAAATTACCAAAGCGATTCTGTGGTGCCCCGAACTCAACAGCCCCAACAACCCGATGGAAGCGACCGTGGAAGCCACTGCCCCGGCGGCCGATGCGGTGGCGCTTCTCAGCTCCAAATACTTCACCTTTGATGATGGCATCGGCCTTGATGCAAAAACCATCAGCGGCACGGTGGAAGCGGCGATGAAGCTGAAATTCAATGCCTTCTCCAGCAACCCAAGCAGTGACCCCAACGAGATCCATCTCGATGCGGTGGATTACGACATCAGCACCAAGCTCATTAACGTGGCACAGAACAAACTCGCGGGCAGCTATAACGCGAGCGCCATCAACGGCGAGCTGAAGGCCAGCAACGCGGGCATGGGCTTCAACGGCTCGCTGGCATTGGCGGATACTGGCATCAGCGATGTGAAGCTGGTGCAGGATGGCGCTCAGCCGATGACCGTTCAGGTTAAATCCCGCGAAGGGCAAAAAGGTGCAGCGCGCAACGATTTCAGCCTGAAATATAAATCTGCAACTTCCGGCTCGCAGGTCAGCATCACCGGCAAGCGGCTGGATGCCAGCGTGGCCTATGGTAGCGGTGGCGGTGAAAGCACGCTGCTGAAGAATTTCCCGGCCATCAAGCTGGATATTGCCCTGGATGAGCTGCTGCTTGCCGCCGGTGCGCCATTTACCCAGGTGACAGGCAAGCTGGATTGCAGCGCTGCGCGGTGTGAATCGGCGGATTTTAAAGCCAACGCCGGGTCGTCGCTGGTGCGCGGCGGCATTGCGCGCAACGCGGGCGAGCGGCGCTTCACCCTGAATGCGAGCGATGCGGGCAGCTTCCTCAAAGCGCTGGATATCAGCGACCGCATGACAAAGGGCAAGCTGGCCATGAACGGTACCTATGACGATAAAAAATCGCCGCCGGAATTGAAATCGCGCCTTACCATCAGCGAGTTCACGCTCAAAAACTCGCAGATCCTGGGGCGCATCCTCACCATCGGCTCGCTTACGGGGCTGCAAAACGCGCTGACTGGCAGCGGTATTTCCTTCGATAAGCTGACGGCGGATATCACCTCGCGGGCGGGCCTTATTACGGTGGCCAAAGGCGTGGCGAACGGCACGGCGATCGGCATCACCGTCGCCGGCACGGTAGACACGACCACCACCAAGCTTGGCCTTAAAGGCGTTGTCGTTCCGGCCTATGCGCTCAACTCCATCCTCGGAAAAATCCCGCTGATCGGCATGATTGTCGGCGGTGAGGGCGAGGGGCTGATTGCCTTCAATTACTGGGTGAATGGCACCTATGATAAGCCCGATGTTGGCGTCAACCCGCTCTCGGGCCTCACGCCGGGCTTCCTGCGCGGCATTTTCAGCATTTTCGATGAAACGCCGCCGGTAAAAGCCGAGGATGCCACTCCAAAGAAATCCACGGATGACAGCGGCTTCAAGCCCATGCACCGCCGATAACCGCCATAAATAGCCAGCATTTTAGGGACTAAATACACGCTGCCCGATATATTTTTGGTGCTTTGTTAACAAATTTCGTGTAGGTTAGGGGTAAGTCAAGAAGCTCGTACTGGGCTCAAGAAGGAGCGATTCGATGGTGAGTGTTAGCAGCAATGCGCTGTCTGGCTTGTATGCCAGTGAAAAGCGTTTATCGACGGCGGCGGAAAATATCGCCAACGCCGATGTGATTGGTTTTAAGGCCAAGGACGTTGCGCAAAGCACAAACGACAATGGCGGGGTGGCGACTTCGGTCGTCAACCGCAACCCGGCCACCGTCACGGTGCCCGATGGCAACGGCGGGACGGTTGAAAAACCGAATGTCTCGCTGGATGAAGAAGTGATCCAGGCCGACATCGCCACCTACAGCGCGAAAGCCAACATCATCGTCCTCAAAGCGCAGGACAAGATGGATAAATACCTGCTCGATATTCAGGCGTAAGCTCGCCTATCCCCTCAATGTGATACCGGATCATTTAGTGTCATGCCGTCTTTATGACGGCATCCATCTTGCTATCTCGGACAAGTAGATGGACCCCGTCATGCGACGGGGTGACAAGCGGTGCGAGTGTGGGGCAGCGGGTAAGCGGCTAAACCGGCTCCACGCTCAGCACTTCGGGAATGTAGTGCTTCAGCATGTTCTCGATGCCGCTTTTGAGGGTGGCGGTGGAGCTGGGGCAGCCCGCGCAGGAGCCGTGCATTTCCAGATGCACAATCCCATCCTTGAAGCTGTGGAAGATAATATCGCCGCCATCCTGCGCAACGGCCGGGCGCACGCGGGTTTCGAGCAGCTCTTTGATCTGATCGACAATTTCTTGTTCGTCTTCCGAATAGCTGCTCGCGGTTTCGGTTTTTGCCGGTTTCGCATCCGCCATCAGCGGCAGGCCGCTTTGGTAATGCTCCATCACGGTGGTCAGGATTTGCGGTTTGAGAATATCCCACGTCGCCGCTTCGGTTTTGGTGACGGTGATAAAATCCCCACCAAAAAACACCGCGCGAATGTCGCTCAGCACGAACAGCGCGCTTGCCAGCGGCGAGGCCTTGGCGTTCTCGCGGTCGGTGAAAAACGCGGTTTTATCGGCCAGAACATCCTGCCCGGGCAGGAATTTCATGGTGTTGGGATTGGGGGTGGTTTCGGTCTGGATGAACATGGGTGCCTCGTTTCTGCACCGCTATATAGTGATGTTTTGATTGCCAAGCAAGCCCGCCCGTTCTAAGCCTCCCAGCATCATTTTATGGGGCGACATATGAACCTTGAATCCACCATCACCGCCGCGTGGGACGCCCGCGCGGAGATTTCCACCAAAACCCAAGGCCCGGTGCGCGATGCAGTCGATGCCGTTATCCGCCAGATCGATGCCGGGCAGCTGCGCGTCGCCGAAAAAACCAGCGGCGCATGGGTGGTTAACCAATGGGTGAAGCAGGCGATTTTGCTCTCCTTCCGCCTCAACGATAACCAGATCATCAGCGGCCCGCAAATGAATGGCAGCGCCGCCGCATGGTTCGATAAAGTGCCCCTCAAATTCAACGGCTGGGATGAAGCGCAGTTCCGCGAAGCGGGTTTCCGCGCGGTTCCGGGCTCGTTTGTGCGCCGCGGCGCCTATATCGCCAACGATGTGATTTTGATGCCAAGCTTCGTCAATATCGGCGCGTATGTCGGTAAGGGCACGATGGTCGATACCTGGGTGACGATTGGTTCCTGCGCCCAGATCGGTGCGAACTGCCATATTTCCGGCGGTGTCGGCATTGGCGGCGTGCTGGAGCCGCTGCAGGCCGGGCCCGTGATTATCGAGGATCACTGCTTCATCGGCGCGCGTAGCGAAATTGCGGAAGGTGTCGTGGTTGAGCAGGGCGCGGTGATTTCCATGGGCGTGTTCATCGGCGCATCGACCAAAATTGTGGACCGCGCGAGCGGCGAAGTGATGTATGGCCGCGTGCCAGCGTATTCCGTGGTGGTGCCGGGCAGCTTGCCGGGCAAAACGCCGAGCGACCCGCATCTGGCCTGCGCGGTGATTGTGAAGCGCGTGGACGAAAAAACCCGCTCCAAAACCTCCATCAACGAACTGCTGCGCGCGTGAGCGTCGTTGCCCTCGCAACCGCGCTGATGCGCTGCCCGAGCGTGACGCCCACCACAGCAGGGGTGTTCGATGTGATCGAGGCCTTCCTCACGCCGCTGGGCTTTGTCGCGACGCGGGTGACGTTCGAGGATGAAAATACGCCGCCGGTAGAAAATCTCTACCTGCGTCGCGGCACGGCGGCTCCCAATTTCTGCTTCGCTGGCCACACCGATGTGGTGCCCGCGGGCGATGAAAGCGCCTGGCGCGTGCCGCCCTTCGCGCCGCAAGTGATCGATGGCGAGCTCTATGGCCGCGGTGCGGAAGACATGAAGGGCGCGATTGCGGCATTCATGATCGCGGTGCGGGAGCTTGGCGATGCCCATGCGGGCTCGATCAGCATGCTCATCACGCAGGATGAAGAAGGCGTCGCCATCAACGGCACGCGCAAGATGCTGGAGTTTTTGGCCGCGCGCGGCGAGAAAATTGACGCCTGCATTGTCGGCGAGCCCACCAACCCGAATGTGCTGGGCGAAATGGCCAAGATCGGTCGCCGCGGCAGCATCAGTTTCCGCCTGAATGTCACGGGTAAGCAAGGCCACGCCGCCTATCCGGCGCTGGCGGATAATCCGGTGACGCGCATCGTGAACATGCTGCATGCGCTGAAAGCCGAGCCGCTGGATGCGGGCACCGAGTTCTTCCCGCCGAGCAATCTGGAAGTGACGACGATCGATGTCGGCAACCCGACGGTGAATATGATTCCGGCGGTGGCGACGGCGCAATTCAACGTGCGCTTCAACGACCAGTATACCGGTGCGGCGGTGGATGCATGGGTGCGCGCGCGCCTCGCACCCTTTGGCAGCTACGCGCTGACCTCACGCCTGACCGGCGAAGCCTTCCTGACGCGTGACGAGGCACTCGCCGCCATCGTGGTGGATTCCGTGCAAGCGGTGACGGGTATGCGCCCAAGCCTCAGCACCACCGGCGGCACGTCGGATGCGCGCTTCATCAAGGATTACTGCCCGGTGATCGAATTTGGCACCACCGGCCGCACCTCGCACATGGTCGATGAGCGGGTGGAAGTGGCTACCCTCGAAGGCCTCGCCAAGATTTACGAGCAAATGCTCAGCCGCTTTTTCGCGCGGTAGTTGGCGACCAGTAGGGTCGGACTCTCTCTCTAAACGTCATTGCGAGCGAAGCGCGGCAATCCAGTCCCTCCGCGTGCGGAAAGAAGAAAGTAAGGCTGGATTGCCACGCTTCGCTCGCAATGACGATATCTTTAAGATGGGCATCTTATTTCGTGGTGTGGCGATATTTTAATAATCCACCTTCATCAAATACAGCCCATGCGCGGGGGCCATGGGGCCACCGGCGCGGCGGTCTTTGGCGTCGCGGGCGGTGCGCACCTGGTCGGGTGTCCATTTGCCGATGCCGACATAGACCAGCGTGCCGACCATGTTGCGCACCTGATGATGCAGGAACGAGGTGGCGCTGGTGCGGATCATCACCTGTTCCGGCCGGTTCTCGCGGGCGATCACTTCCAGCGTATCGAGCGTTTTGATCGGGCTTTTGGCCTGGCATTCCCCGGCGCGAAAACTCGTAAAGTCATGATGGCCGATGAGATGCTGCGCGCCTGCGTTCATGGCATCAAGGTCAAGTGTGCGGCGCACATGCCATGCGCGGCGATCATCCAGCGCGAGGCGCGCCTGCCGGTTGACGAGGCGGTAGAGATAATGCCGCTTGCTGGCCCCAAACCGGGCATGAAAATCCTCCGCCACTTCCTGCACGGCGACAATGGCGATGGCGTGCGGCCGCAGCAGCGTGTTGATGCCTTGCAGGATATTACCGGTCTCGCGCGCCACCGGCAAATCCATATGGGCGACCTGGCCGCGCGCATGCACGCCCGCATCCGTGCGGCCCGCGCACTGGATGGTGACAGGCGCGCCCGTGCCCAGAAACTGCGCCGCCGCCGCCTCGATAGTGGCCTGCACCGTCACCACATCCTCCTGCCGTTGCCAGCCGGAATAGTCGGTGCCGTCATATTCGATGGTGAGTTTGTAGCGGGGCATGGTGCCCCTATAGCCGCTCCGTCAGGGGAGCGAAAGCTGGAATCCACCTTCCGGCGTAAACAGATGGTATTCCAGCTTTCGCTGGCATGGCGAAAGGAGTAGGATGGCCCTAGAAATCAGTGCGGAGCCAGCCTTATGGAAAGCCTCTTTCCCGTTCCGAGTGCCATCGCCAGCAGCGCCCATGTGGATGCGGCGGGCTACGCGGCAATGTATGCGCGCTCGGTGCGTGACCCGGAAGGGTTCTGGGGCGACATTGCCAATGCATTCGAGTGGGTTGCGCCATGGTCGCGGGTAAAAAATACCAGCTTTGAGGGCGATGTTTCCATCCGCTGGTTCGAGGGCGGCAAGCTCAACATCACTGCGAACTGCATCGACCGCCATGCCCGCACGACGCCGCAGAAAACCGCCATTCTCTGGGAGGGCGACACGCCGGATGAAGTACGCCATATCAGCTATGGCCAGTTGCTGGATGAGGTCTGCAAAACCGCCAATGCGCTGAAGGCGCTGGGCGTTAAAAAAGGCGACCGGGTGACGATCTATATGCCCATGGTGCCGGAAGCAGCCTTTGCCATGCTGGCCTGCGCGCGCATTGGCGCGGTGCATTCGGTGGTGTTCGCCGGGTTCTCGGCCGATTCGCTGCGCGGGCGGATCGAGGATTGCGCGAGCGACATCGTCATCACCGCCAATAAAAGCCGCCGTGGTGGCAAAACCATCCCGCTGAAAGAGACGGTGGATGCCGCCATCAACGGCCTGCCCGTGCGCCATGTGCTGGTGCTGAACCTCACCGCGGACGCGGTCGCGATGGTGCCCGGCCGCGATGTAGTGTGGCACGACCTGGTGCCCAACCAACCCGACAGCTGCGTGCCCGAAGTGATGGATGCGGAGGACCCACTTTTCATCCTCTACACCTCCGGCTCCACCGGCACGCCCAAGGGCCTGCTGCACACCATCGCCGGCTATATGATCTATGCGGCGACGACGACGAAATATGTCTTCGACCTCCAGCCGGACGATATCTACTGGTGCACAGCGGATGTGGGCTGGATCACCGGGCACAGCTATATTCTCTATGGCCCGCTGGCTAATGGTGCCACCACGCTGATGTTCGAAGGCGTCCCCAATTACCCCGATGCCTCGCGCTTCTGGCAGGTGGTGGATGCGCACCGGGTGACGAAGTTCTACACCGCACCCACCGCCGTGCGGGCGTTGATGGCGCAGGGCGATGGGTTTGTCACCGCCACCTCGCGCGCCTCGCTCAAGCTGCTGGCAAGCGTGGGCGAGCCGATCAACCCGGAAGCGTGGCTGTGGTATTACAACGTGGTCGGCGCGGGCCGCTGCCCGGTGATCGACACCTGGTGGCAGACCGAAACCGGCGGCCATATGCTGACGCCGCTGCCGGGCGCGACAGCGCTGAAGCCAGGCTCCTGCAGCAAGCCGTTCTTTGGCGTGGTGCCGGAAATTTACGATGCCAAAGGCACGCTGCTCAGCGGCGCGGCCGAGGGCATGCTCTGCATCGCCGATTCATGGCCGGGGCAGGCGCGCAGCATCTGGGGCGACCATGCGCGCTTCATCCAGACCTATTTCTCCCACGTGCCGGGGCGCTATTTCACCTCCGATGGCGCGCGGCGCGATGCGGATGGCGATTACTGGATCACCGGGCGGGTGGATGATGTCATCAACGTTTCCGGCCACCGGCTCGGCACGGCGGAGATTGAATCAGCACTTGTAGCCCACCCGCAGGTGGCGGAGGCGGCCGTCGTCGGTTATCCGCATGCGATCAAGGGGCAGGGGGTGTATGCTTACGTGACGCTCAACGCTGCCGTCACGGGCGATGAGGCGCTTGCCGCCGCCCTCAAGCAGCATGTGCGCCAGCATATCGGCGGCCTCGCGGTGCCGGATTTTGTGCATCTCACCCCCGGTTTGCCGAAAACCCGTTCCGGTAAAATCATGCGCCGCATCCTACGCAAAATCGCCGAAAACGAGCTGGATGCCCTCGGCGACACCAGCACCCTGCTCAACCCGGAAGTGGTGGATCATCTGGTGACGACGCGGATGAATAAATAGTATGCATAGGGATGGATCCTGAAACAAGTTCAGGATGACGCTTAGTAGCAATCACCCAAACACGTCATGCTGAACTTGTTTCAGCATCCATCGAAAACCTATATGACTTTTACAAGAAAATGTCGCTTTTTCCCTACGGATATCTTGATGCCTTCGTCGCGGAGATAGGCAGGGGTGATTTTCTGGTTCTCATCGCTCACGAGCACATCATTGACCCGAACCCCATTGCCTTTAATGAGGCGGCGCGCCTCGCCATTGCTTGCAGAAACACCGGCTTCCACGATGAAGCTGTAAAGCGGGACGCCCACTTCCAGCATCGCGGCGGCGCTGGTAATGAATGGCAAATCCTCGCTCACGCCGCTGCCGCTGAAGGTTTCGGCGGCGGTGTGGGCGGCGCGGTCGGCGGCGTCGCGGCCGTGGAGCAGGGCGGTGGCTTCGGTGGCGAGCACTTTCTTGGCATCGTTGATGCATGCGCCTTCGAGCGCCGCGAGTTCGGCGATTTTATCGAGCGGCAGTTCGGTGAAGAGTTTCAGGAACCGCTCCACATCGCCATCCTCGGTGTTGCGCCAGAACTGCCAGTAATCATACGGGCTGAGCAGCTCGGCGTTCAGCCACACGGCACCGCCCGCCGTTTTCCCCATCTTCGCGCCGGACGCGGTGGTGATGAGCGGTGAGGTGATGCCGAACACTTCGTGTTCTGGATTGTCTGATTTTCCGATAGGTGACTGGCCAACAGCTGCATGGCCAATTGGTTTTGCCATAAGTCGCCGCTGCAGCTCAATCCCATTCACAATATTGCCCCACTGGTCGCTGCCGCCCATTTGCACGCGGCAGCCGTGGATGCGGTTCAGCTCCACGAAATCGTACGCCTGCAGGATCATGTAGTTGAATTCGAGGAAGCTTAAATGCTGGTCACGCTCCAGCCGCAGTTTTACGCTGTCCATCGTCATCATGCGGTTGACGGAGAAATGGCGGCCATAATCGCGCAGGAAGTCGATGTAATGGATGGTTTTCAGCCAGTCATCGTTATTGACCATCAGCGCGTTGTCGAAATCGATGAACTGCGCGAACACCTGCTTGAGGCTGTGCATGTTATCGGCGATGGCCGCATCATCCAGCCGTGGGCGCGATTCATCCTTGCCGCTTGGGTCGCCGATTTTGGTGGTGCCGCCGCCGAGCAGCACGATCGGCGTATGGCCGCATTTCTGCCACCAGCGCAGCAGCATGATCTGCAGCAGCGAGCCCACATGCAGCGATTTGGCGGTGCAATCAAAGCCGATATAGGCCTTCTGGCCCGGCGTGGCGAGCAGCGCGCGCAGGCCCGCCTCGTCCGTCATCTGGTGGACGAAACCGCGCTCGCGGATAATCTGGATAAAATCGTGTGACATAGGGATTCTATCTGTCGCATAATGCGCCCCATGACAAGTGCGATTCAATTCCCGACCTATGTTATCGGCCTGATGAGCGGCACCTCGGCGGATGGGGTGGATGCGGCGCTGCTCTACACGGATGGGCAGGCGGTGGTGCGCGCGGGCGCATCGCTGTTCGTGCCCTATGACGACGGGCTGCGCGCCGATATCCTGGCCGCCATGCGCGCGCCGGGCGATGACACCAGCGCCGTGGCGCAGGCGCTGACGCAGGTGCATATCGACGCGGTGCGGGCGCTGATCGAAAAAAGTGCGCTGCCGCCGGGCGCGATTGGGCTGATCGGCTTTCACGGCCAGACTATTTACCACGCGCCGCATGAAGGCGTGACGTTGCAAATCGGCGATGCCGCACGCATGGCGCGCGAAATCGGCATTCCCGTCATCGCCGATTTCCGCAGCGCCGATGTGCGCGCCGGTGGGCAGGGCGCGCCGCTGGTGCCGCTCTATCACGCCGCACTCGCCCACGAGTTGCCAAAACCGCTGCTGGTGGTCAATATCGGCGGGGTGAGCAATGTGACGTGGATTGGGGGGGATGAGGCAATCATCGCCTTCGACAGCGGCCCCGGCAATGCCTTGCTGGATGACTGGATTTTTAAGCATACCGGCAAGCGCTATGACACGAATGGCGAAATCGCCGCTGCCGGGATAGTTGATGCCGACCAACTGGCGGCGTTTCTGGCCGACCCGTTTTTCGCGCTGGATGCGCCCAAATCGCTCGACCGCTTCCATTTCAAACCCGCCGTCACCGGCACGTTGCAAGATGGCGCGGCGACATTGACAGCGATGACCGCCTCCGCCATCGCGATGGCCTGCATGGCGGTGCCGGTGGCGCCCAAGCAGTTGCTCATCACCGGCGGTGGGCGGCACAACCCCACGCTGATGGGCCTGCTCGATGCCTGCGTCAACGCCGCCGTGCTGCCGGTTGAAACCGTAGGATGGGATGGGGATATGCTGGAAGCGCAGGCCTTCGCCTACCTCGCGGCGCGCAGTGTGCTCGACCTGCCGCTCAGCCTGCCGACCACAACCGGCGTGAAGCTGCCGATGACAGGCGGGGTGCTTTACTTACCCTGATAGCTCGCCGTTTTTACTGCGGCACATCCGCCGGGAGTTGGCGGCGTTTACGGTCGGGGCGGATGCGTGGGCGGTTTTTGAATTCTTCCATCTTGCGGGCGATGAATTCATCCGTCGAGCCGGTGAGGGCTTCCATCTGCGTGCGGTAATAATGGTCGGCACCGGGGATGACTTTATATTCCACGTTGGTGCCTTTTTGTGCACGCAGTTTATCGACCAGCGTCTGCACCGCAGGCTCGCTGACGATATCGTCGCGGTCGCCCTGGGTGATGAGGCCGTGGGCCGGGCAGGGGCTCAGGAAGCCGAAATCATACATGTTCGCAGGCGGCGAAATGGCGAGGAACCCCTCGATTTCCGGGCGGCGCATCAGCAGTTGCAGCGAGATCCACGCGCCAAAGCTGAAACCGGCGATCCAGCAGCAGCTGGCATCCGGGTTTTGCAGCTGTATCCAATCGAGCGCGGTGGCGGCATCGGTCATTTCGCCGATCCCGTCATCGAATTTACCCATCGAGCGGCCGACGCCGCGGAAGTTAAAACGCAGCACCGAAAAGCCCTGGCGCGCGAAGCTGGCATAGAGCCGGTAGACGATTTTGTTGTTCATCGTCCCGCCGTACAGCGGGTGCGGATGCAGGATCACCGCGACCGGTGCCTGTTTGTCAGGATTGTGGTGGTAGCGGCCTTCAATGCGGCCTTCCGAACCTTGGAAAATAATTTCGGGCATCCATCAACTCCTTAAAAATGACGGGTAAAACAGGCCGCGCGGTAATCGTTGACCGTTTTACTCGGGTTGCCTATGATTCATGAAACCATTGAATCAGCGGCATAACATGAGGTTTGGGTGGTAGCCCATACGCCCGCGCGATACAAGAAATTTATAACCGGTAAGGCAAACGACACCCATGGCATCGCTCAACGACGAACTGAAACATATCCTCGCCCGTGACCCCGCTGCGCGCACGCGGCTGGAGGTGGCGCTGACCTATCCGGGGTTTCACGCGCTGGTGACGCACCGCGCGGCGCATTACCTGTGGCGGCGCAACCTGAAGCTGGTGGCGCGCCTCATTGCCGCGTTCACGCGGCTGATGACGGGGGTCGAGATCCATCCGGCGGCGGTGATCGGGGCGTTTTGCTTTATCGATCACGGGCAGGGTGTGGTGATTGGCGAAACCGCCATCATCGGCGAGCGGGTGACGCTCTATCATGAAGTCACGCTCGGCGGCACCAGCCTCAATAGCGGCAAACGCCACCCCACGCTGGGCGATGATGTGATCGTCGGCGCCGGGGCGAAGCTGCTCGGGCCCATCACCATCGGCAGCCGCGCGCGCATCGGCGCGAATGCGGTGGTGGTGAAGGATGTGGAAGAGGGCGCCAGCATGGTCGGCATTCCGGCGCGAGTGGTGGAGGTGAAATCCGACGAGGGCTTCACCGCTTACGGGACGCCGGTCGCGGGCGATAACGATCCGACTGTGCATGACATGGTGGCGCTGCAAGCACGGGTGACCCAGCTGGAAGCGCGCCTCGCGCAGTTCGGTGGCGCGGCCCAGCCGCCTTCCGCCACGTTCGACGCGTGAGGGTGGCATGATCCTCTCAACCAAAGGCCGCTATGCGGTGATGGCAATGGTGGACCTGGCGATCCAGCCGCCGGGCAAGCCGGTGGGGCTGGCGGCAATTGCCGGGCGTCAGGAAATTCCGTTGGCCTATCTGGAACAGATTTTCGCACGGCTGAAGAAAGCCGGGCTGGTGCAATCCGTGCGCGGCCCGGGCGGCGGCTATATGCTGGCGCGCGAGCCCGCGTGCCTCAGCGTCGCCGATATTATGCTGGCGAGCGAAGAACCGATGAAAATGACCCGCTGCAACGGCCAGAAACACGAAGGCTGCATGGCCCCCAAAACCCGCTGCCTGACGCATGATCTGTGGGAAGGCCTCAGCGCGCAAATCAGCCATTACCTCGAAACGATCACCCTCGCCGATGTCTGCGGCCGCAAGGTGCAGGAAAAATTCCCACGCGCAAAAAGCAGCGCAGGCCTGACCATGTTTGCGGAGTTGATGGGGCAAGTGACGGTATAAAAATAGAAAGAACGGAACACCAAATGATCTACCTCGATTACAACGCCACCGCGCCCATTCGTCCCAGTGTTCTGGCGGCGATGGAGGGGCTGCACGGCATGCCGCTGAACCCATCCTCGGTGCATAGCGCCGGGCGGCATGCGAAAAAGCTGCTGGAGGATGCACGGGCGCGCATCGCATCGGCGCTCAGCGCCTTTCCCAACGAGGTGATGTTTGTCGGCTCGGCGACAGAAGCCAACACCACCGTGCTGCGCGGCTTTTCGGATCGGGCGCTGCTGGTCTCGGCGGTGGAGCATGCCTCGCTGACCAAAACCGGAGCGCTGCTCGGTGCAGCGACCATTGCGGTCGATGAAAATGGCATCGTGCGGTTGGATCTGCTGGAGCAGCAACTGGTGGCCCTTGGCCGCCCGGCGCTGGTGTCGGTGATGCTGGCCAACAACGAAACCGGGGTGATCCAGCCGATTGCCGATATCGCCCGCATCGCCCACGCCCATGGCGCGCTGCTGCATTGCGACGCGGTGCAGGCGCTTGGCAAAATTCCGCTCGATTGGGGGCTACTCGCTGCCGATATGCTGACGCTCTGCGCCCATAAAGCCGGTGGCCCAGTTGGCACCGGGGCGTTGATGATCCGCAGCGATTTACCCATCAAGCCGCTGATGGTCGGCGGCAAGCAGGAGCTTGGGCGCCGCGCCGGGACGGATAATGTGCCCGCCATCGTCGGCTTCGCGCAGCTGGTGAGCGATGTCGCCCACTGCCCGGAAGCCGCGCAGTGGCTAGAATGGCGGCAGATGCTGGAACAAACGATCATGGCCGCCGCGCCGGATGCGGTGATTTTTGGTGCCAGTGCCGAGCGCCTGCCCAACACGCTGGCCGTCAGCATGCCCGGCGTGAAAAGCGAAACGCAGCTCATGCATTTCGACCTCGCAGGTTTCGCGGTTTCGGCCGGGTCGGCCTGTTCGTCGGGGCGGGTGGCGGCTTCCGGCGCGCTGCTGGCGATGGGGGTGAAGCCCGAAATCGCCGAAACCGCCTTGCGCATTAGCTGGGGCTGGGGCACCACGCGCGCGCAGATGGATGCCTTTGCCGCAGCGTGGGCGGATGCTTACGCGCGGTTGGCAAAGGCGGCGGCTTAGCGAAGCGATTGCGCGAGGCTGTGTGGCAGCCGCCCCTGTTCTACATGTTCTTGCCAGCGGTATGGCCGCGCGCCCGGAACCATCTGATACTGGTATGTATCAAAACCCAATTCCTTCAGCGCATTCTGCACAACCTGCGCGGCCTCTGTCTCCAGGGGATTATCGCTATATCCCTTGGTGAACCCATCTCCCGGGGGATGCGGTTGCTTGGCCGCAAGCGCTTCCGTGCGCTTCGGATTGGTGACATATTGGTAATGATGGTAGGCTTCCTCAACCGCATACAGCGTCGCCATTTGATTGCTGGAAAGCACATAGGGCTCGGTTTTGGGCTGGCGTGCATAGCGTAAATCAAGCAATTCCTTCACGGCCTGACGGGGAATAAAGATCGTCTGACCGGAGAGTCGATAACGCATGTTGCTCACGGGGTCGTCGGTAAAGCAAATCGCTCGCGGGCATGTGCCAAAATGCCGGTGAACATATTCGACACCAAGGGCGATGCTTTGGCAGAAATCCGCGAATTCCCACGGGGGTATTTTGTTAGCCAGCATGCCCATTTGTGCCAGTTGCTGTGGCGAGCTCATGCGTGTGCTGGCGATGAAATCGGCAATTGGCTGGGGAAGGGCGGATTGCTGAGCGCGCGCCATCACAGCCGCATTATCAGGCTGGCTTTTGCTGAAAAGGGATGTTGCCCATTGTGCTAATTCTTC
The DNA here is from genome assembly GCA_040384265.1 of Pseudomonadota bacterium. GTDB lineage: Bacteria > Pseudomonadota > Alphaproteobacteria > Rickettsiales > UBA3002 > QFOX01. The sequence goes on along the minus strand of JAZKJM010000005.1, from coordinate 210,455 downwards.
AAACATCCGCGAATGTTAGCAGGGGAATGTTACAATCGTATGACGCTTGGCTATAAATTCGCTTACTTGCGACTCGCTCGCAAAGCCGCATAAATGAACGGTTTGGGGCGTTGAAATAGTTGACTCGCGCACTATGTTATTCTATGCCGCAGCCACATAATGATGTATGGAATGACCATGACCACAAAACCCGCAGAAAATGACGTGAAATTCCCGATTTTCATGGATTATCAGTCGACCACGCCAGTGGATCCGCGGGTGCTGGCGGTAATGATGCCCTATTTCACCACCAAATTCGGCAATCCGCACTCGCGCAGCCATGCGTTTGGCTGGGAGGCGGAAGAGGCCTGCGAGCTGGCCCGCACCCAGGTGGCGCGCCTCATTCATGCGGATGCGAAGGAAATTATTTTCACCTCCGGCGCGACGGAATCCAACAACATCGCGCTGAAAGCGGTGGGCGCGTTTTATAAAACCAAGAAAAACCACATCATCACCGTCGTCACCGAGCATAAATGCGTGCTCGATTCCGCGCGCCACATGGAGATGGATGGGTTCGAAGTGACCTACCTGCCGGTGCAAAGCAACGGCTTGGTCGATCTCGATGTGCTGAAAGCCGCCATCAAAGAGAACACGCTGATGGTCTCGATCATGGCGGTGAATAACGAGTTGGGTGTCATCCAGCCACTCGCTGAAATCGGTAAAATCACGCGTGAGCGCGGCGTCTTCTTCCATACGGATGCGGCGCAGGCGTTTGGCAAAATTCCGCTGGATGTCGAGGCGATGAACATCGATCTGATGAGCATTTCCGGCCATAAAATTTATGCGCCGAAAGGCGTGGGCGCGCTGTATGTGCGCCGCCGTCCGCGGATTCGTCTGGAGTCGCTGTTCAGCGGCGGCGGGCAGGAGCGCGGCATGCGCTCAGGCACCCTGCCGGTGCCGATGGTGGTCGGCCTCGGTGAAGCGGCGCGCCTCGCGGGCCTTGAAATGCAGGAAGAAAACGCCCGCATCCGCTATCTCGCGGGCAAATTCATGAAAGCGGTGATGGACGATGTGCCCGACGTGTTCCTGAACGGCGACCGCGAACAACGCATCCCCGGCTGCATCAATCTCAGCTTCGCCTATATCGAAGGCGAGAGCATGATTATGGCAATCAAAAATCTCGCCGTGAGCAGCGGCTCCGCCTGCACCAGCGCCTCGTTGGAGCCAAGCTACGTGCTGCGCGCCATCGGCGTGGGCGAGGAGCTCGCGCATACCAGCATTCGTTTTGGCATCGGCCGCTTTACCACCGAAGCGGAGATTGACGAAGCGATTAAAATCGTTACAGGAAGCATCGAGAAACTCCGCGCCATGAGCCCGCTGTGGGAAATGGTGCAAGAAGGCATTGATATCAGCAAGATTCAATGGGCAGAACACTAGGAGAGCATTATGGCTTATTCAGAAAAATTGGTCGATCACTACGAAAACCCGCGCAATGTTGGCTCGTTCGATAAGAACGACGATGCGGTTGGCACCGGCCTTGTCGGCGCACCGGCCTGCGGTGATGTGATGAAACTGCAGATCCGCGTCAACGATGCGGGCGTGATCGAGGATGCGCGCTTCAAAACCTTCGGCTGCGGCTCGGCCATTGCATCGAGCAGCCTTGTCACCGAATGGGTGAAAGGCAAGCATGTGGATGAGGCGATGACCATCAAGAACACGCAAATCGCGCAGGAACTGGCGCTGCCGCCGGTGAAAATCCACTGCTCGGTGCTGGCGGAAGATGCGATCAAAGCCGCCATCGCGGATTATAAAACCAAGCATGAAAGCGACGCGGCGAAAGCGAGCTAACATGCGCACCTCGACCACAGGCAAAGCCGTCCAGATCACCGACCGTGCGGCGGAACATATTCAGGCGCTGCTCAGCAAACGCGATAAGCCCAGCGTTGGCATCAAGGTCGGCATCCGCACACGCGGCTGCTCCGGCCTGTCCTACACAATTGAATATGCCGACGAGATCGGCAAGTTCGATGAAGTGGTCGAAGATAAAGGCGTGCGCGTGCTGATCGATCCCAAAGCGGTCATGTTCCTGCTTGGCACGCAGATGGATTTTGTCGATGATAAATTCAAAAGCGGGTTTGTGTTCAATAACCCCAATGCCAAAGGCACCTGCGGGTGTGGGGAATCCTTCAACGTTTAATATTGCTGGCTTCGCCTTGGTCTGCTGACCAAGGCTGCGCGCCGCTCTCGCGGGCTCTTGGCAGGCTCGCCCGGCTCGCTTGCCGGGCGCTTTTCAGTGGCGATGGTTGGCATCGCCCGGCGCGCGTGGTGGGTGGTCATCAACACCCCTGTGAATTTATTTGGCAGCCCCACTATTTCCGCCTATAAGCGCAGTTCATTTTCATAGGACGAACCATGACGGCCACGGCACCCAATAGCTTTGCGGCGAAACTGAAACCGGTGATGATCTCGGGGCGCGAAGTGCTGCCGATTGTCGAGGGCGGCAAAGGGGTCGGCGCCAGCAATGGGTTTAGCGCGGGCGCCTTCGCGGCAGCGGGCGCGGTGGGCACCATTTCGGCCGTCAACCAATTGGAGCTGAATGCGGATGGTAGCGTGGTGCCGCTGGTCTATCACGGCGTGACCCGTCGCGAGCGCCATGAAGAGCTGGTCAAAAACGGCATCCATGCCGGCATCCAGCACGCTAAAATCGCCCATGAAATTTCCGGCGGCAAAGGCCGCATCCACATGAACATCCTGTGGGAAATGGGCGGCGCGGATCGCGTCATGGAAGGCATTCTTGAAGGCGCTCCGGGCCTCATCCACGGCGTCACCTGTGGCGCGGGCATGCCGTATCGCCTCAGCGAACTGGCCGCGAAGCACAATGTTTACTATCACCCGATCATCTCCTCCATGCGCGCCTTCCGCGCCTTGTGGAAACGTTCCTATTCCAAATATGTCGAGCTGCTGGGCAGCGTGGTTTATGAAGATCCGTGGCTGGCGGGCGGGCATAACGGCCTGTCCAACAGCGAGGACCCGCAACGTCCGGAAGATCCGTATCCGCGCGTGGTCGAGCTGCGTCGCTTCATGAACGAAGTCGGTCTGCACCATGTGCCTATCGTCATGGCTGGCGGTGCCTGGCACTTGAAGGATTGGGAGCACTGGCTCGAAAATCCGGATATCGGGCTGATCGCCTTCCAGTTTGGCACGCGCCCGCTGCTGACGCGCGAAAGCCCGATCCCCGAAGAATGGAAAAACCGCCTGCCGACGCTCAAAGAAGGCGACGTGTTCCTCAACCATTTCAGCCCGACCGGGTTTTATTCCTCGGCGGTCAATAACCCGTTCATCAAGGAGCTGCGCGCGCGTAACGAGCGGCAGATCCCGTTCAGCATGGAGCAGGAGGGCTACCGCTCCGAGCCGTTCCTGCTCGGGCCGCGCAAACGCCCGCATTACGTGACGCCCGAAGACCTCGAAAAAGCAAACCAGTGGGTGTCGCTGGGCTATTCCGATGCGATGAAAACACCCGATGATACGCTGATGTTCGTGACGCCGGAAAAGGCCGCTGAAATTCACACCGACCAGGTGGATTGCATGGGCTGCCTGACCCATTGCCGCTTCAGCAACTGGAAGGATCACGACGATTTCACCACCGGCAAAAAAGCCGATCCGCGCAGCTTCTGCATCCAGAAAACCCTGCAAGACATCGTCCGCGGCGGGCCGATCGATCATAACCTCATGTTCTCCGGCCACAACGCCTACAAATTCGCCAGCGACCCGTTCTATAGCAACGGCTACGTGCCAAGCGTCGGCGAGTTGGTGGAACGGATTATGACGGGCGCCTAAGCGGCCAGGTTTTTTACCGCGACGAAGATGGCATAGCCCACCGCCATGATGGCGCAGGCAATCAGCAGCGCCGGATAAAACCGGACGCCATGATGCAGCAGCAGCGGCAAGACCAGAAAGAAAAGCAACGAGGGCAGCACCATCCAGAAAATGGAGCTGCTTAGTGCGCTTATTTTTTGTACATCGTGCGTATCTTCATACAGCCAGACCATCGCCAATATCGAGGTGAGCGGCAGCGACGCGATGAGCGCGGCAAACACACTGTAACGCCGCGCGAGTTCCGAAACGGTGGCGACCACCAATGCGGTGATGACTATTTTCAGGAGAAAATACATCAGTCCCCAAACACTTCCTCGCGGCTGACGCCCCAAATATCGGCCTTGCGGATCCAGGCTTTGCGATTCTGGATTTCAACCTGGCACCAGTCCGGTTCGCATTTCTTGAGATCGCCGATGACCAGCGGTGCCGCGCGCATGATGGGGTTGGCGGTGGCTTCCGGGTCGGCATAGAGGTTCTGCGGTTTATCCATCACCATGATGCTGCGTTTGCCATCGACCATGCCTTTATGCACCCAGCCGGTGGTGCCCTGATAATCGCGGATTTTGCGCCAGTGGGCGAATTCCTCGACAATTTCGACCGGCAGATGCGCGCGCTTATACACCCAGCGGATCGGGTAGCGCTTGCCGGGGCCCACGCGCACGTTCACATCATCGGATTTCAGCGACACATAGCGCGGCACCGGCAGGCCGGAGGGATTCAGGATCGACGGCTCCACCGCCGCCAGCGCGGGCATGGCAAGAAGCAAAGCGAGGATGAGGGCGAAGCGGTTCATGGCGCAACTCATAGCACCGTTGGCCCGGTTCTGTCTATCGGGCACAGATGGGGCAGCGATCGTCGCGCGTGGTGGCGACGAGGCGCTGGCGGGCGGTTTTGCCGTCGTAAATCGCCATGCGGCCAATGAGGGCGGGCGCGCCGAGCAGGGTGCGGATCACCTCCAGCGCCTGCATGCTACCGATGACGCCCGCCAGCGGTCCAATGACGCCGGACTCGCGGCAGGTATTGGCCTCGCGTGCCTCGGGGTTGACGAGGCATTGGTAGCAGGCAGTGCCAGCGGCAAGATGCGGCGCGATGGTCATGACCTGCCCAGCCCAGCCCGCGATGGCGGCGCTGACCAGCGGTTTGCCAAGCGCCATGCAGGTGGCATTCACCAGAAACCGCGTCGCGAAATTATCGCAGCCATCGGCGATGAGGTCGTAGGCACCGATGATGCCCGCCGCATTTTCCTGCGTGAGCTGGGTGGGGTAGGTGGTGACCTGCATTTCCGGATTCAGCTCCGCGATGCGGTCGCTGGCGGAATCCACCTTCAGGCGGCCGATATCGCCGGTTTCATGAATGATCTGGCGCGGCAGGTTAGACAGCTCCACCCGGTCGTCATCGATGATGCCGATATGCCCGACACCTGCCGCGGCGAGATAGGTGATGAGCGCCGCACCCAGCCCGCCCGCGCCGATGACCAGCACCCGCGCATCCAGCAGCCGTTGCTGGCCCGCTTCACCAATCTCGGGCAGCATGATCTGGCGGGCATAGCGGCGCTGGTGGTCGGGCCGCATGGCTTACAGATCGGCGAACAGGTCGGTCGAGATATAGCGCTCCGCCGGGGAGGCGACGATGGTGACGATGGTTTTACCCGCCATCTCCGGCCGCTTGGCGACTTCGAGCGCGGCGGCGATAGTGGCGCCGGATGAAATGCCCGCCGGAATCCCATCCAGCCGGGCGACGGCCTTAGCGGTCGCAAACGCGGTGGCGTTGCTGATGGTGATAACTTCATCGACCACATCGCGATCGAGCACATCGGGCACAAAGCCCGCGCCGATGCCCTGGATTTTATGCGGGCCGGGGTTGCCGCCCGAAAGCACCGGACTGTCTTCCGGCTCGATGGCGATGATGCGCACGCCGGGCTTTTTCTCTTTCAGATATTTACCAACCCCGGTGACGGAGCCGCCAGTGCCCACACCGGCAATAAACACATCGACCGCGCCTGCCGTATCTTCCCAGATTTCCCGCCCGGTGGTGACGTGGATGGCTGGGTTCGCCGGGTTTTTGAACTGCTGCAGCATGACGGCATTGGGGTTGCTGGCGATGATTTCTTCCGCCTTCTCAATCGCGCCGCGCATGCCTTTGGGGGCGGGGGTCAGCTCCAGCTCCGCGCCGAGGAATTTCAGCATTTTGCGGCGCTCCAGCGACATCGATTCCGGCATGGTGAGGATCAGCTTATAGCCCTTCGCCGCGCAGACAAACGCCAACGCAATACCGGTGTTGCCCGAGGTCGGCTCCACCAGAATGCTGCCGGGTTTCAGGGTGCCGTCATTTTCCGCCGCCTCGATCATCGACAGTGCAATGCGGTCTTTTATCGAGGAAAGCGGGTTAAAAAATTCGAGCTTAGCAAACACGGTTGCCAGCGCGCCTGCTTCCGCTGCGATGCGGTTGAGGCGCACCAGCGGCGTGTGGCCGATGGTTTCGATGATGCTGCCATAGGTGCGGCCGCGTGGCCCGTCGAGTGTATCAATAGCATTGCTGGTCATGGCGGCTCCTAGATCGTGAAATCGTTTGCGGTTTCGTGGGCGGTGGGAATGCGCTGCTCCGTCGCGCGTTCGCACAGCGTGGCGATGGTGACAGTGCCCAGCTGTTCGCGCCAGCGGGCCATCAGTTCCGTGGCGGTGGGGCGGAGGATTTTATCACCAAACGCGGTCGCGCCGGTGGGCAGGTCAGCATCCTCAGCCAGCGTATCGCAGATATCGGCAAGGCTGATGCGGCGGCGCTCCCGGCCAAGGATATAGCCGCCTTGCGGGCCGCGCACGCCTTTCAGAATGCCGACGCGCACGAGCTTTTGCATCATCGGCTCGAGGTAGCGGGTGGGCAGGGCTTGCGCCGCCGCGATGTCACCACCCGAGACCGGCCCGGCCTTGGTGTTATACGCGATATAAAGCACGGCCTCGATTGCGTAGAAGATTTTTTTCGAGGGGACTAGCATTACGCGCCTGCGGATTTTTTCGCGGAGCCCGTGCCGGTCGAACCAAAGCCGCCGGTGCCGCGTTCGGAAGTGGGCAGCTCCAGCACTTCGGTGAACGCCGCGCGGGTGTAGGGCGCGATGACCATCTGCGCGATGCGCATGCCGTGCTCGATCACAAACGGCTCCGTACCATGGTTGATGACGATGACGCCGATCTCGCCGCGGTAATCCGCATCGATGGTGCCCGGCGTGTTGACGAGCGAAATGCCATGCTTGAGCGCAAGGCCCGAGCGCGGACGAATCTGCGCTTCATAACCATCCGGCAGGGCGATGGAAAGGCCCGTCGGAATCAGCGCGCGGGCGCCCGGGGCAAGGGTTTTTGGCTCGGCGAGGGCGGCGAGCAAATCCATGCCGGCGCTTTGCGGCGTGGCATAGGCGGGCAGGGCGAGATCCTTGGCGTGGGGCAGGCGGGTGACGGCGATGCTAAGCGTGCTCATGCGGATTTTCCTTTGCGGCGAGGGGTGGCGAAATGATCGGCGATTTTGCTGACAAGGCGGCCCGCAATATCGGTCTTGCTGGCGAGTGGCCAGGTTTCTTCAACGCTGTCGGTGATGAGGGTGACGGTGTTATCGTCCGCGCCGAACACGCGGCCTTCCTCCACCTCGTTGGCTAGCAGCCAGTCGCAGCCTTTTTTCAGGCGCTTCTGGCGGGCATGTTCAAGCAGCTTTTCGGTTTCTGCGGCAAAGCCAATCACCAGGCCCGGCCGCTTTTTTCCGCGCGCGACGGTGGCGAGAATATCGACCGTCGGCACAAGCTCCAGCGTCAGCTTGCTCTCGTTGCTTTTCTTTTTCAGTTTTTGTGCGGAGGGTTTGGCAAGGCACCAATCCGCCACCGCCGCCGCGCCGACAAAAATATCTGCGGGCAATGCTTTGTTCACCGCCGCCAGCATCGCTTCCGCATTGCCGGTATGAATCGTGGTGATACCCTTCGGGTCGGCCAGATTCACTGTGCCCGAAACCAGCGTCACCTCCGCCCCGGCAGCGGCGAGCGCCATCGCAATCGCGTGGCCCTGCTTGCCCGAGGAGCGGTTGCCCAGATAGCGCACTGGGTCAATCGCTTCCGCCGTCGGTCCGCTGGTGACCACGGCGCGTTTGCCTTTGAGGCTGTTCGCGCTCACTGGTTTGTTCGCGCCGGTGCCTTCGAGGAACGCAACCATCGCTGCCGGTTCCGCCAGTCGCCCAATGCCATGTTCGCCGCAGGCCATGTCACCTGCTGTGGGCGGGATGATGGCGATGCCATCGCCCTGCAGCCGCGCGAGGTTGCGCTGGGTCGCCGGGTGGTGCCACATTTTATGGTTCATCGCCGGGGCGATGATGACGGGCTTATCCGTCGCCAGCAGCGCGGTGGTGGCCAGATCATCCGCCAGCCCGCCCGCCATTTTTGCGATGATATCCGCACTCGCCGGGGCAACTAGCAGCAACTCCGCGACGCGCGACAGCTGGATATGGCCCATCGCCACCTCATCCGTCAGCGAGAATAAATCGTCGTAGGTTTTGGTGCCCGTCAGCGCCGACACTGCCAGCGGCGTGATGAACTGCGCTGCGCCCTTGGTAAGAATCGCCGTCACCACCACCTCGCGCGCGCGCAGCAGGCGAATCAGCTCCAGCGACTTATACGCCGCGACCGACCCGGTGATGATTAGTAATACGCTGCGCGGAAGTGCCATATGTGGATTCCCGAGTTGTACATTGAGCATACGTATTTAGGGGTAATTCAGGGGGTTGGCAAGGGGTTTGGCCGGTGTGTGGTGAATTGTCACATGATCTTCATGCTTTATTTATAAAATATTAAGAATAGGGCTGATATATTGGCAGCTCAATACCTCATAGGAGACAGAAATGGCGAACGATAAAACGAACCCTGACAAGTGCATAAAAGACAATGCAAACACTGCAACGGATATGAATCCGGGTGATACGTCTTACATCTGGGATCGTAAAAACCCGAAGCTAAAAGCGGGATGGGGAGAATTAGGTGACAAGAGCATTGTTCTCGAAGGGCCGGAAAAAATAACCGTGCAAGCGGGTGATCGTGTTCTGGTCTCTGAGGATTCAGGAATGCGACGTATCGATAATCCCGAATTAAGCTCAACAATTTCACAGGCTGTGGATTTAGCATGGCGCTGCGGTAATTTGGATCCTGCGGCTAAAGTCATCAACGATTTGCCGAAGCCTGCTGCGAGCGAAACGCGTAAGCGCTAATTTAATGCTCATCACAACATAATCGCCGTCCATTTTACTAATGGGCGGCGTTTTTGTTTTTAGGCTGCGCTGGCTTTACGTTTTTCCTGTGTCTGCCTGCTGGTTTGCTCGTTCAGCTCTGATTCGAGGAGAGATTTGAGCTGGCGGAGGATGTGTGGCGCATCCTTTAGGATCTCTATCGCCTCGTGCGCGAAGGCTTTCATACGGGCCGGGCCGGAAAGATGCGATGCCGCCCAATCGCGGATCAGCGGTTCGCTCAGCTGCCACATATTGATGGTTGGGTTCAGGCCACGGCCGACACCCTCGGCGGTCATCATGGTTTTTTGTAGCAGCAGCAGGTGCGGCTGCGCTTCCATCTCGAACATCTGGGCGATGGCGATGAGCTGGCCGAGCAGGCGGCCCACCGAAATTTCGTTCATCGCCTTGCCCATGATGGGCGCACCCACCGCACGCACGGCCTGCGCGAATTGATCGACATTCACATGCGCGGGAATCCACCCGGCATCGTGGTGCAGCTGCGCGACCTTCATGTAATCGCCCTGCAGGAAGCCCCAGAGAATCTGCGCGAGGATGAGCTGGTTTTCGCGGTCGATGCGGCCCATGATGCCAAAATCCACCGGCGCCAGCGTGCCATCCGGCAGCACAAACAAATTGCCCGGATGCATGTCGGCGTGGAAAAACCCGTCGCGGAACACCTGGTTGAAAAAGGCGCGCGCCGCATGTTCCATGATGCGGGTGAGGTCGAGCCCGGCGGCCTTCAGCCCCTCGATGTCGCCGGCGGAAATGCCGCGGATGCGTTCCGTGGTCAGCACGCGGCGGGCGGTGCGTTCCCAATCGACGGTGGGGACGTAGAAGTCGGCATCGTCCTTGGTGTTGGCGCGCAGTTCCTCGGCAGCCGCCGCTTCGAAGCGCATATCGAGTTCAAGACGGATGGTGCTGGCGAAAGTTTCCACCACCTGCACCGGTTTCAGGCGGCGGTATTTGGGCAAGCGGCGCTCGACCAGATGGGCGATCCAGAACATCAGGTCGATGTCGCGCTGGAATGCGCGCTCGATGTTGGGGCGGAGGATTTTGACCGCCACTTCGCGCCCATCCGTCGTCACCGCGAAATGCACCTGGGCGATGGAAGCGGCGGCGACCGGATCCTCGTCGAACTGGCTGAAAAGCTGCGTGATGGGTGCGCCGAGTTGCTCTTCCACCATCTCTTTCGCACGGGCGCTATCGAATGGCGGCACGTTATCCTGCAGCTCGGTGAGGTCGCGTGCGATCTCTTCGCCGATAAGGTCGGCGCGGGTGGAAAGTGCCTGACCGGCTTTGATGAAGCTTGGCCCAAGCGCCTGCAGCGCCACCGATAAGCGCTGCCCCAGGCGCAGGCCCCGATGGCGGCGCGCGGCGCGGCGGCAGACCCATAGCAATGCCGCCGGCGCATTCAACGCCTCGAGCCCGAACAGCGCATCATGGCGCGCCAGTGTCCAGCCGATACCCAGCAAACGCAGGCTGTATTTGAGGTTGGTGAGCATTATATTTTCCAGCCCTGATGGATCGCCACCACGCCCATGGTGAGATTGTCATACTTCACACGCGCGAACCCGGCGGTCTGCATCATCGCAGCGAGTTCCTGCTGTTTGGGGAACATGCGGATGGACTCAACGAGATACTGGTAGGAATCGCGGTCTTTCGCCACCAGCTCACCGATTTTTGGGATGACGTGGAAGCTGTAGTTATCATAAATCTTGGCCATCATCGGCACGGTGACTTTGCTGAATTCGAGGCACAAAAACTGGCCGCCGGGCTTCAGCGCGCGGTGCGCATCCGCCAGCGCCTGGGGGATGTTGGTGACATTGCGCAGGCCAAAAGCGATGGTGATGATGTCGAGCGAATGATCCGGCACCGGCAAATGTTCGGCATTGCCGCACACCCAGCGCAGGCCGTGCGATTCACCCTTATCGAACTGGCGTGCTTGTCCGGCTTTCAGCATTTCATGATTGATATCGCAGATGGTGACGTTGGCGCCCGTGCGCGCTTTCATGCGCACCGCAATATCGCCCGTGCCGCCCGCCAGATCGAGGATCGCGGCGCCTGGGCCGACATTGATGCGGCGGACAAAATCATTCTTCCAAAGCCGGTGCATGCCGCCCGACATCAGGTCGTTCATGATGTCGTAGCTGCCGGCGACGGAGGAAAACACCTCGCGCACCATGCCGGATTTGGCCTCGGCTTCCACCGTGCGAAACCCAAAATGTGCGGTTTTATCTTGCTTTGCGGAATCCATGACCTACCTCAGGAGCATGCTGGTAGCGTGTTTTTGCTATGGCGACAAGTGTTTAGCACGTCATTGCGAGGAGCGCAGCGACGCGGCAATCCAGTTCTTGCTTGCGCTGCGCGCGCTGGATTGCCGCGCTTCGCTCGCAATGACGAAAGGGGAGGGTATCATGCCAGAATTACCGGAGGTGGAGACCACCCGCCGCGGCCTGCTGCAGGCGACCAAGGGGCAGAGAATCACCGCAGTCGAGGTGCGCCGCTATGATTTGCGCACGCCAATTCCACAAAATCTTATGGAAACACTGGTCGGCGCGCGCATAACGGATGTGCGGCGGCGGGCCAAATACCTGCTGATTGACCTGGATTGCGGCCAAATTCTGCTGGCGCATCTGGGTATGTCGGGCAGTTTTGTGGTGGTGCCGGGGGAGGGGTATTATCCACGAACGCATGATCACGTGCTTATCACACTAAAAAATGGTAATAAAATGGTGTTCCACGACCCGCGCCGCTTCGGGTTGATGGAATTACTGCCCACGGGGACGGAAGCCATCCACACATTACTCAAAAACCTTGGTCCAGAGCCGTTGTTGGAGGGTTTCACCCCGCGTTATCTCGCCGCCCAGCTGAAGCGCCGCACGGGGGCAATTAAGCCGGTGCTTATGGATCAGAAATTAGTGGTCGGTGTCGGCAACATCTATGCCTCGGAAAGCCTGTATTTGTGCGGGTTGCACCCATCTTTGCCTGCCCACGGTCTTGCCCCCAAAGCCGCTGCTATCATCGATGCGATTCAGGTCACGTTGAAGGCCGCCATCGACTCTGGCGGATCGACCTTGCGCGACTATGTCGGTACGCAAAATGAAGGGGGCTATTTTCAGCATCATTTTAACGTTTATGGACGCGAAGGGCAGCCCTGTTTTCGATGCGCGACTTTCATCGAAACAAGCGTGCAAGCGGGGCGCGCGACGTACTGGTGCCCGCAATGCCAGCCTTTGCGCGGGAAGCGGCAAAAACCCTAGGGATTTTGAGGGTTTGGAGGGCGCAATATTTTTTCTTTTAGGGTGTGCATAAAACCGCTTGACGGGTGTGCTGTGCGTCGTTAGGTTCACCCTCCTCGACAACAAGCATTTGAACAACGAAGTGGGTTTAACCATGGCACATCATAAATCGGCAAAAAAACGTATCCGCCAAACGGAAGCACGCACGGAAGTGAACCGCTCCCGTATGAGCCGCATCCGCACCTTTGTAAAAAAGGTTGAAGCGGCGATTGCCACCGGCAACGCAACCGAAGCACAAGCAGCACTGAAAACGGCGCAGCCGGAAATCATGCGCGGTGTGAGCAAGGGCGTTCTGTCCATGGGCACGGCATCACGCAAAGTGAGCCGTCTCGCTCAGCGCGTGAAAACACTGAAGGTCGCAGCGTAAGCTTCGCGCTTTCTCCCAAAAAGAAACTATAAAAAATCTCGTGTGTGTCGCGGCCTCTGTGGGCCGCATCCCCTCCCTATTGCCTGAGTTCTTCAGGTGATGACCAACGAACGATTGATTGAAATAGGTAACCCTATGGCTTCTGCTATGCGCGCTGTAACCCCTTCCTATGCCGGTGATGTCACCCCTGCCGAGGCCTGGAGCGCCCTGAGCCAAAGCGAACATGCGCAACTGATCGATGTGCGCACGCTGGCCGAATGGTCGTTTGCCGGTGTCCCAACGGTCGATTCCCTCGGCAAAGTGGTCAAAACCATTTCGTGGAAGTTCTATCCCAATTTCGACCTGAACCCACGCTTCATTGAACAACTCGAAACAGCGGTGGCCGATAAAACGGCGCCGCTTTATTTTTTGTGTAAAACCGGTGGCCGCTCGGCCGATGCTGCCATCGCGGCAACGGCGGCGGGTTACACCCACTGCTACAACATCGCCGGCGGATTTGAAGGCGACATCAACACCAACCATCAACGTGGACAGGTGAATGGCTGGAAAGCCAGCCGCCTGCCGTGGCAGCAGGCGTAAGGTTAGTTTATGGAAAACGTAGAAACACAGCAAGCGCCCTTGCCCAAATACGCCGGCTTCTGGGTGCGTGCGGTGGCAAAGCTGATTGATTGTTTAGTAATGCTGCCGATTACGTTGGGCACGTTGTGGTCGATGAGCAGGGGTGTTGAGACGTACCTTCTTTGCCAACTACCGCTTTCGTTGCTTGCTGTTGCGTACATTGTCTATTTCAATGGCCGCTATGGTGCGACCATTGGTAAGCGAGTGATGAAACTGCAAGTGCTTGATATCAGCGGTGCTAAGATTGATTACAAACAGGCGTTGTGCAGAGAAATTGTTTCTGTAGCCTATATCTTCCTTTCTTGTGTGTTCAGCTGGTTAAGTTTTGCGCATGCGCCAAGCAGCGAGTCGGCGCTATCGTTGTACATTGGTGGCCAGCAATCCCCTGCATTGCACTTTGTAAACCTAGCGATGCAATTATTTGTATTTCTTGATATTTTAGTACTCGTCTTCAATAAAAAGAAGCGGGCCATCCATGATTTCATTGGTGGAACCGTTGTCGTCCGAACCCATATCCTCGTCCCTCATCCTAGCATTTAAAACACAACAACAAAAAACTCAGGTAGGCAAAGCACATGAACGAAGTATCCTCCATCCAAACCCGTCGTCCCGATCATTTCGCCCGTTGGGAGCGCGTGCGTGAGCGCCTGCGCGTCAGCTATGGCGAAGCGATTTTCAAAAGCTGGTTGCAGCCGCTGAAACTGGCCGATGTCAAAAACGGCCAGGCGATGATTACCGTGCCGACGCGCTTCATGCGCGAATGGATTATCGCCCATTACGCCGACAACATCCTGCGCTTCTGGTGCCAGGAAGACCAGACCGTGCATTCGGTCGATATTTTCGTGAAAGCCGAACCCATCGCCAGCATCAGCCACGCGCCGCAAGCGCCTGCGCAGCAGCCCGCCGGGCTCGAAGCCGCCATGCTGGGCGCCGCCGCCAACGAGGATAAACCGATCAATCCGGATTCCATCTCGGCGCCGCTCGACCCACGTTACACGTTCGATAATTTCGTCGTCGGCAAACCGAACGAACTTGCCCACGCTGCCGCGCGCCGCGTTGCGGAAACTTCGGTCGTCACCCCTGGCAGCAACCCGCTGTTCCTGTATGGCGGCGTCGGCCTTGGCAAAACGCACTTGATGCACGCCATCGCCTGGCACATTCGCAAAACAGATCCGGCGCGCAAGGTCGTCTATCTGTCGGCGGAAAAATTCATGTACCTGTTCATCCGCGCCATCCGCAGCAAGGACACCATGTCCTTCAAGGAATATTTCCGCAGCGTCGATGTGCTGATGGTGGATGATGTGCAATTCATCTCCGGCAAGGATTCGACGCAGGAGGAATTCTTCCACACCTTCAACGCGCTGGTCGATCAGAACAAGCAGCTCATCATCTCCGGCGACCGCTCACCGGCGGATCTCGAAGGCATGGAAGAGCGCGTGCGCTCGCGCCTCGGCTGGGGTTTGGTGACGGACATTCACGCCACCAGCTACGAACTGCGCCTTGGCATTTTGCAGGCGAAGCTCGAAAAAGTTCCCGGCGCGCATGTGCCGGCACGGGTGCTTGAATTCCTCGCCCATAAAATCACCAGCAACGTGCGTGAGCTGGAAGGCGCGCTCAACCGCGTGGTCGCCCATGCGACCCTGATCGGCGGCGCGGTGACGATGGAATCGACCCAGGAAGTGCTGCAGGACATCCTGCGTGCCAACGACCGTCGCATCACCATCGAGGACATCCAGAAAAAAGTTGCGGGCCATTTCAACATCAAAGTATCGGATATGCATTCGGCGCGCCGTTCGGTCGCTATCGCCCGTCCGCGCCAGATCGCGATGTATCTCGCCAAAAAGCTGACCACGAAATCGCTGCCGGAAATCGGCCGCAAGTTCGGCGGCAAGGATCACACCACCGTGATGCACGCCGTCAAACGCATCGACGAACTGTCGCGCAACGACAAGGAATTCGCCGATGATGTCGAGCTGCTGATGCGCATGCTGCAATCGGCGGCGTAATGGATGATGCTGGCGACAGGCGCGGCTGGAAGGCCTATTACGCCCGCACCGCGCAGTTGCCAGCTCTTTCCGAAACGGCAGAATTTCTCGCATATATCCCATCACAGGGCCGCGTGTTGGATTTCGGTGCCGGTTCCGGGCGGTGGGCGCTAGCCTTCATGCGCGACCGGCCGGATCTGACGATCGACCTGCTCGACCAGAATATCGACCATGCCCCGGTGCCGGATGGCTGGCGCGGCGACTGCATCAAAGCCGATTTCGTCACCGCCACCCTCACGCAGGCCTATGACGGCATCTGGTCATATGCCTCGCTCTTTTTTGTGCTGCCACCGCAATTCCTGCCATGCTTACAAACGCTCATCGCCGCGCTGAAGCCGGGCGGCGTGTTGGAATTCACCATGGTCGAGGATTGCGAAAACGCACAGCTGAGCCGTTTCCATGGCATGCAACAGGCCGACCTCGCGCGCATCCTGACCGAAAACGGGCTGACGCAGATCGCCATCCGGCGCGACGCGCAAGTGCGCTATGGCGGCCGCCAACTCCCCATCCCAACCTATTTCGTTCGCGCGACGAAAGAATCGCAGAGTTAGCGATCATGGCCCGGAGCGTGCGAGGCGCTATTTAAAAAATCGTTCTGTGGTGATGGGGATCCATCGCGCGATGTGTTTGCCGCCCAGCTGCCAGGGATGGGCATGGCCTGATGCTCAGTCCCCCCATGCTTAAGGGGAAGGGCCAGGGCGTCGGCAATTTTTTCTTCCAACGGTTTGGGATTCGGGTCTGGGATGAGGGCTGTGCTTCTGGCGCGTACGTTACGCCGGACTGGGACAATTTTTTCCCCAATAGCCGCCTTCGCAGCATCGCTTTCTTCTGCGTGCGCCGCGATGATGTCATCCTGTCGCCGCACTTCGCACGCAATGGGTGATACTGTCTCGTCAAGGCTTATCGCCTGATGAATGGCGGCGAGATTTTCTTTTGTGAGTGGCTCTCGAAGCTCTTCGTGAAGAAGGTCATTTATTTTTAGGAGAGCCTTGTCTGCATCCGCCTCAAAGAAAAAACCCGTAATGTTGGTGGTGAGGCCCTCATTTCCTTTCAGGAATGGGGCTAATTGGTTGGCGATAAAATTCTGCGCTTGAGGATGGTTAAAAATATAGCCATAACGCGTCGCAATGCGCATACGCTGATTCTTGAGTGCAGTTTCGTACGTAGCTGATGCTTTCGGTGCATTCATCGCGCGGGTTCCTTATGGGATTTTAGCATGGCCTCCCACTCTACCTAAAAACAACGCGCTTTTTATGACAGTTGGATGACATTTCCGTAAGGCTGGCCCGCATGAAACCTGTGTATAACCAATAATTTGCTTGGCAAGTGGGCAGGGCGCTTTTATAGCTTTTCCAATTCGATTTAACCCTCGCACCCATGAGAAAAACCCATGAAATTGGTGATTGAACGCGCGGTCTTGCTTAAAGCCCTCAGCCCCATCCAGTCGGTCGTTGAACGCCGCGGCACGATTCCGATCCTCGCCAACGTGCGGCTGGATGCCGATAAGGGCGCGCTGCACCTGACCGCCACCGACATGGACATCGCGATTGTCGAGAAAGTCGCCGCCGATGTGCAGGAAAAAGGCGCGACCACGGTGCCCGCACACATGTTCTACGAAATTATCCGCAAACTGGCGGATGGTTCCAACATCCAGATCACCCAGGGCGACAAAGGCAAGCTGACGATTTCAGCCGGTCAGTCGCGCTTCTCGCTGGCAAGCTTGCCGGTGGATGATTTCCCGGTGATGGCAGAAGGCGAACTCGCCCATAAATTCAGCATCACCCCGGCTGAATGTAAGGCGCTGCTTGAAAAAACCCGCTTCGCGATTTCGACCGAAGAGACCCGTTATTACCTGAACGGGGTATATCTGCACGCCGCCAGCAACCAGGGCGCTGCCGTGCTGCGCGCGGTTGCGACCGATGGCCACCGCCTCGCGCGGATGGAAGTGGGCCTGCCCGAAGGGGCGGAAGCCATTCCTGGCGTCATCATCCCGCGCAAAACCATCAACGAGCTGTATAAGCTGGTGGAAGAGGGCGGCGAAAAAGTGGAAATTTCCTTAAGCGAAAGCAAAATCCGCTTCTCGATGGGCAACGCCGTGCTGGTCAGCAAGCTGATCGATGGCACATTCCCGGATTATGAACGCGTGATCCCCACCGCCAACGACAAGGTGATGGAAGTGGACGGCAAAGAATTCTCCAAAGCCGTGGATCGCGTGTCGGTCATCACCAGCGAGAAATCGCGCGGCATCAAGCTCGCGCTTGCGGGCAGCAAAATTACCCTGTCCGCCAGCTCCGCCGAGCAAGGCACCGCGAGCGAAGAGCTCTCGGTATCTTATGGCGCGGACCCGGTCGAAATCGGTTTCAACAGCCGCTACCTGCTGGATATGATGGGCCAGATCGAGGGCGAAACCGCGCAGTTCGTCTTCGCGGATTCCAACTCCCCGACCATCGTTCGTGATCCAGCCGATGTCGGCGCGCTGTACGTCATCATGCCGATGCGGGTCTGATTCCCGTCGATCTTCTAATCTTCAGGCGTGGTGCTTGCCGTTAAGCGGTGGCCGCATCGTTTCGCTATAATCATAGCTGTTATGGCCATTGCCCGGCGCAATCGCGTTAAGCGATGGTGCGGGCTTGTGCAGCGGCGTCGGCTTGGGAATGCCAAACGTGATGTTGGATTCCTGCCGAATATCGCGGTTCAGAAATGTCCAGCATTCGCCCGTATCGTGGATGAAGGTGATCCACTGCAAGTCCCATTGCGGGCCGTAATCGATGAGGGCAACCGCCCATGCTTTGCCCTTGGGCGTTTCAAGCGGTAGCGGCGGGTTCAGTTGCAAAAACATGGCGCTCTCTGAGTAAAGGGGGGCTCCGGGAGTCGCAGGGGAACAACTCCCGGAGTTAGGTGGTGGGCTATTATTTCTGGCTGCCTGGAGGCGTCAGTTTTGGCATTTTGCCATCTTCCATGCGGCCTTCGTTACGCAGGTTGCGGCCTTCTTGCGCCTTGCGTTTCGATTCCGGGCTATCGCCGTGCTCGTAGAGCTCTTCTTCGATGAAACCAGCTGCTTCTTTCAATTTTCCTTTAACGCTCATGATGCTCTCCTGAGTTTAGGGTTTGATTGGTGAAGTGCGTGATTGCCTTCCCGACGAGTGATGCCCGATCCCGATTCAAGATGCGATAAGGCATGGTCACCCGTTTTATAAAGAGCGCGTTAAGAGTGATTCGCAGGCAAGGCGTCATAGTAATGCGAAAACCCCGCGGCATACGAATGCATCTATTTTTATATAAATTAACCAAAAATTAACGGGGGGGGGGGGTAAGATCGGCCTTGTGAATGCTAACTTATGAAAGGATTTTATCATGACCGATAAGAAAATTGACGCCACCTGCGCAGAGCGGGCCAAAGAGCTTGGTGGTTATATTGGAACGGCGGCGGGCGCGGGTGCGGGCGCTGTTGCTGGTGGCATTCCGGTAGCAGGAAATATTCTTGGCGTTATTGCGGGAGCTGGCGTTGGTGGAACAGTGGTTGCGTCTGCGACCCCCAAGGGAGATGATGAAGTTCAGGCTAGCATGAATATGGCGGGTCTTGCGATCACTGGAGCTGCGGCTGGGATTGCGGGTGGGTTCTTGCCGGTGGTGCCAGTGGCCATTGTTGGTGCGGGCATCGGTAAAGCTGCCGGTGAGTTTATTGGTGACAAAATCAGCGGTTTAATCTGCGAGAATGCCGGCGCTGAAGCGTTGACGGCATCGGCGGCACAAACGCCGAAAGCGGCAAAGCCAGTCGCTAAAGGTGGCATCGCCGGTCTTTAAGGCACGGGTGGGGGACATTACTGCTTTCGTCGTAGTGCTAAGTTTAGTACGCTGCGCGAATGCCCGATGTTCCCCACGCCATCACTTCGCTTAGCCTCGAAAATTTCCGCAATTATCGTAGCTTGTCACTGGCGGTGCCGTCGCACCCGGTAGTGCTGCGCGGCGTAAACGGCGCGGGCAAAACCAACATCCTTGAAGCCATCTCGCTCCTCTCGCCTGGGCGGGGCCTGCGCGGTAGCCGCTTGCGGGAGATGGATGCGCAGGCAGCGGGCGGCGCGCCCTGGGTGGTTGCGGCCGATGTGCGGACGCATCATGAATCCAGCTTCATCGGCACCGGGCGCGACGGCGAGGCGGCGGTGGAAAAGCGCATCATCAAAATCAACGGCGAAAAAGTACGCGGCCATGCGCGCCTCGCCGAGGTCGCCTGCATCCAATGGCTGACGCCCAGCATGGATCAGGTGTTTGTCGAGGGCGGCAGCAGCCGCCGCAAATTGCTCGACCGCATCGTCTATGGCTTCGTTTCGGAACATGCGGCGCGGGTCTCGGCCTATGAGCTGGCCATGCGCGAGCGCAACCGGCTGCTCGCCGACCGTTCGCTGGCCGACCCCTATTGGCTCTCCGTGCTGGAACAGCAAATGGCCGAGCACGCCGTCGCCATCACCCTTGCCCGCGAGGAGGTGATGCAGCGCCTGACCACCAGTTTGGAGGAGGGCGTTACCCACTTCCCGCGCGCGCTGATACGGCTGGAGGGGGTGCTCGAAACATGGCTGGGGCAGGGTGCCTCGGCGCTGGAAGTGGAAGCAAGATTTGCTGAACGATTAACAAGTCTTCGCGGCATCGATAGCGCCCGTGGCCGCGCCACAGAAGGCCCCCAGCGCAGCGACCTGATTGTTATCCACCGCGCTAAATCCATGCCTGCCGAGCGTTGCTCGACCGGCGAGCAGAAGGCGCTGCTGCTGTCCATTGTGCTGGCTGCGGCGCGGGCGCGGGCAAGCTGGTGCGGGGTGCCGCCCATCCTGCTGCTGGACGAGGTGATTGCGCATTTGGATGTGGATAAGCGGGCGGCCCTTTTTGACCTCATCCGCGCCACTCAGATACAAGCATGGATGACCGGCACCGACGCCGCAGATTTCCAAGGGTTGGAGGGGTTCGCCACCATCCTCGAAATTGATGGCGGAACGGTGAAAATGTGATAGAAATCGTTGCCTGTTTCCCGTCGCCCGTTTTTACCGGGAAATGGGCGATAGGAAAACGCGAAACGGATGGCACCAATGACCGCTAATAACGCAGCAAAAAGTGAAGCAGATATGAACGATCACAACATCACGGGCTCGCCCGCCAACGCAGCCGAATATGGCGCGGATTCCATCAAGGTTCTCAAAGGTCTGGAGGCGGTGCGCAAACGCCCGGGCATGTATATCGGCGACACGGATGACGGCTCCGGCCTGCACCACATGGTCTACGAAGTGCTCGATAACGCGATCGATGAATCGCTCGCCGGCCATTGCGACCGCGTCTATGTCGCCATCAACGAAGATGGCTCGGTCACGGTCGAGGATAACGGCCGCGGCATCCCGGTCGATATGCATAAAGGCGAGGGCCGCAGCGCCGCCGAGGTCATCATGACCGAGCTGCATGCGGGCGGTAAGTTCGACCAGAATTCCTATAAAGTGTCCGGCGGTTTGCACGGCGTCGGCGTTTCTGTCGTCAACGCGCTTTCCGAATGGCTGGAGCTGGTGATCTGGCGCGACGGCAAAGAGCATAGCATGCGCTTCGAGCATGGGGTTGCTACTGCACCGCTCAAAGTTACGGGCGACGCCAAAGGCAAAAAAGGCACGCAGGTGACGTTCTTCCCATCGAGTGAAACCTTCACCGGCATCATCTTCGATTACGGTACGCTGGAGCACCGCATCCGCGAGCTGGCCTTCCTCAATTCCGGCGTGCGCATTATCCTTGCCGATAAGCGTAGCGAAGAGCCGAAGGAAAACGAATTCTTCTACGAAGGCGGCACGCAGGCTTACGTGCAGTATCTCGACCGCAGCAAAGTGGCGCTGCACCCGACCATCATGATGGCGGGCGAGAAAAACGGCATCACGGTGGAAGTGGCGATGCAGTGGAACGACTCGTATCACGAGAACACGCTGACCTTCACCAACAACATCCGCCAGCGCGATGGTGGCACGCACTTGATCGGCTACCGCGCGGCGCTGACGCGTTGCATCAACGGCTACGCGACCAGCTCGGGCATGTCGAAAAAAGAGAAAATCGACCTGAGCGGCGACGATGCTCGCGAAGGCCTCACCGTCATCATCTCGGTCAAGGTGCCCGACCCGAAATTCAGTTCGCAAACCAAGGATAAGCTGGTGTCGAGCGAAGTACGTCCGGTGGTCGAATCCATCGTCGGCGACAAACTCGGCCAGTGGTTCGAAGAACATCCGAGCGAAGCCAAATCCATTATCGGCAAAATTTTTGAAGCCGCCGCCGCCCGCGAAGCCGCCCGCAAAGCACGCGAGCTAACCCGCCGCAAAGGCGCGCTCGATATCGCCTCACTGCCCGGCAAACTGGCCGATTGTCAGGAGCGCGACCCGGCGCTGAGCGAACTGTTCATCGTCGAGGGTGACTCGGCAGGTGGTTCCGCCAAGCAAGGCCGTGACCGTAAATACCAGGCCATTTTGCCGCTCAAGGGTAAGATCCTCAATGTCGAGCGCGCGCGTTTCGATAAAATGCTGAGCTCGGCGGAAGTGGGCACGCTCATCACCGCCATCGGCACCGGCATTGGCCGCGAGGAATTCAACGCGGACAAGGCGCGCTACCATAAAATCATCATCATGACCGATGCAGACGTCGATGGTTCCCACATCCGCACGCTGCTGCTGACCTTCTTCTACCGCCAGATGCCCGAGCTGATCGCGAAGGGCTACCTCTACATTGCGCAGCCACCATTGTTCAAAGTGAAGCGTGGCCAGTCCGAGACATATCTGAAAAATGCCGAGGCGCTCGAAAACTACCTGCAAAATGTCGCGCTGGATGAGGCCGAGCTCGTCATGGCAAGCGGCACGCTGAAGGGCGAAACCCTCGCCAAGAAAATCGCCGACACTGCGCGCATGGTCGAGATGATGCAACCGCTCGCCCGCCGCGTGCCGATGGTGATGGTGGAAGCCGCCGCCCTCAGCAACCTGTTCGCCGGTGGCGCGCTGGAAGGGTTCACCACACTGCTCAACCGCCTGTCACCGGGCATCAGCCCATGGAAAGCGGATAAAGTTGAGGCAGGCATTTCCGTCACCCGCACCGTGCGCAGCGTGGTCGAGCATGTGTTGCTCGATGCGAAATGGCTCGCCAGCCGTGAAGGTAAAGAACTCGCCACCATCCACCCGATGCTGAGCGGCGATTACGCAACCGCCGCCAAGTTCACCCGCAAAGGCGTGGAAGTGGCCGTCAGCACACCGGGCGAACTCTATAAAGCCGTGATCGATATCGGCCGCAAAGGCTTGTCCACTCAGCGCTTCAAAGGGCTGGGCGAGATGAACCCCGAGCAGCTGTGGGAGACCACGCTCGATCCGAAAGTGCGCACGCTGCTGCAAGTATCCGTCCACGATGCGGCGGATGCCGATGAAGCCTTCAGCACCCTGATGGGCGACGTGGTCGAGCCACGCCGCGACTTCATCCAAAGCAACGCGCTGAAAGTGGTGAACCTCGACGTTTAAACTGAAAGCGTGAATCTCGCGTCTACCGATAGGTAGGTTGCCTTCCGCGTCCTGATTACGTCATCCTATGCCTTGAGCATAGGATCTCAGGCATCATCGAGAAGATGATCGGGACAATTCGAGTGAAAGGATAAAGAGGTGCGCGGTCGAGGGCGGTCTTGCTCGCCTAGCGCCCGTTCGCCGTTTCGAGGTATGGCGCATCGTTCGCGGCGACGCCTTTGGCCTGATGCTGCACGCTCTCGCGCTGCACTTGGGATGCGGGCGCCGTCTCCGCTTCCTTATGCGTCCCGCGCGCTTTACCGGCGGGCTTGTGCAGCACCAAATTCTCAAACCACGGATTCTGCCGTTGAATCGCAATCTCCGCCTTCAACCGGGCGATGATTTCCTGATGGGTATCCTTGATTTCCGGACGCTCACCAAGGAATCGCGCGGTGGATTCCATGGACGCCTCGCGCGTCGCTTCGGGCTGTTTATTGATGATCTGCGCGGCGACACTGTAAACATCGCTCACCATCGCCTGCGCCTTAATATCGCCCCCGGTATTTTTCTTCGAAATCGCATAGAGCGAGTTCCCAAAGAACATCACCGCAGGGGCCGCGAAATCGAGCTTATAATATTTCGACGGCGCAATAATCTTGCCCTGTGCATTCGCCAACGTTGGATATTTCGCCGGATCACGGAAGCGCCGCCCTTCATCAAGCGCGCCTACCGTGGTCAGAATCGTATTAGAGTAACCCGAAATGCCACCCACGCTAAGCGGATTAGATTGGATTTTCATCCATAACTTGCCCAGCGGCCCGGCCTGCTCATATTTATCCGCATCGATTTTCTTTTCCTTGATCAGCAACGATGCGCCAAAGCCAAGCCCAAACGTGACTGCAGTGCGCTGTTTCCAGACATTGCCCTGGTTCTTGCCTGCATTGAAATAGCCAAACGCTGCCGCCACCTCTGTCCCACATTTAATTGGGTTGAGGTATTCATGCAGGAAATCATAGGTGCGGTTACCAAGTGTTTTCCCCTTGGTCGAGGTTTCGACATGGATAGCCGAATTCTGCGGAATTTCGATGCCTTCATTATCGTAATGGTTGCGCAGCTTGGTGAGCAGGGAGGTCAGCTGTCGGCTGTCATCGCGTCCGCCGATGGCCGCAACTAGCGCATCGCCCGCGCCCCAGATAAGGCTGCTGCCAATCTGGCCATGATCGATTTTCCCCTGTTCCCGGCTGCGTAGCACGCCGCTCATCAGGTAAACAACATTACCCATGGAGTAGAAAATGCCGGCGCCACGCAGGCTGTGTGCTTTCACATTTTCAATGAATGTCTTGGGCTTCTCAACCGCATCGGCGGTGGTGGCTTCTTGCGTTGGTTTGCCGATTCCGTCTTGGTGGCTCAACAGTTCAATCAGCTCATGGCCATCCTTCAGGCCGCTGACGCGCAGGCCAAACCGGTCGTTGCGGTGGTCCGAAAGCGTGCCCCAGCCCTTCAGGCGAATCGCGGCGCGGATGGTTTGCAATGTTTCGGGTGCCACCTTGGGGTCGGCATAGACATACGCCACCGCGTGCCCATTATGCTGGGCGCGCACATCCACCTGCGCAATGGCAGAGCCTGCGCCCCAGCGGTAGGTCGTGGTGGAATCCTGTTTCATCGTGCCTGACGTTATTACGTTAAATGACTGTGAAATATTCCGATTCCTTATAATACCACGCGATTGAGCCATCTGTGTGACGGTTTGATGACAATTGCATATTTACATAAAACTGCCGTGCTATCTATTTTCGCATTATTCTTAAGGAGATGCTTGACTCGGCGCGCCTAACCCTGTATTGGCCACACTCCGCTGGTGTGCTGCGATGCTGCCGCGAACATGATTCACACTACTAAGAAAAGTCAGAAAGCAGGATTTAGCGATGGCAAGACGTTGCGCAATTACAGAAAAAGGTGGCCTCTCGGGCAACACCGTGTCGCACTCGAACCGTAAGGCGAAGCGCCGCTTCCTGCCAAACATGCAGCAAGTGAGCCTGCAATCGGACGCGCTGGGCCAAACCATCCGCATGCGCATCACCGCCAGCACCCTGCGCACGATCGACCACAACGGTGGCCTCGATAACTTCCTGATGACCACCCACAGCAAATCGCTGTCGGAAGAAGCCCGCAACCTGAAACGCAAAGTCATGAAAGCCCGCGAAGCGATTGCCGCTAAAGCAACCACCGCCGCGTAGTTCGCGACTAAGTAAGCATACGAAAAAGGCGCTCAGCAATGGGCGCCTTTTTTATTGCTGATTGCGGAGCGTAAGGTTACGCCGCCCGCCGCCGTTCGGCTTTGCGGGTGTGGCGGATTTCCTCGCGGCTGAAGAGGCTGGTGATTTGTTGTAGCATGGTGTCGCCCAGCTGCTCCACATCATGCAGGGTGACGGCGCGGCTGTAATAGCGGGTGACATCGTGGCCGATGCCGATGGCGAGCAGCTCCACATCGCCGCTGCGCTCAATCATGTGTATGACATCGCGCAAGTGGCGGTCGAGATAGCCGCCGGAATTGGCGGATAAGGTCGAGTCATCGACCGGTGCGCCATCGGAAATCACCATCAGGATTTTGCGTTGCTCGCGGCGCGCGCGCAGGCGCTGATAGGCCCACAGCACGGATTCGCCGTCGATATTTTCTTTCAGGATGCCATCCTTGAGCATCAGGCCAAGGTTGCGGCGCGAGCGGTTGAGCCGCTGATCGGCGGATTTATAGATGATGTGGCGCAAATCGTTCAATCGGCCCGGGTCCACCGGGCGGCCCGCTTCCAGCCAGGCGCGGCGGGCGAAGCCGCCCTTCCAGTCGCGCGTGGTGAAGCCGAGAATTTCGACCTTAACGCCGCAGCGCTCCAGCGTGCGCGCCAGAATATCGGCCGAAAGCGCGGCGATGGTGATGGGCCGCCCGCGCATCGAGCCGGAATTATCGATCAGCAGCGTCACCACCGTGTCGCGGAAATCCGTGTCGTTTTCGATTTTATAAATCGTCGTCGTTTCCGGCCGCGCGACAATGCTGGCGAGCCGCGCATTGTCGATGATGCCGTCCTCCAACTCATACATCCATTGCCGCGTTTGCTGGGCGAGCAGCAGCCGTTGCAACCGCGTCGCCAAGCGGCTGGTGACGGTGTGGTATTGCTTCACCTTCTGCATCAGCGTTTCGAACAGGCGGGTGAGTTCCTCCGCCGGGGCCAGCTCGTCGGCGGCGATGATTTCGTCATACGCGGTGGTGAAGGCGTGGTAGGGGATGGTTTCGGCGAGCATGAAATCCGCCCGGTTGGGTGCGGCGCGCGGCGATTTTTCTTTCACTTTTTCGTCCGGCTCGCTATCGCCATCGACATCCGCCGGGGCTTTCACTTCCTGCCGCTCGCCGTCTTCGCTGTCGCTCGCTTCGCCGCTGGATTGCAGCGATTGCGCCGCCTGATCCTGCATGTCCTCGTCGCCCGCATCGTCCTTGCGGTGGCCGGTCATATCGGCGCTGTCGGCATCGCCATTGTCGTCGCCCGCTTCATCCGTCGGCCGGTGGGTGATGAGTTTCAGCTCGTATAAAATATCCTGCACAATGCGCGAGAAGGCCTCCTGCTGGCCAACCGCCGGGCCAAGCTTGCCAAGGTGGGTGAGGGCGGCTTCATCCACCCATGGCCGCCACATCGAAACCAGCCGGGCGATGGCGGGCGGCGGCGGTTCGCCGGTGATGGCCTGCCGCGCGATCATGGCAACCACATCGGGCATCGCCAGTTCCGATTTTTCGCGCGCGAGATCGTAGCCCTTCATCGTGAACGCGGTTTGGTGGCGTTGTTCGAGGTTGGCTTTCATGCCCGCAAACGCCGTGCTGCCGATGGCTTCGAGCCGCACCTGTTCCAGCGCATCGAACATGGCGGCGGCTTTCGCATCCATCGGCCGGTGCTGGTGGTGGGTGGTGGCATTGTGGTGGCGCAAGGCGAGGGCGGCCAGATCCACCTGACCACGCATATGGCGGGTGGCGGCTGCGGTATCATCATCGAATGATTTGGCAATCAGGATCGCGTCGCGCTGCGCCAGGGGCTCATCGACAATGCGGTTGAGGCCGATGTTCACACTCAGCTCCGTGCGCCCCGAAATCGCCTGCGCGACCTCCGCCTGATGGCGCAGGAAGGCGTTTTCAATTTCTATCGGTGCGGGATCGCGGTGTTTCACGCCGCCGCCAGCAAGTCCACATCGAAGCAACGCTGGTAGTATTCGGCAATCGTCCCGCGTTCCATTTCGTCGCATTTATTGAGGAAGGAGAGGCGGAAGGCCATGTCCACATCGTGGAAGATGCTGACATTTTCTGCCCAGCTAATCACGGTGCGCGGGCTCATGACGGTCGAAATATCGCCGTTCATAAAGCCCTGACGGGTCAGGTTCGCCATCGCCACCATGGTCGCCACCAGCTTGCGGTTCTTGGCCGATTGCATGTCCGGCAGCTTCTCGGTGACGATTTTTTCTTCCATGTCGCTTGGCAAATAATTGAGCGTGGTCACGATGTTCCAGCGATCCATCTGCCCCTGGTTGATCGGCTGGGTGCCATGATAGAGCCCGGTCGCATCGCCCAGACCAATCGTGTTGCTGGTCGCGAAAATGCGGAAATACGGGTGCGGCGTGATGACGGTGTTCTGGTCGAGCAGCGTCAGCTTGCCTTGCGCCTCCAGAATGCGCTGGATCACAAACATCACATCCGGGCGGCCCGCATCGTATTCATCGAACACCAGCGCGATCGGGCGGCGCAGCGCCCAGGGGATGATGCCTTCCTGAAACGCCGTGATCTGCTTGCCGTCTTTGACAATAATTGCATCGCGGCCGATCAGGTCGGTGCGGCTGATATGCGAATCCATGTTGATGCGGATGCACGGCCAGTTGAGGCGCGCCGCCACCTGCTCGATATGGGTCGATTTGCCGGTGCCGTGATAGCCCTGCACCAGCACCCGCCGGTTATGCTCAAACCCGGCGAGGATAGCCAGCGTCGTCGCGCGGTCGAACTGGTAGCTTGGGTCAATCGCCGGCACCAACGAGTGAGGGTGGGCAAAGCCGTGCAGTTTCATATCACTGGCAACACCAAACAACTTCTCCGAGGAGAATTTTTTGGTGGGCGCGGCGTCGAAATTGTCGGCGGTGTCTTTGTCTTTCATGATTATTCTTTCGCTTTCAAATCGCGGTCTTCAAACCGGCAGGCAGGGTTGCGCATGGTGTTATAGAGGGTCTGGTCATCGATTTCCCAGTATTCAGATTTGGCGGAAATTTCGCTGAGCAGCTTGATGGTCGGTGCGTCCAGCTTCGCCAGTTGCACCGTGTCATGCTTCAGGCTAACCGGGGCGTTGGGATACTCTTTCTCAAACGTCGCGCGCATCGTCGGCACCAGGCGGTAGCGCTGGAAAATGCCTTGCACCACACCAAAGCGATACATCCGCCCGCCCGCATCAGCTTCATCCTGTTTGAGAAGCAGGAAGTTATACCCATCCACCGTCCAGACGCGCGCCAGCTTGCTCATATCCTTGCCCTGAGGGTCGCGGCGGTATTCGCTGTAATAGAGCGATTCAGCGATTTTGGTGACGCAGGAATCCGGCTTTGCCTTCTCCCACACGCTGTCATAATCCTCGACGAGAATGCAGGCGCACAGCACCAGCAGGGCGGTCAGCGGCAGCAAGAGGCGGGCAATCGACGACATGGCTATTTCTCCAGATAATGCGCCAACAAATGATGGTAAGCGCGGGTGATTTTCTTGAAGGTTTCCTCAGCATGCTTATTCCCGCGGTTCACGTCGGGGTGATATTTCTTCACCAGCTCACGGTACTGCGATTTGATTTTTGCTTTATCACTCGGGTGTTCGAGGTCAAGCACCGCGAGCGCATCTTTCTCGCGCGCGCCGATGGGCTTGGTGTTAGCCTTGAAGGCGGGTGCCTGCCCATCGCCAAACATGCGGCCAAAGGCTTCCTCCAGCTTGGCGCTGGCGTTTTCATTCAGCTGGTCCATGCGCCAGGTGGGGCGGTGGCCGGTGGTGGCGTCGCGCTGGAACGCATAAATCTCGGATTCGTTCATGCCCTCGAAGTAATTCCACTTCTTGTTGAACTCCTTGATATGCTCCTCACAGAACCACTGAAATTCGCGCAGCGCCTCGCGTGAGCGTGGCGCGCGGAAGTTGCCCTCGTTCAGGCAATCCGCCCACGCGCAGCGCTGACCGGAGGATTCGACTGATTCGGATTTTTTTCGCTTTGCCATCGGCGCGCACTATCGCGTAAGTTGGCGCGGCTTTCAACCCTTCGCGTAGGAATTATGCCGGCCATGAAAAAACGGATCGAGCAGCTGCTCCACGAGGCCTTCGCGCCGACCGCGCTCGAGGTGACGGATGACTCTGCAAAACATGCCGGTCATGCAGGCGCGCGGGCAGGGGGGAATTCGCATTTCACGGTGCGCATCACCAGCGCGGCGTTTGTGGGCAAAAGCCCCGTCGCCCGCCACCGCGAGGTCTACGCACGGCTGCAGCCGCTGTTCGACGAAGGCCTACACGCCCTCGCACTCCATACGGACGTGCCGAAATAAAGAGAGCTACGCCGCCACCGCCGCTTTTTGCGATTCCAGCAGGAGCAGGTATTCCTTCGTCTCCAGCCCGCCGAGGCTGAAGCCGCCGAGGGTGCCATCCTTCGCCAGCACGCGGTGGCAGGGGATGAGCAGCGGCACCGGGTTCGCGCCACAAGCGGATGCGACTGCCCGCACGGCGCGCGGGAAGCCGACCCGCTCGGCAAGGGTGGTGTAGCTGATCGTCTCGCCATACGGGATCCGCGCAATTTCGAGCCAGACCATGCGCTGCAGCGGTGTGCCGCCATCCAGGTCGAACGGCAGGCGCAGGCGCGAACCTTCGGTCAGGTAGCGGTCAATCGCCGTGGTGGCGGTGGCGAAAAACCCATCCAGCCGGGTGACGCCGTTGCCGAATTTTTTGGTGAGGTGGGCGGCCACATCCGCGCCATCCGCCAGCAGGGTCAGGTAACGCACGCCGCGTGCGGTGCCGACGATGAGCAGCTCGCCAATGGCCGCACGGTGGGTGGTGTAATACAGGGGCTCAGTCATGGCTCTCTCCTATGCGCTCTGGCGGGATTCCGCCGTTTTCCGGTTCAAATAGGTCATGATTTCTTTCGATAAGGCGCGTACTTCATCGGCCGCCATGCAGCCCGGTTGCGCCTCGGTGACGCCCAGCCCATGCATCATGCTTCCGGCGAAAATCACCCGGTTGCCAAAGCGGTTTGCGGTCAGGCCAATCATATCACCACTGAGCGCTTCGGTCAATTTCGCCTGCGGGTGCACGCGGTTCAGCACCATCTTCACCGGCACGCGCTCCTGCTTGCAAATGGCGATGGTGGCGCTGGTCGCCCACACATCCATCGGGCTTGGCTGCAAGGGGATGACCACCAGATCCGCCGCGCGAATCGCGGTGCGGGCCTCAGCATCCGTATGCGGCGGGGAATCAATCACAATCAGGTCATGCGTGTGTTTCAGCCGGTCCAGCTCGCTGCGCACGCGCCAGCCGGAAATGGCGGCGAAGGTGAGGTTGGTATCCTCCTCGCCGAGGCGCGCCGCGCGCACTTTATACCATTGGGTGAGGGAGCCTTGCGGGTCGATATCGACAATGGCGACCTTGCGTTTGCCGCTGGCCGCCCACGCGACAGCCAAATGGGCCGCCATGGTCGTTTTGCCAGCGCCGCCTTTTTGCTGTGCAATGGTGATGATTCTTGCTACCACTTGCCACCTCGTGTTTTTCATTCTTATCGAGCCGGTTTAACCTAGCTTATCCACCATATATTGTCAATGCAGCCATCCCCAACACCAGATATAGATGACGCCCATGTGGATAAGGCCGTAAGCCTTTGGGGCGCGGGCCAGCTGGTCGCTTTGCCGACCGAGACCGTCTATGGGTTGGGGGCCGATGCCTGCAACGGCGAAGCGGTCGCCCGCATTTATGCCGTCAAATCCCGCCCGCAATTCAACCCGCTGATCGTTCATGTGAGCGATGAAGCGATGGCCGAGCGCTACGCTATGTGGAACGATGCCGCCGCCATGCTCGCATGCGCCTTCTGGCCCGGCCCGGTGACGCTGGTGCTGAAGCGCCGCGCCGGTTCCCCCATCAGCGAATTGGTCAGCGCCGGCGGCGACACCATCGCCATCCGCATGCCCGCGCACCCGGTCGCCCAGCGCCTCATCGCCGCGTTCGATGGTGGCATCGCGGCCCCCAGCGCCAACCGCTCCGGCCGCATAAGCCCCACCACCGCCCAGCATGTGCGCGACGAACTCGGCGACGCCATCCCCCTCATTATCGATGGCGGCCCCTGCCAGATCGGCCTCGAATCCACCGTGGTCGATGTTTCGGGCCCCCGGCCACTCATCCTGCGCCCCGGCAGCATCACGCGGGCGATGATGGAAGCAACAGGCCTGCGCCTTGCCGCGGATTGCGAAAATCCCCCATCCGCCCCCGGCCAACCCGCCTTAAAATCCCCCGGCCAGCTCGAAAGCCATTACGCGCCCAGCATCCCCGTCCGCCTCAACGCCACGGATCTGCGCGCCGGTGAAGCGCTGCTCGCCTTCGGCCCGGGCGCGCCCAGCGGCGCCGCCCAAACCCTCAACCTCTCCGCCACCGGCAACCTGCTCGAAGCCGCCGCCAACCTCTTCGCCCACCTGCGCGCCCTCGATGATGCAAGCCACACCGCCATCGCCATCATGCCCATCCCAACCAACGGCATCGGCGAAGCTATCAACGATAGGTTGAAGCGGGCAGCGGCGGTGAAATAGGGGTGGTTGGGGAATAAAAAAGCCGCCCATTATGGGGCGGCTTTTTTAGTGGCTCTCCGTCCTTGACCGGATAAGAACTTGTCCCGTATTGCGAAAACTTTCCATTCATCTAATGTGTCGATTTAAGCATAAATAAATTAGGGCAAGCGTAATGGAAGAATTTTTTAAAAATCATGCAAATACATTTCAAGCACTAAGCGCAATAGCGACAGCAGCTACTGTAATGTTAACCTTATGGCTTGCGCGGCGAGAATCTGAAAAGCTTGAAGTAAAGCTCGGTGTTTACGTCACGGTTGTTGGGGGCGCTCAGTACGATGATGTGATTAATATGAATACCAAAAATATTGGCCTGAAAACCGCGTATATTCCTGCTTTTTGTTTTTGGTTTAAAATCCCATTTCGTAAGTCCGTTTACACTATTAACCCTGAGCGTAATGAAACTATAGAGCTTATCCCGGGACGGTCACAATTAATCAAACTGACCACCGTTCCATCATTTCACTCAGAATTTAAGAGAGTGTTTGAACGAGATGTAAAAAATTTACGCTGGCTGAGATTGCGTTTTATTAAGGGCTATATGTCCACGGAATCAGGGAGCGTTTACAAAATCAGCTTTGACAGTAGCTTTAAGAAGCAATTATCAAAACTGCTAGAAAGCTTGGAATAAAGAGTTTTAGAACTCCTTGAAGGCAGAGCTGGTGCTGCTTTAAGCCAGAAATTGGCCTCTTGTAAAGAAATGGCTCCACGGGTTGGATTCGAACCAACGACCGATCGATTAACAGTCGATTGCTCTACCACTGAGCTACCGCGGAAAACCATACTAAAGCTGCCTAATAATCGGCAGGCGGTTTCTATGGCATAAAGGTTTCGCCGTTGCAAATATTTTTCTTGAATGGCTGTGGGTGACTGAATCGCGGCGGGTGAGGGCGGGTTACATACAATTCATTGGCAATCGCGCGGGCGCCTGCTACGCACGGCGCATGCGTATCATCCATCGGAAATTCTGGCTTTATGGCGAGCTTTCGCTGTTCACCCTCGGCGTGCCGCTGGCGCTGTGGCTGCTGTTGCCGCCGCGCGCCATCCTGCCGGTGATGTGGGCGATGACGCTGGTCTGCTACCTGATCATCCGCGCCGTCACCCATGCTTCCGAGCGGGTGATCTGGGGCGCATCCGCCGTGCGGTGGGTGAACCTGAAGCCGGTGCTGCTGCGATTTGCGCTCTCGGCAGCCCTGCTGACCGCGGCCACCTGGTGGCTGCTGCCGGGCAGCATGTTCGAGTTCGTCCGCGCCCGGCCTCAGCTTTGGGCGATGGTGATGGTGCTCTACCCACTGATTTCGGTGGTGCCGCAGGAGATTATCTTCCGCAGCTACCTGTTTGCGCGCTTTGCGCCGCTGCTTTCGCCGGCGATGCTGGTCGCGGTCAGCGGCCTTGGCTTTGGCTTTGCCCATATTGTGTTTGGCAATTGGGTGGCGCCGGTGCTGTGCGCCATCGGCGGGGTGATGTTCGCGCTGACCTACCAAAAGCACCGTTCGCTGCTGCTGGCCTGCATCGAGCACGCGCTGTATGGCAATTTCGTGTTTACGCTGGGCCTCGGCCGCTATTTCTACCACGGTGCGGTGGCCGCCGCCCATTAGCGCATATTTGACGCAATGCAGCACCGAATCTTCGCGCAAAGGCCTAAAAATTTGCTATAGTTAGCCTATGGTTACCGCACCGTTGACGCATTGGTATGGGGTTTGTGAACGCGCAGGGCTGGGTGCGGCGGCCGAGCCGATGAATGTCCTTTCTTCCTTCATGTTCATGATCGTGGCGGTGTCGATTTACCGTTACTATCACCGCAACGAGGATTTGAAGGGCAAATGGATGGTGGATGTCCATGCGCTCACCTTCCTGACCTTCATCATCGGCGTGAATTCGCTAGTGTTCCACGCCTTCCCATCGCCGACGACGGAGCTGATCGACACCATGTCGATTGTGCTGTTCATCATCATTTACTTCTGGTGCGTGCTGTTTCGCATTGGCCGCTGCACCATTTTCCAGGCGGGCATTTGCTTTATCGCCTTTGTCGGGTTCTCGCATATCCTTGTTCACCAATTCCCGCGCGCGTTGAACGATTCGATCGGCTACCTGTCGAGCATGATCGCGCTGATCGTGATCGCGGTGCATCTGCATCTCAAAGCGCGGCCCAGCTCGTCGCATTTCCTGCTGGCGTCGATCATTGGTGTGGTGTCGCTGTTTTGCCGTGCGATCGACCGCGAAGTGTGCGATATGTTCCCGATAGGCACGCATTTCCTGTGGCACACGCTGAATGCGACACTGCTCTATATCCTGCTCAAGCAGTTGGTGCGCAATGTCAATCGCGTCGCCCGGCTGAAGCGGCAGGCCGGTGATTCGACGATGATTTAACGAGGGTTGCGATGGCGGGCGGTTCCGTACTCACCTATCTGGATGGCTATTGCGAACGCGCCGGCCACGCCACGTTGTTGGCCGAGCCGCTCAACGCGGTGACGAATCTGTTTTTCATCCTCGCTGCGGTGCTGGTCGTGCGGGCGCTGCTGCGCTTGCCGCGCGGTCTGGCGCGGGTGGATCTGTGGCTGCTGGCCGGGGCGCTGTTCCTGATCGGCATCGGCAGTGGCCTGTGGCACCTGCACCCCACCAAAACAACCGTGCTGATGGATGTGATTCCCATCACCCTGTTCATCAATATCTACCTGATCGCGGCGCTGCGACGGTTGCTGGGCCTGTCGTGGAATAGGGTCGCGCTGTGGTGGCTAATCTATTGTGCGGCGGGCGTGGTGGCGCAACGCGTTCTTTCGCCGGAGCTGCTCAACGGCACCATCATGTATATTCCGACCTATCTAACGCTCGGCCTCATCACCGCGGCGCTGTGGGTGCGCGACCGCGCCGTGGGCCGTGTGCTGCTGGTGGTCATGCTGGTCTGGAGCGCGTCACTCATCTTCCGCACGATTGACCTCGATATCTGCGAGCGTATGGCGTTTGGCACCCATTTCCTCTGGCACACGCTGAATGCCTGGGTGCTATGGCGCCTGAGCATGGTGCTTGTGGAAAAAGCGCGCGCCTAAAATAATCACAGAAATCCTTGATTCTTGCGCTTATGCTGATACATCTCCTGTCCGATTTTGGCACAACTATCCGACAGATGAATCATTCAGGAGATACAAAATGGCTACCACTGCAAATTTAGGCTTCCCACGCATCGGCGCTCAGCGCGAACTCAAAAAGGCGCTGGAAAGCTACTGGAAAGGCGACGTCACCGTCGAGGCGCTTGAAGCGACCGCAAAATCCATCCGCGCTGAAAACTGGAAGCGCCAGCACAAGGCCCAGATCACCCACATCCCAAGCGCTGACTTTGCCTATTACGATCAAGTGCTCAACCACAGCGTCATGTTCGGCGCGATTCCGTCGCGTTATGCCTCGCTCAAAAACAAAGACCCGCTGGCGCTTTATTTCGCCATGGCGCGCGGCCTGCAGAAGGATGGCGTCGATGTCGTCGCCTGCGAGATGACCAAATGGTTCGATACCAACTACCACTATATCGTGCCGGAATTCTCGGCATCGACCGAGTTCGCGCTTGAACAGAACCTGCCGCTTGCTGCGTATAACGAAGCCAAAGCGCTCGGTTTCAACACCCGTCCGGTTGTCATCGGCCCGATTACCTATCTGCTGCTTGGCAAAATGAAAGGCGAGGCCGGTGCGCTCTCGCTGCTGCCAAAACTGCTGCCGGTTTACACCGAGCTGCTCGCCAGCCTCAAACAAGCCGGTGCCGAATGGGTGCAGATCGACGAGCCATGCCTCGCGCTCGATCTTTCGGCGGAAGCCAAAGCGGCCTACAAAACCGCCTACGAAACGCTCGAGAAGAGCGGCCTCAAGCTCATGCTCACCACCTATTTCGCAGGTCTGCGGGATAACGCGGAGCTTGCCTTCGCGTTGCCCGTCGCCGGTGTGCATGTGGATCTCGTACGCGAGCCGAACCAGCTGGATGCCGTGCTGAAAAACGTCAAGCCAACCCAGGTGCTTTCGCTGGGCGTGGTCGATGGCCGCAACATCTGGAAAACGGATTTCGCACCCGCCATCGCGCTGCTCACCAAAGCCAAAGCCGCTGTGGGTGACGATCGCCTGATCGTGGCGCCGTCCTGCTCGCTGCTGCACACGCCGGTGGATCTCGTCCATGAAACCAAGATGGATGACGAGCTGAAACAATGGCTCGCCTATGGCCAGCAGAAGCTGGAAGAAATCGCCGTGCTCGCGCAAGCGGTCAGCGGTGGTCAGGGCGCAGCGGATGTGAAGCCCGCGCTTGATGCGAACGCGCAAGCCATTGCCGCGCGCCGCACCAGCAAACGCATCCATAACGACGCCGTGAAATCGCGTTTGGCAGCGGTTGACGAGAAAATGCTCTCGCGCAAACAGCCGTTCCCGCAGCGTGCACAAGCCCAGCAAGCCTTGCTGAAATTGCCGCCACTGCCAACCACCACCATCGGCTCGTTCCCGCAAACGGCGGCCGTGCGTGAAGCGCGCGCCAAGTTCAAATCCGGCGCGCTGAGCGCAGCGGATTACGATGCGTTCCTCGAAAAAACCACGCGTGAATGCGTGGATTATCAGGTCAAAGCCGATATCGATGTGCCGGTGCATGGCGAATTCGAGCGTAACGACATGGTCGAATATTTCGGTGAGCAGCTCGCCGGTTTCGCCTTCAGCCAGAACGGCTGGGTGCAAAGCTATGGCTCGCGTTGCGTGAAGCCGCCGTTCATTTTCGGCGATGTGTCGCGCCCAAGCCCAATGACCGTGCGCTGGAGCAAATTCGCCCAGACCCTCACGGATCGCCCAATGAAAGGCATGCTCACGGGTCCGGTGACCATCCTGCAATGGAGCTTCGTGCGCGATGACCAGCCGCGTGAAACCACCTGCAAACAGATTGCACTCGCCATCCGCGACGAGGTCGTCGATCTCGAAAAAGCAGGCATCCGCCTGATCCAGATCGATGAGCCAGCGGTGCGTGAAGGCCTGCCGCTGCGCAACGCCGATAAGCAATCCTACCTGAAATGGGCGGTCGACTCCTTCCGTCTTTCCGCCGCCGGCGTGGAAGATGCGACGCAGATCCACACCCATATGTGCTACGCCGAATTCAACGACATCATGCAGTCGATCGCCGACATGGATGCTGACGTGATTTCGATCGAGACTTCGCGCTCGGCGATGGAATTGCTGCAAGCCTTCGTGGACTTCAAATACCCGAACCAGGTTGGGCCGGGCGTGTATGATATTCACTCGCCACGCGTTCCCAAGGCCGAGGAAATGGTCACGCTGCTGCGCAAAGCGCTCGAAGTGCTGGAGCCAAGCCAGGTCTGGGTCAACCCGGATTGCGGCCTGAAAACCCGCGGCTGGCCGGAGGTGGAGCAGGCGCTCGCCGCCATGGTCGGTGCGGCCAAGCAGCTGCGCGCCGAACTCGCCACGCCGAACGCAAAAGTCGCCAACGGCTAGTTATCCCAAGTCAATCGTGCGGTGCAGCAAATAAAGGGTCTATACGTAACTGTGAGTAACAAGTTGCATACTTGACCTTTACGCAATTTAGAGTATATCTTGCTGCACCGCACACCAGTGAATGGAGAAAAATAATGGCTACCGCAAAGAAGAAACCATCTGCCAAACGCACCGTAAAATATGCTGCCAAAGCGCAGACCGGTGCCGCACGCACCGCCGCATCGGCCGTCAATAAAAACGCCGCATGGGCTACCCAAAGCGCCAACGACTGGCAAAAAGGCGCCAGCGATTGGGCAAAACAAAGCGCCAAGCTCTATCCGCTCTCGTTTGCACAGGGCGATGTTGGTGCAGCTACCAAACAAGCCGCCGATACTGTTAAATCCGCAACCGAGAACATGATGAAAATGAGCTCGGACATGATGCAGCAATTCTTCGGTCAGGCTGGCAAGGCCATGCCGTCGGCATCCTCGTTCAACCCATCCGCGATGTTTGCGCAAATGCCCGGCCTGCCGGAATTCAAAATGCCGCAAATGCCAGCGATGCCTGCCATGCCGAATTTCGATCCGGCTGCCGCGCAGGAAAAACTTGCTGCCTTCACCCGTGAATCGTCCGAGCAGCTTTCCAAAGCTTCGACCGGTGCCAGCCGCGCGCTGAACGAATCCGTCACCCTCGCGCAGGAAAACCTGAGCGCGGCGAGCGAAGTCAGCAACGTTGCCGTTACCGTCAGCAAAGAACTTGCTGCCGAAATTATCGGCTTCATGAACAAGCAATTCGCCCAGAATGTCGAGCTCAGCAAACAGGTTCTGACCTGCCGCACGCTGAACGACATGTTCGATCTGGCAACCCGCATCACCAAAACCAACCTCGACGGTTTCTTTTCCGAAAGCGTGAAGATTTCCGAGATGGTTTTCCAATGCGCGACGGATGTTTCCGAGCCGCTCAATGAGCGTCTGTCGGATACCACCGACCGCCTGACGAAAGCCATGGCTGCCTAAGCCAAGGGTTAGCAAACGCATAACGACAAAAGCCCGCGAAGCAATTCGCGGGCTTTTTTGTTGGATGGTTTATCCATGATATTGTCACCCCGTCGAACGACGGGGTCCATCTTCA
Source organism: Pseudomonadota bacterium (assembly GCA_040384265.1). GTDB lineage: Bacteria > Pseudomonadota > Alphaproteobacteria > Rickettsiales > UBA3002 > QFOX01. Next base: position 172,102 of record JAZKJM010000005.1, on the reverse strand, counting down.
CCACCCCAAACAGGTGGACCCCGTCATGCGACGGGGTGACAGGGAGTGGACTCAATCAAAAAGGGCTAAAAGCCTACGCCACAATCCGCAAATCCGCCGATTGGGCGACGGCGGTGCAATAGGTGATGTTCAGGCGCGCGAAAATTTCGACCAGCGCGTCGCGCAGGCCTTCCATCATCGCCTGATCGTGGAACGGTGTCGGGGTGATGCGCAGGCGCTCGGTGCCTTTGCGCACGGTCGGGTAATTGATCGGCTGCACATACATCTGGTATTCTTCGAGCAGAATATCGCAGGCCTGTTTGCATTTCACCGGGTCGCCCACCATGACAGGCACAATATGCGTGTCGTTCGCCAGCACCGGAATGCCCGCGCGCGTCAGCATGGTTTTGAGGGTCGCGGCGTTGCGCTGCTGCGCCTCACGCTCGCTACCGGAACCCATGAGATACCGGATGCTCGCTTCTGCACCGGCCGCAATGGCCGGGGGCTGCGAGGTGGTGAAAATGAACCCGGGCGCGAAGCTGCGCACCGTATCCACCACCAGTGCGCGCGAGGCAATATAGCCACCGATGACGCCGTACGCCTTGGCGAGCGTGCCCTGGATAATATCGACCTCATCCATCAGCCCATCGCGCTCGGCAATGCCCGCACCGCGCGCGCCATACATGCCCACCGCATGCACTTCATCCAGATAGGTGAGCGCATTATACTGGCGGGCGAGGGCGCAGATTTCTTTGATTTTGCCAACATCGCCATCCATCGAATAGACCGACTCGAAGGCGATCACTTTCGGCCGCCGGTAGTCCGTCGCCGCGAGCAGGCGGGCGAGGTGGTCCACATCGTTATGGCGGAAGATTTTTTTCTCGGCATTGCTCTGGCGAATGCCATGGATCATCGAGGCGTGGTTGTCGGCGTCGGAGAACATCACGCAATCGGGCAGCATGGCACCCAGCGTGCTCAGCGCCGCTTCGTTCGCCACATAGCCGGAGGTGAACACCAGCGCCGATTCCTTCTGGTGCAGTTCCGCAAGCGTGGATTCCAGCGCCGTGATTTTATGGTGCGTGCCCGAAATGTTACGCGTGCCGCCCGCGCCCGCGCCCATGGCGTCGATGGCGTTTTTCATGGCGTTAAGCACCACCGGATGCTGGCCCATGCCAAGGTAATCGTTGGCGCACCAGACGACGACTTCTTCATTCGTGCGGGTCGAGCGGGCGCGTGGGAAACGGCCGGCGATGCGCTCCAGCTCCGTGAAGACGCGGTAGCGGCCTTCGGCGCGGATTTGCGCGAGGGCACGGCTGAAAACGGAATCGTAATCTGTGGGCTGGCTGCTCATTTTCCCCTTGTGTCTAGGTAGTGCGGCGCAGCGTGGCAAGTGTTTTTGCGAAGTTTTTTTAGCGCGGCGGCGTTTGCTGCCACGGCGTCACATAAATGAGGCGCACCAGCAGGCTGAATAGCAGCAGCGCCATCAGCTGGTGGGCGCTCGCAAACCAAGGGTTTACCACGCTGAGCAGGGTAATCACGCCAAGGCCGAACTGGAGAAAAATCACCACCAGAAGGCGCAGCAAAAGCGGCCGCTGATCGAGGCGTTTCCACGCATAAAAAATGAAGGTAAGAATCATTATCACTAACCCAATCGCCAGCATGCGGTGCTGGAACTGCACCATCACCACATTTTCCAGATGGTTCAGCCACCAGGGCTGCAGGCGGTGCAGCCCATCTGGCACCAGCGCGCCATCCATCAGCGGGTAGGTGTTATAGGTCAGCCCGGCGCGCAAACCCGCGATCAGCGCCCCGAAGAAAATCTGCAATGTGGCGGTGAGCAGCAACAGGCGCGTGAAGAGAGCGAGGCGTGGGCTGGTAGAAGGCCGCGCTGTGGCGTTCACCTGCCAGCGCGTCCATTGCAGCAGCGCAAACACGGCGAAGGCGAGCAGCAGATGCAGCGCCAGTTTCAGCGGCTCCACGCGCGGCTGATCCTGCAGGCCGCTGGCCACCATCACCCAGCCAACCGCCCCTTGCGCGCCGACAAGCGCGCTGATGCCAAGGCCGCGCCACACCAGCCGCCGCGGTAGCGCGCGCCGCACCGCGAAATACACAAACGGCACAAACACCACCATGCCAATCACCCGCCCCAGCAACCGGTGAATATATTCCAGCCAGAAAATGCCTTTAAAATCGCTCAGGCAAAAATCGCGGTTCACTTGTTGAAATTGCGGCGTCTGCTTATAGGCCTCAAATTCCGCCACCCATGCCGCTTGGCTCAGCGGCGGCAACGTGCCTGAAACCAGCTTCCACTCAACAATGGAAAGCCCCGATTCCGTCAACCGGGTGATGCCGCCAATTGCCACCATCAGCGCCACCAGCATCGCGCACAGCATCAGCCAGCGGGCGACGGCGCGTTGATAAGCAGGGGCAGGGGCGAGCGCGTTCATGCAGGCGGCATATCGCACTCCCCCCGGTTAGGCAAGGGGGGCATGGTCGGGTGTTATGCTTCGCCCTATCACATACACCGCCATCCTGCGACTTGATCGCAGGATCTCAGGCAACGAGCTCAGACGGAGGTTGTGGCCTGAGATCCTATGCTCAAGGCATAGGATGACGGAGTGTGTGAATAAATGAGAGCACCCGACTATAACACTTGAAGGCGCGCGCGGCGGCGCTATGGTGCGCGGCATGAAAAAACACACTTCTTTGCCAGAACGCTGGCTGTGGCTCGGCGTCATCGCCATCGCAGTGGCGGGGCTGTATTCGCTGGTGCCGGTGCTCGCACGCACGCCGCAGCTGAAGGCGCTGGGGCTAAGCCAGCAATTTTTCGATGTCGCGCTGGTGGTGCATGTGGATCTCTCCGTGCTCGTCTGGTTTTTTGCGATGATCTGCATGGGCGCCGCCTGGGTGATGGAGCGCGACGGCACCGGCTGGCTCTATTGGCCCAAAGCTGCTTTCGCCTGCGTAGCCACCGCGACGCTGCTGATGGCGCTTTCACCGCTGGATGCCTGGGTGCCGGTGAAGAGCAATTACATTCCCGTGCTGCATAACGGCATGTTCCTGATGTCGCTGGGCCTGTTGATGGCCGGGCTCCTGGTCGCGTTGCTGCCGCATGTGATCACCTATCTGCAACCCAAGCGCCTCGTAACCCTTGGGCCCATCGAGCTGGGCGGGTTGGCGGCGTCGTTCGTGGTGCTGCTGGGTTTGGCGGGCTATGTGCTGGGCGCGTGGGCGTTGCCCGCCGGGTTGCCGCTGGTGGAGCATTACGAAAAACTCTTCTGGGTTGGCGGCCATATCATGCAGTTTGCCTTCACCCTGCTGGTCATGGTGGCATGGCTGATGCTGCTGGAAGCGCTGGGCCGCACCTTGCCCAAGCGCCGCTGGGCAGCCGTGGCCTTTGCGTTCACCGTGGGCGGCGCGCTGGTCAGCTTCACCGGCTTCGCCCTACATCCCTCGGATACGGGCGATTTCACCTATTTCCAAACCCGCATCATGATCGAGCTGGGCGGCCTTGGCGCGTCCTTCATGGCGCTGCTGGTTGCGGCGGCGCTGTTTTCCAACCACCGTAGCTCCCCCCTTGAGGGGGAGCCAAATCGCGCGTGCGATTTGGTGGGGGGGCAGGATGTGCGCCCAGAGCCCCCCACGGCATTGCAAGGGCAATGCCCGCTCCCCCTCAAGGGGGGAGCTAAGAGCGCAAAAAGTGCCTATGCGTCGGCCCTGATCGTTTCGCTGTTGCTGTTCTTCGCCGGTGGCGCACTCGGGCTCATGATCTCGGGCCAGAACGTTACCATTCCGGCCCATTACCACGGCATGATCGTCGGCATCACCCAGGCCCTGATGGGCGTCGCCTATGTGATGCTGCCGCGTGTGGGCTATGCACCTGTCGCCGCCACCCGGTTGGCCTTCTGGCAGCCGATTGTTTATGGCGCGGGCCAGTTCATGCATATCGGCGGGCTGGCCTATTGCGGCGGCTACGGCATCCTGCGTAAAACGGCCGGCGGTTTCGAGCATCTCGCGCCGGACATTAAAATCGCGCTCGGCATTTTTGGCATGGGCGGGCTGCTTGCCATCACCGGCGGCATTCTTTTTGTTATCGTTATGTTACGCGCCCGCAAACGGCCTTCAGCTTGGCCTCAGCCGGGGCTGCTATGAACGGATGCAGAATGTAATGGGAAATTTATGAGAATTTCTTGAAGATGCATTCACCTTGTGGGATAACCCACGCCACGGAACAACAAACATCAGCAATGGAGTGATTCATGAAAACGGTAATCAAATCAGTCGTCGCCCTCTCGGCATCGATGATGATCCTCGCGGCCTGCGATGGCCAGCAGAACGCCTATAACGCCCAGCGCGGCGGCATCACCGGCGGCGGCGGCTTCAGCAAATCGGACGTTGGCACGGGTGTCGGCGCGATTGCGGGCGGCGTAGCCGGTGCGCAATTCGGCAAAGGCAATGGCCGTCTGGTCACCACCGCACTTGGCGCATTGCTGGGCGCAGGCCTTGGTAATGCGGTCGGTTCGTCGCTGGATCGCGCGGATATGCAGTATTACGACCGCGCGTCGCAAAAAGCGCTGGAAACCGCGCAAGCCGGTCAGTCGCTGCCATGGAGCAACCCACAATCGGGCAACTCGGGCACCATCACCCCGTCGGCACCATTCAAAAACGACAACGGCCAATATTGCCGCGAATACACGCAGAAAATCAACGTTGGCGGCCAGTCCCAAAGCGGGTATGGCACCGCCTGCCGTCAGCCGGATGGCTCGTGGCAGATCGTTTCCCAATAATTTCACTGACCCCATAGAGTTGAGTAAAGCATGAGCAACAGCGACGACGCGGCCGTATCCGCCATCCCAACCGGCACCTTGATGAAGGGCAAACGCGGCCTCATCATGGGGGTGGCGAACGACAAATCGATCGCTTGGGGCATCACGCAATACCTCGCCGCACAGGGCGCCGAGATTGCCTTCACCTATCAGGGTGAAGCGCTCGAACGCCGTGTGCGGCCGCTTGCCGAATCGGTGGGCGGAAAACTCATCCTGCCGTGCGATGTCACGAACATGGACAGCGTGGATGCGGTGTTCGCCACCCTTGAAAAAGAGTGGGGCACGCTTGATTTCGTCGTCCATGCCATCGGTTTCTCGGATAAAAACGAGCTCAAGGGCAAGTATGTCGATACGTCCCTCGATAACTTCCTGATGACGATGAATGTCAGCGTTTACTCCTTCACCGCCGTCGCCAAACGCGCCGCCAAACTCATGCCAAACGGCGGCTCGATGCTGACGCTGACCTACCTCGGTGCCGAGCGCGTGACGCCGCATTATAACGTCATGGGCATCGCCAAAGCGGCGCTCGAAACCAGCGTTAAATACCTCGCGGTCGATCTGGGCGGCGAGGGCATCCGCGTCAACGCCATTTCCGCCGGGCCGATCAAAACGCTCGCCGCCATGGGCATCGGCGATTTCCGCTACATCCTGAAATGGAACGAGCTGAACTCGCCCCTCAAGCGCAACACCACCATCGAGGATGTTGGCGGCGCGGGCCTGTTCCTGCTATCGGATCTGGGTGCTGGCACCACCGGTGAAAACCTGCATGTCGATGCGGGCTACCATGTCGTCGGCATGAAAGCCATCGACGCCCCGGATATCGCGCTGGTTTAAGCTATTTTCCCTTGCTGCCTCTGGGGGCGTGGGTAGGGTTGGCATTGCGCAGCCCCTGAATCACCGGGCTGGCGCAGATGGCATCCATCACCGTCACGTTGGGGTCGAGTGTGCCGCTGGCATCTTTTAACCCGTCGACCGAAAAAGTGAGGTAGCTCACCGGTTTGACGCTTGGGCTGACTTTTGCGAATTCTTCCAGAAAACTGGAAGGTTTTTTCTGCGCAGTCTTTGTTGCCGGGTTTGGAATAGCGCGGCTCAGGTTTGAGATAGCGGCGTGGACCATGGGCAGTTCGTTGCCATCGCTAAATTGCGTGCGCGCTAGCGTTTGCTCGATCACATCGCGGACATCAAAAAGCATGGAAGGCGCCTGCCATGTACCGCCGATCTCGGTGATGCGCCGCTGCTCTTGGCCGTCGCCACGCTTCTCCAGGCAGGCAATCGTTGCGCGCTGAGAAATCATGAACGAGTCCTGCCACACGATGAACTGCCCCTTGCCATCAGTAATTTGGGTCGCGTCGCCCACCAGCGGGCGCACCGCATAGCGCCCATGCCCGTCAGAAGGTGCAAAACGAACAATATTGGCTTTCGACACATCACTCATGGCATTTCCCCTTATTCTAGTGCCCACTATATCCGTTATTGCGCATGCATCGTGTGACGCTTCTGTGACAATTGACCGCCGCGCCGTCCTATGGCACAGATAGGCCCGGCACAAACAAAAGGCGGGCACGGTGGCAAGTAACAGTTTCGGAACGGTTTTTCGGTTCACCACCTGGGGCGAATCCCACGGCGAGGCCATTGGCTGCGTGGTCGATGGCTGCCCCTCGCTGATCGATTTATCGCAAGCCGACATCCAGCCATGGCTCGATAAACGCAAACCCGCGCAGAGCAAATTCACCACCCAGCGCAAGGAAAGCGACACGGTGAAAATCCTCTCCGGCGTGTTCGAGGGCAAAACCACGGGCACCCCGATCTCACTCATCATCGAGAACGAAGACCAGAAATCCAAAGACTACGGCAACATCAAAGACAGCTACCGCCCCGGCCACGCGGACTATACCTATGACGCCAAATATGGCATCCGCGACTATCGCGGCGGCGGGCGTTCGAGCGCCCGCGAGACCGCCATGCGTGTCGCCGCCGGCGCCATCGCGCGCAAGATTATCGCACCCTATGGCATCACCGTGAAGGGCTACCTCGTGCAAATCGGCGCTGACACTGTTTCACGTGAAACATTCGATCTCGCCGAGACCGACAAAAACCCCTTCTGGTGCCCCGATAAACACGCCGCCGCGCGGTGGGAACAAACCCTGGATGCCGCCCGCAAAGACGGCTCCTCCCTCGGCGCAGTGATCGAGGTCGTCGCCCACGGCGTTCCCGCCGGGCTGGGTGAGCCGATTTACGACAAACTCGACTCCGATCTCGCCCGCGCCATGATGAGCATCAACGCCGTCAAAGCGGTTGAAATTGGCGAGGGGTTCGCCGCCGCTGCCCTGCGCGGCGAGGAAAATGCCGACCGCATGCGCGCCGGTGCAAACGGTGTCGAATTCCTCAGCAACCATGCCGGTGGCATCCTCGGTGGCATCAGCAGCGGCCAGCCCATCGTGCTGCGCTTCGCGGTGAAGCCGACCAGCTCCATCCTCACCCCGGTTGAAACCGTCACCCGCACCGGCGAGAACACCGACATCGTCACCAAAGGCCGCCATGATCCATGCGTCGGTATCCGCGCCGTCCCCGTCGGCGAAGCCATGATGGCCTGCGTGCTGGCCGATCACCTGCTACGCTGGAAGGCGTATCAGCGGTAGCCGCGCCTGAGGGCTTGCAGTTACGGTGGCTCGCTCTATATCCTTGTCACCCCCGTCGAACGACGGGGTCCACCTTCCTACGATGGCTAAGATGGACCCCGTCATGCGACGGGGTGACAGTAAAATCGCTCGCAATGACGAATCAAAAAAGGAACCGCCATGACCGACACACTCGAAAAACCAGCCACCCACCAATTCGCAGCCGAAACGGCGCGGGTGTTGCAGCTGATGATCCACGCGCTCTACACCAACCGCGACATCTTCCTGCGCGAGCTGATTTCCAATGCCTCCGATGCGCTCGATAAACTGCGCTACGCCGCCGTGACCGATGGCGCGCTGCTTGGCGATGCGCCGGATCTCACCATCCATCTCAGCGTCAACGAGAAGGCGAAAACCCTCACCATCACCGATACCGGCATCGGCATGAGCCGCGAGGACCTGATCGCTCATCTGGGCACCATCGCTAAATCCGGCACCAGCGAATTCATGAGCCAGCTGACCGGCGATAGCAGCAAGGATGTGAACCTCATCGGCCAGTTTGGTGTCGGGTTCTATTCGGCCTTCATGGTCGCGGATAAAGTCACGGTTGAGAGCTGCAAAGCAGGCGAAACGGACGCCACCCGCTGGGAATCCGATGGTTCGGGCAGCTACACCGTCAGCGCCGCTCCGGCGCGTGCGCGCGGCACCGCCATCACCCTGCACCTGAAAAAAGACGCGAAGGATTACCTCGACCGCCATCGTCTCGGCAATGTGGTGGGCACCTATTCCGACCATATCGATTTCCCCATCACCCTGACGGATGGCGAGGGCGTCACCCACCATCTCAACGAGGGCTCCGCCATCTGGACCAAGCCCAAGGCCGAGGTGACGGACGAGCAATATCAGGCCTTCTACCGCCATGTCGCGCACAGCCCGGAAAAACCCTGGGCGGTGCTGCACAATAAGGCCGAGGGCAAGGTGGAATATACCAGCCTGCTGTTCATCCCCGGCATCAAACCGTTCGATCTGTTCCACCCCGAGCGCAAGCGCCGGGTGAAGCTGTATGTGAAGCGCGTGTTCATCACGGACGAGGGGGTGGAGCTGATTCCGCCGTACCTGCGCTTCCTGCGCGGCGTGGTGGATTCGGCCGATTTGCCGCTCAACATCAGCCGCGAGACGCTGCAAAAATCGGCCGTGCTCGATAAAATCCGTGATTCCGTCACCAGCCGCGTGCTTACCGAGCTGAAAAAGCGCGCCGAGAAGGACCCGACCGAATACGCCAAATTCTGGGATAATTTCGGCGCGGCGCTGAAAGAAGGCCTGTGCGAAGGCAATGCCCCGCGCGATAAAATCCTCGATGCCTGCCGGTTTTATTCCAGCACCTCGCCCGATCAGCTCATCAGTCTTGCCGACTATAAAGCCCGCATGCGTGAAGGGCAGGAGGCGGTCTATGTCATTACCGGCGATGCACTCGCCACGCTCAAGCACAGCCCGCAGATTGAGGGTTTCACCAAGCGCGGGATCGAGGTGCTGCTGCTCACCGACCATGTCGATGATTTCTGGACGGGCGTGACCGTGCATTATGGCGACCTACCGTTCCGTTCCGTCACCAAAGCGGGGGCGGATCTGGAGAAATTCCCGCTCGATGAAGCCGAGGAAAAACGCGAAGAAACCGCCGAGACCAGCGCCGACACCACCGCCCTGTGCGCCGCCATGCAGACACTTTATGGCGACGCCGTGCGCGAGGTGCGCACCACCCGCAAACTCGCCGAAACGCCGATCTGCCTTGGCATCGGCGAGGGCGATATGGATATGCGGATGGAGCGGTTTTTAGCCGAGCATAAACAACTGCCCAAACGCGCCGCCAAAATCGTCGAGATCAACCCGACGCATCCGGTCATCGAAGCGCTCGCTAAACAAGTGGCGGCAGGCGGCATGAACGAAAATACGGAAAATGCGCTGTGGCTACTGCTCGATCAGGCCCTCATCGCCGAAGGCGAGCCCGTCAGCGACGCCACGGCCTTCGCCCGGCGCCTAAGCCAATTCCTCGCGAAGGGGCTCGCGGCGTAAATTAGGTGCGTTGGTCAAATACCCCACTATTGTCATGCCGGGCTCGTCCCGGCATCCAGCCCAGCCACATGGCCAGACCCCGGGACAGGCCCGGGGTGACAAAACGGGGGATGAAAGGTCAATTGGAGAGCTTTTTGAATAGGGCATAACGGCGGCCCTCAATTTTCGCTGAAATGGCCGCTATCTGACTTTGAATGGAAGGGAAACCCTAGGCCGGTTGGTCGGGGTAAATCTCGACTTCGAGCGTCATGATCTGGTCACGAAGCTGGAGTTTGCGCTTTTTCAGGCGGGCGACGAGCATTTCATCCTGCCCGGTAAGCTGACGAATTTCCTCGTCAAGCTGGCGGTGCTGGTCTTTCAGATCATCGAGTTGCTTGAATAGGACGATATCATCATTCATGGTGACTTGCCATTGGCTGTACATAACGTGGATGCCCCTCATTATAGTCAAATTTTTTTCAACGAACAGTGGCGTTTATAACACAGGTATTGGGTATTTTCTAGGTCATAATGCCCTGCGTGCTCATTTTTTGTGCATAACTGCCCGCCGCGACCGGAAAACCCTGCAGAAACTGCGCCGCATCCTGCCGCGCTTTACCGGGCCGTTGAAGCGCGCTCAGGCGCAGTGCGGTGCCGTCTCCGGCGTTTACAAGCAATTGATTGTCGAGCACATAACCGGGCGGTTTGCTGCTGTCGCCGGGGGCGATTTCAGCGGCAAAAAGCTTGATGGCTTCACCCCCCAGCTCTGTCACCGCCGCAGGGGCTGGGCATAAGCCGCGTATTTGACTCAAAAGCTTGGCTGCCGGGCGTGACCAATCGATCACGCGATCCGCTTTGCTGATTTTATCGGCATAGGTGATGCCGGTGAGGGATTGCGCCACCGGAGGTTGGGGATTGGCTAGCACCTGCAGCACTTGCTGTGCGCCCAGTTGCGCCATGGCGTCGTGTAGCCCGCCAGCATCCATATCGGGAGGAATGGTGAACGGCTCACGCAGGTGGATGGGGCCGGTATCGAGCCCCGCTTCGAGCTGGATGATGCAGCAGGCCGTGTGCGTGTCCCCGGCCATCAGCGTGCGCTGCAGCGGCGCGGCTCCGCGCCAGCGCGGCAAATCGGAAGGGTGGATGTTGATGCAGCCAAGCCGCGGCGCATCGAGAATCGCTTGCGGCAGCAGCAACCCATAGGCCGCAACCACGGCAATATCCGCCCCGTGGGCCTGAAACGCGGCCTGGATCTCGGGCGATTTGAGGCTGGCCGGGGTGTGCACGGGGATGCCATGCGCCTGCGCCAGCTGGTGAATGGGCGAGGGGGTGAGCTTCATGCCCCGCCCGGCGGGCCGCGGCGGCTGGCTGTAGGCGGCGATGACCTCATGCGCGGAATCGATCAACGCCTGCAGCGCCGGAACGGCGAAATGCGGGGTGCCCATGAAAATCACACGCATGCGCGGGCTAGTCCTTGCGCACGGGCGCGGTGGCGCATTCCTGCCGTATCGTGAGCAGGCGCGGGTCGCTCTCGATGAGGCCGCTTTCGCTTTTGGCGAGGAACTCATCATGCGGCATTGCCGCCACCAGCTTGGTGATCACGCACGCGCAGGGCTTGGCGAGCTGCACCGGATGATAGCCAACGCAGGCGGGCATGAAAATGCGCATCGTATCGCGCGGCCATAAGGGGCTGACGGGGTTCGCAGGCGATATGGGAGAGGCGGGATTCGCCGGTGCAACCGTGGCCGCCGGAGAGGCCGGCGCGGCAGGGCTTGCGGGTGTGGGCGCAGCATCCGTATGCTGGCCACCGGTGGTTTGGCCGACGCGGGTGATGGCGTTTTGCGGGAAGCTGTTGAGCAGTGCTTCAGCGGGTACGGTTGTGGGCGCTGGCTCGGTAGCTGCCGGGGCCGCAGTGCTATCGCCAACGACAACTAGTGGCGCGCTGGAATGGCTTTGTGCCAGCGCCGCGAGCGGCACAGCGAGCAGGCTTAGGATGAGGATGGTATGACGCATAGGCAACGCTTACCAGCGTGCCGCCGCGCTGTCATCGCTAAACTGCGGAATGATCCGGCACATCGCTGAGCACGCCCAGACGCTTGGCTTTTTTGAGTTTGCGCAGGATCATGTCGCGCTTCATGGTCGAGATGTGATCGACGAAGACGATGCCATTGATATGGTCGATCTCGTGCTGCAGGCAGGTGGCCAGAATGCCAGTGGCTTCCAGCGTTTTTTGTGCACCGGTTTCGTCGAGATAACGCACGGTGACGCGCTCGGGGCGCTCCACATCCGAATATTGGTCGGGGAAGGACAGGCAGCCTTCGGCGAAGACGGAGCGGTCATCCGAGTTTTCGATGATCTCGGGATTGACGAATTTCAGCGGCGTATTGCGGCCTTCACGCACGCCCACATCAACCACGACGCAGCGCTTATGCACGCCGATCTGCACCGCGGCAAGGCCGATACCGTCGTTGGCATACATGGTTTCGAGCATGTCATTCAGCAACGTGCGGATGCTGTCATCCACCGCCGTCACGGCGGCGGAGGCGATGTTCAGGCGCGCATCGGGCGCAATGACAAGTGGGCGAATGGCCATGGTGAACTTTCTGTGTTCGTCATTGCGAGCGATAGCGAAGCAATCCATCTTGGCCACAAAAAGGAAGATGGATTGCCACGTCGCTTTGCTCCTCGCAATGACGGTGGCTAGTAATTCTATCATTTTAGGCAATAAGCAGAAAAAATCAAGCCGCAAGCGCGTGTTGCAGGCGGGCGAGGCTCTCGGTTTTGCCTAGAATCGCCATCGCATCGGGGATGTCGGGGCCGTTCATGGCGCCGACGATCGCGGCGCGCATCGGCGGCATCAGCTCGCCGATTTTCTTGCCCGAGGCGGTGGCCGCATCGGTGATGGCGGTTTTGACGGATTCCGGCGTCCATGGCTCGGCAAGCGCGCTCAGCGGGGCGATCACCAGCGGCAGGTTCGCACCGTTTTTAGCAAGCATGGCAGCGGCTTTCTCGTCATACGCCGTGGGGGCGCTGAGGTAAAACTTCGCCGCTTCCGCCAGTTCCGGGATGGTAGAGGCGCGCGGTTTCACCGTTGGCATGGCGCGGGTGAGTAGGGCTTGCTGGGCGTCATCCGCCTGCAGCAGTGGGGCGATCATGGCGGCCAATTCTGCATCCGGGCGTAGGCGCAGATAATGGGCGTTCACATGGTTCAGCTTGGCAAAATCGAGCCGCGCCGGGGCTTTGCCGACATGCTCCAGCGTGAACCATTCAATGGCTTGTGCATCCGAGAAAATTTCGTCATCGCCATGCGCCCAGCCGAGGCGGGCGAGGTAGTTGCGCATCGCTTCGGGCAGGTAGCCCATGGCGGCATATTCGGTGGTGCCGGTGGCGCCGTGGCGCTTGCTGAGCTTTGCCCCATCCGGCCCGTGGATGAGCGGGATATGCGCGAATACGGGAACATCCCAGCCCATGGCGGCATAAATAACGCTCTGGCGGCCCGCGTTGTTGAGATGGTCGTCGCCGCGGATGATGTGGGTGACGCCCATGTCGTGGTCATCCACCACCACGGCGAGGTTGTAGGTCGGTGTGCCATCCGAACGCAGGATGACGAGATCATCGAGCGCATCTGCGCCAAAATGGACGTCGCCCTGCACCGCATCGCGCACCACCACTTCGCCGGTGAGTGGTGCTTTAATGCGGATGGAGGGGCTGACGCCTGCGGGTGGGGTAACGGTGGCATCGCGCCAGGCGCGGTCGTAGCGGAAGGCTTCGCCCTTGGCTTCGGCGGCGGCGCGCTTAGCGGCGAGTTCCTCCTGCGTGGTGTAGCAATAATAGGCTTCGCCACGGGCGAGCAGGGCGAGCGCCACTTCGCGGTGACGCTCCACGCGGTGGCTTTGATAGACGATCTCGCCGTCGAATGTCAGCCCCATCCATTGCAGCCCGTCGAGGATGGCCTGATAGGCCGCGCCGGAATTGCGGGCGCTGTCCGTGTCCTCGACCCGTAAGCGAAACTGGCCACCCATATGGCGCGCGAACAGGTAGTTAAACAGCGCCGTGCGCGCACCGCCGATATGCAGCATGCCGGTGGGCGAGGGGGCGAAACGGGTGATAACAGTCATGGCATTTTCCTTATGATATGCTAATTTTTCACGCAACCTATAGCAGCGGGTGGGGCGATGTCACGCATGATGGCGCAAATAAAAGCATGGTGGAAGGCGGAGAAGACGCGGCATTTCCTGTGGCTGCCGGTCTGTTTTGCCAGCGGCATTGGGCTGTATTACGGCCTACCGGTGGAGCCGGCGGTCTATGTGTTTCCGGCATGTGCGGCGGTGGCGTTGCTGCTGACAGTTTTTCTCGGCGCGCGCTTGCGGCCGGTGATGCTGGCGCTGTTGCTGGTCATGCTTGGGGCATCCTGGGCGAACATGGCGACGTTGCGCGCCCAGCCAGTGGTGCTGCGCGAGGGGCTGACGCCGCGCCCGGTGGTCGGCGTGGTGCGCGACATCGAGCCGACGGAACATGGCGTGCGCCTCACGCTCGAAAACGTCATTATTGATGACCTGCCTGCCGCGCAGACGCCCGCCCGCGTGCGCCTTAGCGTGCGGCTGAAAAAGGGCTCCGAGCTTGCCCTGCCGCGCATTGGCGATGGGATCGGGCTGCGCGCCGGATTGCTGCCGCCGATGGGCCCGGCGCTGCCCGAAAGCTTCGATTTCGCGCGTTATTTCAGCTTCCGCGGCATCGGCGCGGTGGGTTATGGTTTGCCGCCGTGGAAGATCATTGCGCCGGACCCATCGCCCAGCCTTGCCAATGATTTCCTGACCTGGCGCGTGCGGCTGACGGACGATATTATCAAAACGCTCGGCCCATCGGTCGGCAGCATCGGCGCGGGGCTGATTACGGGCGAGGCGCGGGCGATTTCCAAGGAGGATTTCAACGCGCTGCGGGCGAGCAATCTCTATCACATCATCGCCATTTCCGGCGAGCATATGGTGGTGATCGCGGGGGTGATTTTCATTAGCTTACGGTTGCTGGCGCTGGCGTTGCTGCCGTCGCGGATCAGCTTGCGGCCGGGGGTGAAGTCCCTCGCCGCGTGGGTGACGCTGCTGCTGGTGACGGCCTATCTGTTCGTCACCGGCCTGCCGATTTCAGCGGTGCGGGCCTATGTGATGATTGTGCTGGTGCTGCTGGCGGTGATCCTACGACGGCAGGTGGACCCGATGCGCTCGCTGTCGATCGCGGCGCTGCTGATGCTGGTTTATAACCCGGCGAACCTGCTGGATCCGGGCTTTCAGCTCTCCTTCGCAGCGACACTGGCCATCATCGCGCTGGTGGAGGCGCGGATGTTGGCGCCGCACCCTGCCATCGAGCGCGGGCGGGTGCGCAATGCGATCCATCTTATCGGCACCATGCTGCTGGTGAGCGTGGTGGCCGAAGGGGCGACCGCGCCGCTCGTGATTGCGATGTTCAATAATGTGTCGCCTTACGGCGTGTTTGCCAACAGCGTGGCGACGCCGCTGGTCAGCCTGTTCCTGATGCCGCTGGTGGCGCTGTTCTTTATCCTGCTGCCGCTGGGCTTGCATCACTGGGCGCTGCACCTGCTGGGGTATGGGATTAAGGGGCTGCTCACCATCGCCCATTTCTTTGCGGAGCTGCCGTATGCGCAGCTGTTTTGCCCGTCCATTCCGGGCTATGGGGTGGCGCTGTTCAGCCTTGGGTTGGCGTGGCTGTGCCTTTGGAAAACGCGGGCGCGGCGCTATGGGGCGATCCCCATGCTGCTGGGCGTGGCGACGCTGCTGACGGTGCAGCTGCCCGATATGCTGGTGGGCACCAGCCTCAAGCAAATCGCCTTCCGCAGCGAGCATGGCTACGTGCTGGCGCGTGGCCGGGCGAGTTCGATGATGCCGCAATTATGGGCGAATGGGCTAGGATATAAGGAGCTGCCGAAAGCCGAAACGCCGCAGTGGCGCTGCGATGGGCTGGGCTGCATCGCCGATGTCGGCACAGCGCGCGTGGCGTTTCCCAAGGATGCGGTGGCGCTCGCCAATGATTGCCGTGCGGCGGATATTGTCATCACTAGCTTCAGCGGCGCGCGGTGCGATTCCGCGGCGCGGGTGATCGATGGTGAAGCCCTCAAAGCCGGTGCGGTGACGGCGCTGTGGTTGAAGGATGGTAAATTGCTACGCACCGAAACCAGCGCCGACTGGCAAGGCCAGCGCCCATGGAGTGCGGCTGCAGATGAGGAAGAGGAATAATCAGCTGGCGAGCAGCTGCCGCGTGGCGGTGGCGACATCGGCCTGGCGCATCAGCGATTCACCGACGAGGAAGCAGTGCATGCCGTGGCCGCGCATGCGGGAAATTTCCGCCGGGGTGGCGATGCCGCTTTCGCAGACCACCGTGTAGGCCGGGGGAATCAGCGGCCGCAGGGTTTCGCTGGTGGTGAGGCTCACTTCCAGCGTTTTTAAATTGCGGTTGTTGATGCCGATCAGTGGCGAGCGCAAATGGGTGAGGGCGCGCTCCAGCTCCGGCGCGTCATGCACCTCGACCAGCACATCCATGCCCAGCTCGATAGCAATGTCTTCCAACGCGCGGGCCTGCGCGTCATCGAGCGCCGCCATGATGAGCAAAATCGCATCCGCACCAAGGCTGCGCGCTTCGAGTAGCTGGTAATCATCCAGCATGAAATCCTTGCGTAGCACGGGCAGGGAAACGGCGGCGCGGGCGGCGATGAGGTAGGCGTCCTCACCCTGAAAATAGGGGCTGTCGGTCAGCACGGAAATACAAGTGGCGCCGCCGGTTTCATAGGCTTTGGCGAGGGCGGCCGGATCGAAATCAGCGCGGATGAGGCCTTTGCTGGGCGAGGCTTTTTTCACTTCCGCAATGAGGCCGATGCCGCCTGCCGCAACGCGCGCCTTGAGTGCCGCGTGGAAGCCGCGCGGCGGTGTCACCCGCAGCGCGCGCTCATAAAGTACAGCCTCGCTGACGGCCGCTTTGCTGGCAGCGATATGGGCGCGTTTTTGGGTGCAGATTTGCTGGAGCGTATCACTCATTCGTTAAAACTCGCTTCGATCAGTTGGTCCAGTTTGCGCCGGGCGTCACCGCGGGCGATGGTGCTGCGAGCGAGATTCACGCCGTCTTCCAGCGTCGGTGCTTTGCCGACCAGCATGAGGATGGCGGCCGCGTTGAGCAGCACCGCGTCGGTATAGGTGCTGTCGAGTCCATCGAGCACATCGCGTAGGGCGCGGGCATTCTGGTCGGCGCTGCCGCCGACAAGGGCGCGGCCTTCCTGCGGTTTCAGCCCGGCATCCTGCGGGCGGATGGCGGCGTAATCAATCACGCCGTCATGCAGATGCGACATATGGGTGGTGCCGGTGATGGAAAGCTCGTCCGTGCCATCCTCGCCGTGCACGACCATCACATCGGTGTGGCCGAGCAGTTTGGCGGTTTCGGCGACCAGCGCACAATATTCCGGGGCGAACACGCCGATCAGCTGGCGGCGCACGCGGGCCGGGTTGCACAGCGGGCCGAGCAGGTTAAAGATCGTCCGCCGCCCGATTGCTTTGCGGATGGGGGCGACGCGGGCGAAGCCCGGGTGGAAGCTGGGCGCATAGAGGAAGCACATACCGATTTCGGATAAAATGGCCGCCGCGCGGTCGGGCGAGAGGTTGGTGTTGACGCCGAGCGCCTCCAGCACATCCGCCGAGCCGCTGCGCGAGGTGACGGCGCGGTTGCCATGCTTAGCGACGGTGACGCCGCGCGCCGCGACCACAAAGGCGGCAGCGGTCGAGATGTTATAGGTCGAGCGCCCATCGCCACCGGTGCCGCAGCAATCGACCGCATCCGAAAACGTGGGGAAAGGGCGGGCGCGGGCCATCACCGCATCCACCGCGCCGGCGAGGGTGTGCGGCGTCAGCTGGTGCATGTCCTGCTGGGTGAGGAACTGGACGGCGTCGTCGCCTGCGAGCGTGCCGTCGAGCAAATCGCCGATGGTTTTCTCGCTGTCGCTGCGTGCGCTCATAGTGCGCCCAAAAAGTTCCGGAGCAAATCATGCCCATGTTCGGAGGCGATGCTTTCGGGGTGGAACTGGACACCGTAGACCGCCTGGGTTTTGTGCTGCAGGCCCATGATGGTGCCGTCCGCAGTTTCGGCGGTCACTTCGAGGCAGTCGGGCAGGCTGGCGCGCTCCACGATCAATGAGTGATAACGCGTGGCGGTGAAGGGCGAGGGCAGGCCATTGAATACGCCCTGGCCGCGATGGGTGATGGCGCTGGTTTTGCCATGCATCACCTGCGCGGCGCGCACCACGGTGCCGCCATAGGCCTGGCCGATGGACTGGTGGCCAAGGCACACGCCAAACAGTGGAATGGCACCCTGATTGAGTGCGAGTAGCTCAAGGCAGATGCCCGCCTCGTTCGGCGATGCGGGGCCGGGGGAGATGACGATACCATCAGGCTTTTTGCCCATCACATCGGCGGCGCTCAGCGCGTCGTTGCGCAGCACTTCCACCTGCGCGCCCAGTGCGCTGAGATAGTGCACGAGGTTGTAGGTGAAGCTGTCGTAATTATCGATGAGCAGGATGTTTTTTGTCATGCCGCCGTTTTAGCGGCTTTACCGGCAGATGCAACGGCGGAATGCAGCCGCTTATGGCACATTGGCGGCGCGCACTTCCAGTATCACGGGCGGGGAGAGACAGCTTCTACCAAAATTAACTTCGGCAAGCCCCTTCAGGTAGGCGCGGCGCAGCTGGCCGGCCTGAAAGGCCTGCGATACTTTTTTCGCATGGCGGTCGGCCCCGCTGATACGGCGCACCATGCTGCGGAAGGGGGTGATGCTGGTCTGGTCGCGGATGAAGCCCATGGCGCTGCTGCGGGCGAGTTTTTCGCCCTCATCCATGATTTCCTGCGTTTCGGGGATTTCGACCTCGCTGATTTTGGTGGCGCTGCTGCTGAGGCTGGCGCCAAGGCTGTTGTCGGCGTTCAGCTCGACCACATCCATCGCGGCAATATCCGGGCCAAGCAAGCTGTCGAGCTGGGTGATTTCGCTGGTCAGCTCGGCGCATTTAACTTTTTCGGGATGGGCATAGGGGTTGGCGACGATGGTTTGCAGCAGCGGGGGAATTTCTTTGCGGCGCAGGTTGAAATCTTCCAGCGGGCTGGTGGCGGCTTCGAACGCTTCGCGCAGGGTGCTTTTGCCTTCAGGGGCGGATGATTTGGGGCCGCTTGCAGCGCTGCATCCACTCATTATCAGCGCAACAAGGCAGCACATGCTGGCGGTGCATGCGGTGATGTGAGACTGGGTGAGAGTGGCCATGGTTTTCTGTTAGTATAATAGCAGAAAAGCCGCATATATCCTAAGCTATTCACCATTGCAGCGCATCAATTCGCTGCTGCGTTGCGGCAGAAAATCGGGCGGGTGAGGTTAGGCGAACTTCACCGCTTCTTCAGCCGCGCGCATGACGGCTTTGGCTTTGTTGACCGTCTCCTGATACTCGGCTTTGGGATCGGAATCGGCGACAATGCCGCCCCCGGCCTGCACGTGGATTTTGCCATCCTTCACCAACGCGGTGCGCAGGGTGATGCAATTATCCATCGAACCGTTGGCGGAGAAATAGCCGACACAGCCGCCGTAATAGCTGCGTTTGACGGGCTCCAGCGCATCGATGATTTCCATCGCGCGGATTTTGGGCGCGCCCGAAACCGTGCCCGCCGGGAAACCCGCGATGAGCGCATCCACCGCGTCGTATTTAGGATCCAGCGTGCCTTCCACGTTGCTGACGATATGCATCACGTGGCTGTAATGCTCGATGGTCATCTGCTCCGTCACGCGCACATCACCCGCTTTGGCGACGCGGCCCACATCGTTACGGCCGAGGTCGAGCAGCATCAAATGCTCGGCGAGTTCTTTCGGATCGGCCAGTAAATCTGCTGCAAGTGCTGCATCTTCTTCACGGGTGCGGCCCCGCCGCCGCGTGCCTGCGATGGGACGGATGGTGACGGTGTTATCGCGCAGCCGCACCAGGATTTCCGGGCTGGAACCGACCAGCGCATAGCCGCCAAAATTGAGATAGAACAGGAACGGCGAGGGGTTCATGTGGCGCAAGGCGCGGTAAAGCGCGAAGGGCGGTAGCTCGAAATCGCTGGTGAAACGCTGGCCGAGCACGACCTGAAAGATATCGCCCGCCGCAATATGCTCCTTGGCTTTGGCCACCATCCCGGCATGCTCGGTTTCGCTCATGTTGCTTACGAACTCGCGCTTCGAGGCGGACACGTCTTTGTAATAATTGCGCTGATCGAGCGGGCCTTGCAGTTGGCGGGCGATTTTCTCGATGCGGGCGCAGGCGGCGTCATAGGTCGCGTCCGCGTCGCCGCTCACGTCCCAGATCGGGGCGATGATGTAGACCACACCATCCACCGCATCGAAAATCAGCTGCGCGCGCGGGCGGATGAAGCAGGCATCCGGAATGTTGATGCTATCGGGCTTGGTGTCGGGCAGGCGCTCCATCAGCTTCACCATGTCGTAACCCATATAGCCGATGAGACCGGCGGCCATGGGCGGCGTGCCTTCGGGCAGCTCCATACGGTGGGTTTGGACGAGGCGGCGCAGGGTGCTCATGCTGTCGTCCCAGGCGGACTCGAAGCTGCTTTCGGCAAAGGGGGGCGTGGTCGAAATTTCGGAGCGGTTGCCGTAGCAGCGCCACATCATATCCGGGCTGATGCCGATGATGGAATAGCGGCCGCGGCTTTCGCCACCCTCGACCGATTCAAGCAGGAAGGAGGGGCCGTCATCGATCGGCAGTTTCAGCATGGCGGAAACGGGCGTTTCGAGATCCGACACGCGGCGGGTGAAGATCACCTGCGGCTTCCCGGCAGTGTGGTTGGCGCGGAATTCCTCGCGGTTGGGGCTGAAGGAAAAGCCGCTCATGGTTGTCCGGCCTGCTGCATGACGGCGGGATTCACTTTCACCGCATGGGCCTTGGCGAAGGCGGTGAAGGCGTGGGCCTGAATCTCTTGCGAGAGTTTCACGCTTTGATCGCCGGCCTGCGCCTTGCTCAGCGTGGTGATGTCGATTTTAGGGTGGTGCGTATCGGTGATGAGGGCGAGCAGTTGGTCGCCGTTAGGCAAAGCCAGCGGCCCGGCAACGTCGCCTACCGGATGCTCGAAGACCGATTGCTGGATCGCGAGTGGGATATCGTTGCGGCTGGGCTTGCCTTCGACCGGGCGGGTGAGGTTGCTCACCGCGCGGGTGGAGATGCCGAGTTTGCCGGTGGCGGCTTGCCAGTTGGGCTCTTTGGCGAGGGCTTCTTTTACCTCGATGGCGCGTTTTTGCGCTGCATCGCGCGCGCCTTGCTGAATGAGCTGGGTGCGTACATCCGCTTTCACCGCCTCAAACGGGCTTGGGCTGGCGGGGGTAACGGCCTTGACGGCGACCATCAGCGAGATGCCTTTGGGGGTGCTGATGAGGCCGGAGATTTCACCCTCGCTCAAGGAAAAGCCTTGCTCGCTGGCGGTTTTGATAATGTCGTCGTTGCTGGCTTTCGCGGTGGCGGCGGTGATGTTGGTGATGAGGTGCGGTTCCGCAGTGACGCCCGCGGTGCTGAACGCCTCGCCGATGGATTTGCCAGCGGCGAGTTCATCCTCCACCGTGTTGGTGAGGGTGCGCATGACACTGTCGCGCTGCTCGGCTTCCAGTTGCTTGCGCAAAATCGCTGTGTTGATGGAAGGGTTGTTGGCGGCGGCCAGCGCCTCTTTGAACATATCCTCGGTGACGGATTTTTCGACCAGTGTGTTCAGCTGGGCCGGGGTGAGGGTCACATATTCCAGCGTGCGGCTTTCGGGCTGCAGGTAAGCAACGGCTTTATGCTGCTCGTAATAGTCTTTCAGCGCTTGCTCGGTCACCTCGGCCGCATCCACACGGGCGGGAATGGTGATGAGTACCGCATCGCGCGTTTCGCCGCTGGTGACGGCATCCAGTGCCATGACGCTGGCGGGCGGGGTGGCGTCATCCATGCTCAGGCTGTCGCCGAGGAAGCGCCCGGCCGTGTCTTTTTTCAGCTGGGCGAGGAACATGGCTTCGTTGATTTGCTGGTTCTGCAAATTGGCGGCGAAGGCGGTTTTGTTGAAGCTGCCATCCTTGTTTTGCAGCTCGGGGATGGAGCGCAGGTTTTTGGCGAGCAATTGCTCGTTCACATGCAGGCCCATATCCTTGAGCGCAAGCAGCGTGAGGCGCTGCTGGATGAGTTGGCGCAGCACCGCCACATCGAGCCGGGAGGTATCGATGCCTTGCATGCCCATCGCTTCGAGCTGGCGCGCCATCATCGCTTTGCTGCGCTGGAATTCGGCGATGCCGATGGTTTCGTCGCCGATTTTGGCAGCATAGGTCGGCCCGCCGGTGCGCAGGATGTCGCCGATGCCCCACACCACGAAGGTGATGACAATGAACAGCAGGATGATTTTGGAAATCAACCCTGTCGACAAACGGCGCATGGAATCAAGCATGGTATACCTACGATAGTTTCGATGCGGCAGATGTACACGTCCGCGCGACTTTGTCAAAGAGTTGACGGGGGTTGTCACCAGTGGCATAGCTTGCGCCATGAAACAGGCGCATACATGGCTGATAGCCAACTGGAAAATGAACGGCGACCGCGCCCGCGTGCATGCCTATGCGGCGGAGATGGGCCGTGCGCTGGCGGATGCGGCGCTTGATGTCACCGTGGTGTTCTGCCCGCCATCGCCCTATTTGGCGAGCGCGCGGGATGCGATTGGTGAGGCTTCCCCCCTCAAGCTCGGCGGGCAGGATTGCCATGCCAAAACCCACGGCGCCTGCACCGGTGAAGTGAGCGCGCCTATGCTGGCGGATATGGGCTGTAGCTATGTGATTGTCGGCCATTCGGAACGCCGGGCGGAGGGCGAAACCTGCGCCGATGTGTGCGCCAAGGCGGAAGCGGCGATGGCGGCAGGGCTTATTCCCATTATCTGCATCGGTGAATCCCGCGCGGAGTATGAGGCTGGGCGGACGCGCGCGGCGCTGAGCGAGCAGCTGGTGCCGATTGCGGCGCTATCGGCGACCGACTACCTCATCGCCTATGAACCTATCTGGGCAATTGGCACCAGCCAGACGCCCAGCAGCATTGAAATCGCGGATGCCCACACCCATATCAAATCAGCGCTTGGCAGTGAAACATGCGTACTGTATGGAGGCTCCGTGAATGCCGCTAACGGGGAGGAAATCCTTGGGATCGCGCATGTATCCGGCGCCCTGATCGGGGGCGCGAGCTTAGAGATTTCAAGCATGCGCGCCATCCTCGCGTGTGCAACCAAACGGGGAATGTAATGGAACATGTTTTATTGGTCGTTCAGGTCATCATCGCCATTGGCCTTATTGGCATGGTGCTTATCCAGCGTTCGGAATCGGACGGGTTTGGCCTTGGCGGCGGCGGTGGCAGCTTCATGTCGGGCCGCAGCAAAGCGAACTTGCTGACGCGCACCACGGCGGTTCTGGCCGCGTTGTTCATCATTAACTCGCTCGCGCTGTCGGTCATCGCGGCGCATGGCCGTGCACCGTCGATCACCGAGACCATTGACGCGCAACAAACCACCGAAAGCAAAGCAGTGCCAAGCGTGCCGCTCGCCGGTGCGGACGCGAAGAAAGCCGCAGAAAAAGTGGCTGTGCCCGCAGAAGCCAAAAAGCCCGTAGTCAAAACGGACGAGAGCACCGAAGCGCCGGTGACCGAGAAAAAAGCGGTGAAGAAACCGCAGGTCAAGGCCGCGGATGAAACACCTGCCGAGCCGGATCACAATAACGAATAAAAGGGACGACTGACATGCCAACGCGCTTTATTTTTATTACTGGTGGCGTGGTGTCCTCCCTTGGCAAAGGCCTGTCGGCGGCGTCGCTTGCGTCGTTGCTGCAGGGCCGCGGTTTCAAGGTGCGCCTGCGTAAGCTGGACCCCTACCTCAACGTCGATCCGGGGACGATGAACCCAACCCAGCACGGTGAAGTGTTCGTGACCGAAGACGGCGCGGAAACCGATCTCGATCTGGGCCATTACGAGCGGTTCACGGATGTGAACGCCAAGAAATCCGATAACATTACCGCGGGTCGCATCTATTCCACGCTGCTGTCGAAAGAGCGTAAGGGTGATTACCTCGGCGGCACCGTGCAGGTGATTCCGCATGTGACCAACCTCATCAAGGAATTCGTCACCGGCAATGTGAGTGACGAGGACTTTGTGCTGTGCGAAATCGGCGGCACGGTGGGTGATATTGAGGGTCTGCCATTCTTCGAGGCAATCCGCCAGATTGGCTACGAACTCGGCCGTGACCGTGTGCTGTTCATGCATGTGACGCTGGTGCCCTATATCGCGGCGGCGAAGGAGCTGAAAACCAAGCCGACCCAGCATTCCGTGAAGGAGCTGCGCTCGATTGGTATCCAGCCCGATATTATTTTATGCCGCGCCGACCGCGAAATCCCGGTCTCGGAGAAAAAGAAAATCGCCCAGTTCTGCAACGTGCCGGAGGAGAATGTCATCTCCGCGCTGGATGCGACCTCGATCTATAAAGTGCCCAAAAACCTCCATCTCGAAGGGCTGGATGAGCGGGTGCTGGCGCATTTCAAAAAGAAAACCAAGAAGGAGCTGGTGCTCAAGGAATGGGAACGCATTGTCACCCGTTTCGAGTCGCCGCGCGGCGAAGTCAACATCGCGCTGGTCGGCAAATATACCAGCATTGGCGATACCTATAAATCCCTCACCGAGGCGCTCGACCATGCCGGGATTGAGCATAACGTGCGCATCAACGTGCAGTGGATCAACGCCCGCGTGTTCGAAAGCGGCGACGCCGAGAAGAAGCTGCAGGATGTGGATGCGATCCTCGTCCCCGGCGGCTTTGGCGAAGAGGGCGTGCGCGGAAAAATTGCCGCGGTGACTTATGCGCGTGAGCATAAAATCCCCTATTTCGGCATTTGCTACGGCATGCAGGTCGCCGTCATTGAAATGGTGCGCAACCTGCTGGGCGTTAAGGACGCCACCAGCAGCGAGTTCAACACGCCGGTGACAAAAGATCCGCGTGGCCAGGTGGTGGGGTTGATGACCGAATGGTCGCAGGACGGCGCGATCGAAAAACGCACGAAAAACGCCGATATGGGCGGCACCATGCGCCTTGGCGCGTTCCCGTGCGCGATCAAGGCTGGCTCGCTGGCCTATAAAATTTACGGCAGCGAGCATATCAGCGAGCGCCACCGCCACCGCTATGAAGTGAACATGAACTACGCGCCGGAGCTGGCGAAGCATGGCGTTGTGTTCAGCGGCCTGTCGCCGGATGGTAAGTTGCCGGAGATTGTCGAGATCAAGGGCCACCCGTTCTTCATTGCGGTGCAGTTCCACCCGGAATTCAAATCCCGTCCATTCGCGGCCCAGCCAATTTTCGCCGGGTTCGTAAAAGCAGCCAAAGACCACGCCAAATCGAAGCTCCCGGCGGTAAAAGAAGGAAGTGCGGCATGACCAAACACCACCATGTCACCGCCGGCAACGTCACCTTCGGCAACGACCTGCCGCTGGCGCTGATTGCGGGCCCGTGCCAGATGGAATCGCGCGACCATGCGGTGGATGTGGCGGGCAAGCTTGTTGAAATCGCTAAGGCCAAAAATATCGGCCTCGTTTACAAAACGTCGTATGACAAAGCGAACCGCACCAGCCTGACCGGCACGCGCGGCATGGGGCTTGAAAAATCGCTCGCGGTGTTTGAAGAAATTCGCAAAACCTTCGGCTGCCCAGTGCTGACGGATGTGCATGAAATCGCCCATTGTGCAGTGATGGCGCCGGTGATCGATGTGCTGCAAATCCCTGCATTCCTGTGCCGCCAGACGGATTTGCTGATCGCGGCGGCGAATACGGGTCGGGTGGTAAACATCAAAAAAGGCCAGTTCCTCGCGCCGTGGGATATGAAGAATGTCGCGGCGAAAGTGGCGGATTCCGGGAACAAGAACATCATGCTCACCGAGCGCGGCGTCAGCTTTGGCTATAACACGCTGGTGAACGATATGCGTGCGCTGCCGATCATGGCGCAAACCGGCTATCCGGTGATTATCGATGCGACACACAGCGTGCAGCAGCCCGGCGGGCAGGGCACCAGCTCCGGCGGCCAGCGCGAATTTGTTGGCACCATTGCCCGCGCGAGCGTGGCGGTAGGCGTTGCGGGCGTGTTCATCGAAACTCATCCGGACCCCGACAATGCACCCAGCGATGGGCCCAACATGGTCAAACTCGCGGATTTACCCGCGCTGCTCGACCAGCTGATTGCATTTGACACATTGGCAAAGAAATTCGGCGCTTAAGTAAGGTTTTAAGCGGATTTCTTTGACCTGGGCGATGGGCAGCCGCAATGATGGCGCTGCATAACCATCAGGAGCAACTGCCATGAACTTAGCCGAAGCCATAAAATCCGGATTTAACAACTATGTCACTTTTTCGGGCCGCGCTTCGCGTTCGGCCTACTGGTTCTGGGTGCTTTTTGTTTTTATCGCCGCAGTGGTTGCCTCTGTTATTGATAAAGCGCTCTTCGGTGGATTTGACCTTCTCTATGTAGCCGTTCTTTTGGCCACGTTTTTGCCAGGCCTCTCGGTGCTGGTGCGCCGCCTGCACGACACCAACCGCAGCGGCTGGTGGTATTGGATTCTGCTGATCCCGGTTGCCGGATGGATTGCGCTGATTGTCTTTTTATGCCTCAAAGGCACGCCGGGCGATAACCGCTTCGGGCCCGATCCGCTGGCATAATATCCGCGCGAGGCTTGACGCCTCGGTACGCAGGTTTTAGTAACTTCAGCCTCGGGATTTTCCCGGGGCTGATTTTTTCAGCTGTGCCCATGCATAGGAGTTACCCATGTCTGCCATTCGTTCCATGTTCGCCCGTGAAATCCTCGATAGCCGTGGCAACCCCACGATTGAAGTGGATGTGATGCTGGAAAACGGTGCGCTGGGCCGCGCGGCGGTGCCATCGGGCGCATCCACCGGTTCCAAGGAGGCGGTCGAGCTGCGCGATGGCGATGCGGGCCGGTATGGCGGCAAGGGCGTGCTGAAAGCGGTCGAGAACGTGGCGACCCTGAGCGCGGAAATGCGCGGGTTGAACGCGCTCGATCAGGTGCAGATCGATGAGACGCTGATTGCGCTCGACGGCACGGAGAATAAATCAAAATTTGGCGCCAACACCATTCTTGGCATTTCGCTGGCGACGGCGAAAGCGGCGGCGCAAACGGCGGGTTTGCCGCTTTACCGCTATGTCGGTGGCACCTCTGCTTCGGTGTTGCCGGTGCCGATGATGAACATCATCAACGGTGGCGCGCATGCCGATAACCCGATCGATATTCAGGAATTCATGATTATGCCAATCGCCGCGCGCTCGATGGGCGATGCGATCCGCATCGGTACGGAGGTGTTCCACGCGCTCAAGAAAAAACTGCGCGATGCGGGCCATAACACCGGCATCGGCGATGAGGGCGGCTTTGCGCCCGCGTTGAAAAGCGCCGAGGATGCGTGCGGATTTATCTGCAACGCGATTGAAGCGGCAGGCTATGTGCCCGGCCAGGATGTGATGCTGGCGCTGGATGCCGCGTCGACGGAGTTCTATAAAAACGGCAAATACGAGCTGGTCGGCGAGGGCAAATCGCTCGATACGAACGGGCTGGTCGCTTATTACGAAAACCTCGTTTCCAAATTCCCGATTGCCTCGATTGAGGATGCGTGTTCGGAAGAGGATTACGAAGGCTGGGCCGCGGTCACGCAGGCGCTGGGCCGCCGGGTGCAGCTGGTGGGCGATGATTTGTTTGTCACCAATCCGGCGATTTTGGCAGCTGGCATTCAGCAGGGCCTCGCCAATGCGCTGCTGGTGAAGGTGAACCAGATCGGCACATTGACCGAGACGCTGCGGGCTGTGGAAATGGCGCATCGCGCGGGCTATCGCAGTGTGATGTCGCACCGCTCCGGCGAGACGGAAGACAGCACCATCGCGCATCTCGCCGTTGCAACGAATTGCGGCCAGATCAAAACCGGCGCACCATGCCGCTCAGATCGGACGGCGAAATACAACGAGCTGATCCGCATCGAGGAAATGCTCGGCGCGGGTGGGATTTACGCCGGTTACGCGCTGGCGGGAAAGTCGGCGTAAATTTTTTGCGACTGTGTCAATTCTGACGAAGCGGCCATGGCGCTGGAAAATAACGGCTCCGAGCGCAGCGTTGGCTGAACATCAAGGCAGTGCGGCGTCGGTTCGTGGTGAAAAGCGCGCGATCCGTAAAAATCACTGTAACAGCCTTGTCTAAACTGCTATAACACCAGCATTAAATCCGTTGATTTTTTCTGCCCCGGCGCCATGCGTTAGGGCGGGCAGATTGGCTGTCAACAACGCTTAGGTGGGAGTTGCCCGCGCATGCTGGTGCGAGCGAAGAAGCAGGTATTTACCCCGATGCGGCTTATTAAGCCGCTCGGCTGGATGCTTGCGGCGTTTTATCTCGGCTACCATGCGTTTCATGGCGAGCGCGGGCTGTATGCGCTGATGCGCGAGAAGCATGAGCTGGCGGCGCTGCAATCCGACCTTTCCACCACCACCGCCGAGCGCCAGAAAATGGAACGCCGCGTCAGCCACCTGCGCGACAATTCCCTCGACCGTGATTTGCTCGACGAGCAAATGCGCCGCATGCTCGGCGTGATGAAAAAAGGTGAAGTGGTCGTGCTCACCGGCGGTGATGCGGGATAGGTTTTAGTTCTCGGGTGATGTGTCGTGATGAACACATCTGATGCGCCCGACTGCTTTTATTTATTATAATCGCTTATGTCATATTCCTGTTTTGTCACCCCGGGCCTGTCCCGGGGTCCCGCCATGTGGCTGGGCTGGATGCCGGGACAAGCCCGGCATGACAAGCTTTGGGAGTGGAGCTCCCTTGGTTGTGGAGTGCCGCTACTTGTGCACGTGATGACACATTTTTATCCATGTTGCACTGCACTACAACCCGCCGAAATCCTCAGTTAATTGCTTGTGCTTCGCGTGGTCTTCGTTACAACGAATGGCATTGAAATTCACGATGCCCAAGGAAACGCCCATGACCGCTCCCGCGAAAAAGCCTGCCGTCTCCAAACCCGCCATCGCCAGCAAAGCCGAGCGCGCGCCGACAGGCCTGCCGAAAGAAAAGCTGCTCGCCATGTATCGCGAGATGATGCTGATCCGCCGCTTCGAGGAAAAAGCGGGCCAGCTTTACGGCATGGGCCTCATCGGCGGGTTCTGCCATTTATATATCGGTCAGGAAGCGGTCGTCACTGGCATCACCGCCGCGAGCCAACCGGGGGATGCCTGCATCACCACCTACCGCGACCACGCGCATATGCTGGCGCAAGGCATGGACCCCAAAGGCATCATGGCCGAGCTGACGGGCCGCATTGGCGGTTTCAGCAAAGGCAAGGGCGGCTCCATGCATATGTTCTCGGTGGAGAAGCAGTTTTTCGGCGGGCATGGCATTGTGGGCGCCAACGTGCCGCTGGGCACCGGCATCGCGTTCGCGCAGAAATATAAAAACACCGGCAAAATCACGATGGATTATTTTGGCGACGGCGCGGCAAACCAGGGCCAGGTGTATGAGAGCTTCAACATGGCGTCGCTGTGGCAGCTACCGGTGCTCTACATCATCGAGAACAATGAATACGCGATGGGCACCAGCACCAAGCGCCATGCGGCGGATACGCATCTGTATAAGCGCGGCGAATCGTTCGGCATCCCCGGCGTTCAGGTCGATGGGATGGATGTGCTGAAAGTGTATGAAGCCGCGAAGAAGGCGATTGACTATGTGCGCTCCGGCAAAGGGCCGATGCTGCTGGAAGTGAAGACCTACCGCTACCGTGGCCACTCGATGAGCGACCCGGCGAAATACCGCAGCAAGGAAGAGGTCGAGGATTACAAAGAGCACCGCGACCCGATCAACCAGTTCCGCAAGTATCTGCTCACCGAAAAAGTGGCGAACGAAGCGGCCATCAAGAAAATCGAGGACGACATCAAAGCGCAAGTGAACGATGCCGCCGAATTCGCCAAAACCAGCCCCGAACCGGATGCAACCGAGCTGTGGACTGACATTCTGAGTGTGGAGTAATCGCTATGGTCATGACAACAGTACGAGACGCCCTGCGTGATGCGATGGCGGAAGAAATGCGCCGCGATGAGAACGTGTTCGTGATGGGCGAAGAAGTCGCCGAGTATCAGGGTGCGTATAAAGTCACCCAGAACCTGCTGCAGGAATTCGGCGCGAAACGCGTGGTCGATACGCCGATCACCGAGCAGGGCTTTGCCGGGCTTGGCGTGGGCGCGGCCTTCATGGGGCTGAAGCCGGTGGTGGAATTCATGACCTGGAATTTCGCAATGCAGGCGATCGACCAGATCCTCAACTCCGCGGCGAAAACGCTGTATATGTCGGGCGGTCAGGTGAAATCCTCGATCGTGTTCCGTGGGCCCAATGGCGCGGCGAGCCGCGTGGGCGCGCAGCACTCGCAGTGCTATGCCAGCTGGTATGCGCATTGCCCGGGGCTGAAAGTGATTGCGCCGTATGACGCGGCGGATGCGAAGGGGTTGCTGAAAGCGGCGATCCGCGATCCGAACCCGGTCGTTTTCCTTGAAAACGAAATCATGTACGGCGTGCAATTCGAAGTGCCCGAAGGCGAGCATATCGTGCCGATTGGCAAGGCGCTGGTGCGCAAGCCGGGCAAGGATGTGACCATCGTCGCGTTCTCGATCTGCGTGAAATACGCGATGGAAGCGGCCGAAGCGCTGAAAGCCGAAGGCATCGATGCCGAGGTGATTGATTTGCGCACCATTCGTCCGCTCGATAAGCAATGCATCATTGATTCGGTGCGCAAAACGCATCGCCTCATCACGGTGGAAGAGGGCTGGCCGGTGGCCGGGATCGGCTCGGAAATCGCGGCGATTGCGATGGAAGAACTGTTCGACGAGCTGGATGCGCCGGTGGTGCGCGTGACCGGCAAGGATGTGCCCTTGCCCTATGCCGCGAACCTCGAAAAACTGGCGCTGCCAACGACCGAAGATGTGGTCATGGCTGCGCGCGATATTTGTAAACCACGCGCCAAAGCGGCGTAATAAGGAGGCTTTATGCGTTCACTGATGGTTGTTGCGGCGTTGCTGGTTGCGGCTCCTGCGTTTGCTGCGGATCTCGCAGCGGTGCCGGTGCGTAGCATTACCACCAGCGGTCAGGCTGAGCGCAAAATTGCACCGGATCAGGCGCATGTGAATGTTAATGTGAGCGCGCTTAACGTGAAGCTTGATGCGGCGAAGGCCGAGCATGACAAGAAACTGCGCGACGTGATGGCCATCGCCAAAAAGGCGGGTATCGACGAAGCGCAGATGAAGACGCTCAACGCCTCCGTTCAGCCACAATATAGCTACGATAATAACAAGCGCAGCTTCCGTGGCTATCAGGTGCAGACCGCGCTCGATATCACGGTGAAGAACATCGATACGGTGGGCGAACTGATTGAAAAATTGACCGGTGCTGGCCTTGAAAACGGCGCGAATGCGGAGTGGGGCAACCTCATCAATGTTTCCTATACCATCGGCAACCCCGATAAAATTCGTGACGATATGCTGGTGGATGCCATTAAAAACGCCCGCGCCAAGGCCGAGAGCATGGCTGCCGCTGCCGGTGGTAGCGTTGGCAGCGTGATCCAGATCAACGAGGGCAGCGCGCCGCAATTCAATTTCCCTGTGCCGATGATGGCCCGCGCCATGGTCGCCAGTGCGCCGATGATGGAAAAATCGGTTGCGCCGCCTGTCGGCGAACAGGATGTGAATGCCAACGTGACCGTGATTTTTGAACTTAAATAAATAGGACAGACCATGCCC
Organism: Pseudomonadota bacterium; assembly: GCA_040384265.1. Taxonomy (GTDB): domain Bacteria; phylum Pseudomonadota; class Alphaproteobacteria; order Rickettsiales; family UBA3002; genus QFOX01. The sequence continues at coordinate 140,749 of JAZKJM010000005.1, read as the reverse complement.
ATCGAAATTACCATGCCCGCCCTGTCGCCCACCATGACCGAGGGCAACCTCGCCAAATGGGTGAAAAAAGAAGGCGATAAAGTCAAAGCCGGGGATGTGATCGCCGAGATCGAAACCGACAAGGCGACAATGGAAGTCGAAGCGGTGGATGAGGGTGTGCTTGGTAAAATCGTCATCGCGGCGGGCACGGAGGGCGTGAAGGTGAACGCCGTTATCGCCTTGCTGCTGGAAGCGGGCGAAGACAAAAAAGCGCTCGATGCATGGAAGCCGAAAGTGGCGGATGTACCCAAAGTGGAAGCGGCTGCTCCGGCAGCGGCCAGCGGTGCAGCGCCTGTGGCGGCGGTCGCGGCGGCATCTGTTGCGCCGGTGGCGAGCAAAGCGCCTGCCGCGCCAGTGGCGGTTGCAGCCGCATCCGGCCCGCGTACGGCGGCGGGTGGCCGCGTGAAGGCAAGCCCGCTTGCCAAGCGGTTGGCCGAGAAAAAAGGGTTGGATTTATCGAGTGTTATCGGCACGGGGCCCAATGGCCGCATTGTGCGGGCGGATGTTGAGAATGCGCGCGCGGGCGGTAGCTCGGGCGTGGTGTCGCGCAATCCGCAGGAATTTGTGCAGGTGCCCAACAATTCGATGCGCAAAGTGATCGCGCGGCGGTTGCTGGAATCGAAACAGCAAGTGCCGCATTTCTACCTCACCGTCGAGGTGGAGCTGGATGCGATGCTGGCCGCACGGGCAACGCTCAACGGCCAGGCGGAAGCCAAAGCGGGCAAGGGCGGCACGGCGGCCTATAAGCTGTCGGTGAACGATCTTGTCATTAAAGCCGTCGCGCTCGCCATGCGCGATAAGCCCAACTGCAATGTCAGCTGGTATGATGACGCCATCATCCAATACAGCAATGTGGATGTTTCCGTTGCGGTGGCAACCGAGGGCGGGCTCATCACCCCGATCGTGCGCAATGCCGACCAGAAATCGCTGCCGCAAATTAGCACCGAGATGAAAGACCTCGCCAAACGGGCGCGGGAGAACAAGCTGAAGCCGGAGGAATTCCAGGGTGGCGGCTTCTCGATCTCCAACCTCGGCATGTATGGCGTGAAAACCTTCCAGGCCATCATCAACCCGCCGCAGGCCTGCATTCTCGCGGTTGGCGCGGGTGAGGCCAAGCTGGTGATGCGCGAGGGCGGCGTGAAGGAAATTCAGGTGATGAACGCCACGCTTTCGGTCGATCACCGCGCGGTGGATGGGGCGCTGGGCGCGGAATTCCTGCAATTGTTCAAGCGCTATATGGAAAACCCGATTCTGATGTTCGTGTAGCGCAGGCTTCATGGCCAATAAAATTTGCACCCATTGTGGCTATGAGGGAAAGGCAAACCGGCCGCCAAGCGACCATGCAGGGGAGGATGACAGCTTCATCATCGGCTTTTTCAACAAGCTGTTTTTGCTGCTGACCTTTATCCCCATCAAGTTCAATTTTCTGGCGCGGCTGCTCAGTCGCAGGAGCGCCAGACACTGCCCCAACTGCGGTTTGCCGCTGATGGTGAAATTATCGAGCGACGCGGGGTGGCTGGCCAAACGCAAGCTGGACATCAAGGCCGGGCTGGTCGTGGTCGGTGAGAAAAAAGAAGTGGTGGCCTTTGGCCGCGAGGTGGTGCTGCCCGGCGACGAAAAACGCGGCGAGGTGAAGCAGGAGCCATCGCCAACCAACCTTCCCGCCCTTGCGGAGATGTTGGAAGAGGCGCCCGCAGCGTCCGCGGCACCAGCGCCAGAATTCAAGTCGGCCCTCGCGCCGGCGGCAACGAAACGTGAAAAACCGGTCGATCCCGACCAATGGTAATGTGAGGAGAAGAGCATGAGTGAACAATTCGACGTAGTGGTGTTAGGTGGCGGTCCCGGTGGGTATGTGGCGGCGATTCGCGCCAGCCAGCTGGGCATGAAAGTGGCGCTGGTGGAGCGCGAAAACCTCGGCGGCATCTGCCTGAACTGGGGTTGCATTCCAACCAAGGCGCTGCTGAAATCCTCCGAAGTCTATCACACGATGAAACACGCGGCGGAGTTTGGCTTCGCGGTGAAGGATATTACGTTTGATCTCAAAGCCATTGTCGAGCGTTCGCGCGGCGTATCAGCACAAATGAAAAAAGGCATCGGGTTTCTGATGAAAAAGCACAAGGTCACCGTGTTCGAGGGCGCAGGGGCGCTGGCGGGTCGTGGCAAAGTGAGCGTGACCAAGGATAAGGCGAAAGTGGCCGATCTGGAGGCCAAGCATATCATCCTCGCCACCGGCGCGCGGGCGCGCCAGCTGCCGGGCATCGAAGGCGATAGCAAATTGATCTGGACGTATCGTGACGCGATGGTGCCGACCGAAATGCCAAAATCCCTGCTGGTCATTGGCTCCGGCGCGATTGGCATTGAGTTTGCGAGCTTCTACCAGACGCTCGGCGTGAAGGTCACCGTGGTGGAGATGATGGACCGCGTGCTGCCGGTCGAGGATGAAGAAATCTCGAAAATGGCGCAGAAATCCTTCGAGAAGGATGGCATGCAGATCCGTTTGGGGACGGTGGTGAAATCCGTCACCAAAGGTAAAAATAATGTCACCGCCCATCTCGAAGGCAAAGATGGCAAGAAGGAAGACATCACGGTCGATCGCATCATTGTCGCCATCGGTATTGTCGCGAACACCGAAGGGTTGGGGCTGGAAGGCACCAAGGTGAAAATTGAGCGCGGCCATATTGTGGTGGATGATGTGCTGGCGACCAACGAGCCGGGCGTCTACGCGATTGGCGATGTGACCGGCGCGCCGTGGCTTGCCCACAAAGCCAGCCACGAAGGCGTAATCTGCGTCGAGGCGATTGCGGGTAAACACCCACACCCGATGAAGCGCGAGAACATCCCCGGCTGCACCTATTGCCGCCCGCAAGTGGCAAGCGTCGGCCTGACCGAGCGCGCCGCCAAAGAGCAAGGCTACGAGCTGAAAATCGGCCGCTTCCCCTTCATGGGCAACGGCAAAGCGGTGGCGCTGGGTGAGGCGGAAGGCCTCATCAAAACCATCTTCGATGCGAAAACCGGCGAGCTGCTGGGCGCCCACATGATCGGCACCGAAGTGACCGAGCTGATCCAGGGCTATGGCATCGCCAAAACCATGGAAGCGACCGAGGCCGACCTCATGCACACCGTCTTCCCACACCCAACGCTAAGCGAAATGATGCACGAGTCCGTGCTCGATGCGTTTGGGCGTGCGTTGCATATTTAGGGAGTATTTGGATCGCAGCCTAAAGCTGCCGGGCTGATTATTTTGTTCTGCCGCCGGCCGGTTTTGGCTTGGCGATGGCGTTGCATTGCACACCAAGATCTCCCATGGAACAGCTTACGCTGACGTCAAGCCCTTTGCACTCGGCCGACTCTTTCGCCTGTTTCAGCAATGCCGCTAATGGTTCTTGGCCTTTTTCGGGAAGATCCTGACTATCGGTCATTTTAGACATTACTTCCGTCACTTTATTCTCGCATGCAGGATGGGTAGGAATAACTCTGCTGAGTCCCATGATATCGTCTCCTAATGTTGCTATTACATAGAATTATGGGGCAAATAAATTAACAAATAGTTAAAATATTTCAAGTGGCTACGCTCGGCGCGCGAAGTCCGGTAGCCAGTCGCTGAGCTTCCCTAAGTGGGTGCGGGCTTTGGCTTTTAGTTTTTCGATCTGCATGACGTTCTCGATGCGGCGGCGCAGGAAGGCTTCGGTATCGGCGAGGCCGTCGCTGTCGTCATCCAGCCAGACGGTGAGGGTGGTGGTGATGACTTTGGCCAGCATCAGGCGTTTGGTGTAGAAATTATAATCGGTGCTGGTGTCGCCCGCTTCGCGCCAGATGGCGTCGGTGGTGGCGTAAAGCGCGCGTAGCCCATCGGCGGTGTGCCATGGCAGGGCGTAAAACGCGACCATGCGGCGCACGGCTTCGCGCTGCGGGGCGAGCTGGCGCAGGCGCACCATGACGGCGGTGGCGATGCGCTCGCGGATTTTCATGGCGGGTAGGTCGTAATCGGCGCGCAGGGTGGCGAGCATCCGCGCATCCGCCCGCGCGCTGAAGGCGGCGACCGCTTCGGCGATGCCGCCGGGGAAGGCGCGCTTCACATCAAACGCGCTCAGGCTAATGCTGGCAGCGGCGCTTTCAAGCGTGCCCAGCGTCCAGCCATCGAACACGATGGCGGGGATGGCAGCATCCAGAATACGATTTTGCAGGTCGGTCATGGGAGGGTTATACACGCCACATGCGCGTTTGTCACCCGTGCTGCAGCTTACTGCGAGCGCCGCTTGCGCTGCGGCAGGCCGCTGATGATGCGCTGGGTGGGCAGCATGAGCGAAACGACCGTGCCGCGATGGCGGATGGAATCGATGAGCACGCGGCCGCCATGGCGCTCGGCGAGCTCCTTAGCGAGCGACAGGCCAAGGCCGATGCCGCCGGGCTCGATGTTGAAATAGGCCACCTGCGCGGTGAGCGCGTTGCGGATGATATCGAGCTGGGTGGAGGAAATGCCTTCGCCTGCATCGCGCACGCTGATGACGACGCCATCGCCATGCTGGATGCGCACGCTGACGGTGATGTCTGCGCCGTCTTTCGAGTGGCGCAGCGCGTTGCTGAGCAGGTGGGAGGTGGCGCAGAGGATTTTGGCGCGGTCGGCGTTGATTTCCAACGTCAGCGGGCAATCCAGCGTGATTTGCTGCTGGCGCGCGAAGGCGTGGTGGCTGTGCATTTCCATCGCTTCGGTCAGCATCTGGTTGAGGAAGAATTCGGATGCTTCCAGCTCCAACCCACCGGCATCCATGCTGGCGATATCGAGTAGGTCGTTGATTTTGCCCAGCAGCGTACTGCCGGAATCATGGATGTGCTTGGCGTATTCGGTGTAGGTTTTGTTGCCCAGCTCGCCGAAGACACCGCTTTTCATCATTTCGGAAAAACCCATGATGGCGTTAAGCGGCGTGCGCAGCTCGTGGCTCATGGAGGAGAGGAAGGCGGCGCGGCTGCGCTCGCTCATGGCGAGGGCGGCTTCGGTCTGGCCGAGTGCTTCTTCGAGCGCTTTTTGTTCCGTCAGGTCGCGGAAAAGCACCATGATATTGGGCTGGCGGCTGGTGGCGGCTTTGATATCGATCAGCAGCCAGCGCACATCGGAACCTTCGTTCAGGCGACGCGCTTGCACGAGGCAGCGGCCATCTGTCCCGGCGATGGCCTGCAGCAGCGCTTCGTTCAGCGCATATTGCTGGCTGTGGTGAACGGTGTGGATCCAATCATGCCCGGCGCATTCGCCCGAGGACAAGCCGGTGATGCGATCAAAATTCGCGGAGAAGAGGCTGAAGCCTGCATCTTCATCCCAGATGCCAAAGGCATGTTCGCCATCGATGCTGAGGCGCTGCAGATAGACGGAAAGCGGCGAGGCGCTGACGGTTTCAGTTTTCGAGGTCGAGGTGATTTCGGCGCTGCGCACAACATAGGACGGTTGGCGCTTAGCTGCATAAACCGCACGTGCGGCGGATTGTTCGGCGGCGATGGGTTCGGCCATGGTTTCGCATGGTAAAGCGGCACTCAATGCCTGTGCGTGACCATGCGCCGATGGCGCTGTGCGGTAGAAGTCGCGTGCAAAATATAACCAGAACATTCAGCCACCCATTACTTCATCATTACTTGAAGTGTTATCGGGACGTGGCGGGAAAACCAAGAAAAACGGTGATTGTTAAGGTGAAGTAACGATTCGTTTCTTCACTGCGGCATCGCTGCAACAGCTGTGTGTGTGAGTTGTTACGCATAGGAACAGCACTGCTGCCCATGCTTGGGAGATTAATTTGATGCGAGCAGCGCATCCAGCTTGCCCGCTTTTTCGAGGGCATAGAGATCGTCGCAGCCGCCGATATGCTGATCGTTGATGAAAATCTGCGGCACGGTGCGTTGGCCACCGGCTTTGATGATCATGGCTTCGCGCACGGCGTCATCCTCGGCGCTGATTTCGGTGAAGCTCTGGCCTTTGCGCTTCAGCAAATCCTTCGCGCGGACGCAATAGGGGCAGTAGTTGGTGGTGTAGATGGTGATGGTGCTCATGATGGCCTCGCTGGTTATACTATAAGATAGGTCGCCTGCGCGCCGCATCAACCCTAAAAGTCCGGATCGCCGTAATGGGCGGGGGCTTTGAAGCCCTGGATGCGGTCGTCCAGCAGGTCGCGGAAGGCGGGGCGGCATTTGATGAGGGCGTACCATTCCTTGACGCTGGGATGCTGGTCCCAATCCACATCGCCCAGGTAATCGAGGCAGGAAAGGTGCGCGGCGGCGGTGATGTCGGCAAGGGTCAGGTATTCACCCGCCAGCCAATTGCGGGCGCCGAGCAAGTGGGCGATGTAATCCAGATGGTAGACGATGTTGCGCTTGCCCGCGCGGATCGCTTCGGAGGAGGGCTCGCCGTAGCCCATCAGCCGTTTATAGAGCTTCTCGAACAGCACGAGCTGGGTCACTTCGCGGTCGAATTTGCTGTCGAACCATTCGATCAGGCGGCGCACTTCGGCGCGCTCCAGCGGTGTGTTGCCGAAGAACTGAACTTCCGGGAACTGGTCGTCGAGATATTCCGCAATCGCATACGCACCGCAGATGGCATGGTTTTTCTCGGTGATGAGCACCGGCACTTCGCCCGAGGGGTTGAGCGCGAAGAACTCCATCCGCCGGTTCCAGAACAGCTCGGGCACCAGCTCATGAGCGACGTTTTTTTCGCGCAGCATCAGCCGGATCTTGCGGCAGGTCGGCATCAACGGAGAATGGTAGAGCGTCAGCATGGTTAGCCCACCACCGGTTCGCGGCTGCAGGCAATAGCGGCGGTGAGGGCGACAAGGCCCGCGGCGAAGGTGGTGATGATGTGTGGGCTATAACCAAAGCACATGGTGAGCAGGCTGATGAGCAAGGCAACCGGCGTGAAGCTCACAGAGGCGAGGCCAACCGCGGTGCCGTGGTTAACCGGTGAGCGCAGGAGCTTGCCGGCGAGTGTGCCGCCAACCCCAAGCGCCATCAGCAGAATGACCCGCAGGATGTAGGAGACAAAGGCAAAGCCCAGCCAAAGCATACCGCCGAGCAGGAAATAAATCTGCCCAAGCCGCTCATGCACGCCTTGAGTGAAACGCGCGGCCATATCCTCAGCCACTGCGCGGTTGAGCACTTGTGGCTTGGTTTCAGCGAACACATCTTTCAGCGCACGGATTTCGGTTTTTTTATCACGGCTCTTGGCGATGAATTCGCTCTCGGTGATGAGCACCGGCGTTTTCATATTGGTGTGGTTCGACGCGCCGGTGGTATCGATGGTGATAAGGGGCAGATCCTGGAAGGGCTCGCCAAACAAGGTGCCGTTGATGGTGATGGTGGTGACCGCATCGGTCTGGGTTTTAAGCTGGCCGTTATTATAGGTCATCACCGGCGTCTGTGCCGCAATTTGGGCGATGACATCGTCAAACAGCGGTTTCATCCCATCGCGGCTGGAAAAGAATTCACGGTGGACGACGCTGGTGAAATAGACCGCCATCACCAAGGTGCAGAGCAGCACCAGCAGCAGCGCATAGCCGAGATTGTAACGTCCCTCGTGCCGCACCTGCCGGTAAAGCGCTGCGGAGTGGAAGGAGCCGACGAGCGTATGGAAAAAGCGCATGGTTATTCTTTCACGTAGCGGGCGAGGTAGGTTGGCAGCATATCTGCAATCGGGGCGGGGGTGAGGCCGAGGGTGGCGAAGGTGCGCGCGCCCGGGCCGGCCACGCTGTCATGCGCCAGCATTTTTACCTGGTCGCGCGTGATCATCGGCGGGAAGGGCAGCAGGTCGCAGATGCGGCCTTTGAACTTGGCGATGCAGAACGGTATATTCACCAGCCGCGAGGCGCGCTTGGTGATGCGGCCCATCATCTCCATCAGCTCGCGGAAGCTGTAGGTGTGCGGCCCGGCGAGTTCATAGGTGGCGCCGCGTGCTTCGGCATTGCCAAGCGCGGCGAGGATGGCTTTGGCCACATCGCTCACCAGCACGGGCTGGAATTTTGTTTTGCCACCACCGATCAGCGGCAGCAGCGGCGAGATCATGCTCATCCGGGCGAAGCGTTGGAAGAATTTATCCTCCGGCCCGACCAGCAGGGAAGGGCGCAGAATAGTCGCCTCCGGGAAGGCGGCGAGCACGGCTTGCTCCCCCGCCAATTTGGTGGAGCCATAGTTTGTATCGCCCGCGCTTGCGATGCCCAGGCCTGAAATTTGGATGAACGTGCGCACGCCCGCGTTTTTGGCTTCTTCCGCTAGCGCTTTGGCGCCTTCGACATTGACCGCGCGGAAGGTCTGGCGGCCCGAGGGGTAGGCGATGCTGGCAAGGTTAATCACCGCCTGCGAGCCGTTGAGCTTACCCGCAAGCGTTGCGGGTTTGGTGATATCCGCCCGCTCGATGGCGATCTGGCCGACGGTGGCAGCGGTTTTGAGGAACTCCGCAGCGATGGTGTCGCGCACCAGCACCCGCACGCGGTAGCCCGCCTGCGCCAGCTGTTTAATCAGGTGGCGGCCAAGGAAGCCTGAACCGCCCACTACCGTAATCAGAGGATATTGCTGCATGATGCTCCCGGCACGAAAAGATATAAGGTGATGCGTCTGCATAACAACTGCCGCTGGCACACGCAAGCACCGCCAAAGGGCTTAGCCGGGATAATGGCGGCGAAAGGCGGCCACGTGTCAGGAATGCCACTTGCGGCGATGGGGTTTCACCGTGGCCTTGGTGGCTTTGACGGCCTTGAGGATGTTGGGCACTTCCGTCGCGTTGACGGTGGCGATGTAGCGGCCGCTACGTGCCGCGCTCACCTGCGCTTCGACCGCGATCTGGTGGTCGCCGAGCATTTCGCGGATGCCGACCATGTGCGTGTGGTTGATGCGGGCCTCGAACACATCCTTGCGCTTGCGCCATTCAATATCGGTCAGGGCGCGCAAGGCGGCTTCGATGGGGTCTTCGTAGGGCATGGCATCCTCTCATGGAAAACGCCATTATACGGCGCGATGCGCGTAATGGAAGCCGCTTCTGGCGGCGATGTTGCGCACAGGCGACGATCCCCCATATCGACGGTTGACACCCGGTTTTGCGCAGTCTATCAAGCTCCCCACCTGTAAGTGCCCGGGTGGCGGAATTGGTAGACGCACTAGCTTCAGGTGCTAGCGTTCGCAAGATCGTGCTGGTTCGAGTCCAGTCCCGGGCACCAAAAAATCGTGATTTTTCGCGGTTTTTTCTTTTTTATATTCACAATTTTTTCTAACTTGTTGGCAGCTGGTGCGCCAATTATTTTTCAACTTTTGTTGGGAAGCTCCTGTTTTATAACAATGGCGCGCTAGCTATAAAGACGGTTTTTTTGAAGATAAAAAAGATTGAAATGGGCTCCTATGATATCACAGGAGACAATGGATTTAAAAAGAGATTCCCAATGACATTGTGGAATTTATTAGGCGATATTCCACGGGCGCTGACATCGCTTAGACACTACGGCGTTGCAGCTCATGCCGCGCTGCCTCGGCAAGGAATGCAGAGCGATTCGATGCGACACGGTCAATATCTGCGATGAGATTGCTGTCGAGCACAACGTTAACCCGCTGAGGTTTTCCTGGTACTGCCGCACGCACGAAGATAAATGCTACGGCATCCTTTGTTGATGCCAACTTTTTAACCTGTGCAAGGCCCATCGGTTTGCTCACTGCTTCGCCATCCTCGACCATTCCCTCAATATGCAGTCCGAGCGCTTCCTGTGCCATATCCTGCAACTCGTCGGGAGTACTTCCCGCGCTTACGCAGCCAGGAAAGTCAGGAAAACTTACCCCATAGTCGCTGCCTTTGTCCTTGTGGACGATACCTACATACGTTGCCATAACACTTCTCCTTTTGGGCGGTCTACCCGCCCTTTCACAGTTGGACTAATTTCCATCTGCCAAGGCTCACCTCAGTTTTATGCCCGCCTGCTTCTCAATAGATTTGAGCGTGCCGATGGGCATATCTTTTTTCGGGTGCGGAACAGTAACGCGGCCCGGCTTACCTGCATGCTTGTACTGATTGTGACTGCCTTTCGTTGCCACGAGATACCAGCCATTCTCTTCAAGCGTGCGAATGATTTCTTTGCTGTTCATGTGTGTAGTATATACACACTGGCGCAACGGTCAAGGCTGTTGTGTATTCATTGTGTATGATCTGCTGATAGTATTCGAATAGACTGATCGTCGGGGCCGTCTGGCGGCGTAAAAAAGCTTCAACTCGCTCGCTGTCCCGGCACCAAAACATACTTTCGAACACTAAGGTTCAGCGCCTTATGGGATGCAGTTGAATAAAAAAAGCGAGACCGTGTTAAGGGTCATGAACGCCGCTAGCTCTGCTGATGCTCACACAAGAATTAGTATGCTTTATTGGAAGAGATAGGCGTCATTTCTGCGCTCCATTTGCGGCTAATTAGTGCCGAGCGCATTGGAACTATTCACTTTTGTGGTCCGGCGTAGCTCGCAGAGCGTAGACGGACTGGGATACACATCCCCCTTGAACCGCCCCAACCACACCCTATATCCCTCATGCTTGCAGATTGCTGCGGCGCGTTAATACATTCTTAGTAATTATGTGGTTTACTGAACTTATGGTTCTTATTGTAACATCGGTGATTCTCTCGGCCAGCCTGTTGCTGGCAGCCAAACGCGCCCAAACCCGTCGGTTGGTACGCGTTCGCGCAGCGGTGCGCCGCTAGTTTTTTCCACTAACTGCTTGAGCTTATAGCCCTGCTGTGGCACCTTCCGGGTCACATTTCAGGAGGCTGCCATCGCTGTTCATTTACATATCGGGGATTTACCCGCATCCGTCACATTTTCGGGCGATATCGCCGTCGATACCGAGGCCATGGGCCTCAATAACCACCGCGACCGGCTGTGCCTGATCCAGATTTCGGATGGGCTGGGGGATGAGCATCTTGTCCAGTTTCTCCCCGGGCAATTTAACGCGCCCAACGTCAAGGCGCTGCTGACGGACCCAAATCGGGTGAAGCTGTTCCATTTTGCGCGGTTCGATGTGGCGATTCTGTTCCAGTATCTGGGCGTTGTCACCGCGCCGATCTATTGCACCAAAATCGCCTCGCGCCTGACCCGCACCTTCACGGATCGCCACGGCTTCAAGGACCTCTGCCGGGATTTGATTCAGGTGGATGTCTCCAAACAGCAGCAAACCTCCGATTGGGGCCAGCCCACGCTGACGCCGGAGCAACAGGAATATGCCGCATCCGATGTGCGCCACCTGCACCGCCTGCGCGACAAACTGGATGTCATGCTGGCGCGCGAGGGCCGCACCCATGTGGCCGCGGCCTGCTTCACCTTCCTGCCCACCCGCGCCGAGCTCGATATTATCGGCTGGCCGGAAATCGACATTTTTGCGCATTAGGTTTGAGCTGTCATTCCCGCGTAGGCGGGAATCCAGTGTGGCGCGTCTGCGCCGCGAATATTTGTTAGGGGCTGGATTCCCGCCTACGCGGGAATGACAGTGTGATAGGTGGATGGAAATGCTGAACATAAAAAAAGAACGACCCGAAACCCTTCTCAACTCCGCCCGTGCCACCATTGCGCGGGAGGTGGAGGGGCTGCAGGCGATGTCGGCTGCGCTGGGCGAGACGTTTGTGGCGCTGGTGGATAAAATCGCCGGGCTCAAGGGCCGGGTGATTATCAGCGGTATGGGAAAATCCGGCCATATCGGCCGCAAAATCGCGGCGACGATGGCTTCGACCGGCACACCGGCGCTGTTTGTGCACCCTTCCGAAGCCAGCCATGGCGATCTGGGGATGATTACGACCGATGACCTCGTGCTGTGCCTGTCCAACTCCGGCGAGACGCATGAGCTGCGCGATATCATCGCCTATACGCGCCGGTTCAGCATTCCGCTGGTGGCGCTGGTGCGGCGCGAAACATCCGTGCTGGTGGATGCGGCGGATATTGCCATTGTGCTGCCGGAAATGCCCGAGGCCTCGCCGATTGGTGTGCCCACCACCTCCACCACCATGATGCTGGCATATGGCGACGCGCTGGCGGTGGCGCTGCTGGAGCTGCGTGGTTTCTCGAAAAATGATTTTGGTGTGTTCCACCCCGGCGGCAAGCTCGGCGCGCAGTTTATCCGCGTTGGCGATTTGATGCATGCGGGCGATGAACTGCCGCTGGTGGGCGAGGGCGCGCCGATGCAGCAAGTGCTGCTCACCATGACCGCCAAACGCTTCGGTTGCGCCGGGGTGCTGGACGCGAATGGCGCGATGACGGGGATCGTGACCGATGGCGATTTGCGCCGCCACATGGGCGCCGACCTCGTCAGCAAAACGGCCGCTGAGGTGATGACCGCGCAGCCCGTGACGATTACGCCGACAATGCTGGCGGCGGAAGCGCTGGGCATCATGAACGCCAAATCCATCACCTGTTTGTTTGCGCTGGAGGCGGGTAAACCGGTGGGGATCCTGCACATCCACGACTGCCTGCGCGCGGGCGTGATGTAATGACGCCCCTCGAAGAGCCGCAGAAACGGGGCCTCTCCGCGATGTGGGCGGTGCGCGAGGTGGATCATCTCTTCTCGCGCTTCAAGCGCTATACCCAGTTCGTGCTTTACGGCAAATGGTCGCTGGCGGCGGTGGCGCTGGTGCTGGCGGTGAGCGTGATGGCCTGGCCGTTTTTAACCCGCGAAAAATCGGGCCTGCGCGTCTCGTTTGTCGATACCAAAACCGCGGCGACCGGCCAGAAGCCGGATAGTCCGGTGATGGATAACCCCGAATATCGCGGCCTTGGTGCGCAGGGGCAGCAATATAAAATCAACGGCACCACTGCGACACAAATGTCACCCACGCTGGTAATCATCGCCAAGGCTGAGGCGCAATTGCTACGGCTGAACGGCAGCTGGTTTTACCTCACGGCAGATCGTGCGGAATACCATCAGGATAGCGGCATCGTCGAGCTTTTCGGCAATGTGACGGTGGTGGATGACCGCCAGACCACCTTTGTCACCGAGCATGCAACGGTGGAAACCAAAACCATGGATGCGCATGGTTCCGACCCCATCACGGGAGTCGGCCCGCTTGGCAACATAGTTGCAAGTGGGTTTGAAATGCGGGATAACACTACCCATATTACGTTCCTGCGCGGCACCGATCCGGTGAAAGTGCACATCGACAAAAAGAAGAAAAAACAATGATGATAGACAGGGTATTACTGGGTCTTGGGGTGATGGTTCTCGTCGCCGCTCCTGCTGCGTGGGCGCAAGGGCCTGCTGCCGGGCAATCGGATAAGCCAATCGAGGTTTCCTCCGATAAACTCGATGTATTTCAGGATCAAAACAAGGCCGTGTTCACGGGCAATGTGATTGCCGTGCAAGGCACCTCCAACCTGCGCTCGAAGGTGATGACGGTGTTCTACCGCCAGGACAGCGCGCCAAAAGCGGATGCCCCGGCTGTCGCCAAGCCCGCAGAGGCGCCACCACCGGGTATCTACCGCATCGAGGCAGAGCAGGATGTGGTGTTCACCACCCCGACGGAAGCGGCCACCGGCGATACTGGGATTTATGACGTGGATGCGGACACGATCGACATCCTCGGCAAGACGGTGATTTTGACGCGTGGACAAAATGTTCTCAAAGGCACGAAAATGACGTATAATATGACCACGGGGCGCAGCATCCTCACCGCCGGAAGTGGCGGGGCGAGCGATGTGACCGCCACGGGCGCTGCCAAGCCGGCGCGCGTTCACGGCCTGTTTTTGACCAAACCCGCTGCCTCACCGACGGATAAAAAATGACCGACAAGGATGACAACGGGTTTGGAAGTGACTGGCTGATTCAGCCCGAGCGCAGCCCCGCCAATTCCAACGAGCATAGCGAATATGACGAGTTCCTTGCGGAATCCGGCGATGTGCCGGAGCCTGCGGAAGCGGTGGTGGTGCCGTTGCCCAAGCCCGAACCGGCGCAGCCCGTGAAGCCGGTGCTGGTTGAGAAAGATTCCGGCCTCGTGGTGCGCAATCTGGGCAAGCAATATTCAAAACGTCCGGTGGTACGCAATGTGTCGCTGTCGCTGCAGCGCGGCGAGGCGGTGGGTTTGCTTGGCCCCAACGGCGCCGGGAAAACGACCTGTTTCTATATGATCACCGGGCTGGTGACGCCCGATTATGGCAGTATTTTCTTCGATGGGGTGGATATCACCAACCTGCCGATGTATCGCCGCGCGCGGCTTGGCATTGGCTATTTGCCGCAGGAAGCCAGCATTTTCCGTGGGCTGACGGTGGAGCAGAATATTATGGCCGTGCTCGAAGTGAGCGAGCGCGACCCGCAGACGCGCTACGCGATGGTGGATGAATTGCTCGCCGAATTTTCGATCACCCACTTGCGCAAAAGCCCGGCGCTGTCGCTTTCGGGTGGTGAACGCCGCCGCGCGGAAATTGCCCGCGCGCTGGCCGGGCGCCCATCCTTCATCCTGCTTGATGAGCCGCTGGCGGGGATTGACCCGATCGCCATCGCCGAGGTGCGCGACCTGGTGAAACACCTGAAAGACCGCGGCATCGGCGTGCTCATCACCGACCACAACGTGCGCGAAACGCTCGATGTGATCGACCGCGCCTACATCATCCATGACGGCATCGTGCTGATGGAAGGCACGCCGAGCGACATCGTCAACAACGACGAAGTGCGCCGGGTATATCTCGGTGAGCGGTTTTCACTGTAGGGGTTTTTATGGTGGGAATGAAGCAGGAGTTCAGGCAGTCACAGAATTTAGTGATGACGCAACAGCTCCAGCAATCCATCAAGCTGTTGCAGCTATCGGCGGTTGAGCTTCAGGAATATATCGATGAAGAGCTCGAAAAAAATCCGCTTCTGACCAAGGAAGAAAGCGACACCGAGGAGCACCCCGCCGAGATTGCGGCGGATGAGCCGACGGTGGATGCGCCCAGCGGCGATGATGAGGATGCGCGCGAAGAAACGACAGAAATTTCCGTCTCCGATTCGGATTATTCGGTCAATGAATCGCTCTATGACGAGTCCTACGGCGACGAATGGAGCGAGAGCGATGCGGGCCGCATTTCCGCAGGGGTGCAAGGCGGTAGCGCGGCGGTCTATGACGGCGACGGCGAGGGGATGGGCATCGAGGCCGCCAGTGCGCGTGAGCAGACGCTGCGCGAGCATTTGCTGGCGCAGGTGCATATGGATATCACCGAACCCGCGCAGCGGCTCATCGCCGAGAAACTGACAGATATGCTGGATGAGGCGGGGTATTTGCGCGAGGACACCGCGTCGCTTGCTGAGGAGCTGGGAGCAAGCAAGGAAGAAATCGACGCCGTGATCGCGCAGTTGCAACAGATGGAGCCTGCCGGTGTGTTCGCCCGCTCGCTGACCGAATGCCTGCGGTTGCAGCTGGCGGATATGAACCGGCTGGACCCGTGCATGGAAATTTTCCTCGAAAATATCGAGATGATGGCTAGCGGCGACCTGCAATCCTTGCGCAAAAAATGCGGGGTGGATGCGGAAGATTTTACGCAGATGATCGCCGATATTCGCCGCTGCAACCCCAAGCCCGCGATGGGTTTTGCGGCGGAAGCGGCGCAAGCGGTGATTCCGGATGTGATTGTCCGCCGCGCCAAAGCCGGTGGCTGGCATCTGGAGCTGAACCCCGACGCCTTGCCACGTGTGCTCATCAACCGCCAATATTCCGCCGATGTGGGCGCGCGGGCGAGCGATAAGGAAGCAAAGAAATTCATGAGCGAGCAGATGGCGAACGCCAATTGGCTGATCAAAGCGCTCGACCAGCGGGCCAACACCATTCTCAAAGTGGCATCGGAAATTGTGAAGCAGCAGGATAAATTCCTCCAGCATGGCATCCGCTTCCTGAAACCGCTGGTGCTGAAGGATATTGCGGCGGCGGTGGGCATGCATGAATCCACCATCAGCCGCGTCACCACCGCGAAATTCATGGCGACGCCGCGCGGCACGCTGGAGCTGAAATTCTTTTTCACCTCCTCGATCAATGCAGGCAGCGGGCAGAGCGATTTTTCGAGCAAAACGGTGATGTATTACATCAAAGAACTCGTCACCGCCGAGGACCCGAAGGATATTTTGTCGGATGACGCAATTGTGAAACGCCTGAAGGATCGAAATATTGATGTCGCGCGGCGCACAATCACCAAATACCGCGAGGAAATGAATATCCCGTCATCCGTGGTCCGCCGTCGCCAAAAGATGCAAGAGGTAGGATAAAAAAGTACCGCCATCCGCAATAAAGCGGGCTTTGGTGCGTTGCACACAAAAAACAGTTGCGCCTTAACGAAAACTTTAGCCTTTTGACGTAGTCTACAGTCAAAGCAGCCGGTTTTGTTAGGAATGAATTATGGATATGACATCAGCTTCCCTTGTGCGTGACGATGCAGCCGAATGGCTGCCAGAAGGCACTGCGCCGCTATCCGAACTGGAACCGGGCGCTCATTTTTCTTCGTCATCCAGCATTGCCGCGGTGTCGCTTGATATGAACGGCCAGGAGCAAAAACGCTTCCCGCCGGAACCGGCACCCGTGCCGCGCAAAAAAATCATGCCCGATGAAATGCCGAGCCTGGGCCTGCTTGACCGCTTCATGAACGACGATGCGGTGGGCGATATTCTCGTCAACGGCATCCATAGTATCTATATCGATTTGCATGGCAAACTGGTTGATTCCGGCCTGCGCTTCAGCACGCATGAAGAAGTGTGGGCGGTGGCGGATGCGATTGTGAAATCGGTCGGCCAGAAAATCTCGGCGGATCGCCCGCTGATCGACACCCGCTTGCCCGATGGCAGCCGCGTCAATATCGTCGCGCCGCCGATGGCGGTGGATGGGGTGAATATTTCCATCCGCAAATTCCCGGTGCGCCAGATTACGCTCGAAAGCATGGTGGAGGCCGGGCAGTTAACGCCGGAACTGGCTAAATTCCTCAGCGAATGCGTGCGGATGCGGATGAATATTATTGTATGCGGCGGCACCGGCACCGGTAAAACGACCTTGCTGAACGCGCTCTCGTCCTCGATTTCGACGGATGAGCGGGTGGTCACCATCGAGGATTCCGCCGAATTGCGGTTGCAGCAGCCGCATGTGGTGCGGCTTGAATCCAAAATTATGCTGGGCGAAAAATCCTATAATGCGGTGACGATCCGCGATCTGGTGAAAAACGCGCTGCGCATGCGGCCGGACCGCATCATTGTGGGTGAATCGCGCGGCGCGGAAGCGCTCGACGTGCTGCAAGCCATGAACACCGGCCATGATGGCTCGATGACGACCCTGCACGCCAACACCCCGCGCGATGCGCTGTCGCGCCTCGAAACCATGGTGTCGATCGCCATGCCGCAGCTGCCCATCCGCCTCGTGCGCCAGCAGATTGCCAGCACCGTCAACCTCATCATCAACATGGCGCGCTGCAAGGATGGCATTCGCCGCGTGATGTTTGTGAGCGAAGTGGCGGGCATGGAAGGCGAGATTATCGTGATGCAGGATCTCGTGGTCTATAGCGATGCCGCGCCTGGCCGTCCGGGTGGCTTCCGCTGGGCAACCAGCTCGCCGCGCAACCAGATTGTGACGGATGCAGCACGCGCTTCGGGAATGATGCGCATAATGCGCTAAGCCGCGCGGCTGGGCTTTGCATCCGGCCGGAAACCCGCTATTCTCCACGTAGATTCGCGGCAGGTTGTTTCCTGCCCGCCCGCAACGATAGGATGACCATGACCGCAGACCTCGCCGCCCGCATCACGCAATTGGAGCAACAGATTGCCCAGCTCACTGGCACCCAGCCGGCGCCTGCCGTGCAGGACGAGGAATATCTCGCCCCCGAATTGAGCGGCGCGCTGTCGGATGCGCTGATGGCGCTGGCCCCGCTGAGAACCTTGCTCGATGACGATTCAGTGAACGATATTCTCATCAACGGCCCGAAAAATATCTACATCGAACGCGGTGGGAAGCTTGAAAAAACCGACCTGACTTTCCCTAACGACCACGAAGTGTTCGCGCTTGCGGAAGCCATCGCGGGCCATATCGGCCGCCGGGTCAGTGTGCAAAAACCATTGCTGGATGCGCGCTTGCCCGATGGCAGCCGCGTCAACGTCATCGTCCGCCCGCTGGCGGTGGATGGCACGGCGATCTCGATCCGCAAATTCGCCAAGCGCTCGATTACGCTCGACCATATGCATGCGGCGGGCAACACCTCGCTGTCGCTGTCGGAGCTGCTGAAAGTGGTGGCAGCCTGCCGCCTTAATATCGTGATTTCGGGCGGTACGGGCTCGGGGAAAACCACGCTGCTCAACGCGATTTCGGAACATATCGATCACTCGGAGCGCATCGTCACCATCGAGGATGCGGCGGAATTGCGCCTTCAGCAGCCGCATGTGGTGCGGCTTGAAACGCGCCCCGTGCGCACGGATCGTAACGAAGACGAAGTTACCATGCGCGACCTGATGAAAAACGCGCTGCGCATGCGGCCGGACCGCATTCTCGTCGGCGAGGTGCGCGGGCCCGAAGCGTTCGATATGATGCAGGCGATGAACACCGGTCATGAAGGCTCGATCACTACCATCCACGCCAACCACCCGCGCGATGCGCTGGCACGGCTTGAGAACATGATTACGATGGCGAACCTCAACCTGCCGCACCAGGCCATCCGCGCACAAATTGCATCGGCGATTCACCTCATTGTCCAGATCAGCCGCATGCGTGATGGCCATCGCCGGGTGACGTTTGTCTCCGAAGTGGTGGGCATGGAATCGGATATCATCACGATGCAGGATATTTTCAGCTACCAAAGCAAAGGCGAGGGGCCGGACGGCAAGCTCGTCGGTGACTTTAAATGGACCGGTATCATGCCGCGCTTTCTGCGCCGCGTTTCCTATTACGGCCAGGGCGACCGCCTCTCTGCCGCGCTTGGGATCAAATTGCCCAAGGCATAAAACGCGCAGCGTAGCGATAAAAATATCACGAAGTTTTCGTGCTAATCCTCTGGAAATATGCCCGCAGAAGGCCTATATTGAAACTATCGCCCACATCGTTTGCGCGATCACGCATTTGCTACAGGATCATCCCATTTCCCAACGAAAAGAGGAATTTATGCAGTTTCACATCTCGGGACGCCATGTCGATTTAGGTTCCGCCTTTCAGGAGCATGTTGAAAAACGCCTGAGCGAAGGGCTGGGAAAATATCTGGACCGCATCGTCAGCGTGGATGTGGTGGTCAGCAAAGACCCGCACCACCAGTTCCGCGTCGATATTCATGGCAACACCGGCACCCATTCGGGCATCCTGCTCAAAAGCCAGGGCACCGCGGGCGAAATTTACGCTGCCTTCGAAGCGGCTGCCGTTAAAGCCGAAAAACAACTGCGCCGCTATAAGCGCCGCCTCAAAGGCCATCACGGCAGCGAAAAAGAGTTGCGCGCACTGACCGCGCGTAAATATGTCCTCAAATCCGAGGATGATGCCGAGCTGGCGGAAGAGGGCGCACCGGTGGTGGTGGCCGAAACCACCGCCAATATCGAGACGCTCAGCGTCAGCGATGCGGTGATGAAAATGGATCTCGCCGATTTGCCCGCGCTCATGTTCTTCAACGCCGGGAGTGGCCGCATCAACGTGGTCTATCGCCGGGTGGATGGGAATATTTCCTGGGTCGACCCTGAAGGCATCGCGGCGTAGCGGTTGGCATTCATCGCCGACATTGTGCCGCCCGATGGGGTGCTGCTGCATCTCAAGGCCTATTCCCTTGAATCCGCAATCGAGCAGATCAGCGCCAGCGCATCGGAAATAACCGGTGCGCGGGCGCCGGTCATCGCGCAGGCGCTGCTCGCCCGTGCCCGCTTGAATGCAAGCGTGGGCGGCGGTGTCATCATCCCGCATGCACGGATTGCCGGGGTGCACCGGGTGTATGGCTTCTTCGCACGGCCGCTGATTCCGATTGTCTATGACAGCGGCGCGCCGATTGCGCTCATTTTCGCCCTGCTCGCACCGGAAGGGGCGGATGCGGCGCATCTGCAGGCATTGGCCCGCATTGCGGGTGTTTTGCGCGATCCCGCGGCGCGCGCACAGCTTGAAACGGGCGACCGCGACGATGTGCTCGCCGTGCTCGCCGCCGCGTGATGGCGGCCACCACCCGCATCCATGCCACGGCCTTTGCCTATCACGGCGCGGGCTGTTTGCTGCTGGGCGCATCCGGCAGCGGTAAATCGCTGCTCGCGGCGCAAGCCATCCTCCAGGGTGCGACGCTCATTGCCGATGACCAGGTGTGCTTGCGCCTGAGCGAGGGCCGCATCGAGGCCT
Organism: Pseudomonadota bacterium; assembly: GCA_040384265.1. GTDB lineage: Bacteria > Pseudomonadota > Alphaproteobacteria > Rickettsiales > UBA3002 > QFOX01. Next base: position 120,440 of record JAZKJM010000005.1, on the reverse strand, counting down.
CCGCCCCGGCTGAAATCGCAGGGGTGATGGAGCTGCGCGGTTTTGGCCTCATGCGGGTGAACGATCTCAGCCCCACGCACCCCATCCATCTGGTGGTGGAGCTGGACGCGGCGGTGGATAGTCGCCTGCCGGAGCCAGCTTTTTACGATATCCTCGGGCTGGCGGTGCCGTATGTGCGGGTGCCCGCCGTGCCCAAAACCGCTGCCGCAACCCTGCTGCTGGCCCTCAAAGCGATGCAGGAAGGGCGCATGTTGGCGCCGGATTGGCATCCGACCCGCCTGCCGTAGATAAACCGTTGCAATTGGCTCGGGACTGGCCTAATTCAGGCGAATGATCGGAATTATCATCGTCACACATGGTGCGCTTGGTACGGAACTTATCGCCGTGGCCGAGCATGTCGTTGGCCGTCAGCAATCTGTTATCAGCATTCCTATTGGTCCGGATGACGACATCGAGCGCCGCCGCGAGGAAATCATCGCGCGCGTGAACGAGCTGGATACCGGCACTGGCGTCGCCATTCTCACCGATATGTTTGGCGGCACCCCGTCCAACCTCGCCATTTCGGTGATGGTGCCGGGCAAAGTTGAGGTGATCGCGGGGGTGAACGTGCCGATGCTGATTAAGCTCATCAGCGTGCGCAACGCGATGCCGCTGCTCAACGCGGTGATGACCGCGCAGGAAGCGGGCCGCAAATATATCAACGTCGCCAGCAACCTGCTTAAAAAGGTTAGCGAAGCGTGACCAGCGCCCGCGTTACCATCTGCAATAAAAAGGGCCTGCATGCCCGCGCCGCAGCCAAGCTGGTGAAAACTGCCGTTTCCTATGACGCGAAAATCGAAGTAATCCGCCTGCCGCGCGGCGATGAGTTGCCCGATGAGAACGCCAAAGCGGGCGCCACCTCCATCCTCAGCCTGCTGATGCTTGCTGCTGAAAAAGGCGTCGAGATCGAGCTGAACGCGCAAGGCGCAGATGCCGAGCAAGCCGTCGCCGCCATCGTCGCCCTCGTTGAGCGGCGGTTTGATGAGGAAGAGTAGGGCTTCTTCAAGTACATCCTCGCCTTTATGATTTGCTCTTAACTGAATCCCTCCACCATTGTCGTGCCGGGCTTGTCCCGGCATCCGGCCCAGCCGAACGGCGGGACCCCGGGACAGGCCCGGGGTGACAAAACGAGGGGATAGTGTCGAAAGGCGATAATGGTTAATTGTGAAGCCCGGAGCGCCAGCAAAATCTATCCACTTAATAATTAAATACGCGTCAAAATGAAGCGATGCTGTCGCAGGGCGGCTGCGGTGTACAGAAATGTCAATCCTCTGTGCAAAAATATTATTATTTTGTTGACTGCGTTTGTGGTTGCCTTATCAAGGCGGGTTTGCTTTTATAGGTCTGTCACCAAGGAACAGCCTTATTTTTTGATGATCGCCGCTCCTTCGACATTTCAAAGGAAACACCGGGTTTCCTTGCTCGCACAAAGCAAAGGTAGGTAGCATTATGACACTCCACGCACACTACGCTACGGTTCAAGATAAGCACCTCAAATTAGAAAACCTGATTACGGAGGAGTCCCGTCGGCCTTCTCCCGATATTGGGATGTTGCAAACCCTCAAAAAGCAAAAACTTCTGCTCAAGGAAGAGCTGGAACGCATACGTTCACAAACCGGCCAGCGTCAGGACGCGGCCTGATGTGAACGCGGGGTTCCGTGCACGAATCCGTTACTTCCTGCGAGTATACGGTACGTGATGCGGAACCCACCTCATTCCCAGGCATACGCTGCACTGGGTAGGCTCCGTCACTTAGCTGACGGAACTTCGAGAGGGGGACTTCCTAGTTCCCCATAATGAAACCCCGCCAACCGCAAGGTTGACGGGGTTTCTTTTGATGATAAACGCATGTGGACATGGTTGGCAGGAGTTGTGATGGGCAGCAGAATAGTACTCAAAGACGAGAAGAACGGCGTTTCTGTCACGGTGCAGGAGCCAAATAGCGATGCGCCGGAGGTGACGATCCGCAAGTACGATCCCGCACCGGGATGCGCAGCGACTGTGCCTGTGGACCACAGTACTTATGCTCCATTGGTGGCCCTTGCGCGATCTGCAGGGGTGGCGCCGCTGGAAGGGGCGGCAGGGATAGAGTACACCAAGATGGACTTCGGGACCCAGTCCGGCACGTTCCCGGGCCACCAGTGGAACGGCGTAGGCAGCACATCGAGAAAGGGAGAGATGTCAGGCGACCTGAAGAAATATGGAGACAAGCTCGATTGCAGCAAGGCCAGATAACGGCAGTTGGGTTGCCCCGTGAGGTGGCTTAAGTCACACTCACGAGGCAAATATTGCTGGGCTTATGCCGCTTCGGCATCGTCCTCTTCGTCCATGGTGCTGTCCATGCCGAGGGCCCGTTTGTAGAGTTCGAGCATATATTCGGCTTCGGTGCGCTCGTTGGATTTCATTTTGCGCAGGCGGACGACCGAGCGCATGGCTTTCACATCGAATCCGTTGGATTTGGCTTCCGCGAACACGTCTTTGATGTCGCTGGCGATGGCGGCTTTGTCTTCTTCCAGCCGTTCGATCCGCTCGATGTAGCTGCGCAGTTTTGGCACTTCGACGCCACCGGTGGTTACTTTTTGCATAGGGCTCACCTTTTGATGTTGTTTTCGCTTCTTTTTTTACCGTCATCCCCGTTTGCGGGGCGGATCATGAATATGGGGGTAAGTGCCCCCGCAGGTCAATCTAGCCCTTGCCATTATCCACAACGGTGTGTTAGGTTGCCGCTCCTTATTAACTAACGCCTAAACATTGTCGGAAGGGGGTATTGTCTCGTGGTTGAAGTAGTTGTTCGTGATAACAACGTGGATCAGGCTTTGCGCGTATTGAAGAAAAAGATGCAGCGTGAGGGGATCTACCGCGAAATGAAAATGCGTAAGCATTACGAAAAACCGTCCGAAAAACGAGTGCGCGAAGCTGGTGAAGCTGTTCGCCGCGCCCGCAAACTGGCACGCAAAAAATCGGATATGTTCGACTAGGCTTTTGCTTAGTACATAATTCATAATGAAAAACCCCGCCAATGAGCGGGGTTTTTTTATTGGCTTGTTGTCGCTAGCATAAACATGCAGCAGGTATATTTAAGAAAATAGAAAGCCGCGATAATAAAAAAGGGCGCCCAAGTTGGCGCCCTTTTTATGGTCTTTAAAGCGCCTTCAGCGCCTTCACCAGATTCTCGGTTGCCACCTTGGCATCGCCGAACAGCATCATTGTGTTGTCCTGATAGAACAGCTCATTCTGGATGCCGGCGTAACCGGCGGCCATGGAGCGTTTGTTGAAGATGACGTTGCGGGCATCGCCCACGTTCAGGATCGGCATGCCGTAGATCGGGCTTTTCGGATCGGATTTAGCGGCCGGGTTGGTGACGTCGTTGGCGCCGATGACATAGGCGACATCGGTGGTGGCGAAATCATTGTTGATTTCTTCCAGCTCGACCACGTTGTCATACGGCACATTCGCTTCGGCGAGCAGCACGTTCATATGGCCGGGCATGCGGCCCGCGACGGGGTGAATGGCGTAACGCACCTTGATGCCTTTATGCTCCAGCGCCTCGGCCAGCTCGCGTACGGCGTGCTGGGCTTGCGCCACCGCCATGCCGTAGCCAGGGACGATGATAACGGAATCCGCATTGGCCATCATGAAGGCGGCGTCTTCCGCAGCACCGGTTTTCACCGGGCGGTCATCTTTCACCGCCGCACCACCAGCTTCCACTGGGGCCGACCCAAAACCGCCGAAGATGACGTTGATGATCGAGCGGTTCATCGCCTTACACATGATGTAGCTGAGGATGGCCCCCGAGGAACCGATCAGCGCGCCGGCGATGATGAGCAGCGGGTTGCCCAGCGTGAAGCCAATGCCCACTGCGGCCCAGCCGGAGTACGAATTGAGCATGGAGACGACGACCGGCATATCCGCCCCGCCGATGGGGATGATGAGCAGCACGCCAAGCGCCAGCGCGATCAGCACCATCAGCACGAAAATGAGTTTCGCTTCCGTCGCGCAGAATAGCAGCAGCAGCACGAGCAAGCCGCAGCCCAACGCTGCGTTGAACAGATGCTGCTTGGGAAACCGCACCGGCGAGCCCGAGACCAGCCCTTGCAGCTTGGCGAAGGCGACGATGGAGCCGGTGAAGGTGATGGCACCGATGATGACGCCGAGGCTCATCTCGATCAGGCTGCCCAGGTGAATTTCACCGCTGATGCCGATGCCGTAAGATTCCGGCGACCAGAGTGCGGCCATGGCAATCAGCACTGCCGCCAACCCGACCAGCGAGTGGAACGCGGCGACCAGCTGCGGCATCGCCGTCATGGCAATGCGCTTGGCGATGAGGGTGCCGATAGCGCCACCGGCCGCGATGCCGAGCAAAATATACGCATACGACTGCACTTGCGGCAGGGTGAAGGTGGTGAGAATGGCGATGACCATCCCCGCCATGCCGTATTGGTTGCCGCGGCGGGCGGTGGAAGGTGAGGACAGGCCACGCAGCGCCATGATGAAGCACACGGCGGCGGCAAGGTAGGCGAGATAGGCGAGGGATGACACTATTTACGCTCCTTCTTTTTAAACATATCGAGCATGCGTTGCGTTACCACAAAGCCGCCGAAAATATTGATGCTGGCGATGGTGACGGCGATGAAGCCGAGCATATGCGAGAAATCGAAGCCATTCGGCCCGACAGGCCCAAGCGCGATGACCGCACCGACGATGATGATGCCCGAAATGGCGTTGGTGACGCTCATCAGCGGCGTGTGCAGCGCCGGGGTGACGCGCCAGACGACATAATAGCCCACAAAGCAGGCCAGCACGAACACGGTGAGGCCGAAAATGAATGGGTCCACCATGCCGCCATGGGCGATCTGGTTTTGCAGCTCGGCGCTTTGCGCGCTCAGCACACTTGCCTGCTCGGCCAGCACGTCCGCTTGTTTGCTGATGGTGGTGAGATCGGTCATAAGGGCTCCTTAGCGTGCAAGCGCGGGGTGAACGACCTGGCCACCCTTGGTGACCAGCGTGCCGCGAATCAGCTCGTCGTCGGACTGGACGGTGAGCGTTTTGGTGGTTTTATCGATCATCAGCGTGGTGATGAAGGTGAGCAAATTGCGCGCGTAAAGCGGTGTCGCATCCGACGCGGCGCGGCTGGGCATGTTGGTGTAGCCGATGATGATGACGCCATTATCCGTGGTGATAACAGCGTCGCGCTTGGTCAGCTTGCAGTTGCCGCCTGAAGCCGCCGCGAGATCGACAATCACGCTGCCGGGTTTCATGCTGGCGACCATCGCCGCTGTAATCAGCTCCGGCGCAGGGCGGCCGGGGATGAGGGCGGTGCTGATGATAATGTCCTGCGTTTTGATGACGTTGGCAATCGCTTCTTCCTGACGGCGTTTGTAGTCCTCGTCCATCTCCTTGGCGTAACCGCCGCTGGTTTCGGCTTGCGCGGTGGCCTCGACCTCGACGAACTTCGCGCCGAGGGATTGCACTTGCTCCTTCACGGCCGCGCGCACATCGAACGCGCTGACGACGGAACCGAGGCGCTTGGCGGTGGCGATGGCTTGCAGCCCGGCGACACCGGCACCCAGCACCAGCGTTTTGGCGGGCGGAATGGTGCCGGCGGCGGTCATCATCATCGGCACGGTTTTGCTGGTGGCGGCGACGGCCTCGATGACCGCGCGGTAGCCCGCGAGGTTGCTTTGCGAGGAGAGCACATCCATCGATTGCGCGCGGGAAATGCGTGGCAGGAATTCCATCGCATACGCATGGATGGAGCGCTCGTTCAGCGCCGAAAAACGGGTGGCGGGATCCAGCGGGTTCATCATCCCGATCAGGATGGAACCTTGCGGAATGAGGGCGATGATGTCGTCGCTGGGCGTATCGACACAAACGACAATATCCGCGCCCGCATAGGCCTCGGCGGCGCTGCTGGCGATGGTGGCGCCCGCATCCGCAAATGCGGCGTCGCTGATGCCTGAGCCAAGCCCGGCACCGGTTTCAACCGCGACGGTTGCCCCGGCAGCGATGTATTTTTTCACCGCATCCGGCGACAGGGCGACGCGGGCTTCGAGTGGCGATGATTCCTTGGCTGCAGCGATTTTCATGCTCGTATCCGTCGTTATGTATACGCATTTGTGTAGCGCAGGTTTGACCGGGTGGCAACACTAGTATAATGAAACATTTTCCATGTTCGAGGAGCCCCATGCCGATTGCAAAAAAAACAAAAGCTTCCGCCGCAAAACCGCTGGTGGGGATCATCATGGGCAGCCAATCGGACTGGCCGACGATGAAGGCCGCGGCTGATATGCTCGATGCGCTCGGCGTGGCGTATGAATCCAAGATCGTCTCCGCGCACCGTACGCCCAAGCGGCTATATGATTATGCGACGGGCGCGCAAAAACAGGGCCTCAAAATCATCATCGCCGGGGCAGGCGGCGCAGCGCATTTGCCGGGCATGACCGCGGCGCTGACGGCGTTGCCGGTGCTGGGCGTGCCGGTGCTTTCCAAATCGCTCGATGGGATCGATGCGCTGCTTTCCATCGCCCAGATGCCCAAAGGCGTGCCAGTGGGCACCCTCGCCATCGGCGAGCATGGGGCGGCCAATGCGGGCCTGCTTGCGGCGATGATTCTTTCGCTGAACGACGCCAAACTCGCGGCACGCGTCAGCAAATGGCGGCTCGCGCAAACCGCCGCCGTGGCGCTGGAGCCCAAATGATAGATCACCCATCTTGTCATGCCGTCTTCATGACGGCATCCACCTTCCTTGTGGCACGATGGACCCCGTCATGCGACGGGGTGACAATGAAAAGGATGTTGCCATGACCATCACCCCGCCAGGCTCCACCATCGGCATTGTCGGCGGCGGCCAGTTGGGGCGCATGCTGGCGCGCGCGGCCTCGCGAATGGGCTATAAGACGCATATCTTCACGCCGGATAAAGATTCGCCCGCCAGCCACGTGGCGACCAAAACCACCATCGGCGCCTACCGCGATGGCGCTGCGCTGCGCGACTTCGCGCAGAGTGTGGATGTGGTTACCTTCGAGTTTGAAAATATTCCTGCCGAAACGCTGGAGATGCTCGACGCCATTGTCGCCGTGCGGCCCAAACCCTCGGTGCTGTTTACCACCCGCCACCGCCTGCGCGAGAAGGAATTTATCCGCGCCCAGGGCATCCCCACCGCGCCGTTTGCGCCGGTGCGCGACGCGGCGGAGCTGGCGGCAGCCATCGACATGATTGGCACGCCGAGCGTGCTGAAAACCACCGAGCTGGGCTATGACGGCAAGGGGCAGGTGGTCATCAAATCAGCGGATGAGGCGGCGCAGGCATGGGCCAGCCTTGGCAAAACCGAGTGCATTCTGGAAGGGTTCATCAACTTCAGCGCCGAGGCATCGGTGATCGTGGCGCGCTCAACCACCGGCGAGGCGCGTTGCTACCCGCTGGTGCAGAATATTCACCGTGATCATATTCTCTATAAAACCATCGCTCCCGCGCCGTTTATTAATGAGCATCAGGAGCAGGCAGTGCGCATCGCCAAAACCCTCGCCGAGGCGCTGGATGTGGTGGGGCTGCTGGCGGTTGAGCTGTTCGTGACGCCGGAAGGGCTGCTGGTGAACGAGCTTGCGCCGCGCCCGCATAACTCCGGCCATTGGAGCATGGAAGGCGCGCCGACCGCACAGTTCGAACAGCATATCCGCGCGATTTGTGGCTGGGCGCTGGGCGACACCACCGCCCACCGCCCGTGTGCAATGATTAACCTGCTCGGCGACGAGTGGAAGCAGTGGGAAGAATACGCGAAAAACCCGCAAGCCCACGTCCATCTCTACGGCAAAACCGAATCCCGCCCGGGCCGTAAAATGGGCCATGTGACGATTCTGGAACGATGATAAAACCGCCCAGCAACGCGCCGTGGAAAAAGCCTAACCCGAAAAAGGGCGGCAGCATCAAACTCACACCGGAAGAAATTGCGATGGCGCGCGACCGCGCTGAAAAAGCCGGGCGGCGTTATCCTAATCTGGTCGATAACATGGCGATTGCCCGCCTGCGCAAAACAACGGGTGAGCTACCTTAAGCTATTACCTGTCACCCCGTCGTTCGACGGGGTCCACCTGTGCCCGCTACCAAGATGGACCCCGTCGTTTGACGGGGTGACAACTGGTGGAGCGGTTGATTAAGCAGGCTAAGCTAGCGCAGCACCGCGCCGAGTTTGCGGGCGCTGGTGATGATGGCTTGGGCGACGGCTTCGATGTCGGCATCCGTCAGCGTGCGGTCAGCAGCTTGCATGGTGACGGTGAGGGCGATGGATTTTTTGCCATCTTCAATGCCTTTGCCGGTGTAGATGTCGAAGATCGTCACTTCGCGCAGCAGTGTTTTTTCGGCGGCGTGAACGGCTTTGAGCAGCTCGCCCGAGGCCATATCCTGATCGACCACAAAAGCGAAATCGCGTGCGGCGGCCTGGAAACCGGATGCGCTGAAGGCCTTGCGTTTGGCTGGCTTCACGGCGGGGATGGCATCCAGATGCACTTCGAACGCCATGACCGGGAAATCAATGCCGAGCGCTTTGAGCGTCGCCGGGTGCAGCTCGCCGAAGGTGGCGAGCACTTGCTTGGGCCCAAGGGTGAATCCACCGCTGCGGCCGGGGTGATACCATGCCGGGGCGCTGCGTGCGGTTTGGGTTTTGGCGGTGTCGAAACCAGCGGCTTCCAGCACCGCAAGCGCATCCGCTTTTACATCGAACACATCAGCATTAGGTGCGCCTGTCCAGTGCAGCGCATCGCGCAGGCCCATGCGCAACCCGGCAGCGACGCTGCGCTGGCCGTTGGGAGTCACATCCACAAAGGTTGCGCCGACTTCAAACAGCGCGGCGTTGGGGTTGCCGCGGGCGTGGTTCTGGCGGGCGGCTTCCAGCAGATGCGGCAACAGGTTGGGCCGCATGACGGAAAGGTCGGCGCTGATGGGGTTGAGCAGCTCCAGCGCCTCGCTCTGGCCGCCAAAGGCCTCGGCTTGCGCGGCGGAGCAGAAGCCCCAGCCATAGGTTTCGTGGTAACCGCGCGCGGCGAGTGCCCGGCGCGAAAGGCTGGTGCGGCGTTGCGTTGCATCCAGCGCCGGGGCGGCCATGCCGGTGGGCTTGGGCAGCGACACCAGCGGAATCGCGTCATAACCAACGATGCGCAGCACTTCCTCGGCAAGGTCGGCCGGTTGGTGGATGTCATGCCGCCAGCTGGGCGGGTGCATATGCTCGCCATGGTCGCGCAAGCCAAGCGCTACGAGGATCTCGCGCATGCGGCTTTCCTCGATGGCGGTGCCGCCCAGCGCGTTGATGGCAGCGGGCGAGAAGGCGATTTCGATTTTATGCTTGGGGATTTCTCCCGCCAGCATCGGCGCGCCTGCCGCGCCACCGGCCAGCTGCAGGATGGTGCTGGTGATATGGCGGTCAGCGATTTCGAGGCCCTGGCTTGGCACGCCGCGCTCGAAGCGGGTGCGGGCATCCGAATCGATCTGCAGCGCGCGGCCGGTTTTGGCGATGCGCTCGGGGTTGAACAGCGCGATTTCGAGCAAAATATCCGTCGTTGTTTCGCTGACGCTGGTGCTGACGCCGCCCATGATGCCACCGATGCCAATGGCGCCGGAATCATCCGCAATCACGCAGGCCTGCGGGCTGAGGCGGTAGGTTTTATCGTTAAGGGCGAGCACTTCTTCACCTTCGCGCGCGCGGCGTACGACGATGGCGCCGCTGAGTTTGGCGAGGTCATACACATGGCTTGGGCGGCCAAAGGCGAGGGTGACGTAATTGGTGATATCGACCAGCACGGAAATCGGCCGCATGCCCGAGGCGGTGAGCACGCGCTGCAGCCATTCCGGCGACGCGCCGTTGCGCACACCACGGATAACGCGGCCAATGAATGCCGGGCAGGCATCCGTATCCTCGATGCGGATGGGGTAGGTCTCGTTGCTGCCGGCAATCTCAGGCGTCGGGTAGGTGACGAGGGTGCCAAGGCCTGCGGCGGCGAGGTCGCGCGCGATGCCGTAGACGCCCATGCAATCGCCGCGATTGGCGGTGATATTGACATCGAGCACGGCGGTATCGACCATGCCGAGCACATCGACCAGCGGTGTGCCGATGGCGGCATCCAGCGGCAATTCCATGATGCCTTCATGGTCGTCGCCAAGCCCCAGCTCGCGCGCGGAGCACAGCATGCCGTGGGATTCGACCCCGCGCACGGCGGCTTTTTTGATTTCCATCCCGTTGGTGGGGATGATGCTGCCGATATTGGCCAGCGCCACTTTGATGCCCGCGCGCGCATTGGGCGCACCGCAGACGATTTGCAACGTGCCTTGCGCCGCTTTGACGGTGCAGACCTGCAATTTATCCGCCTGCGGATGGCGGGTGGCTTCGAGAATTTCGGCGACGACAAATGGCTTCAACTCGGCCGCTTTGTCTTCGATACCATCGACTTCGAGGCCAATGGCAGTCAGGGTGGCGCTGATGTGTTCCAGCGTCGCATCCGTGGTCAGGAAGCGTTTGAGCAGGGCGAGGGGGAACTTCATGCGGCGACTCCCTTAATCAGCGAGGGAATATCCAGCGCGTTGAATCCGTAATGTTTCAGCCAGCGCACATCGCCCGCGAACATGGTGCGCAGGTCGGGGATGTTATATTTCAGCATGGCGAGGCGTTCGATGCCGCAACCGAAGGCGAAGCCTTGCCATTCGGCGGGGTCCAGCCCGCAATTGCGCAGCACGCTCGGGTGCACCATGCCGCAACCGGCGACTTCCAGCCAATCGCTGCCTTCGCCGATGACCAGCGCATCGCGCCCGCGTTTGCAGCCGATATCCACTTCCGCCGAAGGTTCGGTGAAGGGAAAAAAGCTGGCGCGAAAGCGCATCGGCAGGGTTTCGAGGCCGAAGAACGCGGCCAGCGCATCATGCAGCAGGCCTTTCAAATGGCCCATATGCACGTTTTTTTCGATGACGAGCCCCTCGATCTGGTGGAACATCGGCGTGTGGGTCATGTCCGAATCGGAGCGATACGTCGTGCCCGGGGCGATGATGCGGATCGGCGGCTTCTCACTCACCATCGTGCGCACTTGCACGGGGGAGGTGTGGGTGCGCAGCACGGGGTAGGGCTCGTTGCCGTCGCCACGCAGGTAGAACGTGTCATGCATCTGCCGCGCCGGGTGGGACTCGGGGATGTTCAGCGCGCTGAAATTGTGGAAATCGTCCTCAATCTCCGGCCCTTCGGCCACCGTGAAGCCGAAATCGGCGAAAATGGCGATCAGCTCTTCCGTCACCTGCGTGATCGGGTGGATGGAGCCGCGCGACGCAGGCGTGGCGGGCAGGGTGACATCCACCGTTTCGCGGGCGAGGCGGGCGTTCAGCTCCGCCACTTCCAGCGCTCCCTTGCGCGCATCGAGCGCCGCAGTGAGGGCGGCGGTGGCCGCCGTGCGGTCTGCCCCGATGATTTTCTTCTCATCCGGCGTCGCGGTTTTGATGGTCTGGAAATACGGATGCGCCGAAAGGCTGCCGCTTTTGCCCAGATACTGCACGCGGATGTCTTGCAGGGCTTGGGTGGTTGCGGCTGTCGTAATACCCGCAAGCCCTTGGTCAACCAGGGCTTGAACATCAGCATTCGTAATGGTGGGTATAGACATAACACTCCTCAAAGTCGCGGGAGATTACAGAAAACGGGGGGAAATGCGAGTGGGAAATGAAGGGGTTGGGCAAGATTCTCTATTGTCATGCAATCTTCACAGAAGGCGACTAACAAATCAGGTAATATTGGGACTATTAAACCAATAAGGAGGCAAGTTATGACGAATGATCTACGCGAAGCTTATATATCTTCACAGGCAATCAATTTTAGAGATGTTTTTGTTCCGGCAATCACAGATGCTGCTTTGCAAGCAACCGCTGCTGCTACAACTGATGAACAATTGCGTGAAGCTTTGGGGGCGGCTTACGATAAGATGATGGGGCCGGAGAAGGTTACTGTTTCTGGCTTTCCACCACGACCTGATGAAAAGACAGCGGCTTTAGCTATCGTTCCTGATCGGAACCGGCACTTACATGGTGGAAAAGCTGTAATCAGTGTGACTGGTCCTGATATCGTATATGGGGGCAGGACGATTGGAAAGAGCAGGGGAATAGAATAAATTTAAGAAAATAAAAAAGGGCGCTGGAAATAACCAGCGCCCTTTCTATTTGGTTCTCGCAAAAGCTTACGCTTTCGCGGCGACTTTATCGATTGCTGCTTGCGATTGCTTGGCGAGGGCGGTGAACATAGCAGCGTCTTTCACTGCGATGTCGGCCAGCACTTTGCGATCCAGCGTCACGCCAGCCTGGATCAGGCCGTGCATGAAATCCGAATACACCATACCGTTTTCGCGGGCGGCAGCGTTGATACGCTGGATCCACAAAGCACGGAAGGTGCGTTTTTTGTTACGACGATCGCGGTATGCATACTGCATCCCTTTTTCGACGCGCTCGATTGCTACGCGGTAGCAGGTCGAGGCGCGGCCGCGATAGCCTTTGGCTTGTGCAAGAATTTTGCGGTGACGGGCGCGTTTGGTAACGCTGCGTTTAACATGTGCCATGGGTGATGCTCCTAGCCGTTGGGGAGAAAGAATTTACGGATCGTGGTCGCATCCGATTCATTGAGAATCGTCGTGCCGCGCGCACAACGAATCATGCGTTGCGAACGCTTGCGCATCCCGTGGCGTTTCCCCGACTGGCCGACTTTCACCTTGCCCGTCGCGGTAAGAGAAAAGCGCTTTTTGGCGCCGCTCTTTGTCTTCATTTTTGGCATATTTTACCCCTAAAATTCATATGATTACAAAGGTGCCAAGGCAATGCCATACCGCCCGGCTCCCAACAACCCCGCAATAGCGAGGGATGCGCTGTATAATGGGGATAGGCGGGGATTGCAAGCGCTTGTTTAAAGGTGGCGAAGCCGCTCGCCCTTGGATTTCTCCCGCCCTCTCTACGGCGTCATTGCGAGCGCTGAGCGAAGCAATCCATCTTTGGAACAGCAAAGAAGAAGGGGTTTTACTCCCTCTGCATTCTATCTTTTTTGCCCGTAACAGATGGATTGCTTCGCTCAGCGCTCGCAATGACGATGCTTTTAGGTGATGCCTCCGCTAGTAGTGGAGGGGGCGCATGAGCAAGTTGCCCACACCTGTCTGGAAATCCGGCTTCGATTACCTATATGTAATCCAGTTTCGATTGCGTATCCCCGCAAAAGGCCTGTATAATGCAGGCGATCGCGGGATGTAACAATCGCGACGTGAACCACTCTTGGAGGAAACCAATGAACGCATGGGATCGCCCGACCACGACGGCTACTGTTAGCCAGTCCAGCGCGGTAGACCAAGGCCTACGCAGCTATATGCTCAAGGTCTATAACTATATGGCCAGCGGCGTGCTGCTGACGGCTGTTATCGCTTATTTCGCAGGCACTTCGGATGCATTTCTGGGCGTCATGCTCGCACAAGAGGGTGGCGTTGTCACCGGCATTGCGCCGCTGGGCTACCTCGTCATGTTCGCGCCGCTTGGGATGGCGTTTTTCCTGATGTTCCGCATCAACACGATGAGCACCTCCACCCTGCAGACGACCTTCTGGGCCTATGCGGCGTTGATGGGGCTTAGCCTGTTCACCATCTTCCTGATTTACACCCAAACCAGCATCCTGCGCGTCCTGTTCGTGACGGCGGGAACGTTCGGCCTGCTCAGCATGTTCGGGTATGCCACCAAGCGCGACCTGACCAGCATGGGCACCTTCCTGATGGTGGGTATGTGGGCGGTGCTGATCAGCTCGCTGGTTAACGTGTTCCTGCTGAAATCCTCGATGTTCGACCTCGTGCTCTCGTGCGTGGGTGTGCTGCTGGCACTGGGTTTCACGGCCTATGACACGCAGAAAATCAAGGAAATCTATTATCAGGTTGGCAGCTCGGCTGATGCGGTGAAACGCGCCAGCATCATGGGCGCGCTCAAACTGTATATGGATTTCATCTACCTGTTCATCAACCTGCTGCGCCTGCTGGGCGACCGCCGGTAAACGGGACGGATAACCATACGGAAAAGGGGAGCTTTGGCTCCCCTTTTTTATGTGAGTGAGGGTAGCGCGGCATTCGCGCGGTATTTATGAAAGCTTTACTTGATTTTTAGCGGTGTTTTCCCTACATTACTGAGTACGACAACAAAAGATGCACGGACGATAAGTAGCATCAGGTGTGTGAGCTAGAGCCCTTAACCCTCATCCTTCCTTGGAAGGTAGCCACGAGCCTATGTCGATTACCAACCCAGCGTTGAACCTGAATTTTGCGACGGCAGAATCCGCGCGGCTGGCCTATGCCGAGCGCGGGGCGGAAGATGCGGTGGCCAATCAGCTGAAAGCGGCGGCACAGGCAAGCCCGTTCCAGGTCGGCACCACCATCACCGCGCGCTACCAATATAAGGTCGCGGCGGATGGCTCGCTGCTGCCGCTGCAAACCCAGATCACCAGCGATGTGCATGACAGCGAAGTGCGCCCGGATGGCCGCGGCAAAGGCCGCAATACCCTGCGTGAGCAGCCCGAGCGCCACCGCCAGACTTTCACCGACATCAACCGCCCGCGCCCGCAGCTTTCACCGACGGACGAGCTGGCGCTGTTTGCGGATGTACCGGAGGCGACCCTTTCCACCATTGGTGCCGGTGAGCCGACGACCGCGCAAACTGTGGCGGCAGCAAGTGTGCAGGGCGAAGCGGTGGACGAGATGGGCGAGACCGTCAGTGTCGAAATCATCGCCCCGGAAAGTGACCATAGCGACCATATCCTCGTCAGCACCGGCTCGGCGTCACTGAGCATGGCCGCCCGCGCACAGGCCTCCGTCGCCGGGCTTTATGCGCGCAATAACGATATCGTGTATAGCATGACCCCGCTGGCGATGCTGGCCGCCTAAACAGCCTTGGCGTTATTGGCCGAAAATAAAGCCCAGCGCGCAAGTGTTGGTAGTATTGGCAAGGTCGTAGGTCGCGCAGGTCATGTTGGTGATGTTGCCCGCTCCGGTCGCTTTAAATATGGAGCCGCGGACTTTGCCGGATTCGGCGACGCCATCATCCATTTTTGTGTCGATATTCCACGCATCCTCATGCGAAAGCGCGCCAAGCAGGATTTGGGTGGCTGGGCCGCCGCCGGCAGCGGCAGGTAGCGGGCGCATAAAGATAAAGAAGTTGCCTGAAAAAATCTCGCCAAGCGCTGCCGCAGTTCTGAATTGTAGGCCGGTTGGTCCACCATAGCTCCACAAAACAAACCCCGCGCGCGATATGGAGCTGCGCGGCCCATTGAGCCCAACATTGAAATAGGCGGGCGAGACGCCCGTTACTGTATCCTGCGCACCGGAATACTGGCCCTCGATGAGCCCGGCATTGGCCAAATGCTGCCACAAACGAAAGGGTTCGTTAAGCTGGACAAGTGTCCCATCACCATTGCCGTTGCAGGTGGCCGCGGTAGTGCTGACCACGGTGGTGCAGGCGGCGCCGCTGCTATCCGTGCCATCATCGCCATCGGCGGCGCCCCAGAACTGGGTGGCGTTGGGTATATCGCCGGGGAAATAAAAATATTTGTCGCGAAATGTATAGGTGGCGGTCTGGTATTTTTGGAAATCGCGTGAAACACTGCGTAATTCGCTGGCATGAATCAGGGATTTACCGGCCAGCACCCCGCCCACCAGCAAGCCGAGGATCACAAGGACAATCGATAGCTCGACAAGAGAAAAAGCGCGTTTCATGGTTTGATTATGAATAGCTTAGTTGCCGCTGTCAAGATGGGCAGGGAGACACTGAAGGGCAATCGATTGCAAATTCTGCCGCACCCCGAGCATATCTATTGATTGCCGCGTGATTTGGTCTACATACAGGCTTCATTGTGAGGGGACGACTATGAACTGGATCGGGATGGGGACGCTGTATAAGCGCGAGACGTGGCGTTTCCTGAAAGTGTGGAACCAGACCCTCGTTGCGCCGATGATTACGACGACGATTTTCCTCGCCATTTTCGCGCTCGCGCTCGGCGGCAACGCGCGGATGATCCACGGGATGCATTATATCGACTTCATCGCCCCGGGCCTGATTATGATGGCGATGGTGCAGAATTCTTTCGCCAACACGTCGTCCTCCTTCATGATCGCCAAGCTGCAGGGGGTAATTATCGATTGGCTGACTCCACCGCTTTCGGCGGCAGAGCTGGCGATGGGCTTCATGCTCGGCGGCATCACCCGCGGGTTGATGGTGGGCTGCACGGTGGCGCTGGCGATGGCGTTGTTTGTGCCACTGGGCGTACATTCGCTGCCGCTGCTGCTGTTCTTCTCCGTCGCGGCGACGATGATGCTGTCGCTGTTTGGCATTGTCACCGGCATTTTCGGCAACACGCCCGATCAGGTGTCGGCGATCACTAATTTCTTTGTCACGCCGCTGTCGTTCCTTTCCGGCACGTTCTATTCGGTGCATGACTTGCCGCCGTTTTTCCTCGCGATCAGCCATGCCAACCCGTTTTTCTATATGATCGACGGCTTCCGCTTCGCCCTGACCGGCTATTCGGATGCGGATCCGATGATTGGCGTGGCGGTGTTGAGCACGGTCAATCTCGGCTTATTCATGGTCGCGCATCTCATGTTCGCGCGCGGCTGGCGCTTGAAGTCTTAAGCGATGGCCATCACCCCATCCCTCCCGGTTTATCGCCGTTCCGGCCTGCGCATGGTGCGCGGCGAGGGGGTGTATCTCATCGGCGACGATGGCAAGCGCTACCTCGATTTCGCGGCCGGCATCGCGGTTAACGCCTTTGGCCACAGCCACCCGCATTTGGTGGAAGCATTAACGCGCCAGGGGGCGGCCTTGTGGCATTGCTCCAACCAGTTCGTCACGCCGCAGCTTGAAACCTTCGCCCAGCGGCTGGTGGATGCGACCTTTGCGGATTCGGTATTTTTCTGCTCTTCCGGCACGGAAGCGGTGGAGGCGGGCATCAAGTTCATGCGCCGTTACCAGCATGAGAACGGCAGCCCGTATCGCCACCGGATCATCACCTTCGAGGGCGGCTTTCATGGCCGCACCTATGGCGGCATTTCGGCAGGCGGCAACGAGCATGCGCGCACCGGCTTCGGGCAGATGCTGACGGGCTTTGACCGCGTGCCGCTGAACGATCTGGCGGCGGTGAAGGAAAAAATTACCCGCAACACCGCAGGCATTCTGATTGAGCCGGTACAGGGCGAGGGCGGGGTGCGCGTGGCGGACCCGGAATTTTTGCGCGCGCTGCGGGCGCTGTGCGATGCGGACGGCCTGCTGCTGATGTGTGACGAGGTGCAATGCGGCTATGGCCGCCCCGGCAGCCTGTTCGCCTTCGAGCGCGCGGGCATCGTGCCCGATATTGCTACTTCCGCCAAAGGCCTCGGCGGCGGGTTTCCGCTCGGCGCAACGCTGGTGAGCGAGAAGGTGGGCAGCGTGCTGCCGCCCGGCTGTCACGGCGGCACGTATAACAATAACCCGCTGGCGATGGCGGTGGGTAATGCAGTGCTCGATTTGATGCTGGAAGACGGGCTGTTTGCCCATGTCACCCGCATGGGCGCGGCGCTCATGGACGGGTTGCGCAGCCTGCAAGCCGCCTATCCCGACAAAATCCGCGATGTGCGTGGCCTTGGGCTGATGATCGGGCTGGAGCCGACCGGCGATGCGCGAGCCTTAGCCGCCGCCATGCTGGCGCGCGGCCTCACCAGCTCGCCCACCGTGACCAACGTCATCCGCCTCGTGCCGCCGCTGATTATCGGGCAGGAACATGTCGATGAAGCATTGGGCTTGATTGAGGCGGTGCTGAAGGAGTAAAAACAGTTCCCTCCCCTGTAGGGGGAGGGTTAGGGAGGGGCATTCGGGGCAACCACCTCACCAAATAACGGCCCCCTCCCAACCTCCCCCCTACAGGGGGAGGAGCAACGTGAAGGTAACTGCTATGCGCCATTTTCTTGATTTCCGCGATCTTACGCTCGATGACATCATCACCATCCTCGCCGAGGCGCAGCGCCGAAAACTGGTGCGAGGGCATGGCGAGGAGCAGGAGCTTAACGGCAAATCGCTGGCGATGATTTTCGAGAAAAACTCGACCCGCACCCGCGTGTCGTTCGAAGTCGGCATGCGCGAGCTGGGCGGCAACCCGCTGGTGCTGCAGAAGGAAGATTTACAGCTGGGCCGCGGCGAAACGGTGGCGGATACGGCGCGCGTGCTATCGCGCTATGTGCATGCCATCATGCTGCGCGCGCATGGCCATAACACGCTGATGGAATTGGCGGAATATGCGACCGTGCCGGTCATCAACGGCCTCACCAATCTGCTGCATCCGTGCCAATTGATGGCGGATGTGATGACGGTGGAAGAGCGTTTGAGCGGCATTGCTGGCCGCAAAATCGCCTGGGTGGGGGATGGCAATAATATGGCCAACACCTGGATCACCGTCGCCCAGAAAATGGATTTTGAGCTGCGCCTGGCCTGCCCGGCGAGCCTGCCGCCAAATGCGGAAATTCTGGCTGCTGCTCAAGCGGAAGGCGCGCGCGTGCGCCTTGTCAGCACGCCGGAAGAAGCGGTGGATGGCGCCGATGTGGTGACGACTGACACCTGGGTCAGCATGGGCGACGACGACACGTTGACGCGCAAACAGGCCTTCGTTGGGTTTCAGGTGAACGAGGCGCTGATGGCGCGTGCCGCCAAACACGCGATTTTCCTGCATTGCCTGCCCGCCCATCGCGGCGAAGAAGTGAGCGATGCGGTGCTCGATGGCCCGCAATCCGCCATTTGGGATGAAGCCGAAAACCGCCTGCATGTGCAAAAGGCGATCCTGCTGTGGTGCATGGAAGCGATTTAGGTTTTGTGTGCTAGGCGTCTCGTTTTTTACAAATCCCCAATAGTGTCATGCCGGGCCTGTCCCGGCATCCAGCCAAGCCGAACGGCCAGACCCCGGGACAGGCCCGGGGTGACAAAACGGGGTGTTTAAAGAATTACGCCGCCGCGCTGCTTTCGGTTTTTCCGCTGAGGGCCAGCACCTGCGCGACGATATGCGCGGCATCGAGCCCGGCCTCAGCATACATGCGCTCCTGCGTGTCGTGGGCCTGATATTCATCCGGCAGGGTGAGGGCGCGTAGCTTGCAGCGGGCGCTGTCGAGCAGTCCGGCATTGGCGGCGAAGCCCAGCACCTGCGCGCCGAAGCCGCCGCTGGCGCCTTCTTCGATGGTCAGCAGTAGCGGGTGGTTTTGGATCAGCCGCGTCACCAGCGCTTCATCCAGCGGTTTGGCGAAGCGCGCATCCGCCACCGTCGCGCGGATGCCTTTTTCGGCGAGCATATCGGCCGCTTTCAGGCACTCACCAAGCCGCGCGCCGAAGCTGAGCAGGGCGACATCCGCCCCCTCGCGCAGCACGCGGCCTTTGCCGATTTCAAGCGGCACGCCGCGCTCCGGCAGTGCCACGCCGAGGCCCTCGCCACGCGGATAGCGGAAGGAAATCGGCCCGGAATCATGTGCTGCAGCGGTGGCGACCATATGCACCAGCTCCGCCTCATCGCCCGCCGCCATGACGGTGAAATTGGGCAGGGTGCACAGATAGGCAATATCGAAGCTGCCGGCATGGGTGGGCCCATCCGCCCCGACCAGCCCGGCGCGGTCGATGGCGAAGCGCACTGGCAGGTTCTGGATGGCAACATCATGCACCACCTGGTCATAGGCGCGTTGCAGGAAAGTTGAGTAAATCGCGCAGAAGGGCTTGTAGCCTTGGGTGGCGAGGCCTGCGGCGAAGGTGACGGCGTGCTGCTCGGCAATGCCCACATCGAACGAACGCTCGGGGAAGGCTTCGGCGAAGCGGTCGAGCCCGGTACCGCCGGGCATGGCGGCGTTGATGGCGACGATGCGGCTATCGCGCGTGGCTTCCGCCACCAGGGCGTTGGCAAACACGCCAGTGTAGCTTGGGTTGGCGGCTTTGGCTTTCACCTGTGCGCCGCTGGCGACATCGAACTTGGCGACGCCGTGGTATTTGTCGTCGCTGGCTTCGGCAGGCCCGTAGCCATAGCCCTTCTGGGTGACGACATGGATCAGCACCGGCCCCGAATCGCGCTCGTTGCGGACGTTTTTCAGCACCGGCAGCAGCTGGTCGAGGTTATGCCCATCGACCGGGCCGACATAATAAAAGCCCAGTTCCTCGAACAGCGTGCCGCCCATGGCGACGCTGCGGACATATTTCTCGGCACTGCGGGCGGCGCGCATCAGCGGTGCCGGGAATTTGCTGGCAACCGTTTTGGCATGGTGGCGGAACGAGCGGTAGGAATGCGAGGAAATCAGCCGCGAGAGATAGGCGCTCATCGCCCCGGTCGGCGGCGCGATCGACATATCGTTATCGTTGAGGATGACGATCAGCCGCGTGCCGAGCGCGCCCGCGTTGTTCATCGCTTCGAAGGCCATGCCCGCGCTCATCGACCCATCGCCGATGACGGCGACGACTTCAAAATCCTCGCCCTTCAAATCGCGCGCGACCGCCATGCCAAGCCCGGCGGAAATGGAGGTGGAGGAATGGCCCGCGCCAAACGCGTCATATTCCGATTCCTCGCGCTTGCAGAAGCCCGACAGCCCGCCGCCCTGGCGGATGGTGCGGATGCGCTCGCGCCGGCCGGTGAGGATTTTATGCGGATAGGCCTGATGGCCCACATCCCAGATGATTTTGTCCGTCGGGGTGTTGAACACATGGTGCAGCGCCACGGTTAGCTCTACCACGCCAAGGCCCGCGCCGAGATGGCCGCCGGTTTGCGCGACGGCGTCAATCGTCTCGCGGCGCAGGTCGTCGGCCAGCTGTTTCAGCTCCTCGACGGTGAAGTCGCGGCAGGCGGCGGGTTCGGCCACGCGGTCAAGCAGGGGGGTGGGAGTGTTTGCGTTCATATGCCGCAGGAATACGGCGTTTATAGGCGATTTGCAAGCGGCGCGTGGTGCAAAAACAGCAGCATTTTTGTGCAGCAGATGTGCAAGGCGTTAGCCAGCACAATTTGCGATTGTGCGCGGGCGGATGAAATCCTACCATGGGCCCATGCAGCCGATCCAGGAAATCCGCCTTCTCAGCCTGACCACGCTTCTGGTGGATGGGGTGGAGTATGCCTGCGCTATCGGCCGCGGCGGCATTGCGGCGGCAGGCATGAAGCGCGAGGGTGACCTGATGACGCCAACCGGCCGCTTCGCGCTGCGGGGCTGCTATTATCGGCCTGACCGCATGGATGCGCCCATCACGGCCCTGCCACTCACCGCCCTGACGCCGGACGATGGCTGGTGCGATGATCCAGCACATCCGCTGTATAATCAGCCGGTGAAATTGCCCTTCGCCGCCCGCCACGAGCGGCTGTGGCGCGAGGATCATGTGTATGACCTCATCATCCCGCTGGGCTATAACGATGGGCCCATCATTCCCGGCCACGGCAGTGCGATTTTTATGCATCTGATGCGTGATGACGGGGTGGGGACGGAAGGCTGCATCGCCCTCAAACGCGTCGATTTGCTGGCGCTATTGCCGCGGTTAACGCGTGGAAGCCAAGTTGGGGTTGGCTGAGCCCCGCCCTTTGGCGATGATGTCTTGTATCCGGTCTTTTCCGGCAGATTTCTCAAGGCGCTCGCACAGCGCGTTGAGATCGTAGGTAAGGATGCCGAGGCTGCAAAATTCTTGTTTCAGGAACAAAAGGCGTGGGTTGTTCGTGTTCTCGTCGCGTTCGGCGATGGCGGCAGCCCGCTGATAGGTTTTGCTAATGCGCTCCCGGTGGGATTGCGGAACGAGATAGCGATCCATCGGCAGCATCACATCCGTGTCATGGGTGAGGGGAGGTATCCAGATTTCCGGGGCCTTTGCATTGCAGGCAATGCGCGAGGAGGCGCTGCGATCCATCATTTTAATGCCGCGTTCCAGCAAGCTGCGCAGTTCTTCTGTTGCCGCGGCCTGTGTGCTGCCAGCCGGGTGCATGGAGTCGAGCAGGCCGCTCGGGCGGCTATTGAATAGCTCATCGAGGGCGGAGTGCTGGCTAAAAACATCGTCGTAGCCCGCTGGGTCTTCACCGCGGATGCCGGCGCGGGCCTTGCATAGATCGGCATAGCGATCGAGGTGTTTGACGATATCGGCGACACCGCTGATTTTAAAATGCTCGCCCTGCTGGCGGATAAATTTTTGAACAGCCGCGTTGAATAATGTAGCGGTCGGTTCTTGTGTTATGGCCTGTACCAGACGGTCATGCACCTGGTCGATCGACTCCATCGCATTGCCGATTTTGGTGACAATCGCATCCCGCACATGGGTTTCTACATCCAGGTAATTAGCCTCAAGGGGCTTGCCGATTTCGCGGATGAGGTCGATCAGGATGCCGTCGTGGTCGCGCTCTTTGTCATTGAGGCGCATGCAGCGCAGCAGCGGGTGCAGGCTCTCATCGCTCAACATTTTATAGATCCCCCAGAACTCTTTTTTGAGGTCTTTAATCCGCGCGGGCTGGATATCTGCGGCGTTGCGTATGTCGTCATATTCGATTTTGACGCCATACCCATTCTTTTGGGTGATGATGCGGCCCAGCGTTTCAAGCCGCATGATGGCCGCGCCGATGGCTACATTGAACTGGCCCGCTTTGCGGGCGCATTCCATCTGGTCGTTTTCGGGCATGGAATAAAATTTAGCGAATGCTGTTTTGATGTCTTCCGCCGTGCGTGTCACCCGCAAGTCGGGCTGGCTGTTGGCATGAAAGTTCTGGGCGCGTGAGACAATCAGCCCTTCATTGCGCAATACCGTATCCGCGGTGCTGTGATAGGCGGAAATGGTAGATTCTTTATAATATGGCATAAGATAGCCATTGGCGGCGACGCGGTAATCCTGCTCATCGGACATGATGATACGGATGGGGTGGCAATCATCCGGCATGCCGAGCAGGTGGCGCAATTGCGGGGTCAGCTTCTTTCCGGCCCACGGCCAGCGCTCGCAGGCGGCATCCGCCGGCGCATAGGCTTCGCTCCTGGCGATAAAAATCGCATTGCTGTCGCTAAGCTTGCTCATGGCGCCAATCTAGCCGAATCGGAAGGGGCGGAGCATGACAGTTCGATGACAATGAATCCATAGCACAAACCCTTGCATTTTCCGTGGTTTATTACTACATAGCCCCCATGCAAACGGGTCTTGATGCCAGCGCTGCCGCGCCTAAAGGGGTGATTCCGCCGAATCTGGAGGAGGAAATCCTGCGCCTGAAGCGCGCGATGAACGCGGTGATCCTTGCCCATTATTACCAGGATGACGACATTCAGGACATCGCGGATGTGATCGGCGATTCGCTGGAACTGGCGCGCCGGGCGGCTGAGACGGATGCGGATGTGATCGTGTTCTGCGGCGTGAAATTCATGGCCGAGGGCGCGAAGATTTTGAACCCGACCAAAACCGTGCTGCTGCCGGATCTGGCTGCCGGGTGCAGTTTGGAATATTCCTGCCCACCCGCGCAGTTCAAGGCGTTCCGCGAGGCGAACCCGGAGCATATCGCGATTACTTACATCAACTGTTCGGCGGATATTAAGGCGCTAAGCGACATCATCGTGACATCGAGCAATGCGGAGGCGATCATCAACTCGCTGCCGCGCGATCAGAAAATTATCTTCGCGCCGGATCGGTTTTTGGGGGGCTACCTCAACAAGAAAACCGGGCGGGATATGCTGCTGTGGAATGGCTCCTGCATGGTGCATGAGCGGTTTTCCGAGCGCGAGCTGATTAAGCTGAAAGTGGCCCATCCGGCGGCGCATGTGATCGCCCATCCGGAATGCCCGGAGGCGCTGCTGGCCCATGCCGGGCATGTGGGGTCCACCTCCAGCCTGCTGAGCTTCACGGAAAAACACCCCGGTGCGGAATTCATCGTGCTGACGGAACCGGGCATCCTCCACCAGATGGAAAAACGCTCGCCTGGCAGCCGGTTTTATCCCGCCCCCGGTGTGCTCGATGGTGGGGCCTGCATCAGCTGCAACACCTGCCCATTCATGAAATTAAACACGATGGAAAAGCTTTACCTGTGCATGCGCGACCGCGCGCCGGAGCTGATGCTTTCGCCGGAACTGATTGTCGCCGCCCGCAAACCGCTCGACCGCATGCTGGAGCTGAGCACGGCGATCGCGAGTACGGCGATCACTCAGACGTAATAGGAGTTGTCATGCCGTCGCATGACGGCATCCATCTTCCTTGTGGCACGATGGACCCCGTCATGCGACGGGGTGACATAGTGGGGAAGGAGCCGCCAATGCGTAAACCTATTTTCCTTTTTGCCGCCGCCCTTGCCGTAGTGCTGGCATGGTATGGCATCTGGTCGGGCATCATGGCGGCGGATGTGGCGCGGGTGCGCACCAGCATCGAGTTCCAGAACCAGCGCCTGAAAGCCAACAACCGCCAGATGACCCTCAAATCGGATGGGGTGTCGGCGGTGGGGTTTCCATTCCATTTTCGCGTCGGGGTGACGCGGGCGACGCTATCGATGATCTCGGGCAACGAGACCTATGCCGTGTCGATCCCCCAGCTGACGCTGGAGCCGCTGAGCAGCGATGAGGGCCGCTACCGCGTGGTGCTGCCGCCGGTGGTGGATGCGATGTATGCGGTCGATGGTGCGCCACCGGAGAGCTATATCGTAACGATTTCCCCCGTGCCTGCCGTGCAGCTGCGCGCGCAGGGCGATAGCAACACCTGCAGCCCATTCCCCGGCAGCGCCCGCTGCCCAGCAGTGGCGGCGGATGCGCCGCTCATCAGCTATGCCCCGCAAGTCCCTTCTTCGCTGACACTGGACATGCAGCTCAACGGTGAAACACGCACGGCTTCCTTCACCATGACACCGCTCAATGTCCCCATGTTTGCACCCATCCCAGCCAATATGACCCACCCGCTGGAGCTGTTCATCGGCGTGCTGCGCGAAGCGTTGGTGTTTAAGACGAAGTAATGGATGTTAATACGCCCGAACTTCCGGCGCGAAGCTGGGGGCGTCGATACCGCCGTTGAGGTTGACGCGGCGGGTGGCGTGGGTGAGGGCGGCGGTGTCGGGGTTCACCCAGGTGAGCGAGTGTTTCAGCCAATGTTGGTCGTCGCGGTTGGGGAAATCCTCGCGGGCGTGGGCGCCACGGCTTTCGGTGCGTTCGCGGGCGGCGAGCATGGTGGCGCGCGCCTGGGCGAGCAGGTTGCTGGTTTCAAGCGCGGCGATGAGGTCGATGTTCCACGCATGGTGATGGTCGGCGATGCCAAGCGGCTGCGCGGCGAGATCGGTGAGGATGGCGTGGCCTTTGGCGAGATCCGGCCCGTTGCGGTAGACGGGCGCGTAATCGCGCATGGTGGCTTGCAGGCTGCGGCGCACGTCGCGCGGGCAGGCGTCGCCCCGGGCGAAGCGCAAGCGGTCGAGGCGGGCGATGGCGCGGTCGGTGGTGGCATCGGTCGCATCCGGTGCGGTGCCGTTTGGGGTCAGGTTGGCGACGGCCCAATCCCCCGCATCACGGCCGAAGACGACGAGGTCGAGCAGCGAGTTGCAGCCCAGGCGGTTGGCGCCATGGCAGGAATTGCTGGCCGCTTCACCGATGGCCATCAGGCCGGGGACGATGGTTTCGCTATCGCCCGCGATGCGCAACACCTGGCTTTGCACATTGGTGGGAATGCCGCCCATGGAGTAATGCACTGTCGGCACCACGGGAATCAGGGTGGTGCGTGGGTTGAGGCCCATCAGCGTTTCGCACAGCGAGGTGATGTAAGGCAGTTTTTCGGTAAAAATATCGGCAGGCAAGTGGGTGAGGTCGAGCATCACATGGTCGGATGCCGCGCCCGCACCACGCCCGGCACGCATTTCCTGAATGATGGCGCGGGCGATCACATCGCGCGAGGCCAGCTCCATGCTGTGGGGGGCATAATGGGTGAGGAAGCGCTCGCCAAGCCCGTTGCGCAGGTAGCCGCCTTCGCCGCGCGCGCCCTCGGTGATGAGGATGCCCGAGCCATGCAGGCCGGTGGGATGGAACTGGACAAATTCCATATCCTGCAGCGCAAGGCCTGCGCGCAGCACCATGGCGTTGCCATCGCCGGAGCAAAGGTTGGCGGCGGTGGTGGAGGCATAGGCCTGCCCGTAACCGCCGGTGGCGATGATGGTGAGCGGCGCGTGGAATGCATGCAGGTCGCCGGTGGCGATTTCAAGACAAAGCACGCCGCTGCAGCTGCCATCCTCGTCCATCAACAGGTCGAGCGCGAAGAATTCGGAATAAAAGGTGATCGGGCGGGCGGTGGCGCGCTTGAGCATCACCTGCATGATGGCTTGGCCGGTGCGGTCTTCGGCGGCAGCGGCGCGAAAGGCAGGGTCGCCGCCATATTCGATGGTTTGGCCGCCGTAAGGGCGCTGGTAAATCTGGCCGCGATCATCACGCGTGAAGGGCACGCCCCATTCGGCAAGTTCCGTGATGGCGCGCGGGGCCTGCTCGCACAGGCGGGCGATGGCGTTCTGGTCGCCCAGCCAGTCGGAGCCGCGCACGGTGTCATACATATGCCAGCGCCAATCATCCGGCCCGCGGGTGCCAAGCGCGGCGTTGATGCCGCCTTGCGCCGCCATGGTGTGGCTGCGGCGCGGATCGACCTTGCTGATGACGCCGACCTGCAAGCCGCCGTCGCTCGCCGCAATCGCCGCCCGCAACCCCGCGCCGCCAGCGCCGATAATGGCGACGTCGAGGCGGTGGTGGGTGAGGGTGTAGCCGTGCATGGGGATTAAAAGAGTGAATGGTTGCGTGTTTGTTTCTTAAACCTATACTTGTCATTCCCGCGAAAGCGGGAATCCAGCTCCTTAAGGGAAAATCGCGGCGCCGACGCGCCGCACTGGATTCCCGCTTCCGCGGGAATGACAACTAGATAATGACTTAGGCACCCTTATGCAATCACCCTTCGAGATGGATGCGATTTTAGCGGCGGCGCTGGCGGAGGATATTGGCCCGGGCGACATTACCGGCAATGCCACCATTCCGGCATCCGCGCAGGCGGTATTCCGGATGAATGCGCGCCAGCCGCTGGTGACGGCGGGCCTCGTGTTCCTGCCGAAATTATTTGCGATGGTGGATGCGCAGGTGTGCGTCACCCTGCATGTGGGCGATGGGGCGGCGGTGGATGCAGGCACCTGCCTTGCCACGCTGGAAGGCCCCGCGCGGGCGCTGTTGGCGGGCGAGCGCACGGCGCTGAACCTCGTGCAGGCGCTCTCCGGCGTGGCGACGCTGACGGCGCAGTATGTGGCGGCGGTGGCTGGCACGCGTGCGACCATTCTCGATACGCGCAAAACCATTCCCGGCTGGCGGGCCTTGCAGAAATATGCCGTGCGCTGCGGCGGCGGCACGAACCACCGCATGGGGCTGTACGATGCGGTGCTGATTAAGGACAACCACATCGCCGTCGCCGGTGGTGTGACGGCCGCGGTGAACGCAGCGCGGGCAGCGATTCCGCCTGGCACCACGGTGCAGGTGGAATGCGACACGCTCGTGCAGCTTGATGAAGCTATCGCGGCGCGGGTGGATTGCGTGCTGCTCGACAATATGGACAATGCAACGCTGGCTGAGGGCGTAAAGCGCGCCCATGCGGCGGGCGTGAAGGCGGAAGCCTCCGGCAATGTGAACCTGCAAACCGTGCGCGCCATCGCGCAAACGGGGGTGGATTTCATCTCCGTCGGCAAGCTGACGCATTCAGCCGTGGCGGTTGATATTGGGTTGGATGAGGGGTAGAATAAAAAGATGAGAAGAATTCGAAAAATCATTCGTTTGGTTTGGGTTAGCCTCGTTCTATTGATGGCTTTGCTCTTCGTATGTATTATTGCGTCACTCTCTTATCGAGGGTATGCGGCTTATAGAGGCCAGAAATTCGATCGTACGATCTGGGATCAGCGTAAGACGACAGAGGTATGCGGGATGTATACGGACATCAAAGATAATATTCTGAAAACAGGCATGACAAGAGCGACCGTTGAAAGCCTGCTTGGCAAGACTAATCCATTGGATAACATAAATTATTCTAAGAATAATATGGCCTATGCAATAGGCTTATGCCGCAGCTGGGACGTGAACTTTATGGTTATCGAATTTGATGAACATGATCGGCTGCAGCGGGTGACAAATTACCAAAATTAAGCGCTGACGGACCTACCGCAAATTTCCCGCAGCGACGTTCATCCGTGTTTTGACGGCGGGCAGGCTGCTGCGTTTGCCAAGGCCGATTTGCTTGGCGAGGTTGCTGCGCACTTTGGCGTAGTTGGGGGCCACCATCGGGTAGGATGCTGGCAGGTTCCAGCGCGCGCGGTATTGCTCGGGGCTCATGTTGTAGGCCGTTTTCAGATGGCGCTTGAGCATTTTGACGCGTTTGCCATCTTCGAGGCAGACGAGGTAATCGGCTTTCACGGAGTCTTCGACCGCGACGACGGGCTTGCGGCCAGTGGCGCTGCCGGGCGTGGTGACGCTGGCGCCGTTGCCCTGGGCGAGGCTGCTGAGCATGCTATACACATCCGCCGTCAGGGCCATGATGTCGAGCGCTTCGGTTGGGCGATTGACGATATACGCGCTGACGATTTGCGACGTGGCGGCAAGCAGTGTGTCGGCAGAAACGGCGACGTGTTCAGTCGGCGACACAAGCGCAAGCGGGGCGGATTTGGATTTCATGATGGGCCTTGAGAGTTCGATGTTGCCGAGAGGTTCCTGAACGTTTTTGTTCATGGTTGTTAACCACTTGTTAACCTAATGCGGCCGATTGGTCAAGTTGCCTGAATGATGGTGCAATGCCCATGTTGTTAAACCGGTTGAAATGCTTGCGCTTGGGGCGCAACTGCGGCTATGTAACGGCCTTATGCCAAGTATTTTAGAGAAGAAATGCATCGAGAAGGGCCTGAAGATGACCGAACAGCGGCGCGTCATCGCGCGCGTGCTGTCGGAATCGAGCGACCATCCGGATGTGGAGGCCCTGTTCAAGCGCGCCACCAAGGTAGATGCCAATATCAGCATCGCCACCGTTTACCGCACCGTGAAGCTGTTCGAGGACGCCCATATCATCGAGCGCCATGACTTTGGCGACGGGCGCGCGCGCTACGAGGAAATGCCCGACGAGCACCATGATCACCTGATCGACCTGCGCAGCGGCAAAGTGGTGGAGTTCACCAATGCCGAGATCGAAGCCCTGCAGGAACGCATTGCGCGGGAGTTGGGCTACAAGCTGGTCGACCACCGGCTGGAGCTGTTCTGCCTGCCGCTCGACGAGAAAGTATCCTCATGATTTTTGAATCCGTATTCGAGCCGATCCATTCGGGCAACCTGACGCTGCGCCTCGCCGAAACCGAGGCGGATGTGCATGCCGCGCAACGGTTGCGCTACCGCATTTTCTGCGAGGAAATGGGGGGTGTGGCGAACCTTGCCGTGCAGCAGCAAAAGCGCGATTTCGATATGTTCGATGAGGCCTGCTACCACCTGATCGTGATCGACAATACCCGCGTGGGCGATGCGCGGGTGGTGGGTACCTACCGCCTGCTGACCGGCACGAACATGCCGATGATCGGTAGCTTCTATACCGAGACG
This sequence comes from Pseudomonadota bacterium, assembly GCA_040384265.1. Lineage (GTDB taxonomy): Bacteria > Pseudomonadota > Alphaproteobacteria > Rickettsiales > UBA3002 > QFOX01. Next base: position 90,834 of record JAZKJM010000005.1, on the reverse strand, counting down.
GAATATGACATCAGCCCGATCAAAGCCAACGGCGGCAAGATCATGGAGCTGGGCCGCTCCTGCGTGGAGCAGCAATACCGCACACGGCCGGTGATCCAGATGCTGTGGCAGGGCATCGGCGCGTTTATCGCGGCGAAGGATATTGACGTGATGTTCGGCTGCGCCAGCTTCCACGGGGTGAACGTGAAAGAGCACCAGCATGCGCTTTCCTACCTCTACCACTACCATCTGGCGCCGGAAACCTTGCGCCCGAAAGCGCTGCCCTCGCATTATGTCGATATGCGGCTGATGCCTAAAGAGCAGGTGGTGCCGCGCGCCGCCATCAACGCGCTGCCGCCGCTCATCAAAGGTTATCTGCGGCTGAACGGCCTCGTTGGTGACGGCGCGGTGCTCGATTATGCGTATAATACCTGCGATGTTTCGATCGTCGTGCAGACCGATCAGCTCAAGGCGCGGTATGTCCAGCGCTATATCCCCGAATAGCGCGATGGATTCCGTAACGCCTCCGCTTTCGCTTTCGACCACGCGCGCTGTGTTGCGGGCAATCGGGCTGCTGGTGCTCACGCTGATCCTGTTCCTGCCGGTGCTGCTGCTATGGGCGCTGACGCTGGAGCGGCTGCGGGCCAAGCTGGTGCGCATTTATTATAACGCCGCGCGGCGCATTTCGGGCGTGCGGGTGAAGGTGGTCGGGCAGGTGAGCCCGCTGCGGCCGCTGATGCTGGTTGCCAACCATTCGAGCTACCTCGATATTTTCGTGCTCGGCTCGATTTTGCCGATTTCCTTTACACCGAAGCTGGAGATTCGTAGCTGGCCGGTGATTGGCTTCTTCTGCGTGCTGGCGGATTGCGTGTTCATCGAGCGCCGCCCGGCGGATATGCAGCGCGCGCAGGCGGAAATGAGCGCCCGCCTCAGCAACGGCAAGGTGTTGGCGCTGTTCCCCGAAGGCACCACGGGCGATGGCTACCATATCATGCCGTTTAAAAGCGGGTTTTTGAATCTTGTGGAAGCGCATGACCTGCCGCTGCAATCGGTCAGCATTGCCTATACCCATATCGGCAAAGTGCCGCTCAGCCCGGCAAACCGCGAGCAGGTGGCCTGGGTGGGTGAGGCGAGCTTTGTGACGCATTTTGCGCGGCTGCTGAAATTCCCCTATGTAGAAGTGATCGCCGAGTTTTATGCGGTGGAGCGCATCAGCAACCACGAGGATCGCAAGGCGCTGGCCAAAACCTGTGAAATCACCATCACCGAGGGCTTGCACAAAACGCTGGAGGCAAACGGTGTCGTTGGTTGAAATCACCCCCGCCTCGCACGATGTGCGGATCGAGCTGAAATACGCGACGACGGATAATTTTACCGGCAAGCGGGTCTACCGCAAAGATGCAGGGTGCTTTTTGCATGTGGAAGCAGCGGCCAAGCTACAAACCGCAGTGGCGCTCGCGAAAACGCAGGGCTACCGCTTTACGATTTACGATGCATTCCGCCCGAGCGAAGCGCAGTGGAAGCTGTGGGAACACACGCCCGACCCGAATTTTCTTGCCGACCCTGCCAAAGGCTCGCCGCATTCGCGCGGCGCAGCGGTGGATTTAACGCTCTGCCGCTGGGATTTTACGCCGCTCGATATGGGCACGGCGTTCGATGAATTTCACCCGCGCTCGCACCATGGGCGGCTGGATGTGAACGCGCAAGCGCAGCGCAACCGCCTGCTGCTGATGGGCATCATGACCAGCGCCGGCTGGGATTTTTACCGCAACGAATGGTGGCACTACCAGCTGTTCAACGCGCGGGCGACCTATCCGCTCTATTCGGATAAGGACGCGCCATCGCCGGTGATGGCGTAATCGCCGTGGACATGGCGGCCAAACTGCCGTAATTACGCGCGCATGCAGAGTTTATTCGACATTCTCGGTCTCGCGCCCAGCTTCACGCTGAACCTGAAAACGCTGGAGCAGGCCTATTTCGCCGCGCAGCGGGCGACGCATCCGGACCGCTTTGTCGGCAAGCCGGAAGCGCAGCGGGTGGCGGCCATCGGCCGTTCGCAGCTGGTGAACGATGCGTATGAAACGCTTAAAAACCCGCTGACCCGCGCCGAGCATTTGCTGGAGCTGCAAGGCATCGCCGCGCTGGCTGATGATGGGCGCGCGCCGCCCGCTGTGCTCGAAGAAATGATGGATCTGCGTGAGCGGATTTTTGACCATGGCGCCGATGGTGCAGCGCTGGCGCAGATGGTCGAAGAAATCAAAACCCTCGCGGCGCAAAACACCGTGGCGCTGACGGAGGCCTTCACCGCCGCCGATTACGCCCGCGCGACACTTGAAACCATCCGCCTGCAATATCTCGGCAAGGCGATGGAAGAGGCGCATATGCTCATTTACCGGTTGAAGGCATCCCATGGCTAACCTGATTCAAATTTACGAACCCGGCCAGACGCCGCTGCCGCATTCCGACGCGGCGGCGATTGGCATTGACCTTGGCACGACGCACAGCGTGGTGGCAATTTCGAGCAATGGCCACGCGGCGGCGATCCATGACGGCCACGGGCGGGCGATTATTCCCTCGATGGTGCATTACCATGCGGGCAGCGCGGTGGTGGGCCATGAGGCGCGCCGCGCCTATGGCGAAGGCGAGGTGGGGGTGATCGCCTCCATCAAGCGGCTGATGGGCAAATCGGCGGCGGATATTGGCATGGTGGCGGGCCATGCGGCGTATGACATCGACCATAGCCAGCCCGGCTTAGTACGGCTGAACGTGGATGGGCGGCGGGTGACGCCGGTAGAAATTTCGGCGGAAATCCTCAAGCATCTGCGCGACCTCGCGGCGGATGCGCTGGGGCGCGAGGTGACGCGCGCCGTCATCACCGTACCGGCCTATTTTGACGATGCCGCCCGCGCAGCGACCAAGGATGCGGCACGGCTGGCGGGGCTGGAAGTGCTGCGGCTCATCAACGAGCCAACCGCGGCGGCGCTGGCCTATGGCCTCGACACGCAGGCGCAGGGCATTTTCGCGATTTATGATTTCGGCGGCGGCACGTTCGATATTTCGATCCTCAACCTTGAGGGCGGGGTGTTTCAGGTGCTCGCAACCGCAGGCGACACGCAGCTGGGCGGGGATGATATCGACCAGCTCATCGCCGCGCGGATGCTGGAAAAAGCAGGCACGAAAAAGGAATCGCTCAGCCCGGCAGCGCTGGGTGAATTGCTGGCGCTCTGCCGCCTTGCCAAAGAAAAACTGAGCGCCGCGCCGACCACCGAGCTGGTGTGGGAAGGTACGCATCTCGCGATGGATGTGCAGACGCTGGAACGCTTGATGGAGCCGCTGATCGCCCGCACGCTGGCCTGCTGCGAAGGCGCGCTACTGGATGCGAAACTGACGCCGCATGCCATCGCCGGTGTGGTGCTGGTCGGCGGCTCGACCCGCATGCCGCTGGTGAAGCAAAAAGTCGCCGCGTTTTTCGGCACCACGCCGCACGATACGCTTGACCCGGATCTGGTCGTCGCCCTTGGCGCGGCCTTGCAGGCGGAGGCGCTGACGGCGGGTTCCGATAACCTGCTGCTGGATGTGATTCCGCTTTCCCTCGGCCTTGAAACCATGGGCGGCATTATCGAAAAACTGATTTACCGCAACACGCCGATCCCGGCGGCGGTGACGCAGGAATTCACCACCTACCAGGATGGCCAGACGGCGATGAAAATCCACGTGGTGCAGGGTGAGCGCGAAAAAGCGGAAGATTGCCGCTCGCTGGCGCAGTTCACGCTGACTGGCATTCCACCGATGGTGGCGGGTGCCGCGCGCATCAGCGTCAGCTTCGCGATCGATGCGGATGGGCTGCTGACTGTGGCCGCAAAAGAACTAGTCAGCGGGATCGCGCAGCAGGTGGCGGTGAAACCGTCGTATGGCCTTGCCTTCGAGGAAATCGAACGTATGGTGAGCGACAGCATGGAACATGCGCGCAGCGATATTGTCGAGCGGTTGCTCATCGAGGCGCGGGTGGATGCACGGCGGGTGATCGGCGATGTAACATCGGCGATTCGCGCGGATGCGGACCTGCTGAAACCGGGCGAGGGCGCGATGATCGACGCCCAGATCCGGCGGCTGGACGAGATGATCGCGGGCGATAACCGCGAGCGGATCGACCATGAAGCGCAGGCACTCAACGCGCTGGTTGGGCCATTCGCCCAGCGGCGGATGGATGCAGCCATTTCCGGCGCGCTGTCGGGCAAGAACGTGGATGAAGTGAATTAACCTTAAGAAGAGTCGATATGCCCAACATTACCTTTGTATTGAATGACGGAACCGAGAAAACGGTGGAAGCGCCCAACGGCATTTCGCTGCTGGAAGTGGCGCATAAAAATCATATCCCGCTGGAAGGCGCGTGCGAGGGATCGCTCGCCTGCTCGACCTGCCACATTGTGGTGGATGAAGCGTTTTACGCCCAGCTGCCCAAAGCGACCGATGATGAGGAAGACATGCTCGACCTCGCATTCGGCCTCACCCACACCTCGCGGTTGGGCTGCCAGATCATGATGAACGATAGCCTCGACGGGCTGAAAGTCAGCCTGCCATCGGCCACCCGCAATATGCAAGTCGATAAAAAATAACCTCAAGCTTAGAGAGAGCACCATGACCGACGAATCCTTCACCGACGCGCCGATTCCCGCACCGAAGAAAAAACGTGGGCTGGTGCTGCCTGTCGCCGCGCTTATTGTGGTCATCGCGGTTGGGGGCTTCGTCGCCTCGCGCGCCGGGCTGGATAAGGCGCTGGTGAAACAGCAGGTCGATAACTTCATCGTGCAGATGAAAGAGCGTGGCCGCGCGCAAGGGCGTGATATCGACATTACCTATGGCGATCTTGAAGTGGTCGGCAGTTTTGCATCCAAGCATGTTGTGATCCACAACCCGGCGATGGCGGTGAAGCCGATCGAGCGCAAACCGGCAGTGCCGGGTGCCCAGAAGAAGATTGATGCGGTGGTGGTGACGACGCCGACGCTGGCGATTTATCCGCGCGCGGTCGATCTGTCGAGCCTGCGCATTCAGCTGGCCGAGCCGATCAACGTGGCGGCGGAAGAAGCACCTGAAAAATCGCTGCTGAAAGTGACCAGCAACGTGCCGCTGCAGTTCGATGTCAGCAAAACCACCAAGGAGAATGTGGAGTACACGGACGTGGCCTATGAATCGCCAAGCCAGATGGATTTTGTCTATCTGCGTGAGGAGCAGGCCAAGGGTGAGGAAGAAAAAACGCCCTCGCTGGTGCCGGTCTATGACACGTTGCACATCGCCACTGCGCAAGGCAGCGGCATGAGCAGCAGCATGGCGGGCGACGCCAGCGGCCTGGGCAAAGCCAACATCAACTTCAAAGATCTGGTGATTACGCCGCAAGCGGCACCCGAGGGCGCCATCAAAATCGCCGAAGTAACGGCGGATTGGAGCAATGCGCTCAACGAGCAGAAGCTCAACGTCATCAGCATGACCAGCAAAGTTGGGCCGGTGACGTCGGATAACACCGCCGCACCGTATCTGCCGGTAACGCTGCAGCTGGATGCGACCTATGAAGGCACCCTGCCGAAAACGCCTGAAGCGATTGCCGCAAGCAAAGCGCAGGAATCGCTGCTGAAGCTGAAGATGTTTAGCCTGACCACCAAGGACGCCAGCCTGAGCGCGACCGCCGATTTCACGGCAAGCGCAGCGGATGTGTTGCCGGTCGGCAAGGCGACGATCACCCTCACCAACACGCCGTATGTGCTGGCCGAGCTGCATAAACAAGGGGTGCTGAACGAGGCCAACACGGCGCTGATGGGCACGGTGCTGCAACTGGTGACGGCGACACCGCTCGACCAGTTGAAGGATGCGACGATCCCGATCGAGCGTGCTCGCGGTGGTGCCTTCAAAATCGGCCAAACGACGTTTGAGGAGCTGTTCGCTGTGTTCCTGAAACAGGCGATGCAGAACAAGGCGGGGGCCGCGCCAACCATCGTGGTGCCTGAAGGTGCGACGGTGACACCACCAGCCGGGCAAGCGCCGCTGGTGCCGCAACTGCCCGCTGCCGATAAGCCAAAAGCGGCGCCGATTGCGGTGCCTGACCACGGCGTGCGAGGCTAACATGGCAAAGAAACCGGTGGCGAAAAAGCCTGTCAAAAAATCCGTCAAAAAGCCGGTGCTGCCGGTGTGGGATTTAAGCGACCTCTATGCTTCGCCCAAGGATGCGAAGTTGGTAGCGGATGTAAAATCCCTCACCAGCAAAACGGCAGCTTTCGCCAAGCAATATGCCGGCAAGCTGGCGAAGCTCGATGGTGATGCGCTGGCGGCGGCCATTGTCGCTTACGAAAAAATGCAGGATACGCTGGGTAAACTGGGTAGCTATGCCCAGCTGCTTTATGCTGGCGATATGGCCAATCCGGCGGTGACGCAGTTCTACCAGAACATGGTGGAGCAGCTGACGGTGTTGTCCTCGCAGCTGATTTTCTTCACGCTGGAGCTGAATAAGATCGACGATAAACCGCTGGCCGCGATGCTGAAGAAATCGCCCAAACTGGCGCATTATAAGCCGTGGCTGGATGGTATTCGCAGCTACAAGCCCTATCAATTGAGCGATGAGCTCGAAGGCTATATCCACGAAACATCGGTGACGATGGGCTCGTGGCAGCGGCTGTTCGATGAGTCGATTTCGCGGTTGGAATTTACCGTGGACGGCGTGAAAATGACCGAGCCGGAAGCGCTCGACCTGCTTTCAGGCAAAGACCCGAAAAAGCGCAAGGCCGCCGCCAAGGAAGTCGCGCGCGTGTTTGCGGCCAATGCGCCGCTATTTGCGCTCATCACCAACACGCTCGCCAAAGCCAAGCATATCGAGGATGAGAAACGCAATTTCGCACGTCCCATCAGCAGCCGCAACGTGAGCAATCAGGTGGAAGACGAAGTGGTGGATGCGCTCATCGCCACCGTGAAGAAAAATTACAAGCCGCTCGCCCACCGCTATTATGCGTGGAAAGCAAAACAATTTGGCAAAAAAACGCTGGATTACTGGGACCGTAATGCGCCGTTGCCCGCCGCGGGCGACACCGCCTTCACCTGGGATGAAGCAGTGAAGCTGGTGCGCGAGGCCTACCATGCCTTTTCGCCGGAGCTGGCGAAAGTCGGCCAGAAATTCTTCGACAATAACTGGATCGACGTGCCGACCCGCGCGGGCAAGGCGACCGGCGCGTTTGCGCATCCGGTAGTGCCCTCGGCGCATCCCTATTTGCTGCTGAACTTCCTTGGCAAAACGCGCGATGTGATGACGCTGGCGCATGAGCTGGGCCACGGCGTGCATCAAGTGCTCTCTGGCAGCCAGGGCGCGCTGATGGCGGATACGCCGCTGACGTTGGCGGAAACGGCTTCCGTATTCGGCGAAATGCTGACCTTCCAGGAATTGCTCAACCGCGAGACGGATAAGAAGCGCAAAACGCTGCTCATCGCCGCCAAGATCGAGGATATGCTCAACACCGTGGTGCGCCAGATTGCGTTCTGCGAGTTCGAGCGCAAGGTACATGACGAGCGCCGCTTCGGCGAGCTGTCGGTCGAGCGCATCGGCGAAATCTGGATGGATGTGCAGCGTGAGGCGCTTGGGCCCGCGATCACCCTGCATCCGGAATACCAGAGCTACTGGATGTATATCCCGCATTTCATCCACTCGCCGTTTTATGTGTATGCTTACGCGTTCGGCGATTGCCTCGTGAACTCGCTCTACGGCGTCTATCTCAAAGAGAAAAAAGCCGGGCGGGCGGATGCCTTCACCAAGAAATACCTGACCATGCTGAAAGCCGGCGGCACGCTGCGCCACAAAGCGCTGCTCAAGCCCTTCGGGCTGGATGCCAGCAAGCCGGATTTCTGGCAGGCGGGGCTTGATGTGATCGATGGGTATATCGGGCAGTTGGGCAAATAGAGTAGTCTTCGCTACACCGTCATTGCGAGCGATAGCGAAGCAATCCAGCGCGACGCGTCTGCGTCGCTAGTATATCCTTAGAGGCTGGATTGCCGTGGCTATCGCTCGCAATGACGGTGTGGGTAGCTTGGGTGCCTTAGATGAATGGGTTCGTTATTTTAAAACCGACCGGATCGCGCTGAAAATGGTTTCCAGCTCCGCCTGCGTAATCGTCAGCGCAGGCATCACATAGAGCGCATTGCCGAAGGGGCGTAGCCAGACGCCCTGCGCAATGAATGCCTGACGCAGGCGCTGGTTGTTCTCCGCATCCGAATTCATTTCGATGACGCCGATCGCGCCTTTGACGCGCACATCGATCACCTCCGCATGGGCTTTGAACGGGCGTAAACCATCCCACAGCGCTTGCTCCAGCGCCTCTGCTTGGGCAAGACGCGGCTCGCTGGCGAACAGGTCGAGCGAGGCGTTGGCGGCGGCGCAGGCAATCGGGTGGGCCATGAAGGTGGGGCCGTGCATCAGCGCTTTTTCGTAATCGGGGCTATTGAACGCATCGAACACTTCGGCGCTGGCAAGCGTTGCCGCAAGCGGCATATGGCCACCGCTGAGGGCCTTGCCGATGCAGATAATGTCGGGCTCAATCGCCGCTTCCTGACAGGCGAACATAGCGCCGGTGCGTGCGAAGCCGGTCGCGATTTCATCGGCAATGAAGAGGATGCCATGCTCGCGGCAGACGCGGCGGATTTCCGAGAGAATATCGGGCGAGTGAAAGCGGAAGCCGCCCGCCGCCTGCACCAGCGGCTCGATGATGAGCGCGGCAACCGTGCCCTGAATGGCGCGGATGGTATCGGCAAATTCGGCGAAGCTGTATTCATCCGTGGGAATATCCAGCGTGTAGTTGCGCAGGCTCAAGCTGTCATAGGCGCTGTTGAAGGGGCTGCGCGCGGAAACCGACATCGCGCCGACCGTGTCGCCGTGATAGCCGTTGCTCAGGCAGATGAATTTGGTGCGTTTCGTGTCGCCCTTGTTGCGCCAGTATTGGAGCGCCATTTTGAGCGCCACCTCAACCGCCACCGAGCCGGACTCAGCGAAAAACACCCGCTCCATGCCCATGCCAACGGTGCGGCACAGCCGCGCGGCGAGGGTGAAAGCGGGCTCGTGCGCCAACCCGCCGAACATGACATGGCTGAGCGTTTGCGCCTGTTTGGTAATCGCTTCAACAATATGCGGCTGCTGATAGCCGTGGCACATGCTCCACCAGCTGGCGGTGCCATCGATGAGGGTGCGCCCATCTGCCAGCGTCAGCGTGCAGCCGCTGGCGCTGACCACTGCTTCGGGCAGCGGCGCGGTTTGCATCTGGGTGTAGGGCAGCCAGATATGCGGCCAGCCTTGCGTCAGCCATGCGGGGGAGTGCGAATCTAAGGGATTGGAAGACAAGGGATACCAGCGTTATGGGTTGCCCCATCATAGCGGATGTTTGGGGCTGCTGTCACACGAAATTCGGTTAAGGCTATTTTAACCGGTCGGGGGGTATAATGGCCGAAAGAACGTTTACGCAGGAGTGCGCAATGGTGGATAAAACGGGAATTCGTAAAGGTACGGCGTCGCCCCTGCTGGATGCGCGACGGGCGGATATGGCGCATGAGCAGGTGAGCCAGACCTGCGAAAGTAGTGATAAGAAGCTGGCAGCCTGCGTAGCTGCGGCGAAGCCCTGTGTCGATGCCTTAATGAAAGTGGCAACGTTGGATGCCAAAGGCTGGGGCGCCGATGAAGCGCCGCTGGCAACGGCCATGAGCTGCGTCCGCCGCGATGCGGGTGTAAAAACACCATAATTATTTTATAATTCAATAGTATTTTTTGTTCTCGCCGAGCCGCTGGCTGCGGCTGAATTTTCATCAAACTGTCATACATGCGGCACGTGGGTATGTTATTGTTGGGCTACATTTATTCTATTGAAAGGAAGCCCCGATGACTGACCGCCCCAATGCACGAGAGATGATGGAGAGGTCGCGTGCGAATCTTGATCGACTGATGCAGCAAAATCAACCAGCGGTAACCCCGCCAGCGCCGGCAGCGGCTCCAAGCCATCCGGGGACATATTACCCATACCCTTCTCAGCCTGTTGTTTCCCATCCAACGTTGGGGCAAGCGATTCAATTGCAAAATGACAGTGTCTGTAAAAATCCCGCTACGAATAAAGGCAAAGAATATTCAGCCTGTATGGCTGCCATCCAAGGCTGTGGGCAGGCGCTGGCGGGCGCACAATATGATGGCGCGAGCTGGCAAGTCGGTGAAGCGGTCATGCAGAATTATCAGACATGTACGGCAGCCAAGCTGGGCAGAGCTAAATAAACCGTCCAAAGCGAGACAAAAAGGCGATGCTGGAAAGCGTCGCCTTTTTTACGCGGCCTGCGCCTGATTTTCGGCCATTTGCATCGGCTTCATGCCGAGTTTAGCGAAGAGGGCGGCATCCGCATCCAACCCCGGATTGGCGGCGGTGAGCAGTTTTTCACCGACGAAGATGGAATTCGCGCCCGCGAAGAAGCACATGGCTTGCAGCTCATCGCTCATGCCTTCACGGCCGGCGGAAAGGCGCACCATGGAGGCGGGCATCAGGATGCGGGCGACAGCGACGGTACGCACGAAGGCGATGCCATCGATACGCGGGTTGCCGGCCAGCGGCGTGCCATCCGCCGGGATCAGCAGGTTGATGGGCACCGATTCCGGATGGGCGGGCAGGTTGGCGAGGGTGACGAGCATCGCGGTGCGGTCGGCCTCGGTTTCGCCCATGCCAAGGATGCCGCCGCAGCAGGTTTTCATACCCGCATCGCGCACGTTGGCGAGGGTGTCCAGCCGGTCCTGATAGGTGCGGGTGGTGATGATTTCCTGATAATATTCCTCGGACGTGTCGAGGTTGTGGTTGTAATAATCGAGCCCGGCGGCTTTCAGCTCGCGCGCCTGATCGGGCGTCAGCATGCCAAGGGTGGCGCAAGTTTCAAGGCCCATGGCCTTCACTTGCGCAATCATCGCGGTGACGGCGGGCATGTCGCGGGCTTTCGGGTTGCGCCAGGCAGCGCCCATGCAGAAACGGCTCGCCCCGGCGGCCTTGGCGGCGCGCGCATCGGCAAGCACGGCATCGACCTCCATCAGCTTGGTTGCTTTGACGGGCGTATCGAATTTCGAGGATTGGGAGCAATAATTGCAATCTTCCGGGCAACCGCCGGTTTTGATGGAGCAGAGCTGCGAGATTTGCACCTCATCCGCCTTGAAGTTGGCGCGGTGGATGGTGGCGGCGCGGAACAGCAGTTCGCTCAGCGGCAAGGCGTAGAGTGCTTGTGCTTCCTCGCGGGTCCAATCGTGGCGGATCTGGGTCATAAGGGGCTCGCTTCGTTGTCGGTTGCGAGAAATAGCGGCTAATGCTAGGTCTCGCAAAGGAAAAATGCCGACATTAAGCGAACAGTGTGCCCTCGGGCTTGAACGTGCCGACGCGCAGCATTTGCGGCGGGTGTTGCGCACGCACGGCCGGGTGGATGGCAGCAGCGTCGAAATCATGCTCGATGGGGCGCGGTATGTGTCGTTCGCGGCGAATGATTACCTGGGCTTGCGCGACGACCCTCGGGTGATTGAGGCGGGCCGCGCAGCGCTGCTTGCCTATGGGGCAGGGGCGGGCGCATCGCGGCTGGTGACGGGCAACCATGCGCTTTATGCACTGCTGGAAGCCAAGCTGGCGGCCATGAAGGGCGTAGAGGCGGCGCTGGTGTTTGGCAGCGGCTATCTCACCAATCTGGGCGTCATCCCGGCGCTGATGGATAAGGGCGATGTGATTTTCGCCGATAAGCTGGTGCATGCCTGCATTATCGATGCAGCGCAGCTTTCGGGCGCGCGGCTGCTGCGCTTTGCGCATAACGATATGGCCCATCTGGCGGCGCTGCTGAAGGAGCATCGCGGCGATTCCACCAACGCGCTGATTGTCACCGACCATGTGTTCAGCATGGATGGCGATGTGGCGCCGCTGGCCGAAATCGCAGCGCTCGCGAAGCTACATGACGCCTGGACGATGGCGGATGATGCGCATGGGCTGGGCATCGTGCCCGCCGCCGCGCCGGTGGATCTGTGGATGGGCACGCTCTCCAAGGCCGCGGGCGGCTATGGCGGCTATGTGGTGGCGGCGCAGGTGATTATTGATTTTTTGATCACCAAAGCGCGCAGCTTCGTGTTTTCGACAGGCTTGCCGCCTTCGGTCTGCGCCTCGGCGCTAGCGGCGCTTGAGGTGATGGAAGCGGAGCCGCAACGCGCCGCGCGCGCGCTGGCGCTGGCGCAACGGGTGACGCAGGCACTTGGCCTGCCGCTGGCGCAAAGTGCGGTGGTGCCGGTGATTCTGGGAACCGCGGAAGCGGCCCTCGCGGCGCAGGAAGCGCTGAAAAACCATGGGCTGCTGGCGGTGGCGATTCGCCCGCCGACCGTGCCGCCGGGCACAGCGCGGCTGCGGCTGGCATTTTCCGCCGCCCATACGGATGCGCAGGTGGAGGCGCTGATCGCGGCGCTGAAGGAGCTGCCATGCGCACGCTGATGCTGAGCGGCTGGGCGCAGCCGGTGGATGCGCTGGGCGAGATCGCTCCGGGCGCGGCCACCTTCGATTACAGTGCCTACGGCTCGCCGGAAGCAAGCTTCGCGGGATTGGCGGCGTTGCGGGATGTTGAGCATCTCATCGGCTGGTCCATGGGTGGGCAGCTGGCGCTGCGGGCCATCGCTGCGGGAATCCTTGCGCCCAAGCACCTGACGCTGATCGGCGCGCCGTATCGCTTCGTTGGCGCGGATGGCATGGGGGCGGAGACATTCGCGCTGTTTCGCGCGAGCTATGAAGCTGACCCGGCGCGGACAAAAACGCGGTTTCATGGGCTGGTGGCCAAAGGCCATACGGATGCGAAACGGGTGATGGGCGCGCTGTCGCACCACCCGCAGGTCGAGGAAACCGCACGCTGGCTGCCATGGCTGGATGCGTTGGCCGGCTACGATATGCGCGACGCCGACCTTGCGAAAGCGCCGCGCACGCTTATAATCCACGGCATGAACGATGCGATTGTGCCCCATGCCCAGGCCGCCCGTCTGGCCGCGCTGCTGCCGGATGCGACGGTGCTCGATTGGCCCGAAACCGGCCACGCACCTCACCTTGAGGATGCGGCACAGTTGCGCGCGCACGTCGCCGCCCACCGGGGAGTCGCGTGATGCAGGTGGCGCGCGCACGGTTGCAGGCGAATTTCAGCAAAGCGGCGCTGGCCTATGACGCGCAGGCGGATTTTCAGCATAACGAAACACGCCGGGTGCTGGATGCGGCGCTGATGATCCTGCCCGAAGCGGCCACCGTGGTGGATATTGGCTGCGGCACCGGCAGTTTTGCGGCGCTTGCGCAGGCGCGGCGGCCGGGTTGGAAAGTGATCGGTGTGGATCTTTCGCACGGCATGTGCCGCGCGGCAGCGGTGCGGTGTGCGGTGGCGCAGGGCGATGCGGCGCGCTTGCCGCTGGCGGATGGCAGCGCGCAGGCGGCGGTGTCGTCGTTGTGCTATCAGTGGGTTGGCGATGTGGCGGGTGCATTTACCGAGCTGGCGCGGGTGCTCGCGCCCGGTGCGCGGGCGGTGATTGCCACCCTTGGCCCGCAAACGCTGGGTGAATTACGCACGGTGGCGACGCAGGCGGCACTGCCGCTGGGGTTGCTGGAAATGCGCGGGCTGGAGGCTTACACGGCCGCCGCACAGGCCGCCGGACTTGAGGTGACGCTGGCGGAACAGCGCCTCGCGCTGGGCCATTACGCCGATGTTCCCGCGCTACTGAACTCCATGCGCAGCATTGGCGCGGGCAATAATTTTGCGACGGAAAAACGTGGGCTAACCGGCGCCAAACGCTGGCAGGCGATGACGCATGCCTACGAATCCCTGCGCACGGATGCGGGGTTACCCGCGACATGGGAGCATCTGTTCCTGGTGCTGAGGAAACCGTTGTGAGTGCCTATTTCGTCACCGGCACCGGCACGGGCGTGGGCAAAACCTTCACCAGCTGCGCTTTACTGCATGCATCCGGCGGTGCGGCGCGCGGCTATAAGCCCATCATTTCCGGCTGGGATAAAACGCCTGCAACCGATACGGCGCAGCTGATTGCGGTCGGTGGTGGCGCGCAAACGGTGGATGAGGTGTCGCCATGGCGTTTCTGGGCGCCGCTTTCGCCGCACCGGGCGGCGGCGCAGGAAGGCACGGAAATTCCGTTTGCGGCGCTGGTGGAGTGGTCGAAAGCGCGCATGGCGGAAGCAACCGGCCTGACCCTGATCGAAGGCGTTGGCGGGCTGATGGTGCCGCTCGACGAGCAGCGTACGGTGCTCGATTGGGTGGTGGCGCTTGGCGCACCGGCGATTGTGGTGACGGGCAGTTACCTCGGCAGCATCAACCACACGCTGATGACGCTGGCGCTGCTGAAGCAGGCAGGCGTACCTGTCGCGGCGCTGGTGATGAATGAAACCGCGGGCAGCACGGTTGATTTTGCCGAGGCGCAGGCGGGGCTGATGCCCTTCATTGAAACTATTGGGTTGCGTGTTTTTCAACCGCTTGTATCGTCATGGGCGGATGCGACGGTGATTCACGCGATGGTGGGGAAATTATGATGAACTGGTCATGGATGCCGATAGGCCGCAAGGCGCGCAAGCAAGCGGAACAGGGGCCGCGCTACGGCGATTTATACGAGCGCGGGCTGGCCTCGGCGATTGATATTATCATCATTTTCCTGATTTTCGATAGCCTGTTCCGCGGTATCACCCAGCGGGTGTTCTCGCATCTGGATATGGAAAAAATGAAAGCCGTGGTGCCGCACGAGCCGCCAAGCGTGATTGTAGCCAAACTGTGGGATGCGCATATGATCCAGCTGTGGACGCTGAATTTCTCGCTGCAGGTGGGGATCATCGGGCTGGTGTTGGTTGGGTTTCAGTGCGTCTATCGCACTACGCCGGGCAAATGGCTGTTCGGGTTGAAGGTGGTGGAGAAGGATACGCTGCTGCCCGCCGCGCGCTGGCGGCTGGTGCTGCGCTTTATCGGCTACATGCTGGCCGGTGCGCCGCTGATGATCGGCTTCATGTGGATGAGTTTTAACCGCCGCCATCGCGGCTGGCATGATTATATCGCGGGAACGGTTGTGCTCAACACGCGTCCACGCGGCTGGTATTGGGCGCAGGTGAAGCGGGGCTATTACCGCCTGCGCGGCAAGTCAGCGCCGGAACAACCGGTGCGCCAGCCCGCCGCCGAACAGGGCCATGCTGATGGCAAGGATGCCGTAGAGTAGCCCGTTTTTCTGCGCCATTTTATAAATGCGGGCATCGAATCCAGTTTTATAGGTGATGAGCGGGATGGTCTGGAAGCCAAGCAGCTTGCCGCGATTGAAGAGATAAACCTCGGCCGTGTAATCGCCGCTGGGCAGGGTGTCGGGCATTTCCAGCTTCGCTTTGAAGAGGGTTTCGCCGAAATAGGTGATTTTGGTAAAGGGCGCCTGCCACCAGTTTTTTGTGCTCAGCGTATGGTCGAGCGCTTTGTCGAAAATATCGTCTGGCACCGAGTTGGCGGTGAGGATGATACGGCTTTCGCCAAGCCCCAGCGATTGCAGGGTGGAGGGCGGCGCAATGCGGCTGAGCGGCTTGGTGGAAGCAATGGCGTAAAACAACGGCAGCTTGTCGTATTTGCGCTGGTCGACATGCATCCACATGCCCGCGATGCGTTCCTTACGGCGCAAGGTGACAAGCGCCGTCGGCCCACGCACCACGATCACAAGATCGCCCGGCACATTGCGCACGCCGAAGACGAGCAGCTGCGTGCCGTTGAAATCCGAACGGATCTCGACCGTGTTGCGCGAAATGTCGGCAATCATCGGGTTGGTGAGGGAAACGGCATGATTGGCCTCCTGCGCGAGGGCTGGCAGGCTGAGCAACAGTGAAGCGATGAGGATGGGCAGGGTCATCATTTGGTGCTCACCAGCGTAAAGATTTCACTCGGCGTGATGAACAGGCCGTACGCCAACCGCGCGGCGACGATAATCAGCAGCGCCGCCATCAGCGCGCGCAGCAGGTACGTGGGTATGCGATGGCTGAAGCGCGCGCCATATTGCGCGCCGATGACCGAGCCGATGAGCAGCAGCGCCGCCAGCACCATATCGACCGCATGGGTGGTGAGGGCGTGCAGCATGGTGGCGGCGGCGGTGATGAAAATGATCTGGAACAGCGAGGTGCCAATGGTGACATTGATCGGCATGCGCAGGATGTAGAGCATCATCGGAATCATGATGAAGCCGCCACCAATGCCGAGCAAACCCACCAGCAGGCCCGACAGCATGCCGAGCATCACCGGCAGCAGCGCGCTATGGGTGATATCCGAGCGGGTGAAATGGATTTGCCAGGGCAGGTTCACCACCCAGCGCGGCAGGGTGAGCGCGGCAAAGCGCACTTCGGTGCCGTTTTTGCGGGCCTGCATCATGTGGCGCGCCTCGCGGATCATCAGGATGCTGATGGTGCTGAGCAGCGAAATATAGAGCAGCGTAATCATCAAATCGATTTGCCCGACGCGTTGGAGTTTGGAAAAAATCCAGATACCAAGCCCGACGCCAACGAGCCCGCCCGCAATCAGGCAATTGCCCATCTGCACATCCACCCGCTTATGCTTGAGATGCGAGAGGAAGCCCGAAAACGACGAAGCGACGATCATGTTGGTGCTGGTCGCTACCGAAATGGCTGGGGGGATGCCCATGAAAATGAGCATGGGCGTGAGGATGAACCCGCCGCCAATGCCAAACAGCCCCGAAAACAGCCCGGCGACACCGCCCAGCAGAATCAGGTGCAGCGCATTGCCCGAAAGCTCGGCGATGGGCAGGTAGATGTGCATATTAGTTCAGGAATTTCGAGAAATAGCTGCGCAGGCGGGCTTGGGCCTGCTGGTCGAAGCTGTCCATCATATCGCGGGTCATTTTGTGGAAAATGCGCTGGCGCTCATCGACGGTGGCTTTTTCGTTGATGCTGCGCGCGCGGGTCACTTCGATATCGCCCGAGGCGGCGGAAATGGCGTTCACCCCGTCATACACGCGCATGGTGACATGGATACGCGCGTCGTAGCGGGCGTCCTGGTCGTCGGTGAACAGGCCGGTGACGCCTTTGGTTTTGCTTAAGGGCACTTCTTTCACTGAAGCATCGTCGATGGTGATTTCCATGACACCGGTACTACCGCTGGCGATCAGGCGTTGGGCAACCCATTTATTGACAGCGACAGCGGGGGGGACGGGAAAATCCTGCTCCACATTCGGGCGGCGCAGGGCGGATTTATAGGCCTCGATCACCTTGATCTGGGCGACATTGACGCGCATCGGCGTCGCGTGCTCGAAGCTGAATGGCTCGGGCTGGTAGCTGCCCGGCGCCTGCTCGCACGCGGCAAGGGTGATGAGGGCGAGAATGGCGACGATTTTCTTGATCATACGGGGGCTCCTGCGTTGGCACCCTCTGTAGCATGGGCGCGGTCGCTGCGAAACCATCAATTCGCGCTGAGCCATAAAGGGGCGGTGGGAATTTTGGCATCCGGCGGGCGGATGTAAAGGGGCAGGGCGCTGGCGAGTGTGGCGGTAGGTAGATGGGCGGCGATGCGCACCATCACCGCCGCATCCGGGGTGAGGATGTGGTTGGGCGCACCTTCGGGCACATGGTTGCCGAAGGTGGGGGCGGGCCAATCGGCGTGATCCTCCGGGGCGAGGAAAATCTCGCCGGAAGCGGTGGGGATGCCATCGCGCACGGTAAATGGCTGGGCGTAAACCTCGCCTTTGCCGGCGCGCAGCACGGTGAGGAAGGGGCCATCCGCCGCGTGGGTGGTGGCGACCTGCCAGGCGAGGGCTTCCAGCGTGCTCAGGGTTTTGATGGGGGTGGGGTGGACGAGCGCAAAACCATGCAGCGCCGCCAGCCCAATGCGCACACCGGTGAAGCTGCCGGGGCCAATGGTGGTGACGATGGCAGCCAAATCCGTATAGGCGACGCCCCGCTCACGCAGCAGCCCATCGATGGTGGAAACGAGGGCGGCCGCCTGTTTGCTTTGGGGCAGGCTGCGTGTGACGACGGTTTTACCGACGCCAAGCGCGATGCTGGCGCCCACACAGGCGCAATCAAACGCTAAAATGGGTTTCGTGTTCATGCCAAATCTGCTAGCCTTGGCAGCTGACGAAGTAAAGGAATGTCCGATGGGCCTCGCGAAAGAATCCTGCACCCCGTGCCGCACGGGCGAAGGCAAGCTGACCGGTGACGAGGTGGCCGCCCTGCTGGGCAAGCTCAGCGGCTGGTCGGTCGATGGCGAATTTATTTATAAACAGTGGAAATTCAAAAACTTCGTGGCGGCGCTGGCGTTTGTCACCACCGTCGGCGAAATCGCCGAGGCGCAGTTTCACCACCCCGATATTGTGTTCGGCTGGGGTTATGCGGAAATCCGCCTGACCACGCACAAGGCGCAGGGCGTGACCCGCAACGATTTCATCCTTGCCGCGCGGATCGATGCGGCGGTGGGATGATTGCCTTTTTTCGCCGTCATTGCGAGCGAAGCGCGGCAATCCAGCCTCGAGGCTTGCTGAAAGAAGAAAGTAAGGCTGGATTGCCGCGTCGCTTCGCTCCTCGCAATGACGACGTAGTTGTAAGAACGCTGTGCGTGACGCCGGACAAATGATTGACGCACAGGCAAACAAACGCATACGACTATGAGACGGTAGAGTTTAAGACGGTATTCCTTCCAAAACAGGAGTTTTGATGTCCAAGCAGCCGGATAAAAAAGTCGCCCGCGAAACCCAATCCATCAACGTCTTCTTCGAAAACAACCA
The DNA here is from genome assembly GCA_040384265.1 of Pseudomonadota bacterium. Lineage (GTDB taxonomy): Bacteria > Pseudomonadota > Alphaproteobacteria > Rickettsiales > UBA3002 > QFOX01. Next base: position 72,062 of record JAZKJM010000005.1, on the reverse strand, counting down.
ATACCTGCCGCTGCTTTACGGCGAGCAGGACACCCACCTGAAACGGGTGGAGCAGGCGCTCAACGTGGAGCTGGTGGCGCGCGGCAACATGCTTTCCATCAGCGGCCATAAGCGCGACATCGATGCGACGGAAATTCTCCTGCAATCGCTCTATGAGCAAATCAAAAACGGCATCGAGATCACGGAAACGGATTACGATGCGGCCATCCGCATGATGCCGCCGGTGAACGATAAAAAGCCCAAAAACCGCCACGGTGTGGAAGCGATCGATACGGATGTCTATATCCGCACCATGCGCAAAACCATCACGCCCTATAGCCATGTGCAGGCGAACTACATCCGCGCGCTGTATGACTCGGAGCTGGTCTTCGCGCTTGGGCCGGCGGGTACGGGTAAAACCTACATCGCGGTGGCGATGGCGGTGTATATGTTCCTTAACAAAAAGGTGGAGCGCATTATCCTCTCGCGCCCGGCGGTGGAAGCAGGGGAGAAGCTCGGGTTCCTGCCCGGCGATATGAAAGACAAGCTCGATCCCTACATGCGCCCGCTGTATGATGCGCTGTTCGACATGATGCCCGCCGACCGGGTGAATGAGGCGATCGAGAACGGCGAAATTGAGCTGGCGCCGCTGGCCTTTATGCGCGGCCGCACGTTCAGCAACGCCTTCGTGATCCTCGATGAGGCGCAAAACACCACCCGCACGCAGATGAAAATGTTCCTGACCCGCATGGGCGAACGCTCGCGGATGATTATCACCGGCGATTTATCGCAGGTGGATTTGCCCAAGGATATTAAATCGGGCCTTGCCGATTGCATCCCGAAAATCGAGCAAATCCCGGGCATCGAAACCATCCGCTTCAGCGATGGCGACGTGGTGCGTCACCCGCTGGCCGCCAAAATCATCAAAGCCTACGACGATTGGGATTTGAAGAAAAAGCAATACGCCGAAGAGCGCGAGGGCGGGCTTGAATAGAGGTGCGCATGATGGCATGTTTTAATTCATGATAGCGAAGCAACTAAGCGGATTACCCTATCTTTGGCATATCGTGCCGCCGAATATGCGCGGCAAGGCATTATGGCCACTCAAGGCATTGGCAGAGATTGAGCCGGAGCTAGGGGCTTCATATCGTGCAAAATACTTTGGCCGCGAGCATATTGCCACGCTGCATGTGCCGATACTGGACTGCGCGTGGGACGAGGTTGTTTTTCTCTCGCCGATCCATCCGCAGCTCACCGCCAATGCGATGCATCAGGCGGGGCACGTAGTTCGGGCAACCCCGGTATATCAAATTCCTGCTGATGCTTTGAAGTCGCATGAAGCGATCTGGTTTGACCCCAAACGTGCTGCAGCGGATGGCTCTCTTACACCAGAAAGTGTCTCGGCATTGAATCTGGATGCGTATCTCTCGAAGCCCCTCTCGGAATACGCGATGCCGGCCTATCAGCGCAGCAAGGCGAATGGCCGCCGTCCATTGACCCTTGGTACGGAATTGCACGTGCTGGTGCGTGGTTATGGCCGCGATGGCATCGTCCGCCCTATCGATGTTTCAGGGGCGCAGACGATTGCGGCGGTAGTGCCTGAGTTGCCACGAGGACGCGCATGACCATCACCATCCTCACCCATGACCCACGTTGGAAGGGCCTTCGCCCGACGGTGGAGCGCGCGGTGGCGGCGGCACTGGCGCAGCAAAAAATCATACGCGCGGCGGTGACGGTGGTGCTGGCGGATGACGCGGAAATTCAGGCGCTCAACAAGCAATATCGTGGCAAAAACAAACCCACCAACGTGCTTTCTTTCCCCGATGGCAGCGTGGATGGCGGCGTGCGCCAACTGGGCGATATCGTGATGGCGTATGAGACGCTGGCGCGCGAGGCGGTGGCGCAGGGCAAGCCGCTCAAGCGCCATCTCACGCATCTGGCGGTGCATGGCACGCTGCACCTGCTGGGCTTCGATCATGAGGTCGAAGCGGAAGCGGAAGCCATGGAAGCGTGTGAAATAAAAATTCTTGCGCGGATGGGTATTGCGAATCCGTATGAATCTGCTTAAGGTTCGCCCATGACGCACGAACCATCATCGCCCGAGGGCGACAGTAAAAGCTTTTCCCCGTACGAAGCCCCGTCGCGCATTAGCCACGCGGTGCGCTGGTTCCGCGAAAGAGTGGGCGTGCGCAACGAAGGCACCATCCTTGAGATGATCGAGGAAGTGCTGGAAGAGCACTCGCCCGATGGCGCGACCATCAGCGCCGAGGAAAAATCACTGCTCAAGAACATGATCCATTTCGGCGAGCTGACCGTGCGCGATATCATGGTGCCGCGCTCGGACATCATGGGCGTGGAGCGTGGTGTGTCGCTGGAAGAGCTGAAACAGCATGTGATCGATATCGGCCACACGCGCATTCCGGTCTATCATGAGTCGCTCGATAGCATTGAAGGCTTCATCCATGTGAAGGATTTATTCCCCTATTTCGCAACTGGGGATGTGCTCGAAATCGGGCTGGTGCTGCGCGAAATCCTGTTCATTCCGCCCAGCATGCGCATTGTCGATTTGCTGATGAAAATGCGTGTTTCGGGCTGCCATATCGCCATCGTGGTCGATGAATTCGGCGGCACGGATGGTCTGGTGACGATGGAAGATCTATTCGAGGAGCTGGTCGGCGAAATTCAGGACGAGCATGACGGCCATGAATCGAGCCCTACCTTGCGCTGGCTGGGCGACCATGTGCTGGAAACAGACGCCCGCACCACTACCGAAAAGCTGGAAGAAGCCCTCGGCGAGAAGCTGTGCGACGAGGAAGTGGGCGCCACCATTGATACGCTCGGCGGGTTGATTTTCTCGCTGTTAGGCCGGGTGCCGGTGCGTGGTGAAGTGCTGATGCTGAAGCCGACGCTCAAGGCCGAAATTATGATGGCCGATCCGCGCCGCATCCGGCAGGTGCGGTTGACGCGCAGCTCTTAAAGGGCGGGTATCGCCATCGCTTTTTGAATATCCGCCAGGCGGTTCTCGTAGGTCATGCTGCTGATTTTGTTTTCCGGCTGGTCGAGGCTGGCGATGGTGCGCGGCTTGGGCGTTGTGGCCGCCTGTTCCATGGGCAGATCACCTTCGGCGCGCTGGAGTAGTTGTTCCTTGGTTCGCTCATCGGCGCGGGCGGCGGTTCGCAGGCGCTCAATCTGCTGCAAGCGCTCCATGAGCGCGCCATGGTTATGGTCGTTACTATGGACGACACCTTCCGTATGGTCGAACCATTTACGGATGTAGTAGCGGTCGATGCCGATCGTGGCCCCGGCCAGCGCGCCCACACCGGTGCAAACGGCGGTCAGCAGTGGTACGGAAGCATTAACGATCGCCGTGCCAAGCGTGGAGCCAAGCAGCTCGGTAATGCCCGCATGGGTGACGAGCCCAAGGCCGATGGGCGCGAGGAACGCCACCGCCACGGCTGCGCCAATCGCACCGCAGATGGCGACGGTTTTCCAATGAATGAGATGCGGTGGTTTGGTGGTGGTGTGTTGTTGCTCCAGCTCTTGGCGAATGGCGGCGGCTTCTTTTTCACCGGCGGGGCCGTCGGGCAGGTCGTAATAGCGGTCGAGCAGGTAGCGCCGCTGCTCGGAGAGATCGGCGGCGGCAGCGTTGATGGCGGCAACCGAGCCAATGGTGCCAAAGGTGCTTGCGCCTTTGAGGATGCCAAGCCCGCCCATGGCCGGGGCCAAAAGGAACACGGATGCGCCAAGCGGGCCAACAAACGGGAAAGCGCAAGCGGCGACAATGCCGCCCACTGCAAGCCCCAGCGTGCCATACAGTGCCGCGCCGCCGATGGTGCCTTGCAGGAAACCCTTATAGCCCTGCGACACCAACGTGCGGTACATCGGGCTATTGGACGCCTGCACCCCGCCGGTGGGTGTCGTTTTTAGCTTTAATTCCGTTGTTTCGTGGCTCGTCATGCTGCCTATGGTAACCGATTTCTACACTATGATTTTAGCAGAATGCGCCGTGGGCAATGTGAAGCTTTTGTGACATTTGGCCCGGGTTGTGCTAGTAAGCCTAGGCGTTCATTTGCTCCCCACGCGTGTCATGCCGGGTTCATCCCGGCATCCGGCCCGGCCACGCGGCCAGACCCCGGGACAGGCCCGGGGTGACAAGCAGGGGGGGCGGTAATGGGCATAGTCTATTTTTAGGTAATTTATGACGATATTCCAATTTCTTGTAACCTACGCCGTATGCTGGTGGATGGTGCTGTTCATGGTGCTGCCCCATGCGGCAGCGGCGCCCGCAAAGCCGGGGCTTGGGCATGCCCCTTCAGCTCCCGAAAAGCCCCAGCTGCGGCGGAAATTCCGCTGGGCGACGCTGGCGGCGGTTTTGCCCACCATCGGTATTTACTTCATCGCGACCTATGCCAAGGCGGAGGATATGTATCACGCCGGGGGCGGGTGCGAGCCGCTGAGCGCCTATCAGGCCCCGGCCGATATTTCGACCCGTGATGGCTATGGGGCGGGTGAGAAGAAGGTGAAACCGGCGGATCTCGAGGGCGGCACGGTGCTTGGGAATATGGATAAAATCGCCATTCCCTTGGCCATCCCAACCGCCAAATACCTGGAGCCAGATCCGTCCAATCCTACCCATAATGTCGATCTTTCCCAAAGCTTTGCGCGGATGGGGACGATTGAAGTTGGCAAGGATGGCGACGCATTGCTGAACGGCCAGCCAATCGGTGGACAAGCGGTGCTGCCTGCCGGGTGCGAGCATTCGACGAAATGAGGAATTGATGCGCATGATACGTTCGTTAATGGCCATATCTGGATTAATGCTGGTTGTAGGCTGCACCCCGGCAGATGAGCTCTATTGCCAAAGCTTCGGCGTGGGTGGCACGGTGGAATATGGAAAATGCATCGCGTATTACCACCAGCAGCAGGATGCGTTTCGCGCAGATCGCGCGGCGTGCGAGGATCAGGCGGATATGACGTATCCGACAACGCTCTATGATAACGGCCATTACGCGCATGTGTATGGCGGCTATGGCGGCGGGTTTGGCCCGTATTCGGGCAGCCGCACCATCCGCGTGGAGCCGGATTATCAGCATAACGCGCAGGTGGATCGCCTGCGCATGCGCATTATCGAGCCGTGCATGCAATCGCGCGGCTGGAATTCGGGCCGCGACTGGCAGGCCGGGCGGCACGCGGTGACACCCGCGCCCATGCAGCGCTTGCCGTGGCAGAAATAGGGTAAATCCTTTGTTTTTTACGCCGTCATCCTGCGGTTTAACCGCAGGATCTCAGGCAGCATACTCAGGCCTGCGTGTGTGGCCTGAGATCCTACGCTCAAGGCGTAGGATGACGTGAGGGGGAGTGGGGGAGAAAAACAGGTGATTGAAAAGCGTTTTTTCTGTCCATAATCTGCGGCGATTCGTTGCTTTTTGTGCGTAGCGCGCCATAGTGCACCTCCCGTTCATTGTTGGAGTGCCGTTCATGCGCCTTAGTCAGTATTTTTTGCCCCTGCTCAAGGAAGAGCCAAAAGAAGCCCAGATCGCCTCACACCGGCTGATGCTGCGCGCGGGCATGGTGCATCAGGAAGTGGCGGGGATCTATAGCTGGCTGCCGCTGGGCCTGAGCGTGCTGGATCATGTCGAGCGCATTGTTGCCGAAGAGCTGGATAAAGCAGGCTGCGTGCGGGTGCTGATGCCGACCTTGCAGCCCACCGATTTATGGAAGGAATCCGGCCGTTACGATGCGCTGGGCAAAGAGATGCTGCGCTTCAAGGACCGCGCCGACCGCGAGCTGCTCTACAGCCCAACCTGCGAGGAAATGATCGTCAACATCTTCCGCAATTTCGTGCGCAGCTACAAGCAGCTGCCGGTGAATCTCTATCAGATCCAGTGGAAATTCCGTGACGAAGTGCGCCCACGTTTCGGCGTGATGCGCGGCCGTGAATTCCTGATGAAAGACGGCTATTCCTTCCACACCACCATCGAAGATGCGCAGCGCGAATATAAGAGCATGTATGCGGCCTACCACCGCATTTTCCGCCGCCTTGGGCTGGTGTCCATCGCAGTGACGGCGGATTCCGGCGCGATTGGCGGCAGCATGAGCCATGAGTTCCAGGTGCTGGCGGAAACGGGCGAAAGCGCCGTCTATTACGACGCAACGTTCGACGATATCCGCGCCGGGAAAGTTACTAAAACAGATGAAGAAATGCGCGCGCTCTATGCGGCGGCGGATGAGCTGCATGTGCCCGAAACATGCCCGATCCCGGCGGATCGCTTGCGCACCGCGCGCGGCATCGAGGTGGGGCATATCTTCCTGCTGGGCAGCAAATACACCGACGCCATGAACGTGAATGTGATGGGCGATGCGGGCAAAGATGTGCGGGTGCAAATGGGCACTTATGGCATCGGCGTGTCGCGCCTTGTGGGCGCGATTATCGAGGCCGGGCATGACGAAAACGGCATCATCTGGCCCGAAGCAGTGGCGCCGTTCGATGCCGGGGTGATTAACCTGCGCAGCGGCGATGCCGCGTGCGATGCGCTCAGTGAGCAGCTCTATGAAGGGCTGCAACGCGCCGGGCTGAAGCCGCTTTACGATGACACCGACCAACGCGGCGGCGCAAAATTTGCGGGCATGGACCTCATCGGCCTGCCATGGCAGTTGACGGTTGGGCCGCGCGGTGCCGCATCCGGCACGGTGGAAATGAAATACCGCCGCACGGGTGAAAAATCCGAGCTGTCGCTGGAAGCGGCCATCGCCCGCGTCAGCGAGCAGCGCACCAAAATGACGACGGTCGCATAGTGGCGATACTTTCCGCAGTCGAGCGTATGCTGGCCTGGCGCTATGTGCGGGCGCGGCGGGCGGAGGGGTTCATTTCGCTGACCACCTGGTTCGCGGTGATCGGCATCACGCTTGGCGTGGCGACGCTGATTTTGGTGACGTCGCTCATGAACGGCATCCGCGCGGAAATGACCTCGCGCTTTATCGGGATTGATGGGCATGTCACCGTCTATTCGCAGGCGCGCGCATTCACGCAATATCAGGCGGCGGTGAACGATATCCGCGCGCTGCCGGGCGTGCTGAGCGTGACGCCGAAAGTGACCGGGCAGGTGATGGTGACGGCGCATGGCGCGGCCATCGGCGCGCAGGCGATGGCGACGCCGTGGGAAGCGCTGAGCGCGCGCACGCTGTTCACCTCGCATGTTTCCGCCGGCTCGCTCGATGGGCTGCGCGATGAGGCGGGAATCGTGCTGGGCGAGCGCCTCGCGCGCAATCTGCGGGTGAGTGTGGGCGATTCGGTGACGCTGATTTCGCCGCAGGGGCGCTCGACCATCGCGGGTTTTGTGCCGCGCATGAAGGCATATCCGGTGGTGGCGACCATCAAGCTCGGCATGCATGAGTTCGATTCCGGGCTGGTGCTGATGCCGTTTGCGGAAGCGCAGAATTACTTCCTGTTGAGCGCCGCGGATAGCGAGCTGGGCAGCGACGCGGTGAGCAATCTGGAGGTGATGGTGAACGACACCAATACCGCACCAGCAATCGCCAGCAGCATTCGCTCGGCGCTGGGCGATCAGGCGCGGGTGTATGACTGGCAAGAGACCAATGCGAGCATTTTTGCAGCGCTCACCGTGCAGCGCAATGTGATGGTGATCATCCTCGCGCTGATTATTCTGGTGGCGGCGTTCAATATTATTTCAAGCCTCGTCATGCTGGTGAAGGAAAAGGGCCGCGATATTGCGGTGCTGCGCACGATGGGTGCCAGCCGGGCGAGCGTGATGCGGATTTTTATTGCGGCAGGCACCATGATTGGCGTGGCGGGCACAGTGGCGGGCGTGGGCCTTGGGCTGCTGCTGGCGGCCTATCTGGAGCCGCTGCACCACCTGCTGGAGCGGGCGCTGGGGCAGGAAATTTTAATCGAAAATATCTATTTCCTCTCCACGTTGCCGACCAAAACCGAGCCGGGCGAGGTGGTGGTGATTATTCTGCTGGCGCTGCTGTTGTCGTTCCTTTCCACATTGTATCCGGCGCGGCGCGCAGCAAGGCTCGATCCGGCGGAGGCGTTGCGTTATGAATAGCGTGCTCTCGCTTCAACAGGTGACGCGGCAATACCAGTCAAGCGCTGGGCCGCTCGATGTGCTGAAAGACGTGAATTTGGAGCTGAAAGCCGGTGAGCTGGTGGCGCTGATCGGGCCATCGGGCTCGGGGAAATCGACGTTGCTGCATATTGCGGGCCTGCTCGATACGCCGCAATCCGGCGCGATTTTTATTTCCGGGGTGGATGCCAGCCACGCGAACGATCGTGCCCGTACGCGGCTGCGCAACCAGCATATCGGGTTTATTTACCAGTTCCATAACCTGCTTCCGGAGCTTTCGGCGCTCGAAAACGTAGCCATTCCGCAGGCGATTGCGGGCGTGAAATCTGCCGCCGCCACGGCGCGGGCGCGCGAGCTGCTGGTGCGGCTTGGGCTGGAGCACCGGCTGGATCATCTGCCATCGCAACTTTCCGGCGGCGAGCAGCAGCGGGTGGCGATTGCGCGGGCGCTTGCCAATAAGCCGGCGCTGATTCTGGCGGATGAGCCAACCGGCAATCTTGACCCAACCACCAGCGAATCCGTCACGGCGCTGCTGCTTGAAATCGCCCGCGAAGAACAGGTGGCGGCACTCATTGCCACCCACAACATGACCCTCGCCAAACGCCTGACGCGCGCGGTGACGCTGCGCGACGGAAAAATTCATGTGGCGCAATTATGATAAAAGAATCCGCCGAACATGGTACGCCATTCACTAGCTCCCCCCTCGAGGGGGAGCCAAATCGCTCTTTGCGATTTGGTGGGGGGTACAACCCTCGCAACACGAGCCATGCCAAGAACATGCGCAAAAAAATGACGCCGTGGGAATTTCAGCTGTGGGAGCGCTTAAAGCGCAAGCAGCTTGGTGGATTTAAATTCCGTCGCCAGCAACCGATTGGCTCTTACATCGTTGATTTTTTGAATGTTGAGTGCAAGCTGGTGATCGAGTTGGATGGTAGCCAGCATGTGGAAAATGCTGCGGATATGTTGCGGGATGCCGATCTTTTACAAGCAGGCTATCGCGTACTTCGTTTCTGGAACCATGATGTGAATGCGAACATAGAGGGCGTTCTGGTTAGCATTCTTGAGGCGTTGCAGCCCCCCCACCAAATCGCAAAAGCGATTTGGCTCCCCCTCGAGGGGGGAGCTAGTGAGCCAGTTGCACGCGGAGAGGTCCCATGAGCTTCGTCCATTTGCGCAGCCATAGTGCCTACTCGCTGCTCAAGGGGGCTATCAAAATACCCAAGCTGATTGCGCTGGCGAAGGCGGAGCAAATGCCTGCGCTCGGCCTGTGCGATCACGATAATTTGTTCGGCTCGCTGGAATTCTCCGAATATGCGGTGAAGGAGGGGATCCAGCCGATTGTGGGGCTGACGCTGTCGCTCGTGCCATTCACGCAGGAGGCCCATGGCGGTGGCGCGCAAAAACATGCGCCGGATCAATTGCTGGTCTATGCGAAGGATGAAACGGGCTATGCCAACCTGCTGCAGCTGGCCAGCAAAGCCCACACCGCGCCGGCGCTGGGCATCGCGCCGCTGCTCGATTATGACATGCTTGGCCAGCATAGCGATGGGTTGATCGCGCTCACGGGCTCGACCCATGGCGGCTTTGGCAAGCTGCTGCTCGCCAATCGCAAGGCGGATGCGGAACGGCTGCTGATGCGCCTGCGCGAATGTTTCGGTGACCGGCTCTATATCGAGCTGACGCGCCACCAGCTGGCGGAAGAGCGCCAGATCGAGCGCATGCAGATCGACGCGGCGCTGGCGCACAATATTCCACTCGTCGGCACCAACAACATCTATTTCGCCGATGCCAAAATGGTCGAGGCGCATGACGCGCTGCTCTGCGTGGCGGATGGCCGCTACGTGACCGAAACCGACCGCCCGAAAATGAATGCGGAGCACCGCTTCAAAACCACCAGCGAAATGAAACTGCTGTTCCGCGATATTCCCGAAGCGCTCGAAAACACGCTCAATATCGCCAGGCGCTGCCACATATGGGCGCCCTCGCGCACGCCGATTCTGCCGGGCTTCCACATGGAAGATGCGCAGGGCAACGTGCTCAGCGAATCCGAGGCGCTGGGAGTGAAGGCGCGCGCCGGGTTGCAGGCGCGGCTTGAGAAACTGGTGTTCACGCCGGACATGAGCGACGAGGAAAAAACGCGCATCGCCACGCCATACCGCGAGCGGCTCGAGTTCGAGCTGGATGTCATCATCACGATGAAATTTCCGGGCTATTTCCTCATCGTATCGGATTTTATTTCCTGGGCGAAAACCCAAGGCATCCCGGTCGGGCCGGGCCGGGGGTCGGGCGCGGGCTCCATCGTCGCCTGGGTGCTGCTGATTACGGATCTTGACCCGCTGCGCTATGGCCTGCTGTTCGAGCGGTTCCTGAACCCTGAACGTGTCTCCATGCCCGATTTCGATATCGATTTCTGCCAGGACGGGCGCGAGAAGGTCATCCATTACGTCCGCGAAAAATATGGCGACGACCGGGTCGCATCCATCATCACTTTCGGGAAATTGCAGGCGCGCGCGGTGCTGCGCGATGTTGGCCGGGTGCTGCAAATGCCCTATTCGCAGGTGGACCGGATTTGTAAATTGGTGCCCAACAACCCGGCCCAGCCCTGCACGCTGGAAGAGGCAATCAAGCTCGAACCCATGCTCAAACAGGCGATTGATGATGACGAGAGTGTCGAGCATCTCGTCGGTCTGGCGCTGAAGCTGGAAGGGCTCTACCGCCACGCCTCGACCCATGCGGCGGGCGTGGTGATCGGCGACCGGCCGCTGGTCGAGCTGACGCCGATGTACCGCGATCCGAAATCGGATATGCTGGTGGTGCAATATTCGATGAAATGGGCCGAAGCCGCGGGTTTGGTGAAGTTCGATTTCCTTGGCCTGCGCACGCTCAGCATTTTGCAAAAAGCGGTCGATTTCATCGCCGCGCAAGGCACCCAGCTTGATTTGCTGACGCTGCCCGAGGGCGACAAAAAAACCTATGCGATGCTGAGCAAAGGCGACACGCTGGGCGTGTTCCAGTTCGAATCGGCGGGCATGCGCGAGGCGCTGAAAAACCTGCGGCCCGATTCGATTGAGGATCTGATCGCACTCGGCGCACTTTACCGCCCAGGCCCGATGGATAACATCCCGACCTATATCGAGGTGAAGCATGGGCGCGCGAAGGCGGATTACCTGCACCCGCTGCTGGAGCCGGTGCTGCGCGAGACCTATGGCGTTATTATTTATCAGGAGCAGGTGCAGAAAATTGCGCAGGTGCTCTCGGGCTACACGCTCGGTGGTGCGGATTTACTGCGGCGCGCGATGGGTAAAAAAATCAAGGCGGAGATGGATGCGCAGCGCGCGTTATTCGTCGAAGGCGCGACCAAGAATAATGTGCCCAAGGCCCAGTCATCCTCGATTTTCGATCTCGTAGCGAAATTCGCGGGCTATGGTTTCAACAAATCGCACGCGGCGGCCTATGCGGTGATTGCCTACCAGACCGCTTACCTGAAAGCCAATTACCCGGTTGAGTTCATGGCGGCCTCCATGACCTACGAAAGCGGCTCGACCGATAAACTGAGCCAATTCGCGGGCGAGGCCAAGAAATTCGGCATCGCCCTGTTGCCGCCGGATATCAATGCCTCGCAGGTGGAATTCTCGGTCGAGAAACAGGCGGATGGCAAGCTGGCGGTGCGCTACGCACTGGCTGCGATCAAAAATGTCGGCGCCGGGGCGATGGCGGCGATTGTCGCTGAGCGCGAGGCGGCCGGGCCGTTTAAGGACATCCATGATTTCGCCCAGCGGGTGGATGCGAGCGTGATGAACAAGCGCCAGCTGGAGCATTTGGTCATCGCCGGCGTGTTCGATTCCCTCTCGCCCAACCGTCGTCAGCTGTTTGAATCCATCGATATGCTGATGGCCTCGGCCCAGCACGCGACGGAAGACCGCAGCAGCGCGCAGGTCAGCCTGTTTGGCGGCGAAGTGGCGCAGGCCCTCAACCGTCGCGCGCTGAAAGTCGTGGATGAATGGGTGGTGATCGATAAGCTCAACCTCGAATGTTCGGCGATTGGGTTTTACCTCTCGGCCCACCCGCTCGAGCCCTATGCGCCGGTGTTCAAGAAGCTCGGCGTTTCGCCCTCCAGCCGTTTGCTGACGCCGCTGCCCGATAAGCAGACGCTGAAGCTGACGGGGATTTTAATTGGCAACAAAATGCGCAGCTCGCCGCGCGGGCGCTCAGCATTCCTCACGCTTTCGGATGCGCATGGGCAATATGAGGTGGCGGTGTTCGATGAGTCGTTGCTCAACCAGCATCACACATTGCTGAAAACCGGCGTGGCGCTGTTTTTATATGTTGATGTGCGCCAAAGCGAGCGCGGCCAGCGGGTGCTGGTCAATAAAATCGAACCGCTGGATGTGGTGGCAGGCGGCGTAAAAGCCGCATCGCTGAGCGTGACGGTGGAGGAGATCGACGACCTTGCCCGCTTCAAAACCATGCTTGGTGCGCCGAAGGATCGCGGTGCGAAGGTGGAGCTGCTGGTGCAGGTGCCCACCGGCATTGTGAAATTGCAATTGCCGGGATGCTATGCGGTGGCAACGGCCGAGCTGATGCAGATGCAGGAGTTAAACGGCGTGGTGGCGGAAGCGGCCTAAATCGCGGCCAGATCATCCTCAGTCAACCCCAGCGCGCGCAGGATGCCGCGAGCTTTGGTGATGGTTTCGCGCCATTCCTCCGCCGGGGTGGAATCCGCCACAATGCCGCCGCCGACCTGAAATTCAAAACGGCTGCCTTCGATAATGAGCGTGCGGATGACGACCGATAAATCGCAGCGTTGCCCACCGCCGAACCAGCCAATCGCGCCACTATAAACACCGCGCTCGATTTTCTCCTGCGCCGCGCACCATTCCATCGCCGCGATTTTCGGCGCGCCGGTCATGGAGCCCGCGGGGAAGCAGGCGCGCACCACGTCATAAACCGATATATCCGCCCGCTTTTGCGACTGGATGGTGGAGATGAGATGGTGAATCGTCGCGTAGGAATAAAGCGCTGATTGCTCGGTGACGTGGACGGAGCCCGTGTCGCTCACCCGCGCCAGGTCGTTGCGCATGAGGTCGACAATCATCAGGTTTTCGGCGTGGTTTTTGGCGCTGGTTTGCAGCTGCTGCTGGATTTTTTCGTCCTCCACCGCATCCGCGCTGCGGCGGGCGGAGCCTTTGATGGGGCGGGTGGTGATGGTGCCAGCCGCATCCACGCTCAAAAAACATTCGGGGCTGGAGGAGAGGATCGCGGCCTCGCCGTGGCGGATATAGGCGCTGTAAGGCGCCGGGCTGGCGCTGGTGAGGGCGCTGAAAATGCGCCAGCTATCGGGCGTGGTGGCAAAATCGCCGAAGAATTTGCGGGTGATGTTGGCCTGATAAAAATCACCTTTATGGATGCGGGCGATGCTGTCGCTGACGATGGATTCATAGGCCCGGCGACTGAGGTTGGAGCCGAGCCGACGCACGGCAGTGCTGCCGCTGGCGGGCTTAGCGGCGGCGGGAATATCGCAGGCGGTGCCATCATGCGAGAAGGCTTCGAGCGTTTGCGAGGGGTGGTGGAAGCGGAACAGATGAGCATAGCGGATCAGCGCAAAATCCGGCAGGGCGATGGTGCTGGGCGTGCCGCGTGCGGCGCATTCGCGCAGGCCGTAGCCGAGATAGCCCACCCAGAGCGGCAGCCCGTCATCTTCCGCGGGCAGCGTGGGCAGCGCGTCCCAGCCATCGCCGCTAACGACCTCGACGGGATCGACCAGTAGGTAGCTGTAATCGCCGCTAAAGCGCTCATGCAGGGCGGAATAAAGGAATGACAAATCACGGCCGCTGAAGCGAGCAGCAAAAGCCAGCGGCTCCTCCCAGGGCAGCGGTGCGAGGGGCTGCCAGCTCATGCGGCGGGCCATGTGGCCACGGCGCGGTCGGCGGCAAGCGCGGCTTGCAGCGGGGCGATGGCTTGGTGCGAGGCATTGAAGTTGAGCCCGAGCGGCTGTATGTGCGCGACCGGCCAGATGCCAAGGCGGCAGTTGGTAATGAACACCGCTTCCGCCGTTTTAAGCGCTGTGATATCCGCGATCACTTCGCGCACTGGCGCAAGGCGCAGGATGGCGGCGCGGGTGGAGCCGTTGAGGCAACCGGTGGCAAGCGCCGGGGTGTGCAGCGCGCCGTTGCTGACCCAAAACAAGTTGGCGCTGGCGGCTTCGCACAGTGCGCCGCTGAGGGTGAGCTGGAGTGCTTCGTCGCAACCCTGGTCGCGCGCCTCGAGCACGGCGAGGGTGCTGTTAATGCCATGCGCGAGCTTCTGGTTTACCGGCAAACAGGCGGGCGGAATGCGCGGCAGGCTGCTGAGCCAGAGCCGTGCAGGGGCGGCGGGCAAGTCGGCAAGGTCGAGGATTTCCATGACCCATGTCGGGCTGTCACCGGTCGGCAGGTAGCCCTTGCTACCGCTGCCACGGCTGATGGCGATGCGCAAAAAACCGTCGCTGATGGCGTTTTTGGCAATAAGCTCGCGGGCGATGGCGGCCCAATCCACCACCGGCGGTGTGATGCGCAAGGCGCTGAGCCCCTGTGCCAGCCGGGCGAGGTGAAACGCCCACTGATAGGGCGTGCCCGCCTGCAGGAAGATAGTCTCAAACAGCCCATCGCCAAAGCGAAAGCCGCGGTCGGCGACGGGCACAACGCCCTCGCGCGTGGGCAGGAATGCGCCGTTGAGGCATAGGATACGGTTCTGCATTGGCTTGCTTTACAGCGTTTTTTGCGCCATGACACGCTGTAATTCATCGCCGGAGGATCCCATGGCCCATTTCGCGCATATGCTTTCGGTGAACCGGCTGACGCTGGCGGCGCATATCGGTTTTTATAATGGAGAGCGCGCCAAGCCGCAGCCGATCGAAATTTGCTTCCGCCTGTATTTCCCGGAAGCACCAGCCTGTGCGCTGAACGATGAAGCGGATTTCTTCGATTACGGCATGCTGTGCAAGCTGCTGCAGGATTATGTCGAGGCACGCGAGTTTAAGTTGGTGGAGTTCATGGCGTCGGACGTTTTTCGCCATTTGCGCAGCGTAATCGATGCGCGCGGCGGCGAGCATATCAAGCTGTGGCTGCGGCTGAATAAAATCGCCGCGCCGGTGCCGGGTCTGACGGGCGGCGCGTCGTTCACCCATTGCGATGTTCCAGCCGGTGCCACCGTCGCGCCGCTCGATTAGGGGGCATCATGATTTTGCTCGGGCTTGGCAGTAACCTTGGTGATCGCGCGGATTTTCTGGCGCAGGCGCGCATGGCGCTGCTGGCGTTCGATGTGGATGTGCTGGCGGAATCGAGCATCATCGAAACCCCGGCACTGGTGCCTGAAGGCGCGCCCGCGGACTGGCATATCCCCTATCTCAACCAGGTGTTGGCCGTGCGTACGGATTTCGCGCCCGAGGAGCTGCTGGCCTGCATCAAACATATCGAGCAGGAGCTGGGCCGCAAGCCCACCGCACGCTGGGCACCGCGCGAGATCGATATCGATATTCTCGCCTACGAGGACATGCTGATGGTGAGCGACATGCTCACTCTGCCGCACCCGCAGCTGGATAGCCGCGATTTTGTGCTCACGCCCATCCTCGAAATCGCGCCGCACTGGCGCCACCCGGTATTCGACAAAACCGCAAGCGAGCTGCTGGCGGAGCTGCGCGGGTGAAGCGGCCCGCCCTCATCGGCATTGTCAACGTAACGCCGGATTCCTTTTCCGATGGCGGGCGGATGGATCGCGCCGCTATCGCCCATGCGGAAATGCTCGCCCATACCGGCGCGGATATTCTCGATATTGGCGCGGAATCCACCCGGCCCGGTGCCGTGCTGCTGACGCCGGATGAAGAATGGGCGCGGCTGGAGCCGGTGCTGCAGGGCATCCACGCCCAATCATGGCGGCCAAAAGTGCGCCTCAGCCTCGATACGCGCCATGCCGAAACGGCACGCAAGGCGCTCGCATTTGGGCTCGATATCATCAACGATGTCAGCGGCTGCATGGATGCGGCGATGGGCGACCTGCTGCGCGAGCATCCGTGCGATATGGTGGTGATGCACGCGCTCGGTGTGCCGCCCGACCCAGCAGTGACGCTTACGGGCGACCCTATCGCGGTGGTGCTGGCGTGGAAGGCGGCCATGATGGAAGCCGCGCAGGCGCAAGGCATCGGCGCCGAGCGGCTGATTTTTGATCCCGGCATCGGCTTTGGCAAAACGGCCAGGCAATCGCTGGAATTGATCCTGCGTAGCGGCGAGCTGGTGGCGACGCATGGGCGCTGGCTTTTTGGCCATTCGCGTAAATCCTTCATTCGCACCGTGACACCGGTGGATGCACCGCAGCGTGACGAGGTGACACGCGCGTTTTCGTCCGTGCTGGCGGGGGCAGGGGTCGATTACCTGCGGGTGCATGATGTGGCAGGCCACCGCGCGATGTTTGACGCGCTATGCACCTGAACCCGCGCATCGCGGCGCTGCTCTCGGCGCTGAACAACCCATCGCTGCCGGGGATTGATTTATCGCTGGAGCGCATGTGGCAGTTGCTGGCAGCACTTGGCAACCCGCAGGAACAGTTGCCGCCGGTCATTCACATTGCGGGCACCAATGGCAAGGGCTCAACGCTTGCCTATGTGCGGGCGATCTATGCCGCAGCGGGCTACCGCGTGCATGCCTACACCTCGCCGCATCTGGTGCGTTTCAATGAGCGGATACTGCTGTCGGGGCAGGAGATTGACGATTCCACCCTGCTGCCGCTGTTGGAGCAGGTGAGCGCCGCCGCGAAGGATATTCCAGTGACGTTTTTCGAAGCAACCACGGCCGCCGCGCTGCTCGCCTTCGAGCAGCACCCGGCAGACGTGGTGCTGCTCGAAACCGGCCTCGGCGGGCGGTTGGATGCGACCAATGTCGTCGCCGCGCCGATGATGAGCGCGATCACGCCGATTGATTACGACCACATGGAATTCCTCGGCGATTCGCTCGCTGCCATTGCGCAGGAAAAAGCAGGCATCATAAAGCCCAGCGTGCCATGCGCAGTGGGTGCGCAACCGGCCGAGGCGATGGCAGTTATCGCCCGTATCGCCCAGCAACACGGCGCGCCGCTGCACCTGCTGACTTATGTGGTGGGCGCGGATGGCATCACCGTCACCGCCGGTGCCGACAGCTGGACTTTGCCGCTGCCTGCGCTGGAGGGCGCGCACCAGTGCCACAACGCGGCGCTCGCGAGCTTGATCGTTCGGCGCGGCACATTGCCGGTGAACGATGCGCAGATGCGCGACGGCGTAGCCACCGCCCACTGGCCCGCGCGCTTGCAGCGCCTCACCTATGGACCGCTGGTGCAAGCATGGGGCGCGCGCGGCGCGGTGATGCTGGATGGCGGCCACAACCCCAGCGCCGCGCGGGCATTGCGGGCATGGATCGACACGCAGCACGCGCCGGTGACGCTGCTGCTGGGCATGATGGCCCGCAAGGACGCACAGGCGTTTTTGGCACCGCTGATGGATGTGATTCGTGGCCTCATCACGGTGCCGATTGCAGATAATGACTGCTACACGCCGCAAGAGCTGCTCGCCTTCGCCGGTGGCCGTGGCGTTGCGGTGGCAACGCTTGCGGATGCGCCTGCTGCCTTGCTGACCAGTGCAGAAGGGACACTACTCATCGCCGGATCGCTGTTCCTGGCTGGGGAAGTGCTGAAAAACCATGGCTAAGCGGCGGACAGCCTGTTATATTTTAGTCATGAACTTACACAACGTTGCCACAGGGATGGGTGAATGCTGAAATCGCCCGCACAGGGGATTGAATCGATCGCCGTGCGCCGGGCGACGGTGACGGACGCCGACAAAGTGCGCTACCGTGTCTATAGCACGCCGAGCGAATTTATCGCGGTGATCGCCGAAAGCGCGTTGATGGCAGTGCGGGTTTCGGGCGTAAAAAAACCTCATAAAATCGTACGCGATTTGCCGACTGAGGGCATCGCGGTGGAAGCACGCAAAATGGCCGCCGTGCAGCCGTCGGATGAGCGCATCAGCATTCCCACCACGCGCAAGGCGGGCAATGGGTCGCTCACCACCGAAATGGCGCCGCAGAATGAAGTGAAGGCCTCGCTGTTCCAGCCCATGGCCATCGGTGATTTGCAGGGTAACGGGCTGAAGCGCGCCCGCATCCTGCCGCCGGAGTTGATTAGCCAGATCATCGAGGATCATGCCAAATCCGTCGCCGCAACCGTGGCGCAGGTGGAAGCCATTGCCGAAGCTCCGCGCCCGGCACCACCCGAGCCCGTGCCTGAGGAATCGCTCTCAACGGAAGAAAAAATCACCCGCATGGCCGCGGAGATGTTTCCATCCGAATCTGCAGCTCCGATTGATGCTGACGTGAAATTATCCCCCGAAGAAGTTGAGAAACTACTCCATGGCTAAGTGGTTATGCATGTTGTTATTGGCGCTGCCCATGACCGCGCATGCGCGCGATCAACTGCGTATCGTTGGCTCCTCAACTGTGTTTCCCTTTGTGGCGGCGGCAGCGGAGCAATTCGGCCGCGGCGGGCTGTTCCGCACCCCAATTGTAGAAGCAACCGGCACCGGCGGCGGCATCAAAATGTTCTGCGAGGGCGTCGGCGCAGATTATCCGGATATGGTGAACGCCTCGCGGCCGATCAAGGATTCCGAAGTGGCGCAATGCGCCAGCAAGGGCGTCAGCGCCATCACTGAAATCAGGATTGGCTTTGATGGCATTGTGCTCGCAAACGCGCGCGAGGCCACAGCGTTTCCGCTGACGCGGCGCATTCTTTTTCTGGCGCTGGCGCGTGATGTGCCGCGCGACGGCAAACTTATCGCCAACCCCTACACGCGTTGGCAACAGATCGACGCTAGCCTGCCTGATAGCCCGATCGAGGTCTATGGCCCACCGCCCAGCTCCGGCACGCGGGATGCGTTTTCCGAGCTGGTGATGGGCGAGGGCTGCGCGCTGGTGACGGAAATGAAAGCGCTGGTCAGCGACCGCGAAACGCTGAAACACCGCTGCATGACGATGCGCGAGGACGGCGTTTTCATCGAAGCGGGTGAGGACGATAATTTGATCGTGCAGAAGCTGATTAATAACCCTGGCGCGCTGGGCGTGTTTGGTTACAGCTTCCTCGAATCCAACGCCGCGCTGGTGAAGGCAAACGCGGTGGATGGGGTGATGCCCAGCTACGCGGCGATTGAAGGCGGCAACTACCATGTCGCGCGCAGCCTGTATGTGTATGTGAAGGACGCCCACCTGAAAACGGTGGCGGGCCTGGGCGAATTCGCCCGCGAGTTAACCTCGGATGCAGCAAGTGGCGAAGATGGCTACCTCATCATGAAAGGCCTGTTGCCACTGCCGAAAACCGAGCATAACGCAATGAAGAAAGTGACGGCAGGGCTGCGGCCTTAAACGTCGAGCGCTTCGCGGAATTTATCGCCGTAAAGCTCGGTTTGTTCGCGGATGAATTTGAAGCGCAGCTCCGGTTTTTTGCCCATCAGCTGGTTCACCCGCTCGGCGGTGTCGTCGATATCCTCGTGGGCGATTTCGACTTTCAGCAGCGTGCGCTTTTTCGGATCCATCGTGGTTTCCTTGAGCTGCGCGGCGGTCATTTCGCCAAGGCCCTTGAAGCGGCCGATCTCGATTTTGCTTTTATGTTTCACGGCAAGCTGGGCGACGAGTTTATCCTTCTCGACATCCGTCTGCGCATAATACGTCACGCCACCGGCGATGATGCGGAACAATGGCGGCTGCGCGAGATAGAGATGGCCGTGGCTGATGAGCTTGGGCATTTCCTGATAGAAAAATGTCATCAGCAACGAGGCAATATGCGCGCCATCGACGTCTGCATCGGTCATGATGACGACTTTTTCGTAACGCAACGCGGCAATGTCGAACTGGCTGCCGGTGGAAACACCCAACGCCTGCATGAGATCGGAAATCTCCTGGTTGCCGCGGATTTTGTCGATGGTGGCGCTGGCCACGTTGAGGATTTTGCCGCGTAAGGGCAGCACCGCCTGTGTCTCGCGCTCGCGCGCTTGCTTGGCGGAGCCGCCTGCCGAATCCCCTTCCACCAAAAACAGCTCGGTGCCTTGGGGGATGCTGCGGGTGCAATCGGCCAGCTTGCCGGGCAGGCGCAGACGCGAGGTGACATTCTGGCGTTTGACGTTCTTTTCCTGACGGCGGCGCAGGCGCTCTTCCGCTTTATAAATAATGTGGTTGAGCAGCGCATTGCCTTGCTCAAGATTGGCGGAAAGGAAATGGTCGAACGGGTCGCGCAGCGCGCCTTCAACCAGCCGGGTGGCGTCGTTGCTGACGAGTTTATCTTTCGTCTGTCCCTGAAATTGCGGCTCCTTGATGAATAGCGACATGATGACAATGGCGCCCTGCATCACGTCATCCGCCATGATGGTGCTGGCGCGCTTGTTTTTGGTCATGTCGCCCAGCGTGCGCAACCCTTTGGTGAGGGCGGCGCGCAGGCCTGCCTCGTGGGTGCCGCCTTCGGGCGTGGGAATGGTGTTGCAGAACAGCGAGCTGTGGCCGTCTTCGTCCTCGCGCGGCCAGGCGATGGCCCATTCAATGCGGCCTTTGCCATCGGCAAGGTCGGCCGCGCCGCTGAACGGCTCGGTGACAAGCGGCTTGCCATCCAGCTCCATGGTCAAAAAGTCGCCAAGGCCGCCGGGGAAATGGATGATTTCCGATGCCGGGACTTTGCTGCCTTCACCGAGCAATTCCGGCGCGCAGCTCCAGCGGATTTCGACGCCGCTGAACAGATACGCCTTCGAGCGGATCAGCTTATAGACTTTCTCCGGGCGGAATTTCGCTTTTGTGCCGAAGATTTCCGCGTCCGGGTGAAACATGACGCTGGTGCCGCGGCGGTTCTTGATCGCGCCCGCATTGCGGATTTTGGCGAGCGGCAGGCCGCGGGAATAATGCTGGATGTAAAGCTGCTGCTCGCGCGCGACTTCCACTTCGAGATGGTCCGACAATGCGTTGACGACCGAGATACCCACGCCATGCAAACCACCGGCGGTGTGGTAGACTTTATCATCGAACTTACCGCCCGCATGCAGCGTGGTCAGGATCACTTCGAGCGCGGATTTCTTCGGAAATTTCGGGTGCGCATCCACCGGAATGCCGCGCCCGTTATCGCGGATGGTGACTTTGTTATCGGGCTGCAAATCCACTTCGATGAAGCTTGCATGGCCCGCGACCGCTTCATCCATCGCGTTATCGAACACCTCGTTGATGAGGTGGTGCATCGCATTTTCGTCGTTCCCGCCGATATACATGCCGGGGCGGCGGCGCACGGGCTCAAGCCCCTCCAGCACTTCAATATGCTCGGCGGAATAGGTCGAAGCCACAGGCTTTGGCTTGGTAGCGGATTTAAAGAGGTCAGACATGGAGAGTGGTTATAGCGCCTGCGCCGCGTGATGCAAGGGCTTCTGCGGGCTTTGCGCGACAACGCTGGATGCCTCGATCCGGGTGGATGGCGGCTGGCGGTTCATGAAATAGGCGAGCGACACGGGCAGGATGCCCGCCCCGCAGCTCAGCAGGTGCGGCAGCAAGGTTGCCAGCACACTGCCGCCGCTGCTTGCCCCGATGGCCATGTTGGCGCTGCCGATGGTGCTGTTCAGCCCCGCAGTGAGGGCATTGAAGGTGGATGCCTGGCTGATAAATAAGCTGGAAAGAAAGGTGATGCCAATGCTGACGCCAGTGAGGATCGCGGGCAGGGAGATCAGCATGCTCGTCGCCAGCGAGCCGTAGCGGATGACTTTGCTCCAGTGGAATTTCGTGGGGTCTTCGTGCTTCTCCATCCAGTTGGCAAGCAACACACCGCCGATGCCGATGAGGCTGGTGGCGGCAATGGCGCCCCAACCACCAGCGGCAAGCGTGCCGCCCACGCCGGGAATGGCGCCAAGGCCGCGGCTGACAAGGCCTGCCAGCCCAAAGCCGGGGCTGGTGCTGTCATGGGCGTGAAAAAGATCGATGACTTCGCTTGCTGTTCCGGTGGTGCCGATGCCGACCATTGGCAGTAAATAAGGTGCAGCGATGAGTGCCCCGGTTGCCCCAAGGGCAGCAAGTGGCCACAAGCCGGTTCGGTGACCAGTGTGCTTATGCGAGAGGTCTTCAGCCAAGGGCGAATGCCCCTGCGCGTTCCGGCATTCCCACTTTTCTATAATATTCTAGCGGCTTGCCGTTTTCAAAAAGTTTTGCACCAGTGCTGCTCACAGGGTCGCTACTGTTCGTACCCCGTGCGATGGGCATGCCGAGCTTGTTTCCGAGTTCGCTGATTTGGGCGGGTGACATCAATGTGCCGTCAGCATTCTTCGGCGTGACGATGAGACCGTTTAATGGTCGATGCGTTGGTTTGCCTTCGGGTGTAGTGATGCGGACATTGATCTGGGGGGTGTAGTTTTGCTTCTCTGAACCGGCTTCAGTGGTGTTGCCGTTAATGACAACCAGATCCGCGCCCTGTGTGCGGGCTTCGTTTTCGAGTTTCAGAAAATCATGGGTGCTACAGCCCTGATAGCCAATAACCACTAAAACGCGCTTGTTTTTTGGCAGTCCGGCTTGGCGGTAGCCTTCTTCGGGATTGCTTCCACTCAAATTAAGCTGTGCAACCTGCCAGCCAGCGGCCCGGGCGTCAGCGAGTGTAGTGGGGGGCAGGGCGTTGATGTCATGCGTCACGTTTTTCTCCATGGCGACTATGGTAAGCCGACCGGAGGCCGATGTGTGTTACGGTTTGATGACAATTTTTTAGTAAAACAGTGGATTACGCCGCTTTTTCTGCTGTGGTAGGCAGCAATGCGGTGATCTCCTCCGCAATGGTCGCGGCAATTTTAAGGCGTTGGGCATCCGCGCCGGTGTCCACGCCCACAAACAGGGTCTGGTCGGCGCGCAGCTTGATGCGGCCGACGTTGCGGGCGATATGGTCGAGCAGGGCGGCCGGGTGGGCGAATTTATTGTCGCGGAAGGCCAGCACCATGCCTTTGGGCCCGGCATCCAACCGCACGATGCCGGCACGTTTGCACAGCAGCTTGATGTGGAGGGTGGCGATGAAATGCTCGACCTCGATGGGGCTGGTGCCGAAGCGATCGACCAGCTCGGCGGCGAAGCTTTCAAGCTCGGCGGCGCTGGCAAGGCCCGCCGCGCGGCGGTAGAGGCTGAGGCGCAACGGCAGATCCTCGACATAGGATTCCGGAATGAGCACCGACATGCCGAGGTTGATTTGCGGGCTCCAATCGGCGGATTCAACCGCGCCGTGGGTGGAGGTTTTGCGTTTCATGTCCGCAATCGCCTCCTCCAGCATGGCTTGGTAAAGCTCGATACCGACCTCTTTTACGTGGCCGGATTGCTCCTCGCCCAGCAAATTGCCGAAGCCGCGGATGTCCATATCGTGGCTGGCCAGTTGGAACCCGGCGCCCAGCGCATCCAGCTGCTGCATCACCTCCAGCCGCCGCTCGGCCTCGCGGTTGAGCTTTTTCCCATGCGGCAGGGTGAGGTAGGCATAGGCGCGCGTTTTGCTGCGGCCCACGCGCCCGCGCAGCTGGTAAAGCTGGCTGAGGCCGAACATATCTGCGCGGTCGATAATCATGGTGTTGGCGGTCGGGATGTCGATGCCCGATTCGATAATCGAGGTCGAGAGCAGCAGGTCGTATTTCCCGTCATAAAACTCGTTCATGGTCTTATCGAGCGCGACAGCGCCCATCTGGCCATGAGCGGCGACGATTTTCACTTCCGGCACCAGCTCTTCAAACTTCTGGCGTAGCTCCGCCATATATTTCACGCGCGGGGTGACGACGAAAATTTTACCGCCACGGTTATATTCGCGCAGGATCGCTTCGCGCAGCACCACCGGGTCATAGGGCATCACATAGGTGCGCACGGCGAGACGATCCACCGGCGGAGTGGTGATGAGCGACAGCTCGCGCACGCCCGAAAGCGAGAGCTGCAGCGTGCGCGGGATGGGCGTGGCCGAGAGCGTCAACACATGGATGCTGGATTTGAGGGCCTTGAGTTTTTCCTTCTGGGCGACGCCGAAATGCTGTTCTTCATCCACCACCAGAAGGCCGAGATTTTTGAACTGCACACCGCTTGCCAGCAGCGCATGGGTGCCAATCACAATATCGACCTTACCTTCGGGCAGCAGCGCTTTGGTGTCGACAGCGTCCTTGGTGCTGGTCAGGCGCGAAAGCATGCGGATGGTGAACGGCAGGCCGTCGAAGCGCTTGGTAAACGTATGGTAATGCTGGCGAGCGAGCAAGGTTGTTGGCGCGATGATGGCGACCTGCATGCCCGTGCTGGCGGCGATGAACGCGGCGCGCAGGGCAACTTCGGTTTTGCCGAACCCGACATCGCCGCAGACGAGGCGATCCATCGCGTGGCCGGCGCCAAGGTCGGTGCGCACATCGTCGATGGCTTGCAGCTGATCCTCGGTTTCGGTGTAGGGGAAGCGGTCGATGAATTCGTCGTATAGCCCGGTATCGGCGACGACCACCGGCGCAGGCGTCGCGGCGCGCGCGGCAGCGACACTGATGAGGGCCTCGGCCGCCATTTTAAGGCGTTTTTTGAGGGCGGATTTGCGCTTCTGCCAGGCGACGCCGCCCAGCTTATCGAGGCTGACCTCGCCCTCGGCGGTGCCGTAGCGGCTGACGAGATCGATGTTTTCGACCGGCAGGAACAATTTGTCGCCGCCGTCGTAAATCAGCTTCAGGCAGTCATGTTTTGTGTCGCCGATCTCGACCGTGACGAGGCCTTCAAATCTGCCGATACCGTGCTCGCGGTGGACGATCAGCTCGCCTTCGATAAAGCTCGCGGCTTCGGCAAGGAACGCCTCGGATTTGCGCTTTTTCTTCTGCGTGCGGATAATGCGCTCACCGAACATATCCTGCTCGGTGAGCAGAATAAATTCCGGGCTGATGAAGCCTTGCTCGATGGGCAGCACCACCAGCTGGTGCTTGGCTGCGCCCAGCATTTTGCCGATGCGGTCCGCGCTCCCGGCGGAATTGGCGGCAAGGATCACGGGGATGGTGGCGGCGCTCAGGTAATCGAGGATCACATCGCGCGCGTGCTGGCCTTCTTCGTGGCGGCGGTTGAACAGCTGGGGGCTTGGCCGCAAGGAAAGTGGCTCGGCATCCGCCGCCGCAAATGGCGTGAGGGCGACGCACGGATGGTCGCGCCAGATGCGGTAGAAGCGGTCATGCGGCAGAAAAAGCTGCTCCGGCGGCACGGGATTATAATTGGCGCTGTCCTTGCGCTGCATGGTTTTTCGGGCGTCGTAATAATCGGCGACGGCTTCGTCGCGCTCGGTGATGAGCGGATCGACGCGGTGATCCATGCTGAAAATCGCGCCTTGCGTATAATCGGCGAGCGTGTCGAGCGTGTCGTAAAACAGCGGCAGCCAATGCTCCATGCCCGCATAGGTACGGCTGGCGCTGATGGATTCATACAGCGGGTCATCGCGCGTCACCGCGCCGAACAATTCCAGATAGCGCTGACGAAAACGCGAAATGGTGTCGGGCTGCAGCAGCACTTCGCTGACCGGGCGCAGTTCCAGCGCCTCGACCGGCGCATCGCTGATTTGGCTGAGCGGGTCGAAGCGGCGCAGGGATTCGACCTCGTCGCCGAACATATCGATGCGGATCGCTTCCTCGTGGCCGCTGGGAAATAGGTCGATCAGCGAGCCGCGCACGGCATATTCCCCGGCTTCCATCACCTTGCCCACGCGCTGGTAGCCGTTATTGGTGAGGAAGGTGAACAGCGCATCGCGCGCCAGTGTGGTGCCTTTGGCGATGGCAAAGCGCGCTTGCGCAAACAGTGCCCGTGGCGACAATTTTTGTGTGGCGGCGTTGACGGTGGTGAGCAGAATATAGGGTTGTGTGTGGGTAGTGGCCAGTTGGCTCAGCGCCACCAGCCGCGCGGCAGTGACGGCGGCGCTCGGGCTCACGCGGTCATAGGGAAGGGTGTCCCATGCGGGCAGGGTGAGCACGGGAATTTCGGGCGCAAGGAAGCGGCAGAGCGCTTCGACACTGGCCATATCCTTGTCCTGCGGCAGCAGATGGACAACGGGCTTGCCGGTCTGGCGCACTAAATGGCAGAGAATATAGGCGTGCGCAGGGGTGGGCGCTTGCGCGAACGGCACGGTGGTGCCGGCACGAAGGCGGCTGATCGCACTGGTGGGAAGCGCCATGGGGTTTACGCGATTTTCAACGCGCGCAGGTCGGCCAGCAGCGCGGTGTAAGCCGGGTTGGGGCAGGGTGTTTTTTCGGTCAGCCAGCTCCAGATATCGGCATCGTCCTCATCCAGAAACGCCTCGAAAAGCGCCATTTGCGCGGTGTCCAGCTGCTCCACATGGGTGGCGCAATAGGTGCCCAGCACCAGGTCGGTTTCCTTACAGCCGCGATGCCAGCTGCGATAGGTTAGGCGCTTCAGCCACAGCTCGCGGGGTAATGGGCGGTTTAAATCGGATTGGGCATGCATGTTCTTGACTCATTTGTGTGGCTGGCAACATAGTGGGATTGAGTCAATTCGCAAGCGCGGAGCGCATCATGAAGGCAGAAGTAATCGAGCAGGCCCCATCCCAACTCGGCACGGCGCGCAAAGGCGAGGGGATGCTGGTGGTAGTGCAGGATAATCAGGAAAAATCGCTGATTATCAGCAGTATGAACCGCTCTGTGGAGCAGCTTTTAGGCTATGAGCCCGGCGAAGTCATTGGCCGCAAGCTTGAAACGATTCTGAGCCAGAAAACCGCGTTGGCGCTGACGGAAGACCTTGAATTCACCGCCGATGCACCCGATTTCGGCGATATCTTCCAACGCCAGCGCGATGTGCGGCTGCGCCAACGCAGCGGTGAGGAAGTCGCCGTTAACTGTACGCTGACGCGGATGATGGCCAGCGGCATGAATGCCTGCTTCCAGCTTGTGTTCCCGAACGATCACGAGCAAACCGCGGCGCGCAAACTGCGCGAATTCATCAGCCTCAACCTCGATGGCCGCAAGGAAATCGACGAAGCGACGGGCTTGCCGAACCATAAAACCGCGAAGGAATTCCTGCCACTGCTGGAAACCTATCTTGCGGAAACCAATATGAATGTGGTGTTCGCGCTGGTGCGGTTGGATCGCCACCAGAAAAGCCTCGCCAAATATGGCAAGGATGCCTGCGCGCAATTGCTGATGCATGCCTATCATTGCTGCCGCAGCACCTTCCGCGCGGAGGACCTTATTTTCGCATTGTCGGATCATACGCTCGGCGTGGTGCTGTTCGATATCAGCCGCGAATCCAGCCGCGTGGTGCTCAACCGGCTGCGCTGGAAGGTCAGCAATTACCGCATCGATTTCGGTGGCAAACCGAACTTCACCATTACCACCTGCATCGGCTTCGATATGCTGAGCGCCAAAGGGGCGGAGGAAGTGTTCGAGCGCTGTGAGAAAGTGATGCAGGAGCTGGACCCGAACGAGCGCAACACGCTTGTTGAGCTCGGCAACGCCTGATGCCATGCGCCCATCCGCGCTATATCCATGGTTTACACCGGTCACGGCGCTGAAATTCATCGGCCCGGCGGCCACCGCGTCGCTCGCGAAGCTGCTGCGGCCAACCCGCGCCACTGAGGAAAGCCAACAGCGTGACCCCATCGTGCGCGATCTGGTGTTTCACCTTCCCACAAGCGTGCTCGACCGGCGGGTGATGACGCCGGTGGCCAACCTCAAAGCCGGGGAATATGCCAGCGTCGAGGTTGAAATCGTCGAGCATATCGCGCCGCCACCTGCGCGCTCCCGCGTGCCTTATCGTGTTGTCACGCGCGATAGCACGGGCATCCTGCTGCTGAGTTTTTTCCATGTGAAGGATAATTATGTCGGCCGCCAAATTCCGGTTGGCACCAAGCAGATTATTTGCGGCACGGTGGAGTGGTATGACGGCCAGCCCACCATCGCCCATCCGGATATTATGGCCCCCATCGCCAAAGCGGCGCAGGTGCTGACGCTTGCCCCCATTTATCCACTTAGCGCCGGGCTGTCGCAGCGCATGCTGTATCGGGCGATGGATCAGGCGCTCACCCGCCTGCAGCCGTTGCCGGAATGGCAGGACGCGGCTTTCATGGCCGAGCAGGGCTTCGCGCCGTTTACCCAAAGCGTCAACCAGCTGCACCACCCGGTGGAGGACATGGATGTTGCGCCGCTGGGTGCCGCGCGCCGCCGTCTGGCGTATGATGAATTGCTCGCCAACCAGCTCGCGCTCGCCCTCGCGCGGCGGATGGTGCAGCGGCAGCCATCCTCCATCATCGCCCATGACGACGCGATGGAAGCCGCGTGGCGCACGGCGTTGCCCTTCACCCTGACCAACGGGCAGAACGCGGTGCTGGCGGATATTGCCCAGGATATGCAATCCGGCCATCGCATGGTGCGGCTGCTGCAGGGCGATGTGGGCAGCGGCAAAACCATCCTCGCCTTCGCGGCGATGGCGCAAGCAGTGGCGAACGGATTTCAGGCCTGCCTGATGGCGCCGACCGACCTGCTGGCGCGCCAGCATATGGAAACACTTGGGCCCCTGGCGCTCACCGCAGGCATCCGCCTTGCGCTGCTCTCGGGAAAAATGCGCAAAGCAGAGCAAGCCACCGTGCGCGCCGCCATCGCGGCGGGGGATGTGGATATGGTGGTCGGCACCCACGCGCTGTTTCAGGACGCGGTGGAGTTTCGCGCCCTCGCGCTGATGGTGATCGATGAGCAGCACCGCTTCGGTGTCGGCCAGCGCATGCGGCTGGCGAGCAAAGGCAATGCGCCGCATTTGCTGCAGATGACGGCCACCCCCATCCCGCGCAGCCTCGGCATGACCCTCTATGGCGACATGGAAATATCCAGCCTCACCGAACGGCCGCCGGGGCGCAAGGAAATCGAGACCATCGCCGTGCCCTTCGCGCGTGCAGATGAGGTGATTCAGGGGCTCGCGCGTGTGCTCAGCAAAGGCGAAAAAGCCTATTGGGTCTGCCCGCTGATCGACGCGCCGACGGAAGCGGAGAAGGCGGCCTCCGCGCTGGATCTGGCGGCGGCGCAGGAGCGCTTCACCGAGCTGAGCGCGCGTTTTCCCGGCAAAGTGGGGCTGGTGCATGGCCGCATGAAACTGGCCGAGCGCGAAACGGTGATGCAAGCCTTCGCCCATGGCGCGGTGCAGCTGCTGATTGCGACAACGGTGGTAGAGGTCGGCGTCAACGTGCCGGAAGCAACGGTGATGGTGATCGAGCATGCCGAGCGCTTCGGCCTTGCCCAGTTGCACCAGCTGCGCGGCCGCGTGGGCCGCAGCGATAAACCCTCACGCTGCGTGCTGATGTATCATGATACGCTTTCGGAAACCTCGAAAGCACGGCTGAATATTTTGCGCGAAACGAACGATGGTTTCGTGATTGCCGAGGAAGACCTCCGCCTGCGCGGCGCGGGCGATATGCTCGGCCTGCGCCAAACCGGCATGCCCGATTTCGTGATGGCGGATTTGGAGCACCATCTGCCCCTATTGCGCATCGCGCATGATGACGCCAAGCTGGTGCTAACGCGCGACCCCGACCTGCTCGACACGCGCGGTCAGGCCCTGCGCATGCTGCTTATGCTGTTTGAATACGACGCGGCGATGGTGCAGTTGAAATCAGTTTAACATCCCAAGCACCACATCCGCACCCTTTTCGCTTGGCGAGAGGGCATCGTTCACGCCGAGTAAATCGGCGATGTGGGCGAGGTTGGCGCGCTGCGCTGCGCGGGCCTGCTCATCAGTGAGTAGCGGCAGCAGGTTTGCTTCAATTTTCTCCGGCGTGCAGTCTTCCTGAATCAGCTCGGGGATAATGAGGCGATCAGCGAGCAAATTGGCGAGGTTGGCGTATTTGATTTTAATCATCCGCCGCACCATATAGGCGGTGATGGCGCTACCCCGATAGGCGATGATGCTGGGCAGGCCCGCCAGCGCGCATTCAAGCCCGATAGTGCCGGATTTGGCGAGTGCGGCGGTGGCGGCGGCGAACAGGTCTTTTTTCTCATCCGTGTTGGGTATGATCAGCGCTTTGACTGCCCAGCCAGCCGTTTCCGCGCGCAGGCGCTCGATAAGACCGGGCTGCACCTGAATGACAATTTCGAGATCCGGAATGCGCGCCTTCAGCCGCTCCAGCCCGGCTTTGAAATCCGGCCAAAGCTTGTTGATTTCGCCGTTGCGGCTGCCGGGGAAAACGGCGAGTAGCGGCGTGGTGGGCGCAATGCCGTGGCGGGCGCGGAAGGCGGCGCCATCGCCGCGCGTTTTCCACCACCAGGCGATTTCGTGACCGATGAAGGTGGCGGGCAGTTTTTCCGCCGTGAAATAGGGCGGCTCAAATGGCAGCAGGCACAGCAAATGATCGAACCGCTCGGCGACGATTTTAGCACGCTCCGGCCGGTAGGCCCAAACGGTTGGCGCGACATAATGCACCAGTTTCGGGCGTACCTTGCCGCGCGCGTGCAGCTGTTTCATGACGCGCAGCACAAAGCCCGGCGAGTCGATGCTGATGACGACATCCGGCTGCTGCGCTTCGATAAACGCAACCATATCGCGGATGCGGCGCTTGATGGTGAACACGTGCGGTAGCACTTCAGCGATGCCGATAAGCGCAATCTCGCGGATGGGAAACAGGCTGCTTAAGCCCTGCGCTTCCATCATCGGGCCGCCGAGGCCGTTGAACTGCACATCCGGCCGCTTGGCGCGGATGGCGGCCATCAGCCAGCCGCCGAGCTGGTCGCCGGAGGTTTCACCGGCAATCATCGTGATCGTGAGTGGGCGGGTCATGCTATTCCAGAATCGAAAAGCCGATGACAAAAACGCCCAGCGCATCCGCCAGCCGCGCAACTTCGCGACGGCCGAGGATGAGCGAGCCGCCTGCCTCAACCGCAATACCGGCAAAGCCGCATTCGGCAATCCGCTCGATGGTGGAGCGGCCGATGGTTGGCAGGTCCACGCGTTTTTCCTGCTGCGGTTTTTTAACCTTCACCAGCACGCCGCCTTTGTCTTCCAGCTTGAGCGGCGCGCAGCGGGTGATGAGCCCATCCGTGCCCTCGACGGCTTCCACACCCAGCGTCAGCCCGTTCTGGATGATGACCGCCTGGCCAATATCCAGCGCGCCGATGGCGCGGGCGACGCGCGCGCCGATTTCGATATCCGACTGGGCGCGCTTATCGGGATAGATGGAGCCGATCATGCCTTCCGGCGCGAGGAGGTCTTTGACGATGGCCTCCGCACCGGTGACGTGGAAGCCTTCTTCCTCGAAAAATTCGATCACGCCCGAAAGCAGCTCGTTATCGCCGCTCAGGAACTGGCTGCCAAGGCGGGTCAGCAGCTTCGCACCTTTTAAATCCGGGCGTAGGGTGGAGACTTTGGGCCGGGTGACGCGGCCTGCGAGCACCAGCTCGGTGACATGGTTGGCGCGCAGGATCTCGAGCGCTTTGCCGATCGCACCCATGCGGATGACGCTGTGCTGCTCGCCCGCCAGCGCAATCGTCAGCTCATCCGCGCTATCTTGCAGGGCCAGCACGTAATAGGGACGGTTCAGCTCCTGGCAGGCGCGGATCAGCGTGCGGGGCAGCTCGCCGCCACCGGCAATGATGCCAAGGGTTGGCAAGGTGGGCACAGCAAGTGCGGCCGCGCTCACGCAGCCTCACGGTCGATTTTCGGCGTGCAAAAAGAGCGCGAGGAATCGGTCAGCACGAAGTCGAGCAGGGCTTTGACTTCCGCTTTCGCATCCGCCGTGTTCAGCGTGGCGGCGCGCTCGCTGAGGGTGCCGCCGCTGGCTTCGAACAGCTGCTTATAGAGATGGCGCAGCGCGTGGATATGCTCGCGCTCGATGTTGCGGCGCTTGAGGCCGACAAGGTTGAGGCCCGCAAGGTTGGCCCGCTCGCCAACCACCATGCCGTAGGGGATGACGTCTTTTTCGACCGCGGCCATGCCGCCGACGAACGCATACGCGCCGATGCGCACGAACTGGTGCACTGCAGCCAACCCGCCGATGATCGCGCCATCGCCAACGCTGACATGGCCGGCGAGGGTGGCGTTGTTGGCAAGAATCACGCCGTTGCCGATGATGCAATCATGCGCCACATGGGTGGCGGCCATGAACAAACAATCATCGCCGACGGTGGTGATGAGCCCGCCGCCTTCGGTGCCCGGATTCATAGTGACATGCTCGCGGATGACGTTGCGTGCGCCGATGACAAGGCGCGAATTCTCGCCGTTGAATTTCTTATCCTGCGGGCGGTGACCAATGGAGGCAAACGGAAAAATCTCCGTGCCTGCGCCGATGCTGGTGTCGCCATCGATCACGACATGGCTGAGCAGGCGCACGCCGTCACCCAGGGTGACGTTCGCGCCGACGACGCAATACGGGCCGACATAAACATTCGCGCCGAGCTTTGCGCCCTCAGCAATCACCGCGGTGGGATGGATGGTGGAACTCATTACGCGCCCTTTTCATCCATGATCATCGCGCTGTAGACGGCTTCGGCGACCTTGTTGCCATCGACCTTGGCGACGCCGGAGAATTTCCAGACATTGCCACGGCTTTTCTGTGCTTCGCAGTGGATGTAGAGCACATCGCCCGGTACGACGGGCTTGCGGAATTTCGAGCCTTCGACAGACATGAAATACACCACTTTGCCATGCGCGGTCTGGCCGAGCGTGTTCATGACGAGCACGGCGGCCGATTGCGCCATCGCCTCAACAATGAGGACGCCGGGCATCACCGGATGGTTGGGAAAATGGCCCTGAAAATACGGCTCATTGCAGGTCACGTTTTTGATGCCGACGATCGATTTCCCATCGACGATATTGACGCAACGGTCGATCATCAGAAACGGATAACGATGCGGGATGAGCTTCTGGATGCCCATGACATCGAAGCTTTTGAGTTCGGGATTGATGACGAAGGGTTCACTCATTCGAGCCTCGTTTTGGTTTGTTGAGTCGTGAAACGGCGATGGTCTGGCGGTGCCATTCGAGCGAGGGAATGGCTGGGCTGCCGCCGTATGAGCCGCCGGAAGGAAGGTCGTGCATGACGCCCGATTGCGCTGCAACCTTGACGCCCGCACCGATTTTGAGATGCCCGGCAATGCCCACCTGACCGCCGATGATGGTGCCGTCGCCAATGCGGGTGGAGCCGGAAATGCCGCACTGGGCGACGATAATCACGCGTTTGCCCAGCTGCACATTATGGCCCAGCTGCACAAGGTTATCGATCTTGGTGCCGTCGCCAATCAGCGTGTCCGGGCCGGTGCCGCGGTCGATGGTGGTGCCAGAACCAATTTCAACATCATCCCCGATGATGACGCGGCCGAGCTGGGGCACTTTCACATGCCCGTCGCGGCCGAGGGCGAAGCCGAAGCCATCCTGCCCGATATGCACGCCGCGATGGATGATCGCGCGCTTGCCGATAATGCTGTGGGTGATGCTGCTGAGTGCGCCGATGCTGCTGTCGTCGCCGATCTGCACGCCATCGGCAATCACGGCATTGGGGCCGATGGAGCAGCGGTCGCCCAGCACCACATCCGCGCCAATCACCGCACCGCTGGCGATGGCCACGTCGTGGCCGAGGGTGGCGGTAGGGTCGATCACGGCGCCGGGCGCGATGCCGGGGGCGGGACGGGCGTGGGGATAGAATTTCTGAGCGGCCAGCGCGTAGCAGCGGTAGGGGTCTTCGCTCAGCAGCACGATCATCGATTTGGGTGCGAGCTCGGCGTATTTGGCGCGCACGAAACAGGCGCCCGCGCCAGAGTTGGCGAACTGGTCGGCGTATTTGGAATTATCGAAAAAGCTGATGTCCTGTTCACCCGCGCGGTCAAGCGGCGCGACGTCTTTCATCAACCGGGTGGCATCCGCCCCAGGCTGCAACACGGTGCCCGTTGCTGCGGCGATGTCGCCGACAGCAAACGGGCCGTGATTGATGAAAAAGCGGCGGTCAACCATGAACGTGAAATCGCGTCAGGCTAGAATTTGACAGCGACGTTCGGCAGCTTCGAATCCAAGCGCTTGAGCACTTCGTCCGTCAGGTCGAGCGAGTTATCCGTATACAGCACTTGTGCGGAGGAGAGCACCAGCGTCAGTTTTTTCTCGGTAGCGACTTGCTTCACCACATCGACGACGTTTTTCTGGATTTCTTCCAGCGCGGTGCCGAAGGCTTTATCCAGCTGGTCTTTTTTCACTTTGACCGCTTGCTGCTCGGTGGCGGCTTTCTGGCGGAACTCGGTGACTTTTTTCTGGAATGCATCTTTATCGGGCATGTCTTTTTGTTTTACCAATGCCTGATCCTCAGCGAGGAGGGATTTTTCTTTGGCGTCCAGATCCGACTGGAAGGCTTTTTGCTTTGCTTGCAGCTGGTTGCGCACCGAGGTCGCGGCTTTGGAATCGCGCATGATTTTGGCGATGTTCACCACGCCGGTGGTGGTTTCAGCAAGGGCCGGGCTGGCAACGAGGGCCAACGAGGCGAGGGCGACGAGCAGGAATTTTTTCATGGGAAGGAACCTTTTAAAGGGTGAGACAAAAATCGACGGCAATCTGCACTATTTCCAACGCCCTGTCCAGTGGCAGTTACAGTAGGTTAGAAGCGCGTGCCGAAGTTGAAGCGGACGACTTCTGTGTCGTCGTAATCCTGCTTCATGAACGGCAGGGCGAAATCGATGCGGATGGGGCCAAATGGCGATGACCACGCCACACCCACCCCGCCCGCAGCGCGCATGGTGTTGGCAGAAGCAATGCCCGGGCCCGTGGCATCAATGTCCCACAAGCTGCCGGCATCGACAAAGGCCGCGCCGCTGACGCCGAGGTCATCCGGCAGGCCAAGCGGGAAGCGGACCTCGCCACTGGCGGTATAGTAGCTGTTGCCACCAAGGGCGTCGCGGGTGTTGATGTCGCGTGGGCCAAGACCGGCGTTGGCGAAGCCGCGTATCTGCTGGCCACCAAGGAAGAAGCGCTGGTTGATACGTACATTTTCACCGATGCCAAAAATATTTCCGGCGGAACCGTTGGTGACAAACGTCCATTTTTTGGCGATTGGGATGTAATACTCACCCTGCACTTCATGGCGCATGAATTTATCGTCGCCGCCGAGGCCCGCCACATCCTGGTTGATGCGCCAGTAATAGCCAGTCGTGGGATTGAATTTATTGTCACGGTAATCGCCGATGAAGGATTGGCCAACCATGGAAACGAGGGAGGTGCCTTCCTGCTGCTTGATGTAGGTCGAGGCGTTGACATCGACGTTGCTGATCTTGCTTTCTTCAATCGTGTAGCGCAGCTGGTGCTTCATATGCTCACTCAGGCTGTAGCCGAGCTTGAAGACACTGCCGAGCGCCTCGCGGTCGAAGGATGAATTATCCTGATAGTTCTGCACGGTTTTATAAATGTCGAAACCAGCCTCCAGCTCGCGGCCGAGGAAATAGGGCTCGGTGAAGCCGATGTCATATTGCTGGCGGTTGCCGCCAACCTGAGCGCGGGCGCGCAGTTCCTGACCGCCGCCGAGGAAGTTCTTTTCCTTGATGCCAAAGTCAGCGATCGGCCCGTCTGAGGTCGAGAACCCGGCGCCGAAGGTAATTTCGCCGGTGGATTTTTCAGTCACTTCCACATCGAGCTGGGTTTTATCGCCAGCGGTGCCGGGGGTGCGGGCGATGTTGACCTTCTCGAAATAGCCAAGGTTGTTCAGGCGTTGCTCGGTGCGCTTGAGCTTGCTGGAAGAATAGGCGTCGCCCTCGGACAGTTTGAACTCGCGGCGGATCACATTATCCAGCGTGCGCATGTTGCCGAAAATATTGATGCGCTCGACATAGACCTTCGGCCCTTCGGTGATATTGTAGGTCAGGTCGATGATTTTTTCGTTACCCGGTCGGCGCTTCACCTCAGGGTTGATTTCGACAAACGCAAAGCCGTTATCGCCCAGCACATCGGTCATTTTGTTGATGCTATCTTCGACCTCGGTCGCATTATAGAGATCGCCGCTCTGGGTGCTGATGGAAGGGGCGAGATCCGGCGTGCGGCTCTTGGCGAGCTTGGTCACCACATCCACATTACCCAGCGTGTATTGTTCGCCTTCTTCCAGCGTGAAGGTCAGGTAAAACGCATCGCGCTGCGGCGATAGTTCGGCGATGGCGGATTTCACTTTGAAATCGGCGTATCCGTTTTCGAGGTAATATTTACGCAGCAATTCCTGATCGTATTGCAGGCGATCGGCGTCGTATTTGTCGCTGTCGCTGAGGAATTGATACCAGCGCTCACGCGACGAGCTGATAATTTTTTCCAGCGTGGTCGAGGGATAGGTCTCATTGCCGATGAAGGAAATTTTTTCGATAAAGGCTTTCGGCCCTTCCGTAATATTATAGATCAGGTTGACGCGGTTTTGCTCCAACTGGATAATCTGCGGTGTGATTTCTGCCGAGTAGCGGCCGTTGCGACGATACACATCGAGCAGGCGCTTCAGGTCGCTCTGCACCTTGGTCCGCGTATAGACGGAGCGCGATTTCAGGGTGATCTCTTTTTCGAGATCATCCTTGCTGATCTTGCTATTGCCTTCAAAAATCACCTGGTTGATGCTGGCGTTTTCGACCACATGAACCGTCAGCACGCCATTTTCCGTATTGACGCCGACATCCGAGAAGAAGCCGGTTTCATAAAGCTTTTTGACACTGAGATCGAGGTCGTAGGCCGTAACGCTCTGGCCGGTGCGGATGCCCAGATAGGTGAGCACCGCGGCAGGTTCGAGCCGTTGGTTGCCTTCGATGCGGATTTCTTTGACCAGCTCATCTGCATGCGCGTGCGGGGCGATGCTGAGCGCCAACCCGACTGCAAGTAATGAAAAGAATCGCGTAGAATAATGCATGACTCTCCACTAGCGGCAAAGCGCCCGGCCAAGCAAGTGAATTTACGCGGTTACTACAGTATATAGTAATTTTTCTGCGCGCAGACGCTAGAAGAAGATTTTTCGTGCATCATTAAACAGCGTAAACGCCATCAGCATCATGATGACGGCGAAGCCAGCGCGGTAGCTGTATTCCTGAATTTTCTCCGAAACCGGGCGGCCACGCAGGGCCTCGATGCCATAGAAAAACAAATGCCCGCCATCCAGCATCGGCAGTGGGAAGAGATTCACCAGCCCAATGCCTGCGGAAAGAATGGCGATAAACCACATCAATGTCAGCACGGTGGCGCGGGTGGTTTCGCCCTGCTGCGTCACATCCCCCGAAAGCTTGGCGATGCCGAGCGTGCCGGTGAGGCCGCGCACGCTGCGGTCGCCCGTGATCATCTGCCCCAGCGCATGCAGGTTGGTGGCGCACAGGTCATAGGTTTTCTCAGTGGCAAGCCAAAGCGCGGTAACGAAATTCACATCCACCCGCGTGATTTGTTTGCTGCGAATGCCAATCAGCGGCCGCTTGCTGAGATTGCCGGTGAGGTCTTTTTCCTCAAACTCAATTGGGGTAATGGTGAGGTCGAGCATCGTTTCGCCGCGCAGCACGCTGAGATGGATGGGCGTGTAGAGATTGGTCAGCAGCGCATCGGGAATATCGGCAAAGCTGTGCATCACCTTGCCGTCGACTTTCAGGATGCGGTCGCCGGGCTTGAGGCCGGCACTGGCGGCGGGTGTCTTGGGCATAATTTCACCCACCACCGGCTCGGTCGAGGCGATGCCGACGGTGAAAATGAAATAGGTAAACACCGCAATAGTCAGCAGGAAGTTCGCCAGCGGCCCGGCAGCAACAATGAATGCCTTGGCCCATAGCGGCTGATGGTGCAGGCTACGCTTGCGTTGTTCCGCGCTCATGGCGCCGAGCGCTTCACTATCGGGCGTGCTGGCGGCGCTTGAATCACCAAGCATTTTTACATAACCACCCAGCGGAAAGAGGGCGATTTTCCAGCGGGTACCGCGCCGGTCCGTACGGCCGATGATCTCGCGGCCAAAGCCGATGGAGAAGGTTTCCACCGTGACGCCACACAGGCGCGCGGCAAGAAAATGGCCATACTCATGAATAAAAACGATGATGCTGATAATCAGCGCGAACGACCATGCGTAGTGAAAAGCCGTTTCAAACCATTGCATCGGACGCTCCTTTAGCGCGGTTACGGGCGACAGCATCGGCTTCCATCACATCCGTGATAGTGCTGATCGGCGCGCCCTCCATCTGTTCTACAACGCGCGCGGCGATTCGCGCAATGGCGGTGAAGGGAATCTTTCCGGCCAAAAACTGCGCAACCGCGATTTCATTGGCAGCATTCAGCGCGATCATCTGCGCCGGGCCTTGCGCGAGGGCGGCGCGGGCGAGGGCAAGGGCCGGGAAGCGGGCTTCCTCCACCGGCTCGAAATGCAGCGCGCCGGTGGCGGCAAGGTCGAGGCGGGGCGTGGCGACCGCAATGCGCTCCGGCCAGCTCAGCGCGTAGGCGATGGGGATCGCCATATCTGGCATGCCCAATTGCGCGAGCACCGAGCCATCCGCATAATGCACCAGCGAGTGGATGATAGATTCCGGGTGGATCAGCACGTCGATCTGTTCAGCGGGCATGTCGAACAGGTAATGCGCCTCGATCAGCTCCAGCCCCTTATTCATCATCGTCGCCGAATCGACGGAAATTTTCGCGCCCATGCTCCAGCGCGGGTGCTTCACGGCTTCGGCGGGGGTGACGGCATCCATCGTCGCAAGCGGGCGGCGCAGCAGTGGGCCACCGGAAGCGGTGAGGGTGATTTTCTCGACCGCCGTGCGCTGAGGTGCGCTCAGCACCTGGAAAATGGCGTTATGTTCAGAATCAATCGGCAGCAGCGCGGTGCCGTAGGTTTTGCAGGCCGCCATCACCAGCTGACCGGCACAGACCAGCGCTTCTTTATTGGCGATAGCAACGCGCTTGCCCTGCGCAATGGCGCGCATCACGGGCACCAGCCCGGCCGCGCCGACAATCGCCGCCACGGTAATATCCGCCGCTTCGGCTGCCGCTTCCTCGATGCCTGCCGCGCCTGCGACCACGCGAATGTTAAGCGGCGCAAGCGCGCTGGTCACCGCCGCCGCATGGGCGGCATTGCCAATCGCCACCAGCGATGGCCTGAATTGGCGGGCGAGGGCGATCAGCTTGTCTGCATTCTCCTGCGCAGTCAGCGCCGCGATGGTGAAGCGCTGCGGATGCTGGGCGATGACGCGCAAGGTGCTCTCGCCAATCGAGCCGGTCGCGCCGAGAATGCTGACACGCTGGGGAGCTGTGATGGGGTGGGGCTGCTGCATGGCGTCAGGATTACTGAACATGAAGGCGAATGTATAGCGCCGCGGCGGCAAAAATGGCGCAGGGCAGCAGCGCATCCACCCGGTCGAACAAGCCGCCATGGCCGGGAATGAGGCTGCCGCTATCCTTCACCCCCGCACGGCGCTTGAGGGAGGATTCAAACATATCCCCGGCAAGGCCCATAATAGCGAACAACCCGCCCAAAATCGCATGCGGCACTGGCGCAACGCGGCCCAGCACGGCTGCCACCGCAGCGCTAACCACGATTGCACCCGCCAACCCCTCCCAGCTTTTGCCGGGGCTGATGCGTGGTGCGATTTTATGGGTGCCGAATTTTTGCCCAACAAAGTAAGCCGCCACGTCGCCCGACCAAACAATCGCAAACAGCGACCAGAGAATGGCGATATTTTCATAACGCACATACACAAGCGCTGCAAAAGCCGCGCCGATATAAACTATGCCCAACGGTGCGAAATACCATGGGCGCATGCGAGTGAGCGCGCGCCATTCGCGCATCACCACCACTCCACCAAGCGCACACATCAGCGCGAAACTTTCGGCGCTCCACCAGGTGATGAATAACACCGCTATGCCGAGAATAACGGCACTCATGACGCGGGTTTTGAGTTCGCTCGATGCCATCAGCTTTCGTTCCGCTTGCCGAAGCGGCGCTCCCGCTGGCTATAGCTTTGAACTGCTTTATCGAGGTCTTCGGGCTTGAAATCGGGCCAAAGCGTGTCGGTGAAATACAGCTCCGTATAGGCCGATTGCCAGAGCAGGAAATTGCTCAACCGCTCCTCACCGCCGGTGC
Source organism: Pseudomonadota bacterium (assembly GCA_040384265.1). Lineage (GTDB taxonomy): Bacteria > Pseudomonadota > Alphaproteobacteria > Rickettsiales > UBA3002 > QFOX01. Next base: position 31,941 of record JAZKJM010000005.1, on the reverse strand, counting down.
GGATCAGCAGATCCGGGTCGGGCGTGTGGTGCGTGTGTAAATGATTGGCGATGGTCGCCTCGGTAATCTCGCTGGCGCGCACGACACCGGCCTCCACCTTCGCCGCAATCGCGCGCATGGCGGCGCCGATTTCCTGCCGCGCGCCGTAGGAAATCGCCATCGAGACCGTGAGGCCGCTGTTATTTTCGGTGAGCAGCCGCACTGCTTCAAGGTCGCGCTGAATATCCGGATCGAGCGTTTCCATCTGCCCGATGAAGCGCATGCGGATGTTATTTTCGTGCAGAATCGGCGCCTCGCGCTTCACGTAATGGCGCAGCAGGTTCATCAAATCGCTCACCTCATCGGCGGAGCGGTTCCAGTTCTCGATCGAAAACGCATAGAGCGTTAGGTGGCGGATATAGGGCCGCGCGCGGCAGCTATCGAGCAAGCTGCGCAGGGCCTCACCGCCCTGGCTGTGGCCACGCAACCGGGCAACGCCGCGCTCACGAGCCCAGCGCCCATTGCCATCCATGATGATGGCGATATGCTGCGGCAAACGGGGCGCGTCGGATGCGGGAACTGCCTGTGCGGCGCTGGTCACTAGACAGCCAGAATGTCTTTTTCTTTAGCGACCATCAGCTCGTCGATTTTCTTGACGAAATCATCGGTCAGTTTCTGGATTTTGTCCGACTGGGTGTGCATTTCGTCTTCGGAAATCTTTTTCTCTTTTTCCTGTTTCTTCAGCTCATCCATCCCATCGCGGCGGACGTTGCGGACCGAGACTTTCGCGCCTTCTGAATATTTATGGGCGATCTTCACCATTTCCTTGCGGCGTTCTTCGGAAGGCGCCGGAATCGGCACGCGGATGGTCTGGCCATCCACCGCCGGGTTCAGGCCCATATCGGATTCGCGGATCGCTTTTTCGACCGCTTTCACCATCGTCTTATCCCACACCGAAACCATCAGCATGCGCGCTTCCGGCGCGGTGACGTTGCCAACCTGGTTCATCGGTAGCATGCTGCCATAGGCTTCCACCTGCACGGTGTCGAGCAGGTTGGTGCTGGCCCGGCCCGTGCGCAGCGAGCCGAATTCCTTGGACAATGTCGTAATCGCGCCATCCATACGTTTGGTGAGGTCGTTCAGCATAAGAGTCTCCGTTATTTGGGGTCCATAATCGTGGTGCAGTTGCCTTCGCCGCAGATGACGCGGGCGAACGCGCCGGTGTCGTGGATCGAGAACACGAGGATTGGGATCTGGTTTTCGCGGGCGAGGGAAATGGCGGCGGCGTCCATCACTTTCAAATCCTTGCTCAGCACATCGTGGTAGGTGAGCGTGTCGAAGCGGGTCGCGGTTTTGTCTTTTTTCGGGTCGGCGGTGTAAACGCCATCCACCTGCGTGCCCTTCAGCAGCGCGTCGCAGCCCATTTCGGAGGCGCGCAGGGCCGCGGTGGTGTCGGTGGTGAAATAGGGGCTGCCAATGCCGCCGGCGAAAATCACCACGCGGCCGCGCTCCAGATGGCGGATCGCCCGGCGGCGGATGTAGGGTTCACAAACCTGATCCATCTCGATCGCCGAAAGCACCCGTGTTTCGATGCCGGTCTGGTCGAGGATGTTCTGGATGGCCAGCGCGTTGAGGATGGTGGCGAGCATGCCCATGTAATCGGCGCTGGAGCGTTCCATGCCTTGCGCCGCGCCGGAAATGCCGCGGAAGATATTCCCACCGCCCACCACCACGCAGACCTGCACGCCCATATCGGCCACTTGTTTAATGTCGGTGGCGATGCGCTGGATGGTGGCGAGATCCTGCCCATATCCCTTATCGCCCATCAGGGCTTCGCCGGAAACTTTGATGAGCACGCGCTGGTATTTCGGAGCGGTGCGAGGCTGGGCGAGGGTGGCGGTCATGCAGTATCTCCTGATTGCGCCTAGAACTACTGCGATTCCACGGAATTACAAGGAAAAATTAGGAAAAAACGGTTCAATATTCACGAAACTGTCATGCTTGGCCCTGTCTTATTGGTGTAAAATCAGGCTTATAAAAGGAGTGCCTGTGGAACTAGAGGCCTATAACCATAAAATGGAACAGATCGCCGACATGCTCTCAGCCCAGGGTGATTTAGAATTTGTTCCACTCCACCGTTTGGAGCCCGCACCATTTAAGGCGATGATGCTAGATAGCGACCATGATTGGGTGCGCGGCTTGGGTTGGAAACCTGAGGAAACCTCCTTTGAGGATCCGGCTTGGATAGCGAAACACTTAAATGATTGGTATTACACTAAAAGCAATAGCGCGGATGTTACTGTTGCCCAATTCCAGATACGCCGCAAAGGAAGCGCGGAGCTGCTCGGCGAGACGCAGGTCTGTTTGTATGAAAAATTAAAAAAAGCGACAATCGGGTACTATGTGCTTCCTTCTTGCCGCAACCAAGGATTAGCAACAAAAATGGTGCAACAGGTTGTCGAGGGCTTTACAGCCCATGGCCATGAGTTCGGGGTGCGCCAGATAGTAGCTGGGGCAGAGCCCGAAAATACGATTTCCTTGAGGATATTAGAGACGGCTGGATTTGAGCGAAGGCCCGATATGGTAAACGATATGCGTCCAGAAAAAGAATTAGTCATGCTTGAATATCCGGTGGTCCAGCAAATAAATCCTGAACAGCGCATCAATCGTGATGCCGTTGGAGTTGGGCGCTAATAGCCTTACTGCGCAAGCGTTATTGCAAGCTCCGACGGCTCGTAGACATAACCATCGCCGGTGCTCGCATCCACCAGTGCCGGAATGCCCAGCAGCAGGATGTTGCCATAGGCCCGGCCACGGGTTTTGGCGGTGAGGCTGGTGCGCCCGGCCTGGCCTGCAGCGTTGGTGCAGAGCACATCGAGCGGCTCATAGGCGCGTTCCACCGTCACGCTGCCGGGCGTTTGCTCAAGCGTATAGCTTTGTGCGCTATTGCTGATGATACAGCTCGCACCCGCCGGGTCGGTGGTGATGGTAATCAGCTGGTCGGAATCCGCCGTGATGGTGGCGCAGCCGGTGGTTAGCAGCAAAGCGGTGAGGGCGAGGAGTTTTTTCATGCCCTCCACCATAGCGCAAAAGAAAACGGCCAGCAATTGCTTGCTGGCCGTTGATGCTGTTTGCGAGCGGGGCGAGCCAGCCATGAGCCAGCGGCGCTGCGCGCAGCATTGATCAGTAGATCAATGCGTAGCCAAACAATAGACTAGGCTACGCCGGAAACTTTCGCCACTTCGGCTGCGAAATCGTCTTCGACTTTCTCGATGCCTTCACCAAGGGCGAAGCGCACATAGGCTGGGAAATTGACAGGTGCGCCAACTTCTTTTTCAGCATTTTTAATGACATCGACGATCTTGGTTTTGCCATCGATCACAAATACTTGCTCATGCAGCACGGCATCGCGGATGGTTTCGTCGAAATACAGCTGCGCCAGTTTCGCGCGGATGGCGGCTTCATCACCATACGAACGGATTTTCTTGAGGATGAAGGCCGCTTCTTCGAAGAAGATGGCGAGGAGCTTTTTGGTCTTCTCGGCGTCTTGCTTCTCTTTGCGGTCTTCGCTCACACTCTGGCGGTCGAAATCGGCAAGCAGCGTGTCCACGTTCGGGATGGTCTGCTTGAGTTCTTTCAGTTTTGGCTCGAACTGCTTCTCGGAGAAGTTACGCTCTTTGGCCAGCTTGTCGGCATATTTCACCATGCCGGCTTCAAATTCCACAAACTCGCTCCACAGCTTCTCGGCTTTGCTTTTCGCAACATCTTCCTCACGCGCCTTATCGGCCGCCGGGATGTCGCTGAACTGCATGTAGCTTGGGCTGCTGGCGGCGATATGCATGGCGATTTGTTTGCCAAGGGCTTCCAGTTTCGCTTTGTCGCCGGTCGATTCCAGCGCAACCAGCACGCCGATTTTGCCCATGCCCGGCTTCACCGCACCATGGATATAGGTGGCGACGATGCCTGCGTTTGCACTCAGCGTGGCAACGCGGCGCAGGTTCATGTTTTCACCAATGGTGGCAACGGCTTCCGTGATCGCTTCCGTGACGGTTTTGTTGGTGGCAGACATTTTCTGAGCTTTCAGCGCCTCGATGTCGGTGCCCGAAGCCAATGCTTCCTGCGCAACTTCATGGACGAGAGCCTGGAACTGCTCGTTACGGGCAACGAAATCGGTTTCCGAGTTCAGCTCAACAACCGCTGCGCTGCTGCCATTGCTGGCGACGGCGACAAGGCCTTCTGCAGCCACGCGGCCAGATTTTTTAGCGGCTTGCGACAAGCCTTTTTGGCGCAGCCAGTCGATGGCGGCTTCAATGTTCATGCCGTTAGCATCGAGGGCTTTTTTGCAATCCATCATGCCGGCGCCCGAGCGCTCGCGAAGTTCTTTTACCAATTGTGCGGACATTTTTATCTCCTAATGATTGATGCTGTCACCCCGGCGCATGCCGGGGTCCATCTCACTTCACGAAAGGCAGATGAACCACGTCATACGACGGGGTGACAAACGATAGTGTTACGCCGATTTTTTAGCCGATTTCTTTGGCTTATCGTCGGTCGCTTCCGCCGGAGCGGCTTCAACAGCGGCAGCCGGGGCTTCGAACGGTACTTCTACCGCTTTTTTCTTAGCAGCTTTTTTGGCTTCTTCAGCGAAGGCTTCTTTCTTCGTGGAGGAGCTTGGAGCAGCTTTCGGGGCAGGCTTGCCACCTTTGCCGCCAGCTGGTTTGCGCGAATCACGTGCTACCTTTTCACGATCCTGACGCGGGGTGCTGCCTTCGGTCGCTTCCATTTCGGAAGGTTCCTCGGCGGCGCCGAAATCAGATTCCTGCACGCTGAGGTTTTCCTTGAGGCCGGAAAGGGCCGCATCGGAAATCAGTTTGCAGTAAAGTTTGATCGCGCGGGTTGCATCGTCATTGCCTGGGATGGGGAAATCGATGCCATCGGTCGAGCAGTTGGTGTCGATGATCGCAACAATCGGAATCCCGAGTTTTTGCGCTTCTTTAACAGCCAGCTCTTCGCGGTTGGTGTCGATGATGAACAGCAGATCCGGTTTGCCGCCCATATCGCGGATCCCGCCGAGCGAACGCTCGAGTTTGTCGCGGTTACGCTGGGTGGTGAGGATCTCTTTCTTGCTCAGGCCCGAATGCGGATCGCCAAGCAGCTCTTCGTATTTACGCAGCTGGCGGATCGAGTTCTGGATGGTCGACCAGTTGGTCAGCATGCCGCCGAGCCAGCGTTGATCGACATAATATTGGCCGCAACGTTTTGCCGATTCCTGGATCGATTCCGACGCCTGGCGCTTGGTGCCGACGAACAGGATACGACCGTTTTTAGCAACCGTGGCGCGCACGGCGCTCAGGGCGCGGTGCAGCATCGGCACGGTTTGTTGTAAGTCGATGATGTGGATGTCGTTGCGGGTGCCGTAGATAAACGGCGCCATGCGTGGGTTCCAACGTTTGGTTTTGTGGCCGAAATGTACGCCAGCGTCGATCAGTTCGCGCATGGAAAAGGCTGGTAATGCCATGATAGTCAACTCCTTAAGTCCGGTTAATCCTCCGTGAACGATGGCCCAAACCTTGTGGGTTCAAGCACCGGCGGGAAACTGGGAACACCCCGAGCAGCCCTGACATTCACGTGTGTATCCCCCACGAACCAATTCCGTGCGGGTGCGGCTTAGTAGTGAATTATCGCACAAAATGCAAGCGCTAACTCAGCAGTTGCGGGCGCTTTGGCTCAGCGGTGACGCGCGCGGCGAAGCTGGCGGGCTCTTTCGGGTTATCATTCGCCGGGGCAGGGGTGGCATCCAGCAGTGCTTTCAGGTAGCCTTTTGGCTCCAGCGGATCTTTGGCCAAACGTTCGGTAAATTTATGGCGGTATTCTTCCGAGAGCTGCTTCACCGCCTTGCCGCGGCCGAAGAAATTGGCGATGGTTCCTGATGCGCCATTGGCAGCCAGATTGGCATTAGCGGGATCCAGCCCAACATCGCGCAGCATCACTTCAAAGCCCTGGCCTGCGAGCATTTTCTTCATCGCCGTAGATAACGCGGCGCGTTTGGAGATGGGGATAACCCCTTCCGCAAGGTAGCTGTCGCGCACATCCAGAATGCGATCGATGAATTGCTGTTTTTTATCGAGAAGTTCCGTCTCGTTTAAGTTGGGGTAAAGCTTGCCAATCAGGGAATGTACCAGCGCCGGCAGCTCACGCGGGCGGGCGGCGGGGTTATAGGTGAGGTAATTCTCCATGAATTGCAGTGTGCGCTTCACGCCCCACGGCGTCGTGCCCGCATTGCCCGACCACCATTTACCCAAGCCCGGCAGCGCCACCTGTTGCCCGCTGCCGAGCAAATAGCGGTTATGTAAGTTAGCCGAATAGTTGAACACCGGCAGCAGATGGATGCCCGAGCCGGTATTAAAGATAGACGTGACCGCCGTCGCGCCTGCGTAGAATTTGGATTGCTCCATGGAAATCCGGTCGGCGTAATCCTCCAGCGTTTCGGGCGTGCCGAGTGCTTTGGCGCGGTCGCGGAAATACATGGCGCTCCCCGCGTAGGTGCCGAACATACCCACCGCGACCGGCATAATGAAATGCGCGGCCTGCCGCCAACGGTCGGCGATGACAGCACTGCCGGGCGTATAGGCAAGCAGCCCATGCAGCGGCCGCAGCGGTGCCCACACATCCTTCAGCGCGACTTCCGATTCCGCCAGTGTGCCGGCAGTCAGCTTGGCAAGCTTGCGCCCGGTCAGAATGTTGGAAAACCGCATGCCGCCATACAGGAACGCTGAAAGATAGGCCGCATTCATAAAGCGGTGCATCGACGGCGGAGTAATAACGACACGGCTTAACCAGTGGGCCACATCAAGCGGCTTGCCATTCACCCAATCGACCAGGTTGCCGCTGTGGGCGGGGGCATTCGGGTCGGGCGGCGAGGGGGCGTATTTATGGTATTCCGCGGTGTGGACCATTGCTTGAGCGGGCTTTTTCTCGACGATATGTGCATGGTGGTTGTCGGATTGTCGGTCGGTGTGTGATGCCGCAACGGCCGCACCCGCCAGCGTCGCGCCAATGAAAGCGGCGCCCGTACCATAGGCCGCAGCGACTTTCCACGGGTCGCGGTGCAGCTGGTCTTTCACCCATTGATCGACATTCAGGCCCGGCTCGAATTCCTTTTTGATATATTCGCCGTAGCTGCGTACGAATTTTTCTTCATTCGGCAGCGAGCCAATCATGCGGCTGAAAAACGGGAAGCGGCCGCTGGCAATGCGCGATTCGCTGAGTTTGAAGCCCTGCTTGTGAACAAATTTATCGAGCGCGGTGCCGAACAGGCCAATATTTCCCGGATGGGTTTTGCCGCTGACGAAATCGAAAATATGGCTGCGCAGCGCGTTCATGTCGGCTTTGGGGTTGGCGTGCAGGAAGCTGCTGCGCTGCCGGTAGGCATCGTCGATCAGTTCACGCAGGGCACGTGCCATCTTTTCTTCATCCGCCGCGGTGCGGTCAGGGAACTTTTGCAGGCAATCGCGCGCTTTGGGCAGCAGTTGCTCCATGCTCGCCCAATGCTGGGGGCTGTCGAACTGGGCAATGTTGCTTTCCATCCATTTCGCGGTATGGCGGGCGGCGGCGAAAAACCCGCGCGATGAGCTGCCATGGTTGCCCAGCCATTTATTGAGGCCGCTCATGAACGGGATCGCTATTTTTTTGTCCGCACCGATCTGGAAATTAAGCGCGATGAGGCTGTTATTGAGCGGCATAAACGCGCCAAACAGATGCGCGCCGCCGCCGCTGCCTTCAATCAGTGTGCCCGCCGCCAGCTTACGAATCGCTTCCGATTGAGCAAGGTTGATCGCCGTATCGGTCGCCTCTGTCGAGACTTTTCCGGCCTTAAGCGCCTCCAGCGCTTTTTCGCCGGATGGAAAGAATGCTTCCTTGCCGGGAATTTTTCCGTGGAAGAAGCTTTTGCTGCCCCAATACGCCGCGACGGCGCCCAGCGTGACCGGCGCCATGCGGTCCACCACAAATTTCCAACGGTCCGTCGCCGCATCGGAATAGGGGTTGTAGCGCATGATGCCGTGGATGGGCCGCACGATTTCGGGTGCCTGGTATTGCGGAATTTCCTGTCCCGTGATGGCGTCACGCGCGGTGATGATATCCATCAACCGTCGCCCGCCCCACAGGCCAAGCGTCAGCCCACCCGCTGTCAACAGCCGGTGGAAGCCCGGCGCGATGTAGGCGTTCTCAGCCATCCACTCGGCGCTTTTCAGCGACCGGGAGGCAAGAAAATTGGATGGTGTTCCTGTGGCCATTTTTTGGTTTTCGTGTTGGGTATACTTCGCGCGTAGCATACCAAGACGTGCGGCTTCCCACGAGGAAATTGGGTGAAACCAGCGCAATCTTCACACAACTGCAACAATTGGTTGAATAACCCCGCAAAATGCTGCGCTGCGGCAGCTGAACTGTCACAAAAGCTTCACATACCACGCGCCTGCGCTGTGCTATTTTGTAAGGTGAGAAAAACCATGAGGTTGCATTGACGAATGACCCGTCAGAACGCCAGATCGGCCCGCTGAACGACAGCGAGGAGCAAGAGCGCGTGCGCTTGGCGGCGCTGCGCGTGGGCGCACGTGGCGAGGGCGAGCCGGAAACCGCAACACCCACAGCCGATGCCGCCCAGCGCAAGAAAAACGGCTCCTACCAGAATTACCTGTTCGGCAACGCCGGCACCACCGATGCCCCGGCCTGGAGCGACAGCATGTCGGGCCGCGCCGCGATCCGTCTGGTTTCGCGCGGCATCGTCGGCGCCGCCTTCTTCACCTGGGGCGGGCGCATTGCCGACCGTCAGTTGAAGGGATACAGCCCCGAAACATGGGACAAATCAAAACCGCTTCAGGCCATCGCGAAGGGCATCGATACCCTTCTGGGTAAAAACATCCTCCGCGCGACCACAGGCATTGGCAAAATGGCTGGCCATTCCACTGCGGAAGCCACGCATTTAGCTGAAGAAGCGCTGCGTTTTCGTGGCACCCGGCAGTTCGCAAACGAGCCCAAGCGCGGCCGCAGCTATGGCGCGGAAGTCGTCAACTTCACGTTTGATTTCGCAATGGCCTCCGTCGGCGATGCCTCGACCCGTAATATCATTCAGGCATTCGACCCCAACATCAAAAAACCATGGCTGGTAAACGATAACGGCGAGGCCGCTACCAAGGGCGAGCATAAGCACATTGATTGGCATAAATGGGCCCGCTCCACCGCGAAAACCTCCTGGCAGGTTTTCTCGAAAAATCAGGGCGAAGACTGGGCCGCCGCGATTCCGTACGCCTTCCAGATGAAATTCCAGCGCCAGTTCCTGAGCAATGTGTTCAACAAGCGCTTCGAAGGCCACAAAATTGCCTTCGACAAGAACTGGAATGGCGGTGCGTATAAGGTCGATACCGCAGGCAAAGTCATTGGCGATTATCAACTGGCAGGCGCGCTGGATCTGCATGCCCGCTTCGTTGGCTATAACTGGTATACGCTGATGTACCGCGAGGGCTACGATGCGGTGGCGAATGGTTTTACCAAATGGAAAGACAGCGGTTTCAGCATCACGCCACACGTGCCGGATCATTTCAATCCGCTCACGGCGGCGGTCGATGGGGTGGGCACCTCGCTACGCTATGTGACGAAGAGCTTCATCAAAGCCAACCTCTACATGAACCCGGCGGTGGTGCCGTTCTGGCTGATCCGCGTGCCGCAAAGCAAGTGGCGCTCAGGCACCGTGACCATGCATGCGGATGGCACGTCGAGCCTCGGCCATGACGATGGCAACCCGATCCACGGCTTCCACGATGCGGCGCGTTACGAGCATTACCCGAACGAAACCAGCTTCGATAAATTCGAGACACGCTTCAGCAAAACCCTCAACTGGTTTGGCGAAAAATCGTATAAGCTGGGCACGCATGCCGAGAATTTTAGCGACCACCTGGCCAGTAAAAACATTGGGCCAAAAATCTTTAAGGATAAGGCCGACCGCAATAAATTCATGCGCCAATGGGTCGATGCCTCGACCTCTTACACGCCGTATATGTGGGCGAAAATGGAAACCGGCCTGCGGGTGGATGATCCGCAAGGCAAAATGGACACCGCGATCAACGGGCTGATTGATAATGTCGCCTCGTTCAATATTCAGGGTGCCGGAAAATCCCTCAAGCAGATGTGGAAGCTCGGCACCCATATCGAGCATGAGATTACCGGTCGCGAAGCGGGTGATCCGGTGGAGGCGAAAGCACCGCCGGCGAAGCTCAAAGCCGTGCCGCCAGCCACCACCGTGCAGGCCAGCAGCCTCGTGCGCCATGATCCCGCACTGCTCGCCAAGGCGGATGAACTTGCCCGGCAGGATGCCGCGAACGACCCGGATATGCACGATAAACGCTGGGCACAGATAGTCTCGGGTGGCGATTACAACCCGGCCCGCATCCACCCGGCGAGCCCGACACGCCACTAGGGTTGAACTCCCAAACGCCTGTGCTACTACTCATGCATCACAAGAAAAAAGGTGCGCGCAATGGCTCTTCGAATCTATGCAATCATGCTGGTAATGGGCGTTGCCACAGCGGCGCAGGCCGCGCCGCAATGCGCGCCGAGCGCAAGCGTGCCCAGCCGTAATTACCCCGGCGCAAAATCCATCGTCACCAGCAATAACCTGATTTTGCCCACTGGCAAAGCGATTCCCGCCGATGGGCAGCAGCTGATCCTGAGGGGGCGGGTGCTCGATAGCGAATGCGCCGTGGTGTCCGAGGCCATTATAGAATTATGGCAGGTCAGCCCGTTTGGCCGCTGGCTGCTTGCGGAATCGGATGATTTGGCAACGCCCAACCCAGTATTTGCCGGAGCAGGTCGCAGCTATACCGATATTGATGGCAGCTTCTCCTTCATCACTGCATTTCCGGCGCCCGCTGACGCCAAAAGCGCGCCATACGTCAATATCCGCGTGAAAGCGAATGGCTTGCCCGTCTATTCATCCGCATTTTATTTCGCCAACGATGCGCGCAATGATGCAGATGTCGGCTACAAAAAACTCCCCGCCAAAGCGCGTGACGATGTGACCATCCACATGCAGCCCGGCGCCGATGGCGCACTCATCGGCACCATTCAGGTCGTCCTCAAAGGCAAAGCGCCGTATCGGAGTTATTAGCCCCAGCGAATGCGGTCAGCAGACCACATCAGCCATGAATGAGCCCGCAACGCGGCGCGCAGCAATCGCACAGCATGTGCGATCTTGCGAAGCCAGTAATACTACTTCGGCGCGATCATATCTTCCGGGCGCACCCATTGATCGAACTGCTCGGCAGATAGCAGCCCCAGCGCCATCGCCGCAGCTTTGAGGGTGGTGCCCTCCTTATGCGCTTTCTTGGCGGCTTTCGCGGCATTATCGTAACCGATATGCGGGTTCAGCGACGTCACCAGCATCAGCGACTCGTTGAGCAATTGGGTGATGCGATCCGTGTTCGCCTCGATGCCGACCACGCAATTATCCGTGAAGCTGTTACACGCATCCGCAATCAGGCGGATGGATTGCAGCACGTTATAAATAATCACCGGCTTGAACACGTTCAACTCGAAATGCCCGTTGCTGCCGCCGATGGTGACGGCCACATGGTTGCCCATCACTTGCGCCGCCACCATGGTCATCGCTTCGGATTGGGTGGGGTTCACTTTGCCGGGCATGATGGAGGAGCCGGGCTCGTTTTCCGGTAGCGAAAGCTCACCAAACCCGCAGCGTGGGCCGGAACCCAGCAGGCGGATGTCGTTGGCAATTTTCATCAGGCTGGCCGCAATGGTGTTCAGCGCGCCGGAAACTTCGACCATCGCGTCATGCGCGGCGAGGGCCTCGAATTTGTTCGGTGCGGTGATAAACGGCAGTTTGGTTATCGCGGCCACTTCCGCTGCGAACTTGGTGTCAAAACCAATTTTGGCGTTCAGCCCCGTGCCCACCGCCGTGCCACCTTGCGCCAGTTGATACAGGCGCGGCAGCGTGTTTTTTACCCGTGCAATCGCATATTCAATCTGCGTGGTGTAGCCGGAAAATTCCTGACCAAGGGTGAGGGGCGTCGCATCCTGCAAATGGGTGCGGCCGATTTTGACGATCTTTTCGAACTCTTTCGTCTTTGCCGCCAGCGCGCCATGCAGGTGCGTGAGCGCCGGGATCAGCGCGTGGTGAATCTGCTCCACCGCCGCAATATGCATCGCCGTCGGGAAGGAATCGTTGCTCGATTGGCCCATGTTCACATGGTCGTTGGGGTGCACGGGCTTTTTGCTGCCCATCACCCCGCCGAGCATTTCAATCGCCCGGTTGCTGATGACTTCGTTCGCGTTCATATTGGTCTGCGTGCCCGAGCCCGTCTGCCAAACAACCAGCGGAAAATGCTCATCCAGCTTGCCATCCATTACTTCCGTCGCCGCATCCACCATCGCTTTGCCGACAGCTTTATCGAGCCCGGCGATTTCCATGTTCACCGCTGCCGCTGCCCGCTTCAGCACACCCAGCGCGCGGATGAGGGGCTTGGGCATCGTCTCGCCGCCGATCTTGAAATTCATCAGCGAGCGCGAGGTCTGCGCGCCCCAGTATTTATCCGCCGGAACGGCGATTTCGCCAAAGGAATCGGTTTCCATGCGCGAGGTGGTATCAATGTTCTTGGCGGCGGACATGCGGGCTCTCCCTAATAATTGCATCAGCCCTTCATAAAACGAAATCCCATTTAGGCAAGGGGTGATTAGTGGTCGGGTTGTCATCAAACTGTCATCAAGCCGGGTTATAGTGTGAGTATGGCAGGAACCGATACAGCTCCCAAAGAGACGCCCGAACAGATCAAGGCACGCGAAGCCCAGCAACGCGAGCTGACGCAATCCGCCCAATCCGCGGATCAGGGAATTCTCGGGATGATCATGGGATTCCTGAAATTCTTTTTTGAATCCTTCCTCACCGGCAAAGAAGCCCCAAACGAAACGCCCGGCGAAAAACCCGATACGCCCGTTGAAACGCTGCGCATGGGGCAAAGCATCGTTCAGGCGAATGTCATTCCGAAATGGAAAGCCTATCAGGAAGCCCATAAAGGTGAGGCTGTGGTATTTAAAAGCCCGGTGCTGGGTAAATCACAGATCACATCCGGTTTCGGGCATCGTGATACGGGAATCGAAGGCGCAAGTACGAACCATGCCGGTGTTGATGTTGGTGCGCGCGGTGGCGATTCCACGCCTGATATCCTTGCCTCCGCCGGGGGCATTACACTCTTCTCGGGCCAAAAATCGGGATACGGCAATGCTGTCATTATTGGCCATGCTAATGGAATTTCTACGCTCTATGGCCATATGAGCGCCACAAATATGCCAGCACTTGGTGCAGAGGTGGCGCAGGGCCAAAAAATCGGTGTCATGGGCAGAAGCGGCCTATCGGATGGTGGCATCCATCTGCACTACGAGCAACGGCGCGGCGATCAGGCGATTCAGCCGAAAATCGCTGGGGTGGCGCTGACAAAAGGGGCGATGATGGCTTCCGGCGACCCGGCGGATTCCAGCAAATTTGCGGGGCTGGTCAACCCGGATACGTTGCCAAAACTTGCCACCAGCACCCAATCGAAGCCGGCAGCACCGACATTTAAGGTGGCAAGCAGCACCATCGGCGCGGTGCATGTTCACTAGTTTTTAGTTGGCGCGCCGGAATCCTTCGCTAGTATGCGCCCGATTTTATCGGTGAGGCCGAGCCCTCGGCATAAGGAGATACCATGATCCCACGTTATTCACGCCCTGAGATGGTCGCCATCTGGCAGCCTGCCACGCGTTTTCAGATTTGGTTCGAGATCGAGGCCCACGCCGCGGATGCGATGGCCGAGCTGGGCGTGATCCCCAAGGATGCCGCAAAAGCCATCTGGGCGCGCGCACCCAAGGGTTATGACGACGCCGCCGTCGCGCGGATCGACGAAATCGAACGCACCACCAAGCATGACGTGATCGCCTTCCTCACCTATGTCACCGAGCAAGTGGGCGAGGAAGCCCGCTTCCTCCACCAAGGCATGACCAGCTCGGATGTGCTGGATACGGCCTTTGCCGTGCAGCTGGTGAAAGCGTCCGATCTGTTGCTAACAGGCCTCGACCGCGTGCTCGCCGCGCTCAAAACCCGGGCCTATGAAACCAAGGACATCGCCGCCATGGGCCGCAGCCACGGCATCCACGCCGAGCCGGTGACGGTGGGCATTAAATTCGCGCGCTTTTATGCCGAGTTTAAACGCAACCGCGAGCGCCTGCTGCGCGCCAAGGAAGAAATCGCCACCTGCGCCATTTCGGGTGCGGTCGGCACGTTTGCCAACATCGATCCCAAGGTGGAGGCCCATGTCGCCGCCAAGCTCGGCCTTGCGGTGGAACCGGTGTCCACCCAGGTGATTCCGCGTGATCGCCATGCGATGTATTTTGCCACCCTCGGGGTGATTGCCTCCTCCATCGAAAACATCGCCACCGAAATTCGCCACATGCAGCGCACCGAAGTGCTGGAAGCCGAGGAATTCTTCAGCAAGGGCCAGAAGGGCTCCTCCGCCATGCCGCATAAGCGCAACCCGGTGCTGAGCGAAAACCTCACCGGCCTTGCCCGCATCGTGCGCGGCTTCGTAACCCCGGCGCTGGAAAATGTCGCCCTCTGGCACGAGCGCGATATTTCGCACAGCTCCGTCGAGCGCATGATCGGGCCGGATGCCACAGTGACGCTGGATTTTGCGCTGAACCGCCTTGCCGATCTGGTCGAAAAACTGGTGATTTACCCCGAGCATATCAAAGCCAATCTCGATAAGCTCGGCGGGTTGATCTTCTCGCAGCGCGTGCTGCTAGCGCTCACCCAAAAGGGCATGAGCCGCGAAGCATCCTATGAAGCGGTGCAGCGCAACGCCATGAAAGTCTGGCTCGAAGGCGCGAATTTCCTGCACGAGCTGAAGAACGACAGCGCCGTGAGTGGCCATCTGTCGGTCGATGAGCTGTCCGCCTTGTTCGATATGAGCTACCACACCAAACATGTGGACACGATTTTCGCGCGGGTATTTGCCTAAGCCTCCCGCTCGCGCCGCTTAATCAGCAGATAGACCACATACGCCCCAAACAGCTTGCTGGCGACGGAGGTGATGAGCGTCAGCGTGCTGAAAACGCCGGGCACGGCAATATCGGCAATGATCAGAAACAACGCCGAATCCACCGGTGCTGAAAGCATGGTCGAGAGCATCACACGGCTTGAGAATGGCCGCTTGCTGACAGTGAAAATCACATAATCAATCAGCTCGCTGGCGGCAAACGCCATGCCGCTGGCCAAGGCAATGGCGGGCGGCGCCATGAAATAAGAAATGCCAATACCAATCATCAACGGCAGGATAATATAATGATGCACCTCGCGCTGGGCGAAATCGCGGAACACCAGCACGAGGCCGGTCACAATCGCCATCGGCGACCATGCGCCACCGTCGGGCATCGCCACCGTTGGCACATGCGCAAAGCTCCAGTTGACGAGGGGGATGAGCGCGACATACACATACACCCACCGCAGCGTCATCCGTTCGGTGGGCGTGTTATCAGCGGCATTTTTCAGGCGGGTTTGCATATGAAAACGGATCAATTCGAGTTGGACAGGCGGTTGGAACGGGATGCGCATGCCATCACCGACCTGCCTTTATGTACCGTGCGGCTTATGGATAACAAGCATTTTCCGTGGCTCATCCTCATCCCGCGCGTGGCAGGGGCCAGCGAGTGGATCGACCTCACGCGCGAACAGCAGCACCAGCTGAGCGACGAAATCGCCGTGGTGTCGCACATCCTGCAAGCGGTGGTGACGCCGCATAAGCTCAACATCGCCACGCTTGGCAACCAGGTCAGCCAGCTGCATATCCACGTCATCGCGCGCTATAAAACGGATGGCGCGTGGCCCAACCCCGTATGGGGCGCAGCGGCGGAAAGCTACACGGCCGAGGAATCCCGCCGGGTGATCTGGGATATCAAATCGGCGCTGGAATCCCTGCAGCTGTGATTGGGCGGCGGGCACACGCCTTTTTAACCACCCTGTTTCTATCAACTTGACAGCGAACGCGTTTTGGCTAGATTCGCGCCTCTCAAGACCCTCGGCGGCTCGGTAGCTCAGTGGTAGAGCAGGGGAATCATAATCCCTTGGTCGGGTGTTCAAATCACCCCCGAGCCACCAAATCTTCTCCCTCAGTGGAGAGTTGGCTGCACCCCCACCCACAGCATCAAAAAAATACGTTGTTTTCATCATGCTTTCCATTAGATTTCCCCTATAAGGAATCAAAAAAAGGGAGTGTGTTATGGGTCTGGGATCGTTTCTCTATAAGCAGTTTATTGAAGTCATCCAGTGGACGGAAGAGGGCGCGGGTGTGCTGGCGCACCGTTTCCCGACTGCGGGACAGGAGATCAAGAACGGCGCGCAGCTCACCGTGCGCGAATCGCAGAAAGCCGTGTTCATCAACGAGGGCAAGGTTGCGGATGTGTTCGATGCGGGCCTGTTCACGCTGACGACGCAGACCCTGCCAATCCTCACCTACCTGCGCAACTGGGATAAAGGCTTTGAATCGCCATTCAAGTCGGATGTGTATTTCTTCAGCACCCGCGAGCAGACCAACCAGACGTGGGGAACGGCCATGCCGATCACCATCCGCGACAAGGATTTTGGCGTGATACGCCTGCGCGCGAACGGGATTTATTCCTACGCCATCCGCGACATCGAGCCATTCTGGACCAAACTCAGCGGCACCACGGGCGATTACACCGTCCACGACCTCGAAGGGCAATTGCGCGCCACCGTGCTGACGGCAATCAGCAGCTTCCTCGGCCAAAGCAACGTGGCGTTCCTGGATATGGCATCGAACCAGCAGGCATTTTCGGATCGGCTGAAAGAAGCCGTGGCACCGGCATTTGCAGAATATGGGTTGGCGCTGAACACCTTCCTCGTGCAGAGCCTTTCGCTGCCGGAGGAGTTACAGCAACATCTGGATAAAGCATCCTCGATGCGCATGGTGGGCGATTTGCAAAAATACACCCAATTCCAGGCGGCCGATAGCCTTCCCGTCGCGGCGGCAAACGAGGGCGGAGTGGCTGGCGCCGGTGCCGGCCTTGGCGCAGGCATGGCGATGGGGCAGATGATGGTGGGCGCGCTGGGCGGCGCACAACCAGCAACACCCGCCACGGCAGCGGATCCCATGGCGACGCTGGAAAAGCTGGGTGACCTGCTGAAAAAAGGCATCCTGACGCAAGCCGAATTCGATGCGAAAAAGGCGGAACTCCTTCAGCAGATTCGCTAATGAAGGACTTCAATTGCCCATCCTGTGGTGCGTCGATCCACTTCCAGTCGAGCGTGTCGGTCAGTTGCGTCTGCAGCTATTGCCGCTCGCTGCTGGTGCGCCATGACACGGCGGTGGAGCTGATCGGCACCATGGCGCAATTGCCTGACGATATCAGCCCACTGCAAATTGGCACAACGGGTAAATACAAAAACATCGGCTTCACCCTGCTTGGCCGCGTGAAAGTGGGCTGGGAGGACGGCAACTGGAACGAATGGTTCTTTGTCACCGATGAAGGCAAAAAAGGCTGGCTGGCCGAGGCGCAAGGGTCGTTAGCCCTCAGTTTTGAAGTCGAAGGCGATGACGTGCTCGATCATATTCCCAAGCTTGGCGGCACGTTTTCCATTCACAAAACCGTGTTCGTTGTGGCGGACATCAAGGACACGACATGCCTCGGAAGCGAAGGCGAATTGCCCGTCGCTGCGCGCAACGGGCGCGTTTCCAAAGTGGTGGATCTTGCGGGGCCTGACGGCGAATTCGCCAGTGCGGAGTTCATTCTCCACACGCCCGCGCGCATGTATGTTGGGGAATATGTCGAATTCAACCAGCTAAACCTCGCGCATCTGCGCGCGCTGCCCGGCTGGAGTGAAAAAGCACTCCCGCAACCCTCCAGCCAGAAGAAGCACGCCGATGCAGGATGGTAGCACCAAGCCACTCGCTGGCGGCGTAAAAACATTTTCCTGCCCCAATTGCGGCGGCAGCATCGATGTGCGCGCAGTCGGCATCTCAATCAGCGCACTATGCAGCAGCTGCGGGTCGCTGATCGACATCGCCAATGAGAACCTCAAAATCATCACCAAAGCCGCCGTCAATGTTGAAAAATCGGTGATTCCACTTGGCACGCGGGCGGTACTCTTCGATGTGGAGTGGGAAGCCATCGGCTACTGCGTGCGCAGCGATGAATCCGGCCAATATCACTGGCGGGAATATCTGCTATTCAACCCTTATCAGGGCTTCCGCTTCCTGACCGAGGCGGATGGGCACTGGAACTTCGTGCGCATGCTGCGCCGCCATGTCCGCGGAGAAGGCGTCGCGGATGCAGTGACATTCGATAACCGCAAATACCGAGTCTATCTGCGCGGCGGCGCGCGGGTGGATTACGTGATGGGTGAATTCTACTGGCGCGCCCGCGTCGGCGAAACCTCGCGCGTTGTCGATTCCATCTCTCCGCCGCTCATGCTGTCGATGGAAGAGGGCCAAGGCGATATCGTCTGGTCGCAGGCCATATATATGCATGCGGATGACATTAAAGATGCGTTCAAGCTGAAACATATCCCGCAACCCATCGGCATCGCACCCAACCAGCCATCGCCGCATGCCAAAAGAACCAAAGGCCTGCGCAAGCTCACCTGCCTGTTGATCGGGCTGCTTGTTGTGCTGCAACTGGCGCTCTCGGCCAGCGCCGCCAAGACGCTGCTCTACCAGCGCAGCGTGGTTGCCGAGCCCATCTATAAGGGGCAGGTGGTCATTTCCGACCTGATCGAGATCCCGCCGGGCACGCGCAACGTAGCGATTTACGCGCAATCGCCGGTCGATAACAGCTGGGTGGAGCTGGAAACCTCGCTCGTCAACGATGCAACGGACAAATCAAGCGATACCATCCTGCCGATTGAATATTACCACGGCCACGACAGTGACGGTGCATGGTCCGAAGGTGGGCAGGCAAAAGAGCGCATCCTGGATGCGGTGCCGGGCGGCGCCTACCACCTGCAAGTGGTGCCGGATGCACAGGCATTCAACAATAACGGGCTAATGCGCTTCGATATGCGCATCTTGCGCGACGTGCCGGATTGGGAAAACTTCTGGTGGGCGCTGGTGCTGCTACTGGGCTATCCTGGCTTTGCTTTCTGGCGGCACTCGCGGTTCGAGGCCAAACGCTGGAGCAATAGCGACCAGGCACCCATGGCGTATCGGTACGATGTCGAGGGCGACAGCGATACTGGGGGCAAAAAGATGCCCTTATGGGGATGGGCCGCCCTTTTTATCCTTTGGATCGTGTGGTCGGTATTCCTATGAAGCACCCCTTGTTCACCGGTTATGGCGCCCTTGTGCTGCTGCTGTTTGCGGTAGCAACCCATCAAGGCTATACGTGGTCAGGGCTTTTCGGCAGCGCCGTGCGCGCCAACAAATCAAGCACGCAATATCACAAGTAATTTTCAGGAGGTTTTTATGGATATAGTTCATTTTCCCGCGCTTTATAACTCGCTGGTGTTTTCTGTCGTCGGCATTCTGACATTGATCGGGGCATTTGTTTTTATCGACGTGATTACGCCAAAACACTCGCTGTGGAAGCTGGTGGTCGAGAAAGAAAACAGCGCGCTGGCAATTGTGGTGGCCGCATTCCTGATCGGGGTTTCCCTGATTATCGCCGCGGCTGTTCACGGCTAAGGATTCACCCGCGTGGCATTTTTACTTTTATTTTCTGTCTTCATTATTGCCACCTGCGGCCTGATTTATGAGCTGATTGCAGGGACGCTCGCCAGCTACCTATTGGGCGATTCCGTCACGCAATTCTCCACCATCATCGGCACTTACCTGTTTGCGATGGGGATCGGCTCGTGGCTGTCACGCTATATTGAACGCAATTTGCTCACCACCTTTGTCAAAATTGAAATCCTGATTGGGGCCATTGGCGGCAGTGCCGCAGCGCTGCTGTTTATTTGTTTCCAGTATATCACGACTTTCGGCATCCCGCTTTATGGCACGGTGCTGCTGATCGGCATGCTGGTGGGGGTCGAAATCCCGCTACTGTTGCGCATCCTGAAAGATGAGTTCGATTTCAAAGACCTCGTCTCGAAGGTGTTCACCTTCGATTATATTGGCGCGCTGGCGGCCTCCATCCTGTTTCCGCTCGTGCTGGTGCCGCATCTGGGGCTGGTGCGTTCGGGCTTCATGTTCGGCATGATGAATGTCGGCGTCGCGCTGTGGATGCTGTATCGCTTCGGCAGCCATATCCGGCAAGTGCAGCTGCATCGGGCAACGGCGCTGATCACGTTTTTTGCGCTGCTGATGGGCTTTGTCTATGGCAACAAGGTGATGGATATCGCCGAAAGCAGCATGTATCCCGATCCGGTGATTTACTCGCTCTCGACACCATACCAACGCATTGTCATCACCAAGGCGCCGCATGATTTGCGGCTGTTCCTCAACAACAACCTGCAATTCTCCTCGCGCGACGAATACCGCTACCACGAGACGCTGATCCACACCGGCATGGCATCGCTGAAGCAGCCCAAACGTGTGCTAATCCTCGGCGGCGGCGACGGGCTTGCCGCGCGCGAAGTGCTGAAATACCCCTCCGTCGAGAAAGTTACCCAGATCGAGCTGGATCCCGCCATGACCGCGCTGTTTTCCGGCAATGGGTTGCTGGCCAACCTCAACGATCATGCGCTGAGCTCGCCCAAAGTCGAAATCGTCCATCGCGATGCGTTCTTATGGCTCAGGGAATATATCGCCAACCCAACCCACCAACCGTATGATTTCGTGGTCGTGGATTTTCCGGACCCCTCTAATTACTCCATCGGCAAGCTCTATTCGCTCACCTTCTTTAAACTGCTGCGCCAGGTGGTCGCCGAAGATGGGCTGGCGGTGGTGCAAAGCACGTCGCCCTTCATCGCCCGCAAATCCTACTGGTGTGTAAATAACACCATGGCCGCCGCCGGGTTCATCACCACGCCCTACCATGCCTATGTGCCATCCTTTGGCGAATGGGGCTTTGTGCTGGCGGGCAATGCGCCGCTTGCCCCCGCGCAGCATTACCCCGAAGGCCTGCGGTTCGTGAATGAGCAATCGGTAAAGCTGATGCTGCAATTCCCCAGCGATATGGCCATGCTGCGCACCGAGATAAACCGCCTCGATAACCAGGTGCTCGTGCATTATTTCGATGATGAGTGGGCCCAGTATGGGGTGAATTGATGCGCAGGCTCACCCGCAGGCAGTTTCTCATCGGTAGCGCAGGCGTCGCAGCACTAGCGGCAGTGGGCCAATGGGTGGCACTGGCTGGCAGCGCTGTCGCCGGTCGCATCGTGGGCGCATCATCGGCACGCGGGCACCGGCTGCGCGAGGGCAAATTCCCCCCACCCGCTGAAACCATCCGCAAAAAAATAGTCATCGTCGGCGGCGGCATCGCGGGTCTGTCGGCGGCATGGAAGCTGCAAAAATCCGGCGTCACGGATTTTCTGCTCCTTGAGCTGGAAGACGAGGTCGGCGGCAATGCTAGCAGTGGCAGCAATGCTACCTCGGCCTATCCGTGGGGCGCACATTATGTGCCGCTGCTGACCGAGGAATCCACCTGCGCGCGCGAGCTTTTTCGTGAGCTTGGCATCATCACCGGCGAAGAAAACGGCCAGCCGATCTACAACGAATACTACCTGCGCGCCGACCCGGAAGAGCGGCTGTTCATGCACGGGCGCTGGCAGGATGGCATCGTGCCGCAAATCGGCATCAGCGATACCGACAGGGCGCAATACAACGATTTCTTCGCACGGATGGAGCAACTGCGCGGAGCCAGGGGTAGGGATGGGCGCAAGCTGTTTGCCATCCCGCTCGATAAAAGCTCCGCCGACCCCACATGGCGGGCGCTGGACCGCATCACCATGGCCGATTACCTCCAGCAAAACGGCTGGGACTCGCCCCATCTGCGCTGGTATGTCGATTATTGCTGCCGCGACGATTATGGCGCCGTGGCCGCCGATGTTTCCGCCTGGGCAGGCATCCATTATTTCGCAGGCCGCAGCGGCAAAGCCGCCAACACCGATGGGCAAAGCGTGGTCACCTGGCCCGAAGGCAACGGCTGGATCGTTAACCAGCTGAAAGCAAAACTCGCAGGCCACCTGCAACCCAAGTGCCTTGCCTTCCATGTGGAAAAAACGCCAAAGGGCGCGACGGTGGATTACATGGACATCGCCCGCGATGTCGCCGTGCGGGTGGAGGCCGAGGCAGTCATCATCGCCACGCCGCGCTTCATTGCCGAGCGACTGCTGCCAACCAAGCGTGACCTCAGCACATTCCACTACAGCCCGTGGATGGTGGCCAACATCACCCTCAACCGCTTGCCCGCAGGCAAGGGTGCGCCGCTCTCATGGGATAATATGGTCTATAATAGCCCGCTGCTGGGCTATGTGGTGGCCACACACCAGAACCTCAACCGCGTGCAGACCGGCACGGTGCTGACTTATTATTGGCCACTTTCCCACCTGCCACCGAAACAGGCGCGCGAGCAAGCCTATGCCCGCAGCTACGAGCAGTGGCGCGACCTTGTGCTTACAGAGCTGCTGCGCATCCACCCCGAGCTGCGCGGCCATGTGGCCCAGCTGGATGTGTGGCTGTGGGGGCATGGCATGATCCGCCCGTCGCCGGGCTTTGTCTGGGGGGCACAGCGGGCGGCTGCACTTGCCACCAAGCCACCGGTTTTTTATGCCCATTCCGATATGAGCGGCATCTCGATTTTCGAGGAAGCCAACCATCACGGCGTGAAAGCCGCTGAATCGCTGATGCGCCACTTCAACCATCCCTTCCGGTCATCCCTATGAGCCAACCGTGGATTGATTCGCCGCGCATCGATGGGGCCTTCATCCTCGCCCCGGCACTGGTGATTACAGCGCTGCTGCTTTGTTTCCAGCAAACGATCGGCGACATCGACACCATGCCCATCTGGATGTGGGGCGTGCTGGTCATCGGTGTCGATGTCGCGCATGTCTACAGCACGCTGTTTCGCACCTACGCCGACCCCGAGGAATTCCGCGCCCGCCGGGTGCTCTACACGCTGGTGCCGCTTGCCTGCTGGGCCATCGGCACCATCCTCTACAGCATCGATCCACTTTGGTTCTGGCGCACGATCGCGTATCTCGCGGTCTTTCATTTCGTGCGCCAGCAATATGGTTTGATGATGATCTACCGGCGCAACGAACGCGGGCAACCACGCTGGTTCGCTACCATCGATAAGGCGACGATTTACATGGCGACGCTTTACCCGCTCATCTATTGGCACACCCACCTGCCGCGCCAGTTCGAGTGGTTCATTGCCCATGATTTCATTGCCATCCGCGCCCAGTGGCTGGCACCCGTGGCGCTGTGGATATATGCCGCGCTGCTCGTCGCCTATGTGGGCAAGGAGCTGTGGCAACTCAAGCAACCCCGCCGCTTCAACCTACCAAAAAACCTGCTGATGCTGGGCACGGCCGCGTCATGGTGGGTGGGCATCGTCGCCTTCGATAGCGATATTGCCTTCACCGCCGCCAACGTGCTCGCCCACGGCATCCCCTATATGGCGCTGATCTGGATTTATGGGCGCAACCAGTCGCGCATCCAACCAGAAAAACAGCTGGCCCACGCCGTCACCCTGCGCCGGTTCTTCACCCGCGCATGGCTGCCTGTTTTTATTGGGCTACTGGTGCTGTTGGCCTATGTGGAAGAGGGGCTGTGGGATGCGCTGGTCTGGACGGAGCATCGCGGCGTGTTCGCCCCCTTTGGCTTCCTGCCTGCCATCGAGGGCAAGGAAACCCTCGCCTTGCTGGTGCCGCTGCTCGCGCTGCCGCAACTGACGCATTATGCGCTGGACGGTTTCATCTGGCGGCTTAAAACACCCGGCACCGACTGGAAACGCATCCTCTTTTACAACGCAGGCCAAGCCACATGACCTATATCGCCCCCGGCCTTCATTTGCTGATCGATCTATGGGACTGCAGCCACCTGCAGGACATCGCCCATATCGAGCAAACCATGCGCCACGCGGCCGCCACCTGCGGTGCGACCGTGCTGGATGTCACCCTGCACAGCTTCGGCGAAAATGCAGGCGTCACCGGCGTCGCCATCCTGTCGGAATCGCATATCAGCATCCACACCTGGCCCGAAACCGGCTACGTCGCCATCGATGTCTTCATGTGCGGCAGCTGCAACCCACACCAGTCCGTCCCCATTTTCCAGGCCGCCTTTGCGGCAGGCCGCACCGATGTGGTAGCGCATGCGCGGGGTAACCGCGCCTAATTAACGCGCAAGAACGCTATGCCTGTTTATTCCCGGAAACCCGATTGCGATTGGCCCTGGCGCCGCTCTTCGACAGAAAGTACAGGGCGGAGAAAATCCGTGCGGTCTGCCACGGGTTGCGTGCTTCGTGCGGTGACGTATCCAGCCCATGTCGTAGCCGCTGGTTCTCTCATCTCACGGATGGTTTTTGCATTCGCCAAATCAGGTATCGGCATGTCGCTGAGTTTTTTAACATCCAGATCCTTGATGATGTCCTTTTCCATGAAGTGGTGCTGGCTGAGCTGCAAATGCCGAATGGGTGTGGTGCTTCTGACGGTCCAGCTTCCGGCGAGTTCTTCTCCCGTCCATGCGTGGCTGGTGCTCAGGCCAAACACATCTTTTTTCGAAAATGGCCAATAGGTAACGCCATTCGTCCCCAGTTTGGACTCAGTCAGGCGACTCATAATCATGGGGAAGGTAGTATTGGAAGGGCTCGTTAGCGTCACTTTCCCATGCGGTGTTTGGGCGTCATGGTCTTGCGAAAATTCGATGGCAACAGTTGTCTTGAGCGCAAGCCCCGGCGGCATAGTGATGGTGTAGCTATAGAAGCCATCCGCATCTTTGGGGGGACTTGTATCGTTCGGGATAAGCAGATCCTTGATTTCCTCAACCGGCGTGGTGATGCTGCTGGGGTTGGCCTGCGTCAAGCGAACCATCTGCGCCAAAAGCCTATCCGCTTTGTGGGGGTGGACGAGACCAAAACCCGCATATTCCGGGTTAAAGAGAAGTCCGCTTGCTGTTTTGCTGTAGCTGATTGGCTTGGTGGTGGCTGGTTTTTCATTATCCTGCGCCACGGTTTCAATCGGGGTCGCGGTGGCAATCACCGCATAAAGCATCTGCTCGCGGGTGAGGTAAGCGCCAAAACGGGCGTTCAGGGTAGCGAGCATTCCGCTGGCATAGGGTGCAGAGGCTGAGGTGCCGCTAATTTCCTGCGGCAAATTGGCATGCCAGTTAATTTTATTGGCGGAAGCAACAGGCGCAACGAACGTTGGGCAGTTTGCGGAACTGTAGCTTTCAATGTTCCAGTCCCCAATCCACCGGCCCTCTTTATTATAATGGCCAAGCCAATGTCCGTCCTTGTCGCGCACCTGCGCGGCAGCACCGACATGAACCACGAGCGGCGGAAAATGGCTGGCGCCATTATGCTTCTGGCCGGGGGTGGCGTTGCCGTAATAGTCTTTCATGCCATCGTTGCCGGCGGAATCGACCAAAAAAGCCGTCATGCGACGGAAGCCCTCTTTGTCCAATTGCGGCTGGTGGAAGCTTAAATGGGAATCTTCCCAACCGATGCTGGTATTAAATACGGGTATGCCGATTTTACCAAACAAGTTCCGAACGCTGTCTTTGACGCCTTCAGCAAGCTGCGGAAGATAACTTAAGTTGATGGGGAGGGCCGCATAAATGGTATCGACGCCTTTTTGCAAGCTTTCACCCACCCGTTGGGCGATGGTCGCATTGACCTCGCCATGCTGGTAGCCTTCAATATTCTGATGTTCGAACACCAAAATAGTGGATGCGCCCTTTTCCTTGAGATTAAGTTCGGGCAGCTTATCGAGGCCATAGGTATAATTAAACTGGTTGCGCAGCGCCGGATCGGGAAGGGTCTTGTCATAAAAATCGGTAGAGTGGGGGATGTCGTGCTCCACCATATAGGTGAGCACATCCTCACGCGTGCGCAAATCGGCACTCATGGCATTCTTTAAGCGACTGTTTATTGGTTCGGGCATGAGGCTCATTAACTAATTCTTAATTAGTCTAGCCGCCCAGCCTCCAATGTCATGTTACGGTTTTAAGACAATGCGCCTCCACCTTACCATTGTGTAATGCCCCGTGGCTTGCATGGGCGGGCGGATGCGGGTATGACGGGTGCGCACAGAAGGAGAAACGCGATGTTAAAAGGCAAATCCGCGATTGTTACCGGCTCCACCAGCGGCATTGGGCTGGGCATTGCGCATGCGCTGGCCGGGCAGGGGATCAACATCCTGTTCAACGGCTTTGGCGATGCCAAGGAAATCGACGCGCTGGTGGCAGACACCGCGACCAAATTTGGCGTTAAAACGGCGTATTCCGCAGCGGATATGAGCAAGCCCGCCGATATCCGCGCGATGGTGAAACAGGCTGAGGACACGTTCGGCACGCTCGATGTGCTGGTCAATAACGCCGGCATCCAGTTCACCGCGCTGGTCGAGGATTTCCCGGAAGATAAATGGGATGCGATTATCGCCATCAATCTCAGCTCGGCGTTTCACGCCACCAAAGCGGCCCTGCCGGGCATGAAGGCGCGCAATTTCGGGCGCATTATCAACATCGCCTCGGCCCACGGGCTGGTCGGATCGCCGATGAAATCGGCTTATGTGGCCGCCAAACACGGCATTATCGGCCTCACCAAAGTGGTGGCGCTGGAAGCGGGCGAGAAGCAAATTACCGCCAACGCCATTTGCCCCGGCTGGGTGCTGACACCGCTGGTGCAAAAACAAATCGACGACCGCGCCACTAAAGAAGGCAAAACTTCCGAGGCCATCGCCAAGGAAATGCTGGGCGAGAAGCAATCCAACAACCGCTTCACCACGCCCGAGCAAATTGGCGCGCTGGCGGTGTTCCTGTGTTCGGATGCGGCGGTCAACATCACCGGCACCACCCATTCGATCGATGGCGGGTGGACGGCTGAATAATGGCAGCGAAAAAGGCGACCTCCGCCGCACATCGTAAACCGACCGCCACGCGCGGTATCAACCTTGCCTTGCAGGGTGGCGGTGCGCATGGCGCGTTCACCTGGGGCGTGCTCGACCGTTTGCTGGATGAAGAAGACCTCGAAATCCGTGGCATTAGCGGCACCAGCGCCGGGGCGATGAACGCCGCCGTGCTGGCCGACGGCTATCACGAAGGCGGTCGCGCCCGCGCCAAAGCCCAGCTGCACGAGTTCTGGTATGAGATCAGCGCCGCGGCGACCTTAATGCAGCCCTTCGGCCAGTTGGGCGACGACACGCTGAGCGCCATCCCCGGCTTTGCATGGCTTTCGGCGCTGAACCCGGCGGACATGATGACGCGTGTGTTTTCGCCGTATGAATATAATCCGCTGAATTATAACCCGTTGCGCGACGTGCTGGAGCGGGTGCTGGATGTGAAGGCACTGCAAAACGGCATCCCGCTTTTTGTCACCGCGACCAATGTCGAAACCGGCGAGGCGCGGGTGTTCCGCGGCAAGGAAATCACTATCGATGTGCTGCTCGCTTCGGCCTGCCTGCCGTTCATGTATCAGGCGGTGGAGATTGAGGGAGTGCCCTATTGGGACGGCGGCTATGTCGGCAATCCGGCCATCTGGCCGCTGATATACAAGACCGGCTGCGAGGATGTGCTGCTGGTGCAAATCAACCCGCTCAAGCGCAGCGGTACGCCCAAAAATGCGCTCGATATCATTAATCGGGTCAACGAAATCAGCTTCAATTCAAGCCTGATTGCCGAAATGCGGGCGATCAATTTCGTGCGCAAACTCATCGCTTCGGGCAAACTGGATTCGCATGATTACGCCAATATGCGCATGCACCGGGTGATGCCGCCGCCGGATTTGCGCGAGATGAATGCATCCAGCAAAATGAACGCACATTGGGATTTCTTCCAGCTGCTGTTCACCGTCGGCCGCAACCAGATGGATGAATGGCTGAAGACCAATAAAAAATCTATCGGGCATGAAAGCACGCTCGATATCGAGGAGCATTTCCTCACCAAACACAAGAAACACCAACCATAAAAGGCGACCACCATGATGGAATTTCTGGATATAAGCATAATGAGCAAGCCGCTGTGGATGTGGGGCTCGTTCCTCGCCGTGGTGATCCTGCTGCTGGCGTTCGATCTTGGCATCCTCAACCGCAAGGATACGGAGCTAAGCGTCAAGCGCAGCCTCAAGCTCAGCGCGTTTTACATCTCGATGGGGCTGCTGTTTGGCGTGTTCGTGTATTACGAACTCGGCTCGCAAGCGGCGGAAAGTTATTACACCGGCTTCATTATCGAAAAAACCCTGTCGCTGGATAATATCTTCGTTATTTCGCTGGTGTTTTCCTATTTCGCGATCCCGCGGCAATACCAGTACCGCGTGCTTTTCTGGGGCATTATCGGGGTCATCCTGCTGCGCGCGCTGCTGATTGGCATCGGCGCCGAGCTGGTGCATCAGTTTGAATGGGTGCTCTATGTGTTCGCAGCGTTCCTTGTCTTCACCGGCATCAAAATGCTGAAAGACAGCGATGAAGAGCCCGATATTGCCAACAACTTCATGCTGAAATTCATCAAGCGCCAGTTCCGGGTGACCGAAGAATTGCACGGCAACCGCTTCTTCGTGCGCAAGGTGGATACGGCGACGGGCAAGCGCCTGCGCTACGCCACGCCGCTGTTCATCAGCCTGCTGGTGGTCGAATTTGTCGATGTGATTTTTGCGGTCGATTCGGTGCCTGCGATCTTCGCGGTGACGACGGATGAATACATCGTCTACACCAGCAACGTGTTCGCCATCCTCGGCCTGCGGGCGCTGTATTTCGCGCTGGCGGCCATGCTGCATCGCTTCGCCTACCTGAAATACTCGCTCTCAGCGGTGCTGATTTTCATCGGCGGCAAAGTCATCGTACCGGGCCTGTTCGGGCTGGAAAAGGTGCCGTCCGATGTGTCGCTGGCCGTCACGGTGGCGATTCTGGCGGCAGGTGTGTTCTACTCGCTGCACAAGACGAGGAACGTGGCTAAATAACAGATCGTCATTGCGAGGAGCGAAGCGACGCGGCAATCCAGTTCTTGCTGGCGCTTGCGCGCGCTGGATTGCTTCGCTTACGCTCGCAATGACGGAGCTCTAAATAATCCCGAAGCTCTTGAACGAATAATGGCCGTTTTCGGTCACGATCACATGGTCGTGGACGGTGACGTTCACGGTCGCCGCGGCCTCGATGATTTTCTTAGTGATGTCGATATCCGCCTTGGATGGCGTCGCATCCCCGCTGGGGTGGTTGTGCAGCAGGATAATGGCCGATGCCGAGTGCTCCAGCGCCCGTTTCACAATCTCGCGCGGATAGACCGGCGTGTGGTTGATGGTGCCGCGCTGCATCACTTCGTCAGCAATTAGCGCATGGCGATTATTGAGGAAAAGCACCCGGAATTCCTCGATTTTGTTCTTCCCCATCGCAAGCTTGCAATAGTCCATCAGCGCCGTCCATGATTGAATGACTGGCTGGTCGCCAATTTCTGATTTAATCATCCGCTGGGTGGCGATGCGGATGGTTTTGAGGGCGGCAATCACCGCATCCCCCACATCATCGGTGGCGCGTAAGGCGGTTTCATCCGCATACATGACATTGGCGAAGCTGCCGAATTGCTTCAATAATTGCTTGGCCAGTGGCTTCACATCGCCACGCGGACGGGCGGAAAAAAGAATGAGTTCCAGCAGCTCATAGTCGGGCAGGGCGTCGCCGCTGGGCCCGAGGAAGCGCTCCCGCAGGCGCGCGCGGTGGCCGAGATAATGAGGAGAGTCCGTCATGCCTCTGGCATTAGCCAGATTCGGCGTGACTTGCAATCATTCATAAAATCTCTATGGTGCCGCCACTCGATTGAAAAGGAAGACATTAACAATAATAACAAAACGGATAATTTATGCAGGATATCACCTATAAAACCGACGCAATTTGCGTCTTCTGTGGCGCGCAAAATGCGGTGCCAAAAGAACATTTGGAAATGGCGCGCCAGCTGGGCGTCGACATGGCCGCCGGCGGCAAAAAGCTGGTCTATGGCGGCGGGGATTGCGGCCTGATGGGCGCGGTTGCCAACGGCGTGCTTGAAGGACAGGGCGAGGCAATCGGCGTTTTCCCTCGCTCGCTGGGCCGCATTGAGGTTGAGCATCGCGGGCTCAGCAACATGATCATGGTCGATTCCATGCACGAGCGTAAGCAGATCATGTACGACCATGCGGATGTATTCGTCGTGCTCCCCGGCGGCTTTGGCACGCTGGACGAGATGTTCGAAGTCATCACCTGGCGCCAGATCAAAATCCACGAGAAGCTGGTGATTATCTATAACCACAATGGTTATTGGGACCATATGATCACCCTGATGGAGCATATGATCGCCCAGGGCTTCGCCCGCCCGGAAACCCGCCAGTTCTACACCGTAGCGAACACCAAGGAAGAACTTTACGCCCTGCTTGGGCTGAAATAAGCGCCCCCAAGCCACCTGATTTGTATTGCTATTATGGGCGACACCGCGCATGATTTTGTGAAACACACAGGGGTATTGCATGCGCGCCAGCCGTCATGGGTTTTCACTGGTTGAGTTATCCATTGTGCTTGTCATCCTTGGCTTGCTGGTTGGCGGTATTACCGCTGGCCGCTCCATGGTGCGCGCCTCGGAAGTACGCGGAATCGTCACCGATGCCATGACCTATGCCGTCGGCATCCAAAATTTTCGCGATAAATATGGTGCCTTGCCCGGCGATATGCGTGATGCGCAGCGCATTTGGGGCAACGCCGGCGGTGGCGGCGTAAACACGGATTGCACCACCCCCAACACCACCGCCAGCGTCGGCGCACTGACCTGTAATGGTGACGGCGACGGCTTCATCAGCGAAAGCGGCACCATCGTTGAAGTGTTCCGCGCCTGGCAGCAACTCTCTGCCGCGGGCCTCATCACCGGCCGCTTCAGCGGCATCCCTGGCCCCAACAGCGCGCAACACTCCCTGTTTACAGGCGCAACGGCCAACGCCCCGAGCAGCACCATTACCAATGCCGGCTTCCATGTCGGCAGCTATGGTATCATCGATGCCACCACGCCATCCACCACCACCAACTTTGATGGCGACTATAACAACACCCTGTTTTTTGGCCGCGCGGTGACGGACTCTTATCCCAATGGCACAGCCATCACGCCATCCGAAGCATGGGGGATCGACAGCAAAGTGGATGATGAAATGCCCGCGCTTGGCAGCATCCGCAGCTATAAGCCCTACGCATCGATGCCCAATTGCGTCTCAGGAACCACCGTCGCAGCCGTCTATAACAAGACCTATGCTGATAACGCGTGCATGCTGTTCTTCCTGAACAGCTTCAAAGCCAGGCAGTAGCAGTTTTTTATATACCGCTCACCCGCAGTTTTCCTCAAAAAATTGGAGACTGCAAAAAAAAGTGAAGTTTTTTATTTTTAGTTGTTGACTAGTCGGGCCATGATGCCTATACCCGCCATCCCGACGCGGTGCAGACAAGCACTTCGGAAGGGCCTCCAAGGAGGCGAATGGGATCACCGCTAGAACATCGCGGCACGAAACATTCTGATGTATGATACTGTGAAGAGCGTTTAAGCGCAGGTGGGTGTGTGGTAGAAATTTTCCACAAACCATACCTGCGAATCATGCAAGTAATTTAGTGTGACGATTCGTCGTCACACCGAACGCAAGATAAGTATCAACTCAAACAGTAAGTCCTTTATGGCAAGTTTGAATTGGTATGGTTTGTGTGAGTCTATTCAATTTCGATCTTGGATTCATCCAAGATCACGAATCAAAACATGAGAGTTTGATTCTGGCTCAGAACGAACGCTGGCGGCAGGCTTAACACATGCAAGTCGAACG